>JBHEQT010000009.1:0-81203 GCA_046530785.1 Arsenophonus sp.
TTTCATTTTATGATTTATTTTATCCATTAGGTTTAAATCAACTTGTAAGAATATTTAAATAAATAATTATTCCATAATATTTTTACTTTGAATGAATAGGTTTTATGCATGTAAAATATATTTACATGAATAGTTATCTTTCAGTGCTAAATTTAAAAAAAATAACTCGTTATATTAATAATCATTTATCTCTTCTTTATACGGAAGATAAAGTTCTTAAGTTAAATTTATTACTGATAACTTCTTCTCTTAATTATGATAAGTATTCAAGTTATATTTGAAACTGATTCCAAGATGGCTATTTAAATAAATAAACTATACTATTTTTTAAATAATAAAAATTGTTTTAATAAATATTATTTTATTTTGATTATTTATTCTTCCCATCTTTTTATATTTGATGTGATAAGGTTTTATTGTTTTAGAACTTAATATCCTGTTTTTATAATTTTCATATTCAGTGAAATCACCTTCAAAGAAGGGAACTTTTCCTTCATCCTTTTATTACTCAATAATATGAGTAGCAATACGATCAAGAAACCAAAAATAATGAAAAAAAATTAATGTACCACTAGGAAATTCTAGTAATGCATTTTCTAAAGTTCGTAATACTTATATATAAATCATTTGTTTATTCATTCGATAAAAGCAAATATTACTTCTATCTTGGAAAAGTCTTTCCAGATGTAATTTCATCAGGTTCCATCACTAGAGGAGTTCTCCGACTCATTTAGCCACTGTGATCAACACCTTTGAAATTAACTCTACGTAGACTCTGCTTTGGATTTTGAAGTTATAGATTTGTATAGTATCTTTTTCGCTAGATCTATTTTCTCTAAAACAATTTTATTATTCTCTATTTTGTCAGGGAATTGTTTCAATAGCGCCAAATCTTTAACGGTTTCCACTTAAAATTATTTAACAAAAATCAAATATGTTCTTTCCCTAAAAACCATTCGAAAAGAATTGATTTTTCCTTTCTATTTGACCCAGCATATGAACAATAGCCACTTTAGGAATAGAGAAACTAAAATTCTCAATTAAAACACGATTTTGATAGGATTTATTGAGATTTTTAAGTATTAAAACTTTTTCGTCAAGACGAGGTATTGAAATAATAAATAACTCATTAGTTTTATTAGTTTTTTAATATTCAATATTGTTTAATTTTTCAAAATCAGCTAAACGGAATTTTCCTTTTGTTTATAATTCTTCAGAATTTTGTAAAATCTCCTCAAGTTCTTTTGATAGATTTACGACAAACAGGTTCTTTGATATCTTTTAGGTATATAAATCTTTTTATTCTAATCAAGAGAGGTATAGTTACCTTCCTATAGAATACACTCTCCTCTATCAATTTGAAGGATCCAACTAGCACAATATTATATAAAAAGTAAAGATCGTGAGTGACAGCAATAATAATTCCTTTATAATCATATAAAAACTGTTCTAACTAGATAATAGATTTTGTATCCAAATGATTAGTTATTTCATCAAGTAGAGTAGTATGTCTATTTTTTCCAGTAATAAACGAAAATAATTATCCTACGCATTTCTTCACCTGAAAGTTGTTCTATTTTTTTAAAATGATAAGTATAATGCGTTGACTGCACCGATTTAACTGATTATTAAAATTATGTAGATCATGTAAATGTAGAATTTTTTCTAATTCTCCTTATTCTTTTGCAAGCTTATTCAAAGTTAACATCATGTCTAATATAAGAACTATAAATTTCGTTAAGGAGAAAAGAATATTTTTACTTCACTAACCCCTTCTTCAATTACTTGGTATACAGTCTTAATTTAGATTAAGTTTTGATTCTTTAGGGAGAAGGTTAGCCAATTTTTCTTCCTAAATTAAAATGCGTTTCACCTTCAATTTCAGTATCAAATCCCAGCTTATATACTTCGAAGTAATCTTGACTTACCCATTCTATTAAAAATTAGAACGCCAATTTTATCGCCTGGAAGGAAATTAAGAGAAATATTTTTAATATATGTTTTTTTGGTGAAATAATTTTCCCAACTCGATACATGGAATAAATGAATCATGGAAATTTATTTTTTACCTTTTAAATTATTGAATAATTTTAAATATCAAAATATTATTGATATTTATGTAAAGAGATTTTCAAGAACTTAGTTTAAATTTTATTTAAATTAAATTTAATTGATCAATTAAATAAATCTTAAATAAGATTTATTTCTGATTTTTAACATAAATTATTAAATAAATCTTTATTTTATTTATATAATATTTAGCTATTTAATTAAACTAATAGTTTTTATATAAAATTAATATCACACAATTTTATTTATTAAAATTACTAATTTAATTTTTATATATAAAATTCATTATAAAGTTATATTGGAGATAATTTTATTATTATAATAAGCATTTTTATTTTATGATTTGTTTTAAATTACTTCAGTAGCTTATATTTATTTTAGAAAAAATATTTTACACAAGAAAATCATTCTCTTTAAAAGAACTGAACCAATAGATCTTAAAATATCGTAAAATAACATTTATGACAATATTTTGATTGCTTTTTATTCTATGAATATTTATTGGTCACTTAATATTAAATTTTATTAATAAACTAAAAACATTAAAATGATAATGATAACAATCTAAGTTATATGTTAATAAAACTTAAAAAAATACTATTTTATGATAAAATCATAGATTAACGCAAGATTTCAATTTGATTTCTATAATATATATTATTTTTTATCAAAATAAATTCAAATTCTTCTAAAGAAGAAATTTATTCTTTTTGATTTCAGATAGTCTAAATATAGTAAATAATATTCAAACTTACTAGTTTTTTAGGATTACAGTATTTTAGAGAGAAATTATTTCTCACTATAATTTTAGTATACTTTAATAGATAATAAGAAAATATTTTGATAGATAGTTAAACAGATTTAAATATAAAGTTTATTCACTATTTAAATGTTTAGATTAAACTCTACCCACTTTTGATAAATCCGAAAATTAATTAATTCCTAAATTTATTTTACCATGCAAAATACATATTTTCATAAAAGACTAAATAATAATCTACTATAAATCAAAATAAAGATTTAATTGAATAATTTTATAAAAAAGTAAGAAATTGAATTTTATTCATCAATTATCTTATTGTTTTTAATAATTTTTATAAAAAATAACGTAGATAAAAATAGGGTAGCGATTATCATCTAAATAAAGAATAATCTAATATTTATAACAGAAAAAATTAAAAAATGATATAAGCAATTACTAGTTATTTATTGATTTTATCTCATAAAAGACGAAGTAAAATTGAGTAATGGTAATTATTTAATATCTAATTTCTTTTTACATAAAATAGAATTTTCTATAAATTATAGCTGCTTAAATAGCATATATTTCTTTTGCGTAACATTAATATCTGTTATTTAACAAAATTAAAATAAAAGAATGTAAAATATTGAAAGATGATCAAGTTTAATTTCGAAACAAATAATAAAAAACTATTCAATTTAATAAAAAGGTAACCCCTTGGATTTTTATTTCATAATTTTATTCAAAAATTAAATATTTATATTCAAATATTATTTAAATCATACCTAAACTTAAAAAGTTTATCTGTTTATTTGTATAAAGTAAAGACAATTGTAATTATTCTCTTTATAAAAGGAAATTTAGCTAGAAACTAATAGGAGAAAATAACCTTCTTATTAGATAAGAAAATCTTTCAAAAAAAAATCTACCCTGATACTAAGATATTTGAATTTAAATATCTCTACTCTAATGTTAGGAATATATAGAGATAATTATTACTAAACATAATAGATTTATTTAACAGAATGTTTTATTGAATAGGACATAAAATTAATGGTGGGTATACTAATTAATAATATACGGATAAAAAATAACAATATTTTTACTATGTTGGAGATTATCAAGTAGAAAATAGTTTGATCCCATGAATATGCCTCCATATCAATAATGATTACTTTGATGTAATTAATTTCAAAGAGGAAGTTAAGCTTTTGATAATTTCTAATAACGCTCTAAATTATACTAATAATATATTTATTACTCTAAAAATGTTATCTTTTCTATTTAATAATTAGATACTTTTAAATAATATTCTTTTAATTAAATAATTGTATTATGAAGTTTCAGAAAGAGTATTTATTTACTAGTTATTGATAAATAAAGTAAAATTACATATTTGTTATTTGTTGTACAAAAACATTTTATTTTTTTTGAAAATCAAGAGTGATTATATCACTTTTGATTTTATTTGCAACTTTTATTAAAAATTTTAAAAAAATCTGGATATTTTATTTTGTTACTTAATGATTAAAAGTAATCGATAAAATATTACTAGATTATATCTAGAAAAAATTTGTGGTTAATATATGGATATCAATAAATGATGAAATAGGTATTATTTATAGAATACAATCTTATTGATCCTGTTCTTTAATCTAAAATAGTATTTTAGAAATTATTTATTGAATTATTGTACAGTAATTTTCAATAAGAATTTATAGTTTTAACCTATTTAATATTTTTAATTTCAGATGAAAATATAGTATTAGGAATTGAGGATTCTTGTTATTCAGATATTAATATAAGATAAAATAAATCATCGGTAACTTAAAAGTAAGTTAGATGGTCCCAAGGATTATAAAAATCATGTTAAGAACTTCCAATATTCTAAAGTATTTCTAATTTAGTAAAAGATTATTTAGAGAAATAAAGATCACTTAAGTAATAAAACATTTTATTACTTATACAAAATGTAGTCCTTTAATTAATTATTATAATATTTATTATAATAACATTTCTTATTTATCATGAGACAAATTAAATCTTTAATAATTGTTTATTTTAGATAAAATACCAATGTTAAAATAACAGATTATTTAGTAGTTGATAATTAAAATTGAGTAACTCCGTTATTAAAAAGAAATTTTCTCTTTATTATATTTAATATCAGTTATAATATTTATATTTAATCATTATATTATCTAATTTGTAGAGATAGTGTTGAATAAGTAAACAAAATTTAATTTTATAAGATAATTTAGTAAGAAGGGAATTACTTTAATTTTATTTTTTGTTAAAAGGAAGAAACATAAAGAAAAATTATATCATGTTCAATGATATCTTTTAATAAAGATTTTCTTTAAATCTAATTGAAGTAAAGTTATAAAATATCCTTGATATCTAAAAATTTCATTTTGAATTTAATTCATTATTTTAAATAGTTCAAAAATTAAATCTATTAAAATATCTATTTATTAAATATTATTTAATAAGATATTTTATTTTTTCAGTTTGAATTTAAGAAACAATTTCTATATAAATATATATGTAAAATAAAGAATGAATTCAAAAATTCATATAGAAATCATCTTTTTATTCTTTTTTCCTTAATTCATAGAAGATATTTTCTTTTTTTTTAAAAGTGATGAATGTGATTTTAAGTAATAAATCTTTATTTTCTCCTAATTTTACTTCTAGTAGATATAAAATAATTCAATTTTTACAAAAATAGATTTCTAAAAATCAACATTTTTAAATTATTTCAATTATTTGTAAAACTATATTTTATAGATTTTATTTTTTAATAAATATTAAAAATTTTTTTAAAAACTTAATTTTTAAAGGAGAAATCCAATAATATTTGAATAAATATTAAAACATTACTTAGAAAACTGGATAATATAACCTTTAATCATTTTTAACTTAATTTTATTTTCTATACTATTTCTGTTCAGAAATAGTATAGAAATGATGCAAAATTGTACAAAATGATACTTTCTCAGTTATAATCCTACTTATTGATTAGAGATAAACTATCGATCTATATAGCTAATATTTTAACATATACAAATTCTCTTCTTTTAGAAGATCTGTTTTTCTATTCTACTGAATCTCTTTAAGAGAAAAATTATTCATAATAATTATGAAATAGGAGGTTGTATCTAACATCGCTTAAAATCCCATATTTCTTAATTTTTAGTTAAATAACAAAATCATCATAACAAGGGTTGTTAAATCTACTTTTTAAAAGTTTTTTATTGATTATTTTTCTACTTACCTTTTCCAGAGTTATAAAAAGATGAATATGAAAAATGTCGAAGTTAATTTTTCTTTGTAAAAAATATAGAGATTAAGAACAGTTCGATTTTAATTTTTATTTTTTTAATGCTTTTAAAGATATAAACTTCTAAAAAATAATATGTTAAACAATTACTTAAATATTTGTTAGAAGAATTTAAATTCTATCTAAAATAATGTGTATAAAATGCATTAGAAGTTATAGTAAGTAAATTGTGAATCTGTTTTTTATTTCTCAGTAATCGTGTTTAATGAAGAAAGATACTGAAATTTTTTAATTTACAGTTTTAGAAACTCTTATCTTATATAAAATAATTATGTGAATGAACAAGAATATTTTAAAGTATATTATTAGTATAGAGTAAGATAAGTTACTTTTTATAAAAGATTTTTATCTATTTTAGTAAATTTTAATTATACTATACTTATCGATAGGTAATTATCTATATTACTCTTTAAAAGAAATTTTATAAGAAGAGATATATAGATTCGATGAATTATACTTCAGTAATAAAATTTTGATTTTTTATATAAATCTTATTCGTTCATCATTTTCAGTGAATATGATTTTTATCTTAAAATACTTTATTGAGTATTGATACTATATTAATAATTCAGTGATATTGATTTTAATAGTAAATAATGATATTAGACTTAATATATATATTTTTGATCTTACGTAAACTTAATTACATACCTAAGATATAAGTAATAAAAATGGACAATAATATATCGGATAAGATCGCATAAGACGTTTAAAGGTATATTGAATAAAAAAGAAAAATATTACAAAATAATGAGTTGACTAAATAAATCTAACCATTAAAACTGAAAAAATATTATTGAAAACAGTTACAACTATAAGTATCTACGGATATATAAATCCTCTCTAATAATATATTTAAAAAATTTGAATAATTTTCTGTTTAGATTTTAGATAATCATTTCATAATATATCTTAATAACCATCGATAACCCTCTCCTAGATAAAAATATACTTTCTTCTTCTCCATTTTATTTATAAAAATTTATGATAATTCTATATAGAAATCACAAGGTTTATCGTTTTTAGAATCTCTTCATCTCCCATTCTATATTGTAAAATTAATAAATCATTTACTCTACCTATTGTTTATCTTTTAATAAAGATTAATTTTATAGATAATATTAAATTATATTGTAAACTTTTATTATTTTAAACCGATTGAAAATTTTATCTACTAGGATAATTAACGGAGATAATTTATTATCTTTTATTAATTTAAAAAATTATTTAACCAGTATCTCTTATTTCGCGAGAATCTTTTTTATTAATAACTTTTGATATTACTATCATGAATAGTAGTGATTTATTTAAATATAAAATTTATTCCTTTTCCTTGCATCATTAAATCTTAAGATTTTTATAAGAGTAGTCGAGTATACATATTTTATTAACTTGGAAAAAAGGTGGTATCTTCCCCCATTATAACTAATGGTTACTATATTTTATATAAAAAATGATCTTTTATATTATTCATTTTTAATTATCATAGTATTCTATACTTTATCAAGATTTACCTTGAATTAAAAATTATCTTTATTGAATTTAATTTATAAATGTGAACGATTGAATTGATTTTTCACGATCAATAATATTTGAATCATTCTTTCCCTAAGTTAGGGTCTCTTAACTATCTTTAATATACTCAATTAAAAACTATATATTTCTTTTTTAGTCTTTAATTTTTTTCTAGAGTAAAATTGGCTACTATTAACTATCAGTTATGAATTGAGAAATCGGTATGATCGGAGATTTTATTGGTTACTTAAAACCAATAAAAAATTGTAATTTATAATTTTTTCCTCTTTTCTGATTTATTTTTTCAATATTATTTTACTTGCGTAGGTAATAAATTTAGATGTGACTAATAATGAATGATTAAAAACAATAATAATGGTCGTTTATTTTATACTTATCAAATTTTATAATAATTATTAATTTAATTTTTAAAAAATTTTTAGCTATTAAGAATATAAAAACAAATTTATTTCTTGATAAATCTTTTTTGAGTTCTTTAAATATCATTAAAAATCATAATTCCAATTAATTACTCATTTTATTTATACTTTTAATGAAATAACTAGTAGACGATTTATTAATGCATATAGATATCAATATTAATTAGATTATATATCTGTTTAAAGATAGTAACTTTTACCCTTAAAGTAAGTGTTTTTTAGAAAAGTATTTAAGTTCCTATAAAGTTTCTAACTAATATTTTAGGTGTAGTAGGTTCCTTTTTATACTATAGGGGAAAATATTAGAGTTTTAATTCAATAGAGATTTATTTACTAATTATCTTTTTATAAGTTTAGAAAAAATTTAATATAGTAAATTAGATTTCTATATTAGATGCACATAAACGATTTAAAACAACAAAAGTAAACAATTGCTTTTATACTTAAAGATAGTATAGATTAATTATCTTAATAATAAAAATAAAAAATTATAAAAGATAATTATTTTTATTGAAGAATCAAGTTTCTATACTATTAAGTAATTGAAAGGATTTCATTTTCATAAATGATAGAATATCCAAGATTTATACAAATTATAAATAAATAATAAATAGGAATTATAATTATATTTTATACTTAAATATAATTAATATTTAAAAAAACCATTTGATAGTGAATAGATCTTATCAAGATCTATTCAAATATTTTAAGAAAATATTGATTAATTTTAATCTGCTAATTTCTATTATTATACGTAGTGATCTTAAACGTAATTAATTTATAATGACATTTATCTAATTTTTACTAAAAACGTTGAAACAATAAAATATTTATTAATAAATATTTTATTGTTCGTTTCTTAATATAATTAAAGATTAATTAAATACATAATAATCTCTAAGTTTAGAATATAGAAATGCTATATAATTTTTAAATCAATAATAATTTAAATTATTGCAATGAAATAATTTAATAATTTTTTTATGTTCTATTTTTATACGAAATAGAAAAATTATTGACATAAATTAGAAATTTTATTTTTTTCAAAAACTTTACTTTAAATATAAAATATAATTATTTTTTATCATCATTTATATCTCATAAACAATAATTTTAGTTTTTAATAAAATTCTGTTTATAATTTTTATGTTTATTTCCAATTATAGAATAATAATTAAGCTACCTTTTTTAAATAATTTAAAATTAAATAAAAAAAGAATATTTCTTTAATATCTTTTATAAAACCGATGATTTTTTTTCGAAAAAGTATATTAAAATTTTTATAGATGTAATCTATATTACTTTCTCGTTATTTCAATAAATTTGTTGAGAATTATATATTTACTATGTTAAGAAAATTATAGACTTATGAATATTTAAAAAATTATTAGAAATTATCATTCTAGTGATAATTCTTGATCATATAATTCAAAAGTTTTCTTGTTAATTAATTTTTATAATTTAGATATAAATATAAAAAATCTGAAAGTTTTTAACTTAAAGATTTGTAAATATTATTTCATAATATAATTATAAATATAAATATTAAGAGATTAATGATTTAATAATAAAATAATAATAAAACTAATTATACTAAGATACATTTTAATCTTTAGAGAGGGGTGGAGAAGTAATTTTTTAGATATTTGAAAATAGTTTCCTTTATATTTAAGAGAAAAAAGAATTCTAAATAGTGAAGTATCATGATTATGATCTAATTATTTAGAATCTTTCATATTTTTCCATTTATAAATAATATTGTAAAGGGAGAAAAATGATTGGTTTGTGATTTAAAAATTTGAGTAAATAAAATATATTAGTAAATTATTCAAATAAATAGTTTATTAGTATTATAAATATAAATTTACATCTCGTTTAAGTATAGATAATAATACTGATATTAAAATGAAATAACTGGAAGGTTTATATCCTTAATATCGTAACGTAAACTACTAAAACTAGCTAAAATAAAAAGTTGGCAAAATATAAATTCTATTATTCATATTAAATTAAAAATATTCAAAACATAGGATCTCGTTTCTCTAATCTTTTTATCATTTTAGTTGTAAGGAAAAATCTACTTGAATGTTTATTTAGGAATATTTTAAATATTTATTTAAACTTTATCTATTTAGAAAACACATAAGATTATCAATTTTATTGTTTAATAAATTTTATTATTATCCATATATTTATAAAATATAATAAAATCATTTCCAATTTTTTTTGGATCATTTTTCGATAAGAAATTTGTAAAAATTATTTAGCAGGAGATACATTCTATAATTATTTTTAATTATAGAATGTAATCATAAATATCGGGATAATTTCTTTATACGATTAAGCGATTTCTGAGTAATAGAGAACCTTTTTTCTTATCGTTATTATAATTTATAGAAAAAGGTATATTTTGTTTTATTTGATCTTTTATTTAAATAATCATTTATTTTTCCTTTATTAACAGAAGTAGTAGAGAGGGGATGGCTAATTTACTTATTGCTTATTTGTTATTTTAATTTCAATCAACATATTCATTAGTTTTCTTAATTATTTTATACCATTAATAATAGTATTATTTGATATGCTAAATTATTCAATTTTAAATGAATACCATGATATTAAATGACAAATCATTTAATGGATAAGAAAAAGATAAATTAAAAAAATTTTTCAGCAAATTTTTACTAAAATTAATTATAAATTGAACAAATATTAAACTTTTTCAAAGTAATTTGAAAATAGATAAAATTGATAGAATTTGTAATAAATATTCTTATTTAAGTATAAGAAGAAAATATTTTTTATAAAAATCTAATTAAAAGATTTTTTAAAATTTTTCGCATAAGAGAAATATTTGTATATTAATAATACATAATATATTTCAATAAAGTTAATATATCTAAAATGAAAGTTTTATAACTTTTTACTTTTAAAAAATATTTAATACTGGGATATAATAAAGATATTAATCTTTACTTAACTAAGTGCTACTTTAAAACGTATTTATAATATTATTAAATATAAAATAGACTGAAAATTTCTTAGAAATTCTTTAGTAAATTTTCCTGGATTAATTGAATTTTTATCTAGTTAAGTAAGTAAATTTATACTGAATAATCTCTAGTGATATTCGGAACTAAAATTACTTATCCTCAATTATATATCAATAAAATTAACTACTATTTTAAATTAGATATTAAATATTAATTATTAAAAATTTAAATTTTTAACTTTATTGATTATTTAAGTTTAGTTCTAACAAAAATAAACAAAACTAAATTTCATTTTGTGAATATTAGTTTCAATAGATTAAATAAAAAATATATTTTTTTATGGATGAATTTACTTTGAATAAAGTCATATTAACAAAAATATGATATATGCCAATCAAAATAATAAATAAAATTACTAAAAATATTTGAAATATTTATTATAAATTTTTAATTTGTTATTGCATTATATTATGATATAAGTTATTATATAATTTTTTTTATTGGTTTACTTTACTTTTACCAAATCTATCAGATTAATTAAAGTAATATCTTAGTTCTGATGATTAAAAGATAAAAATAAATTATAGTCAATAAATAAACATGGGTTTAAATTTTGGTACTACTTAAAGTAGTAAATTATAAACAACAAAGTAATAATAATTATGGAAAATCGTTTAACGTCTAGAACTATTTTAGCGTTAGGGTTTATGACCTTTGCGTTATTTGTTGGAGCAGGAAATATTATTTTTCCTCCTATGGTTGGATTGCAAGCTGGTGAAAAGATATGGATAGCAGCAGGAGGATTTTTGCTAACAGGTGTTGGTTTTCCTGTCTTTGCGATTATTGCGCTAGCAAGAGTAGGTGGCGGTATTGAACAACTTAGTGCTCCAATTGGTAAATATGCTAGCTTATTGTTAGCTATTGTCTCCTATTTATCTGTTGGACCATTATTTGCGATACCTCGTACCGCAACAGTTTCTTATGAAGTAGGAATTACTACGCTATTAAGTAACGTTTCATCAATTTCATTATTTATCTATAGTTTAATTTATTTTTCTATTGTAATAGGTATTTCACTTTATCCAGGACGATTGCTCAATAGCATTGGGTACATTTTAGCACCAATAAAAATGATTGGATTATCTATCTTAGGTATTGCTGCGATATTTTATCCAGCGGGTGAACCTATTATGTCAACGCCATCATATACCAATATGGCATTTTCTAATGGTTTTATTAATGGTTATTTGACCATGGATGCTTTGGGTGCTATGGTTTTTGGTATTGTTATTATTAATGCTGCTCGATCACGTGGAATTAAAAATTCTGCTCTTTTAACTCGTTATATGATATTAGCTGGATTAATTGCTGGTATATTATTAACTTTAGTTTATGTTTCTCTTTTAAAACTTGGTGAAAATAGTGGTACGTTATTACCTAATGCAACTAATGGTGCTGATATTTTGCATGCTTATGTGCACCATACTTTTGGTATATATGGTGGTTTTTTCTTAGGAGTGCTAATTTTTATTGCTTGTATGGTAACTTCAGTAGGACTTATATGTGCTTGTGCTGAATTTTTTTCAATTTATTTGCCAATTTCTTATACTACATTAGTATGGATACTTGGTATTTTTTCTATGGTGATTTCAAATTTAGGATTAAATAAACTAATTGAATTTTCTATTCCAGTATTAATCGCTATTTATCCACCATGTATTGTGTTAATTATAATGAGTTTTACCTTGAAATGGTGGAATTGTGCATCCAGGGTGATTGCTCCAACAGTTTTAATTAGTTTAATATTTGGTTTATTAGAAGTAATGAAATCCTCTGATATTTTGCAAATATTCATTCCTGATATTGCGAAGAAATTACCATTTTATGATCATAATTTAGCCTGGATTATACCTTCATTAACCATTTTATTTTTTTTCGTACTATATGATCGTGTTAACACTAAACAACACTGATATAAGATTGAGATAATTAGAGAAAGAGTGTTATTTAACAGAAATAACACTTTAGTTTTTTCTGGGATTGAACATGATAAAAGGGAGTTTATCTTATTTTATTAAAAAATTAATAGTTGAATTTCAACAAAAGTCATTATTTTGAATAAAATTGATAAAAAGTAAAAATAGGGATAACGAAAATAAAAACATAAAAATAGTTTAATTAACTGATTTATTTTAAAAGATATCTAGTGAAAAAAATATTTTTTAATTCCTAGTATTTATATATATATAAATTTTACATATAAGATATAATTCATCTTTATGATCATATATATTCATTTTATTATTTATTTTTTTTAAATGTAAAATAAATTCGATTTAATTTTTGATTATAATAAAAAGTAAATTGTGCTTAGTATCGTTTAATTTTTTCTTTAATTTGGATATAAAACTAAATAAAGTTTCATCACTTTTTATAATTAAACGTTATATAGATTAAAAATGGTTTCTTTACACTTTATAAATAAAATATTGTTTGGTAGAATTTTTTTTGACGATATATTTTAAGATCCCATTATAATATTAAATGAATATTAGTTATGAGGATAAATTAAAGACGAGAATTTCTATTAAATTTCTTAATAATGAATTTTATTATCTGTTAAAATAACAGGAGCTGTTGAAAAATTAAATAATTCATTAATAATTGAATTATTTATTTCTACTGATGTTTTATTTATTGCACTATTTTCATGGTTGCACTAGATTAATTGGTTTATTTTAATAATATAATATAAAAAATGCGTGTTTCTGATTTTTCTTTTAAATTACCTGATGAATTAATAGCTCATTATCCTTTAGTCAAACGTAGTCAATGTAGATTACTTTCTTTAAACGGATCAACAGGTGAAATAGAACATTGTATTTTTACTGATATTCTTGATAAATTAGAATCAGGTGATCTTCTTATTTTCAATAATACGAAAGTTATACCGGCTCGCATTTATGGCCGCAAAATATCTGGCGGAAAAATTGAAGTATTGGTTGAACGTATCTTAGATCCCCATCGGATTTTGGTACATATTCGTGCTTCTAAAGAACTTAAGGTAGGAAATGAATTATTACTAGGTGATAATGAAAATGTCAGAGCTATTATCTTGGTAAGACATAACACGCTATTTGAAATTAGTTTTCAGGATAAGAGAGATATCTTAGCTATATTAAATAATATTGGTCATATTCCATTACCACCTTATATTACACGTTCTGATAACGAGATAGATAGAATATTTTATCAAACGGTTTACAGTAAACGATTTGGTGCAATTGCTTCCCCTACTGCAGGATTGCATTTTGATGAATCATTATTAACTAAGCTTCATCAAAAAGGAGTAGCTATGGTTTTTGTGACACTTCATATTGGTTCCGGTACATTTCAACCTGTTCGGGTAAAAAATATTTCTGAACATACTATGCATGCAGAATATGTTGAAGTATCGCAAGATGTTATTGATGCAATATTAACCTGCAAAGCGATAGGTAAGAGGGTTGTTGCAGTAGGAACAACTTCGATTCGATCTATAGAAAGCGCTGCTTTAGCGTGTAAGGAAAAAATTATTGCTCCCCTTTTTGATGATACTAAAATTTTTATTTATCCAGGATTTAATTTTCAAATTGTTGATGCATTAATTACTAATTTTCATTTACCTGAGTCTACTTTGATTATGTTGGTATCTGCTTTTGCAGGTTATCAAAACACGATGAATGCTTATAAAAAAGCAATCGAAGAGAGGTATCGGTTTTTTAGTTATGGTGATGCCATGTTTGTTACACTTAATTCTGAAGGTAAAAATGAAAAATAGCTAATTAGCTATTAATTATTAATTTTATATCAATAAGTTATTTAACTAAATAGGTAAATAATACAATCGGATTATTTTTCTGATCCTGGTAGAGACAAAATGAAATATGAGTTAAAAAACCAAGACGGTCAAGCTCGTCGTGGACAATTGATTTTTGATCGTGGTATTGTAGAAACACCTGTTTTTATGCCGGTTGCTACTTATGGAACAGTAAAAGGTATGACACCGGAAGAAGTTAAACAAACTGGAACACAAATTCTCTTAGGAAATACTTTTCATTTATGGTTACGCCCTGGAGAAGACATAATAAAATCACACGGTGATTTACATAATTTTATGCAATGGAAAGAACCAATTCTAACTGACTCAGGTGGATTTCAAGTTTTTAGTCTCGGTGCAATACGAAAAATTAAAGAAGAGGGAGTTTATTTTCGTCATCCAATTAATGGCGAAAGAGTTTTTTTTAACCCTGAAAAATCAATGGAAATTCAGAACGATCTTGGTTCAGATATTATTATGGTTTTTGATGAATGCACACCTTCTCCAGTAGATTGGGATTATGCAAAAAAATCGATGGAAATGTCTCTACGTTGGGCAAAAAGAAGTCGTCAACGATTTGATGAGTTAACTAATAAAAATGCTATTTTTGGTATTATTCATGGAAATATTTACGAAGATTTACGTGATCTTTCAGTAAAAGGATTACTTGAAATTGGTTTTGATGGTTATGCTGTTGGTGGTTTAGCCGTAGGAGAACCTAAAGAGGATATGAATCGTATTTTAACTCATACTTGTTCACAAATTCCTAAGAATAAACCACGTTATTTAATGGGAGTCGGTAAACCAGAAGATCTTATTGAAGGTGTTTATCGAGGAATTGATATGTTTGATTGTGTAATGCCAACCCGTAATGCACGAAATGGACATTTATTTGTCACTGAAGGCGTAATTAAAATTCGTAATGCTAAATATAAATTTGATACTTCGCCGCTAGATCCCTATTGTGATTGCTATACTTGCTCTAACTATAGCCGTGCTTATTTACATCATCTTGATAAATGTAAAGAAATTCTTGGTTCAAGACTTAATACATTACATAATTTACGTTATTATCATCGTCTAATGAATGAAATTCGACAAGCAATTGAAAAAGATAAATTTGAAGCTTTTTCTGTAGAATTTTATCGACAGATAAATAAATTCTATTAGTCAATATAACGAGGAAATTTAAATGAATTTTTTTATTTCTGAAAAGATTACTTTAGCAGGTAGTCAAGCGCAAGTAGGAAACCCATATTCTTTAGTTATCATGTTGATTATTTTCGGATTAATTTTTTATTTTATAATTTTACGCCCACAACAAAAGAGAGCTAAAGAGCATAAAAAATTAATGGATTCTATTTCTAAAGGTGATGAAGTATTAACAACTGGTGGATTAATTGGGCGTGTTACCAAAGTATCTGAAACAGGTTGCATTATTGTTGCATTAAATGAGACAAATGAAGTAAGGATTAAACGTGATTTTGTTACTGCTATACTACCAAAAGGTACAATGAAATCTATTTAATTTTAATTTTCCAGAAGGAAATTACCATGCTAAATTATTATCCTTTATGGAAGTATTTTATGTTGATCGCTGCATTGTTCATCGGTCTTTTTTATGCTCTTCCAAATCTTTATGGAGAAGATCCAGCTATTCAGATTACTGGTATGAGAGGAACTTCTGCTAATGAGCAAGTTTTAAATAAAGTTTATAATATTTTAAAGAAAGAAAAAATTGAAAGTAAATCAATCGTATTAAGAAATGGTATAATTATTATTCGTTTTAATAATCCAGATATCCAGTTGTATGCACGAGAAATATTACTTGCAAGTTTAAGAGAAGAATACATTATTGCGTTAAATTTAGAACCTTCTACCCCTTATTGGTTAAGGGTTTTGGGGGGTAAACCAATGAAATTGGGATTAGATTTGCGTGGTGGTGTTCACTTTTTAATATATGTGGATATAGAAACGGCGTTAAATAAATTACAAGAGCAGAATATGTATAATCTACGAAGTGATTTACGTAAAAAAGGAATAGGATATTCAGGTATACGCAAGATAGATAATTACGGTATTGAAATTCGTTTTTATGACGATATTGAACTTTCAAAAGTGGAATCTTATTTAAAACTTCGTTATTTTGATTTATTTTTTTCTGCTCCCAAAAAAAATATATTAACAGCAGTAATGACAGATGAGAGAATCCGTCAAGTTCGTAGTTATTCAGTATTACAAAATATTAATATTATTCGTAATCGTGTTAACCAATTAGGTATTGCTGAACCATTGGTACAGCAACAGGGGACTGATCGCATTGTCGTTGAATTACCTGGTATTCAAGATACAGTAAGAGCAAAAGAGATTCTCGGAGCAACTGCAACTTTAGAATTTCGATTAGTTAATATAAATATAGAAAATTCTTCTATTCAAAAAGGGCATATTCCTGGAGATTCTGAAATAAAATATACTCGTAATGGTAAGCCTATTGTTCTTTATAAACGCGTTATTTTAAAGGGAGATCATATTATTGATTCAAGATTCAGTTTGGATGAAATAGGAAAACCACAAGTAAATATTACTCTAGATAGAGCTGGTGGTTCTATTATGTTTGATTTTACCCGTAATAATCAAGATAAATTAATGGCAACCTTATTTGTTGAATATAAAAATAGTAGACAAAATGATTCTAATGGTCATACTATTTTAGTAAAAGATGAAAAGGTTATTAATGTAGCAAAAATTTCCTCTCTTTTTACTAATAAATTTCGTATTACCGGTATTACTAGTTCAACAGAAGCTCGTCAATTATCATTATTATTGCGTGCTGGAACATTGATTGCACCTATTCAAATTATTGAAGAACATACTATTGGACCAACATTAGGGGTGAAAAATATTGAGCAAGGAATAAAAGCATCATTAGCCGGTTTTCTAGTTTCAGTATTATTTATGATAATTTATTATCGTCAGTTTGGTCTGATTGCTAGTTCCGCATTGTTAGTTAATTTGATCCTTATCGTTGGGATTATGTCTTTATTACCAGGAGCCACATTAACTATGCCAGGAATCGCTGGTATTATCTTGACGCTTACTGTTGCTGTTGATGCTAATGTATTAATTAATGAACGCATTAAAGAAGAATTAAAGAATGGTCGTACTGTACAAAAATCGATAGATGAAGGTTATAAGGGTGCATTTTCTAGTATACTAGACGCGAATTTGACAACCCTGATTACGGCAATCATTTTATATACGATAGGCACCAGTTCAATTAGGGGTTTTGCTATTACTACAATAATTGGTATTGCTACTTCTATGTTTACTGCAATTATAGGAACACGTGCTATCGTAAATTTATTATATGGTACTAAACATATTAAAAAATTGCCTATTTAAGGATCGTAATCGTGGCAGAAAATTACAGAATAGAACAGTTAAATTATGGTCGTAAAGTTATCAACTTTATGCGTTGGGATTATATAGCATTTTCTATTTCAATTGCTTTATTTATTGTTTCTGTTATGGTTTTTTTCTTAAAAGATTTTAACTGGGGATTAGATTTTACTGGTGGAACTATTATTGAGATTAATTTTAGTCAACCTGTAAATATTGAAAAGATTAGGGATACTTTAAATAGGAATGGTTATCAAGATGCAGTAATACAAAAATTCGGTAGTAGCAAAAATATTATGATCCGGTTGTCTCCTAGTAAAGGAATGAAAAATCAAGAAACCGGTAAAACTATTACTTCAATCATTAATAAAGAAGTTGATGATCTAGCAACAATTAAGCGTGTTGAATTTGTAGGGCCGAGTGTAGGTATTGAATTAGCTCAAACCGGAGCACTTGCACTTTTAGTTGCTTTAATCTGTATTTTAATTTATATTGGTATTCGTTTTGAATGGCATTTGGCAGCCGGTACAGTAATATCATTAGCTCATGATGTAGTTATTACATTAGGTATTGTTTTGTTTTTTCAAATCGAAGTTGATATGACTATAGTTGCTTCATTGATGTCAGTTATCGGTTATTCATTAAATGATAGCATCGTTATTTTTGATCGTATTCGTGAAAATTTTTATAAGATCCGTCGAGGTACATCTTACGAAATAATAAATATTTCATTGACGCAAACAATAAGTCGTACCATTATTACATCAGGGAGTTCTTTATTAGTATTATTGATGCTCTATCTTTTTGGAGGGTTAATATTAAAAGGATTTTCAGTAGTTATGTTAATTGGTGTAACAATTGGAACTATTTCTTCAATTTATGTTGCTTCTGCTTTAGCATTAAAAATGGGAATGAAACGAAAGCATTTTAATATCTCCTGAACTTTAAAAGAGGAAACAGATCAATATTCTCTATTATTTTAAAGAAATAGTTTTATTAACGCAAACCCTGTTAGATTGCGCTACCAGGGTTTTTTTATTGATATCTTAGTTAAAATCGAAAAACAGGACTTTAAATTAGGAAGTTTTATGCATTGTCCATTTTGCACCGCTCTAGATACTAAAGTGATTGATTCACGTATGATTGGCAATGGTTTGCAAGTTCGTCGTCGTAGGCAATGTCTTGAATGTCATGAACGTTTTACCACTTTTGAGGTGGCTGAATTAATTATACCTTTTGTGGTAAAAAGAGATGATATACGTGAGTTATTTGATGAACATAAACTTAGACGAGGTATGCAAAAAGCATTAGAAAAACGTCCGGTAAGCTCTAATAATTTAGAAACAGCTATTAATAATATAAAATCACAACTTCGAGCAGTTGGAGAGAAAGAAATTCCAGCAAAGATGATCGGAAAAATTGTTATGGAGGAATTAAAAAAAATGGATAAAATTGCTTATATACGTTTTGCTTCAGTATATTATAGTTTTGAAGATATTTGTGAATTTGGAAAAGAAATTGCTAACTTACAGGATTAATAATAAAAATGATCTCGTTTGATAAACAGTTTATGAGGCGCGCATTATTACTAGCAAGACAAGGACGATTTACTGCTTCACCTAACCCAAATGTAGGTTGTGTTATTGTAAAAGATAGTGAAGTTGTAGGTGAAGGGTTTCATTCCAAAGCAGGCGAAGCACATGCTGAGATTCATGCTTTACAAATAGCTGGTAAAAAAGCTAATGGGGCGATCGCTTATATTACATTAGAACCATGTAATTATTATGGTAAAACACCTCCTTGTACAGATGCATTAATCAGTGCAGGTATTAGGCGTGTTGTTGTAGGGATGAAAGATCCAAATCCTCAAGTTTCAGGACGTGGTTTAATTAAGCTACAGCAAGCTGGTATAGAAGTAATGCATGGTTTATTAATGAACGAAGCTGAGAAAATAAATAAAGGATTCATAAAAAGAATGCGAACTGGATTTCCTTATGTACAACTTAAATTAGCAGCATCACTTGATGGAAAGATAGCTCTTGCATCAGGTGAAAGTAAATGGATCACTTCACAATTAGCTCGACAAGATGTACAAAATTTCAGAGCTAAGGCGAGTGCAATATTAACTACTAGTACTACTGTTTTAATTGATAATCCTTCTTTGAATGTTCGTTGGGAAGATTTTTCTCCTAAACTACAAAATATTTATCATAAGGATCAGATCCGACAGCCAGTAAGAATTGTTTTAGATCGTCGTAATCAGGTAAATCCAGAACATTTTATTACAAAACTAGATGGTGAATGTTGGCTTATTCGTCCTAATCCTATACCTCAAAATTGGTTTAATCATGTTGAACAAATAACAATCCCAACCTATAAAAAAAGAATTGATTTAATTTTTTTTATGATACAAATGGCTAAACGTAACATTAATTCAATTTTGGTAGAGAGTGGACCCACACTTTCCGGATCTTTGTTGACATTGAGGTTAATTGATGAATTAATTGTTTATATTTCTCCTAAAATTTTAGGAGAAAAAGCTAAAGGATTAATTAATATTCAAGAATTACAAAAATTAAAAGATGCACCGGCATTTAAATTTATTAATAATAAATTTATTGGAACTGATTTACGTTTAATTCTTCGCCCGTTATGATAACATCTTTTATTGGGATGGTAACTTAAATATAGAAGTAGTAATGCACTTTAAATAAAATATCAATTTTAATTGATTCAATTTAATGTTTATAATAATTATTATAAAGTTACTTAAATTTAGAAGCGGGGAAGTATATAAAAGAAGTATGGTAGAGATTTAATCTCTATAGAGAAAATAGATATTAAGGAAGTCTATGAACATAATAAAAGGTAGTGTAGCAGCACCAAGATCTCGTATAGCGATTGTTGCTGCACGTTTTAATAATTTTATCAGCAATAGATTGTTAGAAGGCGCTATTGATACTTTGGAGCGTATCGGTCAAGTTGTAACAGAAAATATTACTGTAGTTTGGGTGCCTGGTGCTTATGAACTGCCTTTGATTATTAAGACATTAGTAGAAATGAAAAAATATGATGCAATCGTTGCGCTTGCTACCATTATACGTGGTGAAACTCCACATTTTGAATATCTTTCCTCTGAATGTAGTGCAGGACTTTCTAATGTCTCAATGAGAAGTAATATTCCAGTTGCATTTGGGATATTAACTACAAACAATATTGAGCAGGCCATTGAGCGAGCAGGTACGAAAGCAGGGAATAAAGGTGTTGATGCTGCATTAGCTGCATTAGAAATGATTAATATAATTCACCTCATTAAAGGGTAATTTATTTAAGAGGATTTTATGAAACCTGCTGCTCGTCATCGTGCACGTGAATGTATTGTTCAGGCGATTTATTCTTGGCAATTATCTGGTAATAATATTTTTAATTTTGAAATAGATTTTTTATCTCATCAGGAGATATCTAATGTTGATATGATTTACTTCCGTGAACTTCTTACCGGAATTTCAAATAATTTATCAAAATTAGATGAAAAAATGGTTCCTTACCTTTCTCGACAACTTTGTGAGATAGGAGAAGTAGAGAAAGCTGTTTTACGTTTAGCGATGTTTGAACTTTGTTATCGTAATGATATACCTTATAAAGTTGTTATTAATGAAGCGGTTGAATTATCAAAAATTTTTGGAACAGAGGAGAGTTATAGATTTATTAATGGTGTACTAGATAAAATTGTTTTTACTATGGGCAAGAAATAATGTTGTTTAAGTTGTTTCGAATAATTCGATGTTTATTTTAAAAAAGTGATATGTGATCAAACTATAAAAAATCAGAATATAAGTATATTGTGGAATAATATTACGGTTTATGGGAAATTTGATATAATTACGTCGGTTATTTAATTCATCAACAGAAAAATAGGTATGACGTTAATATAGGTATTATTTGATGGATTGTCAATTAATAATAATACTAGAGAAACAATAATTAACTATTACTACTGATATATTAGTTTCAGGAATCTATTTCTTTAATACTATTTAAGCAAGAATGTTTATCTTGTAAATCTTTAGCAGTTAATTTAAGTGATTTATCCTTCTATGGGCGTTGATCCTGGCTAAGTTTCTTTTGCTTTGATATTTCCATAAATTAATGAAGATTGGTTGAAAAATTATTTCCTAATTTATTTTAGCAGTTTAATTACTATAAAATCAATCTTATTGATGGTGATACAAACACAGGGGCCAATGGAGGTATACCCTTAATTATAATCCTATGGTTTAATTCCTATTAAATTTATCTTATAGGAATATTTTTTGGATAGTGTGATGCAATTCTTGTAATTTTAGAATAAAAATTAATTATTGATGACATAAAAGATCGTAATTGATTAATTCAGAGATATTTAAGTCCATAAAATCTTATTTTATAATGGAAAACTTTACGTTATTTTGCTTCTTTTGCGATAAATATTTCTGATGGATTGATTTCTAATTTTGTGCATATTCTAAAAATAAACAACTGTAAAGTTTAAATTAAATTAAATTTTTTACTGTTATCTGATATATTATGCAGACAAGTTACCTTAAATAGACTTTAACCTTAGCATTAAGTGGAAAAGAAGATTATGAACTATATTTTACGATTTCTGAGATAAACCATTATGCATTAGAGTATTCTAGTTAACTTTCAGATTGAAACAAATTTTTATTGTACTATCAGATAACACCAAATCCAAGAAGGGTATCCGGTATTTTATGATAAAAAGGGTTTATCTGATTTAATCGGGTTTGATCATTTTTCTAAAAAATTTCTCATGACATCTGCAAAATCCCAATTAAAACTTTCAAACCCTTATTATCTTTTAGCAACGGGGTTTGGTAGTGGTTTATCATCTATCGCTCCTGGAACAATAGGATCTTTAGTTTCTATTCCGTTCTGGTTTCTGATGTATTGGCTACTACCTATTTCATTATGTTGGTTTATTATTTTATTTTGTTTTGGTATTGGTCTTATTATTTGTAAATGGACATCCGGTAATATACAAGTTCATGATCACCGAAGTATTGTTTGGGATGAATTTATTGGAATGTGGATAACTCTTATGGTGATACCGACAGTTAATTTGCAATGGGTGTTAATTGCATTTGTTCTTTTTCGTTTTTTTGACATACTAAAACCTTGGCCTATTAATTGGTTTGATCAGAAAATAGAAGGAGGATTAGGTATTATGTTAGATGATATTATCGGGGCCATTTTTTCTATTATTATCATTATTTTAATTTCATTCTGATTATTATCAATATAATAATCAGTAAATTAATAATAATCAAAATGAGAAATTTCCAGATCATTTTTAAATTTTCAACATTTTATTAATTTATTTACTGTAATAGTTCTTAATTAATTTAATAATTCCTTCTGCATCAAGTCCTAGTTCAGCCTGAATTTCTTTTTGATTTCCTTGTGGAATATAATAATCAGGTAAACCTAGATTAATAATAGGCATAATATGATGAGATTTTAATAAAAATTCATTAACACCACTACCAGCTCCTCCCATAATTGCATTTTCTTCTAATGTTATTAATAACTTATGAGTTTTAGCTATTTTCATTATCAAAGTTTCATCTAACGGTTTTACAAATCGCATATCAATTACAGTGAAATTAAGTATTTCTGCTGCTTTCATTGCTTCAACAAGTAACATTCCAAAGTTTAGAATAGCTATTTTTTTTCCTCGTCTCCGAAGTAATCCTTTACCAATTGGAATTTTTGATAACGGTTGTAAAGCAGTAGGAGTAGAATCTATTCCTTTTGGATAACGAACTGCAACAGGTCCATCCTGATAGTGATAACCAGTGTGTAACATTTTTCGGCATTCATTTTTATCACTAGGCGACATAATAATCATATTAGGTAAACAACGTAAAAATGATAAATCAAAAGATCCTTGATGGGTTTGTCCATCTCCTCCAACAATTCCTGCTCGATCTATAGCAAATAAAATAGGTAATTTTTGAATAGCTACATCATGGATCACTTGATCATATGCACGTTGCAAAAAAGTTGAATAAATAGCAACGACCGGGTTATAGCCAGCAATAGCAAGACCAGCAGCAAAAGTCACAGCATGCTGTTCTGCAATAGCAACATCAAAATACTGTTTTGGATAAATCTTAGAAAAATCAACCATTCCTGACCCTTCTCTCATAGCTGGTGTGATTGCCATCAATTTAGAATCATTAGCTGCTTCTTGGCATAACCAATCTCCAAAAATCTGTGAAAAAGTTAATTCATTATTACTGCTGTTTGGTAAACTAAAACTTTTTGGATCAAATTTAGGAACAGAATGCCAGGTAATAGGATCTTTTTCTGCAGGTTTATAACCCTTTCCTTTTTTGGTTATAATATGTAAAAATTGTGGCCCTCTTAACTCACGAATATTTTTTAAAGTTTTTACTAATGTGAATACATTATGTCCATCAATTGGACCAATATAATTAAATCCCAATTCTTCGAACATAGTACTAGGAATCACCATACCTTTAAGATGCTCCTCAGTTTTTTTTAATAATTCTTTAATCGATGGGATATTACAAAATACTTCTTTTCCTTTTTCTCGTAAGCTAGTATATAGATTCCCTGATAAAAGTTGCGATAAATGATTATTTAATGCACCAACATTTTCTGAAATTGACATTTCATTATCATTTAGGATTACTAGTATATCTTTATGAATACTCCCTGCATGGTTCATTGCTTCAAAAGCCATACCTGCTGTAATAGCTCCATCACCAATAACGCAAACAGTTCTACGATTTTTATTCTCATATTCAGCTGCTACTGCCATACCTAGTCCAGCACTGATAGAAGTTGAAGAATGACCAACACTAAAAATATCATATTCACTCTCTTCTCTCCAAGGAAAGGGATGTAATCCATTCTTTTTTCTTATGGTACTAATTTGATCTCGGCGACCAGTTAATATTTTGTGTGGATATGCCTGGTGTCCAACATCCCAGATAAGATTATCAAAAGGGGTTTTATAGACATAGTGCAAAGCAACAGTGAGTTCAATACAACCTAATCCAGAAGCAAGATGTCCACTGGAACGACTAACACTATTTAATAAAAATTGTCGCAACTCTTCGCATAATTTTACAAGATTTTTTTTTGGTAAAAGTCGTAATTCTTCCGGTGTTTTTATTAAACTTAAAATTGGATAGGAAATAATATCAATGCTCATATCTACCTATTTTAAATAATTATTTTGTTTATGTCGATGATATTTTTATAATAATCTTTTAGCAGATTATTATAAATTTTAATTATTAAAATATTTGGTCCTTAAATTAATAAAATTACCTTTTTCGTTTGATAATAAAATGTGTTAAATTTTGTAGTATTTTTGTATTAAGGCTATAATCTTGCTCTAATATATAAAGAACGTCCATCGCTTGTTTATATAAATTGTTTTCTTTTTTTTTAGCTTGTTGAAGACCGATTAATGATGGATAGGTATTTTTTTTATGTTTTTTATCAATATCTTGATTTTTACCTAAAATATCTGTATCATCTATAATATCGAGAATATCGTCATGAACTTGGAAGAGTAGTCCAATTATATTGGCATAATTATCTAATAATGGTAGTAATTTATACCCTTTTTTTCCAGCTGCAAGTGCGCTAATTCTGATAGTAGCGCGAATTAAAGCTCCTGTTTTATGATGATGAATAGATTCTAACATTGTTATATCAATTTTTTGACCTTCCAATTCCATATCGAGAGCTTGCCCTCTACACATACCTGCCGCTCCAATGGCAGTAGCTAATTCAGATATCATCGCAAGGCGATTAGTATCACTAACATCTGGCATAGCAGAACGAGATAAGATGTCAAAAGCAAGTGTTTGCAGAGCATTACCAGCAAGAATTGCATTGGCTTCACCAAAAAAAATATGGCAGGTAGGTTGACCACGACGTAAATTATCATTATCCATCCCTGGTAAATCATCGTGGATTAAGGAATAAGCGTGAATACATTCAACGGCCGCAGCAGGTACATCTAGGTTTTCAATAGCAACATTTAACATATCACCTATAGCATAAACTAAAAAAGGTCTTAGTCGTTTTCCACCAAGTAATGTACTATATTTCATTGCTGCAATAAGTTGACTTTGATTAAATGGAAGGCGCTGAAATTGATCTAATAGTGTTTTATTTATGTGATTTTGCACCCATAGTCTTTGATCTTCAAAGGACAACCTCACTATTTCAGATATCATTTATTTTATTTTCCGGATTAAATTATCTAATAGCGCATTATTCTTATTATCATTTTTAAGAAAATTTCTACATTTTTTCCTTTTTCAGCAGGTTTCTGCTTTTATAATTAATTGAATTCTATGTTCCAATTTATTTAATATTTTTAAGTAAAATTCGCATAACTTTAATTTTGTAACGAACTTTTAACGATTTTAGTGAAATTTTAGAGGATCAAGAATCTTGATATCAAATATTTTTATTCCTAATCGTTTTATTTTCTTTAATTTCAATAAATATATTATAAAATAGTTTATTTTATAATAATTAATGAATGTCATTTTCATTCTTTTTATTAATTTTTAACGATAAAGATTAATGTCGTGATATACTTTATATATTTAAAATCAAAAGTTTTACTAATAAATATTTTAAGTATATATTTAATACTTAAAAAAGATAAAAATGATTTATAATAAAACATTATGAAATTTATTATTAAACTATTTCCTGAAATCACGATCAAGAGCAAATCTGTTCGCTTACGCTTCATTAAGATCCTTGCTAGTAATATTCTCAATATATTAAAGGTCTTAAATGAAGAAATTACCGTTACTCGGTATTGGGATAATATTGAAGTTTGTAGTAAAAAAAATATATATTATGATGAAATTTCTGATTTTTTAACAAAAATTCCTGGAATCCATCATATTCTATTAGTTGAAGAATATCAATTTCAAGATCTTCATCATATTTCTGAATTAGCTTATAAAATTTATGGTAATTTAATAAGTAATAAAACTTTTTGCGTTCGTGTCAAGAGAATTGGTAAGCACGATTTTAGTTCAATAGAAGCAGAACGTTATGTTGGTGGTTTTTTAAATAACTGTGTTTTTTCATCCAAAGTAAAACTTAATAATCCAGATATAACTCTAAACATTGAAATTAAAAAAAATAAAGTAATCTTTGTTAAATCACGTATTCAAGGTATTGGTGGATTTCCTATAGGTACACAAGAAGATGTTTTATCGCTGATATCGGGAGGATATGATTCAGGTGTATCTAGTTATATGTTAATACGACGTGGTTGTCGGGTTCATTACTGTTTTTTTAATTTGTCTGATAATGATACCAATGATTTTTGTGTAAAGAAGATTGCTTACCATATTTGGTATCGTTTTAGTCGTTCACATAAAGTACGTTTTATCGTAATAGATTTTAGAAAAATTGTAGAAGAAATTATTGAAAAAATTAATGATACTCAAATTAACGTTGTATTGAAAAGAATGATGGTAAGGGCCGCATCTAAAATAGCAGAACGTTATAATGTTCAATCGTTAGTGACCGGTGAAGCGTTAGGTCAAGTTTCTAGTCAAACATTAACTAACTTACGTTTAATTGATAATGTTACAGATATATTAATCTTACGTCCACTAATTTCATATGATAAAGAAAATATTATTAATCTTTCTCGTGAAATAGGAACAGAATATTTTTCTCGTACTATGCCAGAATTTTGTGGTGTTTTTTCTAAAAAACCGACCGTAAAAGCAGTGAAAGAAAAAATTGAAAAACAAGAAAATAATTTTAATTTTTCCTTACTTGATCATTCCGTTATTACATCACAAAATATTGATATTCGTCAGATAATATCTGATATTCAAGATGAAACATCAATACTAGAAGTAGTTACTAAATTTCTAATTGATGACATTATTCTGGATATTCGTTCTCCTGACGAACAAGAGAAAGATCCATTACAGATAACAAATATTAAGGTGATAATACTACCATTTTATAAATTAAATAGAAAATTTAGTGAGTTATCAAGAAAAAAAAACTATTTACTCTATTGTGAGAGAGGTGTAATGAGCAGATTACAAGCACTTTATTTACATAAACAAGGTTTTAAAAATGTAAAAATATACCGCCCATTATCATTATTATAAATTACTTACTAATTTATATTTATCAGAAAATAATTCAATATATTAAATCCCACATAAAATAAATTATAATATTGAAATTTAAATAGATTTTCTTTATATTGATTTATCGAAGAAAGTAACTTTCCCAATCTTTAAAAGATGATAGTTTCACTTGTGAAAGATCGGTATAAATAATTATTTAATTCTAATTTTTACATAGCTAAAATAATATAAACTACTGTATAAAGTATTTTATAAAAATCGACATTAGTGAGTTATTTGAATATTTTCAAATAAAATCTTTATTTTTCTAGTTTTTATTTTTATTTTAATTCTTAAAAATTATAAGTTTTTACAAAAGTTGAACAATTGTTATTAAAAAGGAAATCAATAATATCTTAATTAAATTAAAAAAAATAAAAATAATAATACTGTGATAGTATATAATCCTAATCAATTTCCTAAATTAATACTTATTTTTTATTCTATTTCTTCTGATAATTAACTAATCGATAAATATAATCTCGTTAAATTATATAGTTTTAATCTTTTATATTAGAAACTATGAATCCATTCTCTTATATAAGAGACATTAAAGTACATATTTTGTATATATTTAAAATATACGTTTTAAACGAATAAGTTTCTATATCTAAGAGATGGGGGAAAAATCTCAATAATCATTTATATGTTCTTATATAAACATATTTAATAAAAAGATAAATCAACATTTCATAGTTTTTAGAAAATTAATTAAAGTTTGAATACATTGTTTTAAATAACTTTTAAGATAAAAATCTCTATTGATTATTTTTTATTGGGGAATTCCCCTTCTACGAGTTATAAAAATAAAATATTAACTTAATGGTTTCACAAATATGAAGAGATGAGAATCCCTTAAAATTTACGTTCTATCTCTTTCTTCAACCTTAGAAGAAAGAGATTTGTTGTACAAGAAAATAAAATTTTGAATAATGATTAATTTTTCTTAAATAATAAATAAAACTTATCTGATATGATTCATAAGTAATCTATTTCTTTGATTACAGTCAAGAAAAGATATTCATCTTCTCTGTTTTTAGTAATCGGTAATTTTAATGATAGAGACACTTAAAATATTTATAATTCATAGATTTTCAAAATTTTTTAAAAAATAATTGGAGATAAAATAATGATTGTTTTCTAATACCTACCTTCTTTTAGTATAGTAGAGAAGAATCGTTCTTCTCTATAAGAATATTTTATCCATTCCAGAACGTTTTAATCATATTTTAGATAAACAATTATAAAATTTCCTCTATTTATAATAAAAGTTTTAGGAAAGTGAATTATATAAAATAAATTATTTTAATTAGTAATATTAATATAAGCCGATATATTAATATAATATTAATTTTTGTTATAAATTGATATATTCTTAATATATAAGATTTTACTAAATTGTCATTATTTAATTTAATTGGTAAAATAACAGGTGATAAATTTTTCTTTATAGAATAAATAATTTTTACTCTGCCTAATTAAATAGGCCGGGATAACTTTATAAATAAAAATAAATCTCTGTTTTTAGGTGGGTCTATTTCTTAGCATAACATTAAATAAACGAAAATTATTGATAATATTTAAATTTCTATCCGATATATAATTAAAAATCCACTATTATTTTCATCTGAATATATTAAATTTTATATACTCACAATTTAATTAACCTCAATTATAAAATTTTATATAATACTAAAATAGTATTATACTATTTAATAATTAATTAAAAAAACATGAGATCTAAAAGTGATTTGATTTAGTTTTTGAAATTTGAAATATATAAATATCTAATGTCGTTAAAAATGAACAGTGTAAATTAGCCTATCATTAACATTATAAGATTTTTTATAATATCAAAATCAGATTTTTGAGAAAGATGATAAGAAGAAATTAATTAAAGGAAAATAAAATATCTGAATTTTAATTTAAGCCTTTCATTTAGTAGATATTTTCTAGAAAATATAAGTAATTTTATACTAGATTGGTATTAATTTTAATAGGATAAACTTTAGAATATATTTCATTCTAAAAATTTTTATCTTTTAGATTCTTTTATTATAAAGAAATAGTTTATTTATTAAAAATTTTTTGAAATAAAGAAAGAATTAAATTAAAAATCTTAACTAATTCAACATGAACACAAATTCCGATAATATTAGCTAAATTAAAAAATTATTTATTTTTATATCATTGCGATTTTGATGACTGAATTTACTTAAAGTTAACTATTTAAATTTTATTATTAATATTAATATAAAAACTATTGAATTCTACATAAGGTATATTTTTCATTGGTTATTTATAATATTTTCCAGTTGTTTCTGATTAGTAATTTTTTTGTCTATTTTAATATAGACGATAAATGTTTTAAGGTCAAACATAACTTCTCGAACACCTGGTTCATTCATTAATTGAATTTGTAATAAATTAAAATCTTTTATCTCTTTTGGTAAAATTAAACGGATATTCTTAATATAAGAAGGATGATACATATTTAAGTTGATAAAAAACCAACATATACAAAGTATTAAATTTGCTATAAAGACTAAAAAAGAACCATTTAATTGAAAAAATAATCCTCCTAAGATTCCACCTAAAGCTACACCCAGGAATTGACTAATTGAATATAAAGCCATAGTAGTTCCTTTATATCTGATAGGAGCTTCTTTACTAATAAGTGAAGGTAATAATGTCTCCATAACACTAAATGAAATAAAAAACAATTGAAGACCTATTACTATTAAGAAAAAATGATTGTTTGAAAAACAAAAGAATAATTCAGATATAAATAAAATACCAATGAATAATAGGAAAATTTCTTTAATTCGATATTTCTTTTCGGCATAGATTATAAAAGGTAAAACCATAATGAAAGAAATAAATAAAGTGCTTAAATATACTTTCCAATGTTGCTTATCTTGTAAACCTGAATCTATAATTACTAATGGTAAAACAACGAAATTTGCCATAAGTAGAGTATGCAAACATAATATATCAAAATTAAATTTAAGTAATTGTCGATTGTTAATTATTTTTTTTACATTATTTTTCATGAAATGTGTTTTATAATTAATTATATGACATTGACTATCTGGAACAATAAAGATCATTATCAATACACTTCCAAATGCAAGTAAGCCAATCCCCCAAAAAAGACCATGTAAACCAATAATATAAGTAATAATAGGACCAAGAACTATCGAAATAGCAAAAGTGATACCAAAGCTTATCCCTATAAAAACCATAGCTTTTGTTCTGTTTTGTTCACTAGTCAGATCAGAAATTAAGGCTATAATTACAGAAGAAATAGCACCTGCTCCTTGTAAAGCACGACCAATAATAATTCCCCAGATGGAATTTGTTATTGCTGCGATCACACTACCAAAAATAAAGATAAGCAATCCAGAAATAATTAATTTCTTACGACCAAATCGATCAGACATTAAACCAAATGGGATTTGAAAAATAGCTTGACTAATACCATAAATTCCAATTGTTAAACCAAGTAACAATTCGTTAGCATTTTTTAGTTCACGTCCGTAGTTTGATAATATAGGTAATACTATAAACATACCCATCATGCGTAGTGTAAATACCGCCCCTAACCCCCAAATAGCTTTTAATTCTTTTGATGTCATTTTAGTATTGTTCATATTTTACCTCAAAACTTTTCTACTAGATATTATAAATTCTTTCATTAATTAGTTAATCTATTGCTCAAGAAAATAATTTAAATAAAATACAAATAAAAAAATATATAGAATTTGTTAGTATTTTAGCGTTTAAAAAGAAGGAAGAATAGTAAAGATTATTTATTGTTTTTAGGGAAAATTATTGTTTGAGATAAACAAAAATAATCTCTTCATCAGAAATATTTGAATCAATAGAAATCATAATGTTAAGAGAAGTAATTGTTATGATAGAGAATATAAATAATTTTCTTGCCCAAAGATCATCATTATTTTTATTTTTAAATCCAGAAATAGCCATACCAAGCCACCATAAACTAACAGAGGCGACAACAATAAGATATTTGTATCCGACGTAACCAATAATAGAGAGCATTATGGTTGCTACCATAAAAGCAAGGATATATAAAAAAATATGAGTTTTAGCAACATAAATTCCTTTTACTACTGGTAACACAGGAATATTGGCCGATTGATAATCTTTAAATCGAAAAATAGCAATTGCATAAAAATGAGGCATTTGCCATAAGCTAAAGATCAATAACAAAATCAATGCCCCAAAATCAAATTGTTCAGAAACAGAACAATAACCAATAATTGGTGGCGCAGCACCGGATAAACTACCTATTAATGTTCCATAAATAGATTTGCGTTTCATATAAAGACTATAAATAAAAACATAAATTACAAAACCAATAACAGCAACTAAGACCGATAAGGAATTTGTATTAAAATAGAGTAATGTTATTCCCGTAATACCTAAAATTGTAGCATAAACTATACAAAAATTTGAATTAATAAGTTTTTTAACTAAAGGTCGATTTTTAGTTCTATCCATCATTCTATCGATATCTTGATCAATATAGTTGTTGAAAACACAACTAGAAGCAATAATCAAAGATACACCGACTAGTATAGTAATAAATAGCGAGTAATTAATTGTACCTTTAGCTGCGAGAAAAAAGCCACCAGTAACAGAAATTAGGTTACCGAAAATAATACTTGGTTTTGTCACTTCTAGATATTTTTTCATCAAAATAATAACGCTTATTTAAGCATCATATTGATATTCAAGTTATACATTATCCACAGAGAACCAATAAAAATAATTCCAATAATCAGCATTGTGAACAAGAAAGAAACAAGATTCCATCGATCTTCTAAAGAGGTGTTCATATGTAAGAAACAAATAAGATGTACTAATATTTGAGTGATTCCTGAACTAATAACAATCCATAAGATAGTTTTATAAGATTTAGTATCATTCATTACCGTCCAGAATGGAATAATGGTTAAAATAACAGATAGTATAAATCCAATTAAATACCTTATTTTTGTACTGTTGTGGTTATTACTAAAATACGATTTATTTTTGTAATTCATGTAAAGTCCCCTAACAAATAAACAAGTGTAAATACACAAATCCAAACAAGATCTAAAAAGTGCCAAAAAAGACTTAAACAACTTAAACGCATTTGATTAATGGAAGTAAGACCATGACGTGAAACATGGATTATCATGATAATAATCCAGAATAAACCAAAGATTACATGAATACCGTGTGTACTAATTAACGTAAAAAAAGCAGATAAGAAAGCGTTTCTATCAGGTCTATAATCTTCAGAGATAAGTTTATGGAATTCGTAACTTTCCATAAAAATAAAACTTAATCCAAACAAAAAAGTAATAATTAGCCATAATTTAACCATGTTTATTTTCTTGTTATAAACTGACAACATAGAAAATCCATAGGTAATACTACTAAATAATAATAAAAAAGTTTCAATCAATACAAAATTTAAGTTAAAAATATTTTTATTTATCAATTCTCCAATAATATTATGACTTAGAACAACATAAGTGGTAAAAAGACAAGAAAATAAGATCAAATCGCTCATTAAATAGATCCAAAAACCAAATATTTTTATTTCTCCTATATAATAATACTCATTATTATCATGAATAATTTGTTGATTAACTATTGAATTAGTTGACATCATGGATACCTGCTTTTTTTAGGTTATTATAATGCCGATTTTCAATACATTTAATTTCTTCTACAGGGACATAATAATTGATATTTTCATCAAAACTTTTAGTGATCCAGCTTACAACAATTCCAACGAAACCAATAATCGCTAACCACCAAATATGCCATACCATAGAAAAACCAAAAATCAAACAAAATGCTGATATAATTATTCCAGCAGAAGTATTCTTTTGCATATGAATAGGTTTATATTCAGTTGGTTTTTTATAAGATATACCTTTTTCTTTCATATTCCACCAAGCATCAAGTGTATCAATTTGTGGCTCCTCAGAAAAATTATAAAACGGTGCTGGAGATGATGTTGACCATTCTAATGTACGACCACCCCATGGGTCTCCAGTAAAATCGAGATTTTTGTGACGATCACGAATACTGACAATTATTTGAATGACTTGACAAAAAATTCCTATACTGATTAGTATAACACCGAACGAAGCGACTAGTAGCATAGGATGATATTGCTGATCAATATTTTGACTTAAACGACGAGTCATCCCCATAAATCCTAGTATATAAAGTGGCATAAAGGAAACAAAAAAACCAATAATCCAAAACCAGAAAGCACGAAATCCCCATTTTTCATTTAAAATAAAGCCAAAAGCTTTTGGAAACCAATATGTCATACCGGCAAAACAACCAAAAAGAACTCCACCTATAATGACATTATGGAAATGGGCAATCAAAAATAAACTATTATGCAACACAAAATTTGCGCTAGGGACAGCAAGTAATACTCCAGCCATTCCACCAATAGAAAAAGTAATAATAAAACCAATAGTCCATAACATTGGTGTTTTAAATTCGATACGACCATGGTACATAGTAAATAACCAATTGAATATTTTTACTCCTGTTGGAATAGCAATAATCATAGTAGCTATACCAAAGAATGCATTGACGTTAGCTCCTGCTCCCATTGTGAAAAAGTGATGTAACCAAACTACAAATGACATTACAGTAATAGAAATTGTTGCACAAACAAGAGATTTGTAACCAAATAAACATTTTTTTGAGAAAGTAGCGGTAACTTCAGAAAACACTCCAAAAACAGGTAATACTAATATATAAACTTCAGGATGTCCCCAAGCCCAAATTAAATTAATATACATCATCATATTGCCGCCCATATCATTAGTGAAGAAATGGGTACCTAAATATCGGTCAAGTGTAAGTAGCGTAATGGTAACTGTTAGTATAGGGAATGCTGCAATAATTAGTACATTAGTACAAAGAGCTGTCCAAGTAAAAACAGGCATTTTCATCATTGACATTCCAGGTGCTCTCATTCGTAAAATTGTAGAAAGAAAGTTTATTCCAGTTAAAGTTGTACCAATTCCTGATATTTGTAAACTCCATATCCAATAATCTACTCCAACACCAGGATTATATTCTTTTCCTGATAATGGTGGATAGGCTAACCAACCGGTTTGGGCGAATTCACCAATACCTAATGATAAGTTAATCAAGATAACTCCAACCACAAATAACCAAAGACTAAGAGAATTTAAAAACGGAAAAGCCATATCACGAGCACCAATTTGTAATGGTACAACTAAATTCATCAACCCAATTACGAAAGGTGTTGCCATAAAAAAAATCATGATTACACCATGAGCTGTAAAAATTTGATCATAATGATGAGGTGTTAAAAAACCGTTATTACCAGCGGATACTAATGCTTGTTGACCTCGCATCATAATTGCATCTGAAAAACCGCGAAGTAGCATTATCATGGAAAGGATAATGTATATAATTCCAATTCTTTTATGATCTACACTAATTAACCATTCATTCCACAACCATTTCCATTTACTAAAATAGGTGATAACACCTAAAATACTTATACCGATTAATAAAATACAGATCAGAGTGATAATAATAATTGGCTCGTGAACAGGTATTGCATCAATCGTTAATTTACCTAACATGGTATTTATTCCTTAAAATTGATATAAGTAGTTGGTTCATATTATATTAATTGATTTCCAGATATTTTATATATATTTTTATGATGGATCATTTAATATTATGCTCATAGCAAAATTTTAATATTAGGTCTTCATAAAGATTTGGTCTTACATTTGAAAAATAAATAACAGGAACATTATGGCTAGGTTTAGCTAGTTGGTTAAATGCAAGCATAGTATCTAATGTTTTTTTAGATGTTTTCACTTTTTGTACCCATTTGTCAAAACTTTCCAGATCAGGAGTTGCAATTACATTAAATTTCATGTCTGAAAATCCATGACCGCTATAACTCGATGAGAATCCTTTATAAGTTCCAGGTTCATTAGCAATTAAGTGAAGTTTCGTTTGCATACCGGCCATAGCATAAATTTGACCACCAAGTGCAGGAATAAAAAAAGAATTCATCACTGAATCAGATGTAACTTTAAAGTTAATAGGTACACCTATTGGAATAACGATTTCATTAACAGTAGCAATATTTTTTTCTGGATAGATATATACCCATTTCCAATTAGTAGAAATAACCTGAATAGTTATAGGTCTTTTATCGCTTTTTAATGGTTTATAAGGATCTAATTGATGAGAGCTTTTCCAGGTGATTATAGCCAAAATAGTGATAATAATAATAGGAATTATCCAACAAATTAATTCGATTTTATTTGAGTATGCCCAGTCTGGCCAGTAAGTTGATTCTTTATTATTTGCTCGATATTTTATTGCAAAGATAATCGCCATAAAAATTACCGGGACGACAACAATTAACATTAAACAAAGCGCAGTTAGTATCAATTTTTTTTGTTCGATAGAAATGACTCCCTTTGGATCCATTAATACCATATTACAACCAGTTAGCAGGAAAACAATAGTAAGTGGTGAAATGATTCCAATACTTCCTTTATATTTTATAAATCTCATTTAACAACCTCAAATGAAAATGGTTATTTTCGTTATATTTCAGTATAAACATTTTACGGTAAGGTTGCTATTAGTGTAAACAATTGTAAAACGCATAAATATAATTATTATTACTTTCTATTAAAGAAATTAAAATAGGGAAAAAGGAAATGCCATACCAAAATAATTTAAATCCTTATTTTTAAATTAATAATTATTTATTTTAAATAATTTAATTGTTAAAAATAAATAAATTAGATTGAAAATAAGACAAAAAATGTAATTTTTCTATTTAAAATTAATTAAAAAATAGAATTTTTTAAAATTAGTTAAGTTTATGTTAATTTAACTATTATCAATTATAATTGATAATAGGCATAAATGATTTTAAATTGATTAAAAATCTATCCTAAATAAACTTATTATTTACATGACTATATTAGTATATAAAATTATAAAGAATTTCTCTAAGAGAGAAATCTAGCAAAGATGTGTATATATCGCTTATTACATTAATTTCTTATGTTTTCATTTATTATAGTATTTTGTATAAGAGAATTCTATTTTCTAACAATTACTGATAAAATTTTTTATAACTAATATTTAGAACTATTTAGAAAGTAAGTAAAATAAATAATGTTAGTCACTCTTAGAAAGAAGTAGAAGATTCGATCAACATAAAATTATTAAAAGTAAAAAAATGATTTTTAAGAAAAATCTTTTAGAGTGAAGAAACTCTAAAAAATTATAAAGTATGTTAATGCTTTTAACAAAATACCGATGTATTATAGTTTTTAATAAAAAGAGAATATAAATTCTAAATTATGTTAAGACTCTAGACTCTGTTATTTAAAAAGACAGTCTCTATTTTAATGGGATAGTTAGTACTTGTTCTTTTCTTGAGTTTATCTTTTAACATGTTGATAAAAAATTTTTTAAAAGAAATTTCTAGAATTCAGCCATATTTAAAATTAGCGTTTTTCTGATTTTAAGATAATAAAATCTTTTAATTAAAATAACTTATACTTATTTTTACTTGTTATGATTAATAAAATAATTTAAATAAAGATCAGTTTTTATTAAAACTAATTTTAACAACACAAGTTGGTTAACAAATAATTTATTTAAATAAAAAATAATATTAAATCCTTTTAATATATTCTAATTACCTATATTAATATACTATTTTATCTTTAATTTATGGAAAAGATAGATAATCTAAGAATGTTAAAGATTAAATAAAAATTCAGGAATATTATATATTTAAATAAACCAGTTTACATTTATAAATAGAGATGATTTAAATTTATAATTTAATAGTTTTTAAAAATAAACTTTTTAAAAAGTTTAAATTATTTTAATTAAAGTAAAAATACTTTGTTAGAGAATTCGCAAAAAAATAGATAATTTATATATTTTTAAAGATAAAATTTTAGTGAATTAATTTAGTTAATTTTTTAGATAAAAAACAAAGATAAAAATATATAATATTAGGATTTATTTGAAATATTAATATAGAAGAACCATAGCATAGGTTAAAATAAACAAATCTATCAGAATGGATACCCACACTTTATCAATACAGTAAGGAAATTTAAATTTTAAAATAGTTATAACTCATCATAAGTAGTTCGGTAATAGTATATTTTCTATCGAAAAAAGAATTTCTGATTAGATAAACAGTACTTATATCACCAATACTATTGGAGAATTATCTTGCTTTTATAAAACAAAAAATCAATAACAAAAATTAGGAAATAGTTTCTAAAGTAGAAGATAATAAGGATATAAATCCTTAAGATTTATATAGTAAAATCAATCTATTATATAAAGTTTTAGGAATAATTTGTAAATACTCTATTTAATTTTATTAATACTATAGATTTTATAAAAAGTGAATTTATGTAATAAAAATTTTGTGTTTTAAGTACTATCAAGGTAAACAAATACAACATCTATTATATAAGATAATAAACTAAAATAGATTTTAAGATGTTAGTAGAATTTAAAATTCTATGAATATGGGTTTTTTATAGGTAGCTTAAAAGAATATTTTATAGTAAACATTTAATGTTAATTTCTGTTGAAATAGTTCATTATTTAATAATTCTCTAGCATTTAGAGATAATTTTATCTATTCATAGTTAATTTAATGGATAATTTCTGTACACATATAGGAATGTCGATCTTATCAAGAAAGAACCGTTAATAACAATACGATCTTTTTATTAATAAATATTAAAGAGTAAGCAAGATTTATCTTTTTAGCAAAGTAGATTTTTATAAATATTAAAACAATATAATTTATGGAAATTAAAAACAACAAATTTTATATTTTTATTTTTTTTAAAACTATTAAATTTTCTTTTAGATTTATAAATTTTATTATTGCAATTATTAATAATTAGAAATTACTATCAGTTTAGTAACACCAACCGAAACGATAAGTTAAAGTTGATAGAAGGGATAAAAGTGGGGGGATCTAGTAAATTAGTTATATAATAAGAAAATAATCTTTAATAAATAATTATATCTATTAAAAATAGATTATTTAAAATTTATTATTTTGATAATCAGTAAGATTTATAAAGTATTTGTAATAATAATCGAATTATTTGTAAATAAATATAGATTTATAATCTAATAAAATTAGATTATCTTGGATAGTATATTAAATTTTTAAATACTTCTCATAATTCATCTATATCTATCGTTTAATGATAGATCAAGGTATTTTACAATTTGCTAATAATAAAATCAAAATTAAGTTTATGCCACTTTTTATGATCTGTTGCTTATTTAGTATTAATTTATAGTATTATTACTGATAGTATTATAAATTAATATTTTTGATAAAATTATCAGTTTTAATTACTTTACGTGTTATCAAATAAAAAATTATTCCTTGGTTTATTATAGATATATCTAGGAATAATACTGAAATCATTAAACTTTATTTCTAGAGCAGTTTAATTTGTAACTATCTAGAAATATTATTTAATAATAGATGATTTCTTATAAACGGTACATATATTGTTAAGAACTAATTTGTAAATTAAAATTGGTTTACAAATTGATAAGTATATTTTCTTATAATTATTTATTTTCTAAAGTAATCTTATACATATAAACAACGTAAATCGCAAAAAAATTTTTAATATTTCCAATAGTTACTAGTATCATATGTTAGGATTAATTTCAGTAAATAAGATTGAATTCATTTTATCAAAAGATAATGATATTAATAAAGTTTCTCTTATAATAGAGAATTGAGTTAGTAGAGCAATATTTAGAAAAACAGATATTCTAGTAAAATTTTATACGACACGCGTCCTCTATTAAAATAAGTTTTCAATAAAAATGATTATATAAAAGATTTTTAAAAAATTTCATCTATATTGTTATTAATTAATTGATCCTTACCATAGTTTTTTATTATATTGTTAATATAGTAAGCAATTTTATTAATATTTTATAAAAATTTACTAAATTACATAAATTATACTTCAAGATAACTTGAAAAAACTTTATTTATGTTTCTAACAGATTTAGATAGATTAATAGATAGCAATAATTAATAAAGTTAATAACTTTGTTGATAACAATAATTACTTAATGAATTAAAATTGAAAGAGAGTATTTATATGGTAATAAAACCTATTCAGATAGAAACCATGTGTAAGAAAATTGAAGAAAAACTTAAATATACTTTTTCACCAATATATTTGGTTGTATTAAATGAAAGCGATCAACATAATGCTCCGAAAAACATTGAAAGTCATTTTCAAGTCATTTTAGTGACAGAAAAGTTTATAACACAAAAAATGGTTGATCGTCATAAAGCTGTTTATCAACTATTAGCAAATGAGTTATCTAATAGTATTCATGCACTGGAATTGCATACTTATACCCCATCTGAATGGAAAAAACGACAAGAAATAGAGATTTCTTCTCCAACTTGCTATAGTTTGGGCAAATGAATTAATTTATATTTTAAAATACTAAAATTTAAACGTCAGAAAAATTAATTAATTTATTATTTAACTATTAACAATTAAATATAAATATTTTATTGTTCTTTATCTACATAAAATTATTTATATCAAATTTGATATAGTTAACGAATTTAGAATTTTTAATATTTTTATTAGTTACCTTTTTTCGACTCATTTCTATACTTAAACATATAATATTTTATTTAATTTTCTATAAAGTTTCGGGAATATTTCTATTATCTATTAGGTATCAGGAATTTTTAAAATAGAGGGTTAACCACGGGTTCATAGGTAGTATATTCTTAAGTTAAGTACTTGATACTAATGCTTTATAGTTTATTAAAACCTAGATTCTTTTGAGGTGAATAAAATGCAAGTTTCTATTGAAATAACTCAAGGCTTGTGGCGCCGTGTAACTATTACCATTCCTAATTCCGATATTGAGAAATTGGTAAATAGCGAACTAATTAATGTATCAAAAAGAGCGCGTATTGATGGTTTTCGTAAAGGTAAAGTACCGATGAAGATTATTAAACAACGTTATGGTAATTCTGTATTAAAGGAAGTACTAGGCGATTTAATGAAACGTAATTTCATCAGTGCAATTATAGAAAAAAAAATTAATCCAGCTGGAGCGATAAAATATAAACCTGAACACTTTAAAACTGGTGAAGATTTTACGTATATAGCTGAATTTGAAGTTTATCCAGAAATTGAGCTAAATGATTTTAAAAATATAAAGGTTGAAAAACCTGTTGTTATGATAAAAGATGAAGATGTTGATATAATGCTGGAAACATTACGAAAGCAAAAATCGACTTGGCAAGAGACAAAAGAGAAAGTTTCTAAAGATTCGAGAGTAACTATTGATTTTAAAGTAACGATTGATGATAAAGTCTTTGAAGTTTATAATAGAAAAGATTTTGTATTTATAATGGGTGAAAGTCATATAATACCAGATTTTGAAGATGGTATTATAGGTCATCAAGAAGGTGAAAAATTTATCATTGATGTTAATTTTCCAATCGATTATCCCGTAGGCTATTTAAAAGGTAAAGTAACTAAGGTTACTATCACTTTAAAAAAAGTAGAACAACGTATATTAGCAGAAATAACCGAAGAATTTATCAAACAATTTGGTATTCATGATGGTTCAATAGAAAGTTTACGTAAAGAAGTACGTAAACATATGGAGCGTGAATTAAAAATAGTTATTTTTAACCAAATTAAGACGCAAATATTTAATGGCTTAGTTAAGGAAAATAAAATTGAAGTTCCTACTGTTGTTGTTGAGAATGAAATAAATCGACTACGACAACAAGCTATTAAAAATTTAGTAGGGAATGATAAACAAGTATTAGAATTACCACATGAAATATTTGAAGAACAAGCTAAATATCGAATAATTATTTCTTTGTTATTAGGTGAAATTATTAATAAATATTCGATTACTATAGATAATAATTGTGTAAAATCATTAATTAAAGAAATAGCTTCTGCTTATGAAGATCCCTCTGAAGTAATCGAATATTATAAAAAAAATAAAGAATTAATGGATAGTGTTCGTAATTTAGCGTTAGAAAAGCAGATTATTGAAATCTTATTAGAAAAAACGAATATAATAGATAAAGAAATTCAATTCCAAGAGTTAATGAATAAGAGGAATCAGATGAAATAATTTCTAAATAAAGTATTAGATTATCTGATTTTGTAAAACCCGCAGCATAAAACTGCGGGTTTTATCATTGAAATTTCCTTTCAAAAAAAAAAGAAAATAATCAGATATTTTCAATATTTGTTATATAGATTTTATAATGGGATATCCATTTATAAATAAAGATTAAATATGTTGTAACTATAGTCATTTTTATTTATCTCAAGTAAAATTAGATAGATTTGACAATATAAAGTGTTTAATTAGGAGATGGAAATGTCAGGTCATAATAATCAAAATCAAATTACTCCACATATGACATTAGTACCAATGGTAATAGAACAAACTTCACGAGGTGAACGTTCTTATGATATTTATTCTCGTCTACTTAAAGAAAGAATTATTTTTTTAACTGGTCAGATTGAAGATCAAATGGCAAATTTGGTGGTTGCTCAAATGTTATTTTTAGAAGCTGAAAATCCTGATAAAGATATTCATCTTTATATTAATTCACCTGGTGGAGTCATTACGGCAGGTATGTCAATTTATGATACAATGCAATTTATTAAACCTGATGTGAGTACAATTTGTATTGGGCAAGCATGTTCGATGGGTGCTTTTCTGCTTACAGCTGGAACTAAAGGAAAACGTTATTGTTTGTCCAATTCTCGAGTCATGATCCACCAACCTTTAGGTAGGTTTCAAGGACAGGCCTCTGATATCGAAATTCACGCAAAAGAAATTTTAAAAATTAAATTACGTATAAATGAATTAATAGCTAACCATACCGGTAAAAAAATAAAAGAAATTGAAAACGATACCGAACGGGATTGTTTTTTATCTGCAGAAGAAGCAGTTCGTTATGGTTTAGTAGATAAAATCTATATTAATCGTAATTAATTTAGATATATATGAAATGTCTTTGATATATTTATATATATATTATTAACTAAATAATAGTTTTTATTATCCTCTTTGTTAAAATTAGGGTAATAATTAATAAAGAGAGGTAATCTGAATGACAGATAAACGCAAAGAGAGTTCAGGGAAACTGTTGTACTGCTCCTTCTGCGGGAAGGGTCAGCAAGAAGTTCGTAAGTTAATCGCTGGTCCTTCAGTTTATATCTGTGATGAGTGTATTGAGCTATGCAATGATATTCTTCAAGAAGAAGTTAAAGAAATTATACCGCATCGTGAACGAAGGATATTGATTACACCTCATGAAATTCGTCATCATCTTGATGATTATGTTATTGGCCAAGAAAATGCCAAGAAAGTATTAGCAGTAGCCGTTTATAATCATTATAAACGGCTACGTGATATTTTTAATAAAGGGGTAGATACTAAAGGAGTAGAGCTAGGTAAGAGTAATATTTTACTTATTGGCCCGACAGGGTGCGGTAAGACTTTGTTAGCTGAAACTTTAGCTCGTTATTTAGATGTACCATTTAGCATGGTTGATGCAACAACATTAACGGAAGCAGGTTATGTTGGAGAAGATGTAGAGAATATTATTCAAAAACTTTTACAAAAATGTAACTCTGATATAGAAAAAGCACAACGTGGTATCATCTATATTGACGAAATTGATAAAATATCCCGTAAATCTGATAATCCATCAATTACAAGAGATGTTTCAGGAGAAGGCGTTCAACAAGCTTTGCTTAAAATTATTGAAGGTACAATTGCCGCAGTACCTCCTCAAGGAGGTCGAAAACATCCACAACAAGAATTTTTACAGGTTGATACTTCTAAAATTCTATTTATTTGTGGTGGAGCATTTGCAGGTCTTGATAAATTAATTGGACAACGCCTAAACAAAAGATCAGGTATTGGTTTTTCAGCAGAAGTAAAAAGTGAATCTGAACGGAGAACTGAAAGTGAATTTCTTTCTCAAGTTGAGCCAGAAGATTTAATTAAATTTGGTTTAATTCCTGAATTTATTGGTCGTTTACCTGTTGTAGCTACATTAGGGGAATTAAATGAAGAAGCATTAATTCAGATTCTGAAAGAGCCTAAAAATGCGTTGACTAAACAATACCAAACACTTTTTGAGTTGGAAGGTGTCAATTTAAATTTTTCTGAAGAAGCATTGAAAACAATTGCTAAAAAAGCTATGTCTAAAAAAACAGGTGCTCGTGGGTTACGTTCTATTTTAGAAGGAGTTTTACTAGAAATTATGTATGATTTACCGTCAATGAAGAATGTTGAAAAAGTAGTAATTGATAAGATGGTTGTTGCTGGGGAATCAGATCCTTTAGTAATTTATACTCAGCCTGATGTACAAGTATTTGGTGAAAAATAAATCTTAATTTTTTTTTGATTAAATTGTAGAATAATATAAGATTAGTAATTTTTGGATTTTGAGTTTAACATAAAATAAGGATATTGAATATTAAAATTTTGCCACCATATAAGATTTATATTTAAATTGAGGTTTTCTCAAAATTTTTAAGGAAACCCTAAATTGGCATAAGCTAAATAAAGAGAGGACCTTATGAATCTTGAGCGTTTTGAACGCATTGAAATTCCTGTACTTCCTCTACGTGATGTCGTGGTTTATCCACATATGGTGATTCCATTGTTTGTTGGTCGTGAAAAATCTATTCATTCTCTTGAAGCTGCAATGGATTATAATAAACAAGTTATGTTGGTGGCGCAAAAAGAAGCCTCTACTGATGAGCCAAATGTGAACGATCTTTTTTCTGTAGGAACAGTTTCTTCTGTTTTACAAATGCTAAAATTACCAGATGGTACTGTTAAAGTATTAGTTGAAGGTTTACAACGTGCAAAAATCACAACAATAACAGATAATGGAGAATATTTTATAGCTCAAGCTGAGTACTTTAGTTCTCCATCAGTGGATGAAAAAGAGCAAGAAATCCTAAATCGAACAACAATTAATCAATTTGAAGGGTATATTAAACTTAATAAAAAGATTCCTCCTGAAGTCTTAACATCTTTGCATTCTATTGAACAATCAGATAAATTAGCCGATACAATTGCTTCCCATATGCCATTAAAATTAGCAGATAAACAACGTGTATTAGAAATGGCTGATTTAGTTGAACGACTTGAATATTTGATAGCGAGGATGGAATCTGAAATTGATTTACTGCAAGTTGAAAAACGGATCCGTAATCGTGTTAAAAAACAGATGGAGAAAAGTCAACGCGAATATTATTTGAATGAGCAAATGAAAGCAATTCAGAAAGAATTAGGTGAAATGGAAGATATACCTGATGAATATGAAATTTTTAAACGAAAAATAGAAAAAGTTAAAATGTTAAAAGAAGCTCGACAAAAAGTGGAGGGAGAATTACAAAAATTAAAAATGATGTCACCTATGTCTGCTGAAGCAACAGTTTTACGAAGCTATATTGATTGGATGTTACAAGTTCCGTGGAATGCTCGCAGTAAGGTTAAAAAAGATTTGGTGAACGCTCAAGAAATATTGGATAGAGATCACTATGGTTTAGAGAGAGTTAAAGAACGTATTCTTGAATATTTAGCTGTGCAGAGTCGCGTTAGTAAAATTAAAGGGCAAATTTTATGTTTGTTAGGACCTCCTGGTGTTGGTAAAACATCATTGGGTCAATCAATTGCTAAAGCAACAGGACGTAAATATATTCGTATGGCCCTAGGAGGTGTTCGAGATGAGGCAGAAATTCGTGGACATAGAAGAACTTATATTGGTTCTATGCCAGGAAAAATAATTCAAAAAATGGCAAAAGTGGGTGTTAAGAACCCATTGTTTTTGTTAGATGAAATTGATAAAATGTCTTTAGATATGCGTGGTGATCCAGCATCAGCTTTACTTGAAGTACTTGATCCAGAACAAAATTTTGCATTTAATGATCACTATTTAGAAGTTGATTATGATCTTTCTGATATTATGTTCGTTGCAACTTCAAATTCAATGAATATTCCGTCACCATTATTAGATCGTATGGAAGTAATTCGTCTTTCTGGTTATACTGAAGATGAAAAATTTAATATTGCAAAAAAACATTTATTATCTAAACAGATTCAAAGAAATGCGATAAAAAAAGGTGAACTTACGATTGAAGATAGTGCAATTATTGGAATTATTCGTTATTATACACGCGAAGCTGGTGTTCGCGGTTTAGAACGTGAAATTTCAAAATTATGTCGTAAAGCAGTAAAATCAATATTGATGGATAAATCATTGAAACATATCATCATTAATGATGATAATTTAAAAGATTATCTTGGTATACGTAAAGTTGATTACGGTCGTGCAGATACTGAAAATCGTATTGGTCAAGTAACTGGTTTAGCTTGGACAGAAGCTGGTGGAGATTTATTAACTATTGAAACTGCTTGTGTGCATGGAAAAGGTAAACTCATTTACACCGGATCTTTGGGTGAGGTTATGCAAGAATCAATTCAAACTGCATTAACAGCAGTTCGAGCTCGAGCAGAAAAACTAGGTATTAACGCTGATTTTTATGAAAAAAGAGATATACATGTACATGTACCTGAAGGTGCAACGCCAAAAGATGGTCCTAGTGCAGGAATTGCAATGTGCACAGCATTAGTTTCTTGTTTGACCGGTAACCCTGTACGAGCAAATCTAGCAATGACAGGTGAGATAACATTACGAGGATTAGTATTACCTATCGGTGGTTTAAAAGAAAAATTGCTAGCGGCTCATCGTGGTGGTATAAAAATTGTACTAATTCCAGATGAAAATCGTCGTGATTTAGAAGAAATACCTAAAAATATTATCGCAGATTTAAAAATTTATCCAGTAAAGACCGTAGAAGCAGTTTTTTCTATTTCATTACAAAATTCACCGTTTGGAAAAGAAGTAGTGAACAATAAATGTTTTTAGTATATTTAATATTAATTAAAAATGTATTTTAATTAATATTAAATATTTTATTTCTTTATCTAATAAATAATTTTAATAGATAAGTTAATAGTTATTAGAAAAAATATGTTTTGTTATATATTTTAATATTGAAAAATTTATATTTTTCTATAAAAAAGAATTATGTTCTATGTAATTCCATAATTAACAAAATGGAAAATGATAAGAATTAAAAAGAAATATATAGTAGGAGAAAACAAAAAATACTTTAAAAGATCCATTAATTTATTTTAAATCTTTTTAAAATGCAATGTATTTATATTTTTAAAAACTATTTTTAACAATTAGGAAATCTATATATATGATATATTTTCATTGAAACGAATAATTTAAGGATTTTATTCTTTCTATTTTTAGTTTTTATGAAAAAATTTATGTATAAAATTAAATACAAATAAAGGAAAAATAAAACTTCAAATAAATTTTCTAAATATTCTGTAAAAATTAATACATTTCTTTTAAAATTAATAATATGCTTTTAAGCAGTAATTTTCTATTTTAATTGATGACTCTATAATTATTAAAAAATAATCTAAGTGATGAAATAATTATATTGGTAAAAGATCGAGATTATTTAACTATTTCTTCTTTTCTGCGATAAAAACTATCTTTTTATTTTTAAATTCTTTAAAAGAGACAGACTTATCTAAATAAAAATATAAAATGAATTTTTTAACTAAAATGGAACCTATTATATTTAATATCTAATATTAATTTATTCCTAGGTTAGGGATAAATTAATATATTTCTTTGATTATTTCTTCCTGACTTAATAATATACTTATTTTTTATTCTGTTACTTCTTATAAAAATAAGAATAATGTGTAAAATATACAATATCTATAATATCAAAAATATTTATGGATATTTTATTAAATCCTTATAAATCTATATTAACTTATATTTTGTCTTACATATATTTTCTCTGATTTCAAAAGATCTACTTTATTTTCAATGAAAGTTGAAATTTTTTATAAAAATAAGATCATTAGTGATAATAATGGGTCTATTTTATGAAATAGAAATTAAAATTAATATTTGGTAAATTTTCAACTAAACTAATTATATATTATTATATTAGGTATTACTAATTATTTCTTTATGAAAAAATTTCTATTAATTTTTTGATCTAGTCTTTCAAAAATCATAGGAAGAATAAAGGTGAGGATATTGATTTGATTCTTATCATTACATTTTTATATCCAAAAAATCCAAATAAAACAATCCTTGACTTTTTATTTCAATTGATTCTAGAACCGGTTAATTATCTGTTCATAAAAAGATTGAGATCTTGAGTAAAAATTATTTTTATTAAAAGTTGGATAAAATTTATCTTTAGGAGCGGAGTGGAAAAGCAACGTTTTTCCAATTACAGTAAGGAAATATGTATCTTTTCTTTTTATCTGATTAAAAACTTTGAAGGAACAAGTATTTATAACCTTTTTATTTTCGGCTTTGGAAAATTTTCTGTAAAAAGAATAATTAAAAATTAAAGAAGAATATTTTTGATATCTATTCCTCTTTCTTGTAAATGTTCTTTAATAAGAAAGTATATGGTTTTGAGCAAAATTAGAGGATTCTAATATGCTAAATAATTTTATCAAATTAGTAAAATAGAGAAAACTTTTAAGTTTTCCTGAAACTAAAAAAATATTAATAAAAAATTTTTATCAATTCTGATTATATAAGATATATCTATATAAACCTAATTATGTATAAAAGAAGTATTGTGACAAGAATCTCTAAAAGTCAAATTTTTTAAAAGTTATCTTCTCAATGTTTATAAGTATTAGTTCGTATATCTCTATTAATATAGTAGATATTTTAACTAATATTTACTATACTTGTGATTAATCTTTATTTATGTAAAAGTTTTATATAATTTTTAAAATTTTTTAAATAAAAGTATATAACTAATTAATATAAAATATTTTTGGTAGTGTTTTAAGGTTAATCCATTTTCTGCAAATTTGTTAAAACAATTACTAATATCTCCTTAATTAAAGAGGATCTTTTTTTCTTTAATAGTTTTAAATTCATTTTTTAGTATATCAATAATAAGTAATAATATATCCCTACTTATTGTTGATAAAGGTATATTATAATTATTTATATTTAGATTTTAAGCATTTTAATCATCTGATCTTTATAAAAATTATAATAGCAGAAAAACTTTAATGCTCTTTGCATATTTTTGGAATACCATAAAGAAATATATTTCTTTAGAAATACAATTAATGGATATAAATCATTTAAATTAAAACACTGATATTTATTAATGTTAATGTTTACTCTAAGTACCGCATGGATTAAGAAAATTTTTTGTTTCTTTTTAATTAATAACAATTATTTGTAATATTTATGCTTAAAATTACAAATAATTTCTAATATTTAAGAAGAGAGTATTATTAACTTCCATAAAATTAGCTATTATGTTATTCTTTTAATTTTAATGATGATGATATTAAATTTCTGAATCAGAAGAATTGTTGAACTTTTTAAACTGTTCAAAATTATTATTATTTTTAATATTTATCAGTGAAAATTTTAAAATACATTATGAATTAAGGAGAAATTATTTTGATTTTAGATAAATGATTCATTATTAGAAATACTCATTTTTTATTTAATAGTCTATAAATTTCAGAAAAATCTTGCTATAGAATTTTTCTAAATATAATCAAATAATTTTTCAAATAAGTATCAAAGAATAAAATAAATAAAACTTTATTTAAATAAAGTTTGAAACTTTTTAAGTTTAATAATTTGAAAAAGGTAATTCTTGTGTAACTTTGAAACAGTAGATAAAATAATGAAGATATTTCTTACAAACATTTTCGTTATTTAATACAAGATGTAATCAGTTAAAGATTAAAAGATTCTTGTTAACAATCAATAAAAATTAAGGATTATAAGATATTGTTATTAAATAAACTAAAATTGAATCAATTATTCCAGTAAGTTTAAAATCAATAATATTATTATGTAATCTATTTTTAAAATAAATTTGTAAAAATAATCTATTTACTTTAATTAAAAGTGGGGAGGATAGTCATCACTTATGATAGATGGCCTATAATAATATGTCGGAGAATAGTTTTGCATTAAAAATAATATTTATAATTATGATATTATCCTTTATTTTCACTGGTATTGGAGATTATCTAATTCGTGATTCAAGTAATTACGTTGCAAAAGTAAATGGTACAGAAATTAGTCAAGTTCAACTACAGCAAGCTTTTCAGCAAGAAAAGAAATTATTACAAGAACGATTGGGTGATCGATTTTTTGAAATTTCGAATGGTGAGAAAGAAATTCAGATATTGCGTCGTCAAGCTTTAGAACGTTTAATTAAATTAACATTACTTGATCAATATTCAAATCAGTTAGGTCTAACTACTACTGATAATCAAATAAAACAAAACATCTACAATATGATAATGTTTCAGACAGATGGACATTTTGATAATAAAAAGTATCGAGCTATATTATCTAAATATAACGTTAATGCTGATGATTTTGCAAAAGAAATACGGAAAAATTTGATTAACCTTCAACTTACTAAAATGTATATGAAGGATGAATTTGTCTTACCTGAAGAAATTAAAACCTATTCTCAATTACTGTTAGAGAAGCGTGAAGTAAAAACTGCAACCTTGTTTATTGATAATTATCAATATAAACAAAATGTTACAGAGAAAGAATTAGAAGATTACTATAATTCACACCAGGAAAATTTTTTTTTACCTGAACAAATACAGATTAGTTATATTAAGTTAGATGCATCTAATCAACGTAAAAACGTTGTAGTAAAAGATGAAGAGATAAAAAAATATTATAAAAAAAATATAAATAATTTTACTCAACCAGAGAAAAAACATTACAGTATAATCCAGTTATCAACAGAAAAAGAAGCTAATTCTGTTCTTAAATCCTTGAAAAAAGGGACTAATTTTAAACAATTAGTTTACGAAAAATCAATAGATAAATTTACTGCAGAAAATTATGGGGCTCTTGGTTGGATGAAAGAAACTTCAACACCAAGTGAAGTTATTGCTGCTAATTTAACTAAAAAGGGGCAGTTTTCTGACGTAATAAAATCGAATTCCAAATATATCATAATTCGTCTTGATGATATTAAATCTGAAGTAGTAAAACCTTTTCAGTTAGTAAAAAATGAAATTGCTAATATACTAAAGAATGAAAAAGCGATTACTGCATTTTATTTATTGCAACAAGTTGCAAGTCATGCGGCAAATGAGGATACCGAATCTTTAAAAACTATTGAAAAAGTCACTGGTATTAAAGCATTAACTACAGATTGGTTTAGTCGTAACAATCTTCCTGAAGAAATAAATTTTGATAAAGTATCTGATACTATTTTTAATGGTAATTTATTAGATAAAAATGGGCCAACAGGTATTAACTCAGATGTTATTAATGTTAAGGATAATCTTGCGTTTATTATTCGAATTGAAAAATATAAATCAGAGATAAAACAACCATTTGATGAGGTAAAAAAAATAATATCTAGATTAGTAAGCTTTAATAAGGCAACAAAAGAGATGGAGGCTGATGCTAATAAATTGCTTGTAACATTAAAAAATGGGATAGATGAAATTTCTTTAAAAAACCTAGGTATTAACTTTAGTGATACTAAGATTATTGATCGTTTTGGACAAAATGACTTGTTAACTGAACAAATTTTTCAAATGCCAATTCCTAAAGGAAATATCAAGAGTTTTCTTACTAGAAAAGATATTCAAAATAATTTAGTAATTATTCAATTACTTAGAGTTACTAAAGGACAATCGACAGAAGATGAATTAAAGATTTATTCAGAACGTTATAAAATGATGCTTAATAATATTATGATGGAATCCCTTATATTGAATTTACGTGATAGGGCTAAAATTGATTTAGTAGAAATTGATAATTTTGTACCGATTTCTTCATAATTATATATTATTTTTTACATAATTTAAAAATTAAACTTTTCTGTATAACTATTTACTTTTTATTATTTATTTTTGTAAAGATTTTTAGATATTAATATTCATCTATTTATTAATAAATTTTTTATAAAAACAATTATTATAGAGTTATATAATAACAATTATAACGTATGTTTATGATAAATATGGAATTTTTTCAGTTAATTATAAATTCATTTATAATTAAAATAAGAAAATCTCTTCTTAAAAAGAAAGAATATATTTTTTATTTTTACAATAAGGTTTATTATAGAAAAAATTTTCAATGAAATCAATTATAAGTAAAATACTTAATAGAAGAATTTAATGAAATATTAAAGTTAATATATCAAATATAAAATTTGAAAAAATATTATCAAATAACTAAATTCACTTTACTTAAAAGCGAAAAAGCAAGGAGTGGTTATAATCATATAATTTTCCAAAAAATTAATGAATTTAAGAAAATTAAAAATTTTTAGTATTTAATTATGTTTTTATTTTTTATGTAGAAAAGAATCTAGATAAAATAACTTATTAATACTTAAACTTATTATAGGAGAGTTGTTAACTTTGATTTCTTATTGTTATCTTAATATATTTTTAATGCTAAATAGATTTAAAATAAAATATTAATAAAAATCTTTTATGATATAAATTATACTTTCTTAGTATAGGTAAATGGTTAACTTATAAATTAACTCAAATAATTATCTGAATAGAATTTATAAATAGAGTTTTTAAAATTATTTAAAGCAAAAATTTTAATTCTTTATATATAAATCTATATCCATAGTATTTCACCCATTAAGTAAAATTCCATTTATAAAGAAGTTAGTTTTTTACTTTTATAAAATTTAATTAATATTAATAATTATTTATACTTTGCTCAAGTTTTAATTTTAATTTAAGAAACATAAGTAGTAGATTTTTAACTTGAATTAATTTTCTATATTTAAGAAAACAGTTCACTTAAAATTTTTTATAATTAGGATAATCAAAAGTCTATTTTGTAATCATTAATTATCATTTATTTAATTTTGAAGTTGGTAATAATCTCTATTACATATTTAATTTTGTTATTTCACAAAATTAAACTAATTATAATGAAATCAATTAATAATCAATTATCTAGTTATTTACTTATTATGATAAGCTTATAAATCATATTTATTCATCACTGTTATATCAGTTAGGAAATAATTAAAAGTCATAAAAACTACTGGATTCTCTCTGATCTCCTATTATTAAAAAATTTTTATTCAGAAATATTTTATTTATTAATAAAATAAAAAATCTTTACGTATAAAAATTTTTTATGAATTTATATTTGTAGTTTAATTTTTTTATAATTTAGAAAATATATTTTATTTTAATAAATTAATTTATTATAAGTTACAAAAATTTATATTCCTTATTTTAAAAAAAATATTAACTATTTATTATATTGATAATAGTTAATTTTTAACTAATAAATAAAACATGAATAATTTTCATTATAAAATAATGAAAATAGTTTTTATTAAAAACATTTAAAATCTAAAATATAAAAATTAGATTAATTTAATAATTTTTAAAAAATAATCATTAATATAACTAGTTATATTAATTTTTTGTATTTAAATAATTTATTTTATATGAAGCTTTTATACTTTAAAACTAAGTTTTAGAAAGAAAATTCTTTGTAATATTATTTAATAAATCATACTGGATATTCTTAAATAAGTAGTAAAAAGATTTTATAAAAATTTTTTTTAATATAGAATTAATAATTCTATTAGCTTGATAACTTTATTATTAAATTCTAGATATAAATAATTTACTTTAATAAAGTTAATGATGAGTTTTATTATTATATTTTATCTTATAATAAAGCAAATATATCCAATTTATTAGATATTTAATATTATTGAATGTAAAAGCGATAAATATAGCGAGACTTATATTTTATTTTAAAAGCTCATCAATAATTGAAAAATAATTTTTTGCTAAATATTTTTAATTTTTTTAAAAAATATATATTTCTATTAAATAGAATTTAATTTCTAATAATATATATTTAATTTTATTTATTTAAATAAATAAAATTAAATAAGAATTAAAAAATAAAATTAATAGCTTAGAGAGAATTTTAAACTTAAGTAATTATTAATTTTTATTAATTAAAATGTGTTAATAGATTTAAGAAAATATTTTATATTATATCAAGATATTTCATTATATTAAAGTATCCATTAGAAATTAATTCTAAACCCTACTTAATATCCCAGATTATCTATTGCTATTGAAAATTTATATTTTTTAAAAAAGAAGAAAATAAATTAATCAATTCTTATTTAATATTTAAGATCATCCTTTAAATGATTATTAACATATAAAAATTCACATTATGAACCAATAATTATTTTTTGATATTTTCTATGGATTGCTTTATATATCAGAAACTTTTAGAGTCCATTTTAGTAAAATACTGTTAATATCAATTTTGATAAAAGCAAAAGTTCTTTAATACTGAAATATACGGCTATATTAATATTAATTATTAATAAATCTTTATTAGTATTATATAATCTTATATGCAAACATATAATCTTAGATATTAGTACTTTAAACCCTATTATTAGATTATTATTTTATTTAATTTTTTTATAGATAAATACTTTTTATTTTTATTTAAAAAAATAAATGGTTGTTTCTATTGGATATTTTATATATTTATTAATTATCTTAAACATTAATATGAGATTTTAATTAAATTAACTTAATAAAAATCTGTATTACAACAAGAAATAATTCCAAGAAGAAAAATTTTTTTATAAGGAAATAATTATGAATAACATTCTGAGGAATGTAATCAATTATTTTTTATTTTTATATCTAAAGATATGAGAATTTCATTTTCAATAGAATCATAAATATAAATTTATGATTCTATATACCAGATAGAAAATAATAAATTCCTCTTGCTAATTAAAATATAAGATGTTAATTTTTCATACCCAATAAAATTATAAAGGTTAATCTGATGATAAAATTTATTCCAACCTTTCTTTTTGAGTATTCATCGTATTCAAAATAATTAAATTAATAATTTTGCATATAAATAAACCAAGAACTATTTACTTTTTTTAGTAAGTAGAAAACGGTTCAAAAATTGATCATTAGATAGAGTGATTATAAAATATATATACTATACAATTATTTACATAAATAATTATAAGAATACTTTTCACATTATAGTATATTTTATAAAAAATTTTTCAGCTACACAATGGATTTCATAGTCTCTATTAATAAAAATAGTTGTATTACTTACAGTAAGTTTATTTTAATTTTCGTTTATGGAATTTTTACAAAATTCTGGTAATTTTATTAGAAAAGTATAGTATCGCGCTTACTATAGGTATAATCTTTTTTGATATTGGTAAATTTAAAACACTCTCTACAAATTTTGTTGAAAAGATCTATTAATATAGATTAAATGTATAATTTTCGTTTTAAATATCTTTAAATTTATTTTTTAGTATATTGATAATGATACTCTGATATTTTCAATGAAACTAGGATAATAGTGGGATGTAAGTTTTTTGTTCAGATATAAAAATTTTTATTCATCTTAGATCTATGAAATTATCATAAAAAAGAAATTAACAATTTTATTAAATATCCTAAATAAATATATCTATTTAGGATCTTGGTTAATAATATTCAGCTATCTGAATTAAAACTTTTCTATATATTATTTATTATATAAATCGTTATCGGATGATAAATAGATTTATAAAATTTTTATTTACTTTTATTAATAACGATGATCTTAATTTTTTTTATTTTGAATATTAAAGGTAATCCCATCTCTATAAAACTGTTAGTTTTCACAAAATTATTTTCATATTATTTCTATTTTATTTCCATTTTATTAATATTAGATATTAAACCTCGGTAAAAGAAATTATTGTATTTAAAGTTGTTTAATGTTAGAAATCTTTTCTAATATTTATTAGAGAATATCTTGAAAATATCAACCTCTAAAACAAATTGTGAACTTATTCCGATTTCACTTAAGACGTCCTTTAAAAGATTTCATGAATTATCAAAAAAATTGTTTATATTTTAAATAACTCTAGTTAAGGGTATAATATTTTGACAAGAATATAGAGGAGAAGGATAGGAAGATAAAAATCTTACTTGATTAATATTCACTATTATTTTTTCTTAAAAATATTATCTAATTATATTAACATACTAAAAAAGAATTCAGTTCATTTAGTAAATTTTCAATTTTTAATTGAACATATAAACTATCCTCAGTAACTTAAATATTTTGTTAAACAAATAAATATGATGTCTTTAATCTATAAAATAGAAGTTATAGATATTAAACGTTAATTAGTTTTTAACTAATACATAGATAATAAAATTTCCTCTATCTAGAAGAACCGATAAAAATATTAGTTTGGAACTAAAGGAAAGATCCAAAAATATTATTAATTAATTCGTTAATAGACAAACACTAATTATTGTTTTATAGAATTTTTGATATTTTAATACCAATAAAATTTATATTAAATTCTATTGAAATATTAAAAAATAAAGATAATCAGTTATTGTAAGATATAAGAGTTTTATTTTAAATTCTATAAATTATATAGTATTAATATATCACTAAATATTAATAACATAGTATTATCTCAATATAATTTATTAATTATTTTAATAATTTATTAAATTTTATATATTTAAAATTTTTCTTTGTTATTTAAATATAAAAGAATCCTATTTATATTCTATGATACTATTTGTTGATTTAGTTATATCTAAAAAAAATAGCCATATAATAAAAATATATTATTTATATGTTTTTAAATAGGAATTTAAAATTCAATAGTTTAGAACTATAAAGATAAAAAATTAAAATTAATATTTAATCTAATAAATTTTTAATTAAAAAGATTATTTTGATTATCTTATGATATTTAACTTTTTGTTAAAAAGTTAACACTTTATTGGTGTTTCATTTTAATTATTTTAATAAAATCATTAACGAACATATCTCCATACTGATGAAGGGATTTTATCATAAAATTTATTCATTATAAGCTCTGCTAATCTATGATCTGCCGCAGAATAAAATAATTCAAGTTCTTTTTCAGGTAATTCATACTTGTTCTTTTCAATTATACGCTCCAATGTTTTAATAGTCGTATATTTTCTTAAGCGCATGAGATAGTCGATTTTAGTCATAATTTCCTTTCTTTAAATTAGAAGTATATAAAAATTAATGTTATTAATTATCGATATATAGTTAAAATTTCTTTCTAAATATTTATTTATAATTACTTCTATTAAAACTTTAAAAATATAAATTATCAGAAAATTTATATAATAAATATTTTTTAAATATATTAAAAATATTATCCTAATATTTATTATTATAACACTATTATAGCCTAATTTACTATCTTAGTTTAAATTTTCTTAAAAAATATTTTGTTTTGTACATAAATTTTCTACTTTAATAAATTAAAAATTAATGAATTATTAATATGTATGCTACATATTAATTTCTTAAAGAATCTCTACAGAAAGAAAGTTTTTTATATTTGAATTTTCTGAATCTTTACCAATAAATATTTATGAAATATTAATCGTTAACTTTAGTAATATAAATATATTATAATTATATTTATATAGTATTGAATAAATTCAAATTAACCTTTTATTAAATATTTAGTTTTTTATTTAAATTACATTTTTACAGATAACCAAATTATTAGTAATAAATCTACTTGAAAATGAATATCATTTTTTAATTTTTAATTTAAAGTGAAAAGTAAGTTATAAAATAATAAATAGTAGTATGATTAATACAACATAGTATAAAATACTTGACCATCTTTTTTATCTTTATAAGAGAAGGATAAGAAACAAAAAAAAGAAATAATAAAAAATTAGATAAAAACTGAATAGTTTATGTTTAAAAACATCTTGTTATTAATGAGATATTTTTTATTTATGAAGAAAAATATTCTGATTATTTTCAATAAAGTTATTATGTCCATAATAATAACGTCATCGATTCTTCTCCTTGAAGAAAAGGAATTTAGATTTCCAATCTAAATAAAAGAATTATAGTATTTCAAGGAAAGTAATTAATATAGTTCTTCAATATAATTTGAATAATTAGAAAATTATATTTATTAGAGATATTAATCTGAATGAAATTAATATTAATCCATATAATTAATTTTTAGTTTAGATTATAAAATTATTTTTTTAAAATTCATACGAATGAAACGGTAAAATTAAAATTTTTATAAATATTTTTTACCTATTCCTTGTAAAATTTATGAATTTTAAAATTCATGACATTGTTTATCCTAATTAATGATTTTATTTTTAATTTTTTCTGTATTATGCATTAAATAATATTAATATAATTATTTCATAAAATATATTGATAAAGATCGAAATTAGTGAATTGTTTTACATTTTTACTAAAATTGATTTTACAAACTTTATTTTTATTTTTTGAAATATTTTAGAATATTTAATAATAAAATTAAATAGCTACTCCTCTCTTATTAGAAATACCCTTATTATCTAATTATATTTAAAATATTGGATATAAAATAGAACTGATATTCTTATCAAATTATTTCTTATTATATAATGTTTATTATATGACGACGTTCTATTCCAGAATACCCTCATACTAATGATATGCAAATGCATCACTTTTAAAATACCATAGTTTATTTTTTTTTATTATGAAATCCATAATATCATAATCTTATTTAGCTATATAATTGAATGTAATAATATATTACCCACCTTTAAGGAATTTACTTTCCAAAGATGATGATTAGATCTCTAAAAATTAAATAGTATTTGTAATACTTATTATAGATATGATTATATTTGTTAAGTATAAAAGTATTTAGTTTCTTTCAGAGAAAAAGAATAAATATAGACTATTATAGAATTTCTTAATTGTTTCTTTTTAAGAAAAAATTTTCTATTAACTGTTTATTATACTCCAACCATATAATAATAATAAAAAAATATGAGAATATGAGATCCATTTAATTTTTTGTAAATATGCAGAGGAGATGGCAAATAGAACAATTTTAATTTTATCTTTTAGAAATTTTAAAAAAGATGTTAGTTAAACAAAATAAGATATTAAGTATTAATCAGTTTTTATTTAAAAATAATTAAAATTTCTCTAATTAATAAGAGTTATCTATTTTAATTATACTTAATAAGAAGAATATTTATTTCTTTTATTTTTCAATGATTAGTTAAGTTCAAACTAGCTAGACGTTATAAAATTTCTATTTATAACTTTGATAAATTTAAGTTTTGATAAAAACAATAAAATAAAAAAGAGTATTTTAAATATCTATTGATGCTGTAACTTATTAGATTAGCAGACTATTATCTTCTATATAAGGAAATTTTTTCATTTATAAATAACGTAATCATACTTTTATCACAATATTACAGACAACTCAATATCTATAATAGATATTTATGACTTAATTTTAGATAAGGATCCAGATTATATAATTACAAAAAATTTAAATAATATTATTATTGATATAATCATATCATATTGTTTTATTATCAATGTTATTTAAAAGGTTGTTTCTGGCAGAATTAGTAATATCATAATAAATGACCCCCTCTTTAGAAGGGGGGGAATCAAAATTTACACTTAAAAAACCATTATAACGGATTTTATCGTAAAATAATTATTTAATTTATAGTATCTTGAATGAATATCTAAGAAATTTATCGTTATTAGATACTTTATAACCTTATATTATAATCAATCTATGTATTTGGTTATAATTCTAATCTTAATAAAATTAAATTGATTTGATTTTTTAGGAAATGAAAAAGTAATAATAATATTATATGAAATTTTTTTACATTAATATTTTAATAATTTTTATTATAGTGTTTTTAATTATGTATTATATTTATATATCGAACATATAAGAGATAAAAGTTTAAAATTGAACGAAATTTAATTGAGTAATTATCAATCTCTTATATTGAGAAAAATATCAAATATATTTTTAAATCAGTTAAAGATTTAACTTTTGTTAAAATTGAAGGAATATATAGAAGAAGTTATATATTTTAGTACTAAAAAGAGATTAAAATTTCATGATAAAGATCATGAAGATAATATCAATTGGAATAATAATTGAATTGTTTTGTTAATTTTAATATTTTTTAAGTAAAAACTTAAATCTTAAAAGATTTGAAAATATCAGTTATTTTAGTAGATTTTATTTAATTAATTTACTAAACATAATTTAATTAACTTTAAATTAAAATAGAACTTTTTAAATTCATTTAAAAAGTTCTATAATATTTTTATTCGATATTTTATTTTGTTCTCGTTTAATCTCTTAATTTATTCAAATGAAAAATATTTCGAAATTTTAATAACCTTTCCAGGTCAATGTAATTATTTTTTATTGCATTCTTTCTGGAAAACAACATTTAACTGATATTTATCTAATTCTTTTTCTCGATCATTTATAATTACGATTAAGTATCGTTTATAATCTTAATGTTGAATTAAATGTTGATATAGATTAATTGTTTTTTTATTTTATGTTTTCTTTTTTATTTCATAATGATTTATGTTGAAAATTCTCAAAATTATAGTTTTAAATTGGAAATAATTTTCTTGTAACCCCCTGTTCTAAAATTTGAAATTATAACTATTTTGAAAAATGATTTTTTATCAAAACTTGATATTATAAAAAGAGGATACGATTAATTTTATTTTTTTAATATTTCGATTTTAATTTTAAGAAAGTTTAGTAATTTTTGTATTTTCATATATTTACTTTATAAATAATAACATATGATCAAAATTTGGATTTACTACAGTAAATATAGATATTGATGATTTACTTATTGCGTTATATAGTACTTTTCATAAATTGAAATATTTTATTATTTTATTTATATAATGAAGAATTATCATTCTTAGTATGAAATACTTTATATGAAGATGAGGATTGAAACAATATTTCAGTATCTGATATATAATATTTATCTTTTTGAAATTATTATATTATTAATGAAATAATTCATCCAATTATCAAAATATAAGTAATATAGTTTTTAAACAAATATAAAATGATAATATTACTAAATTCTTAGTAAAGAATTCTTCTTATAAGTACTTATTTTTCTAGATGTAAAGTTTTTAAGAATATTTAAAAAAGGAAATTATCGAAAAAATATTACTGAAAAAGTTTAAGATATAAATTATTCTGATATAAATATAGTAGAAATTGATAAAAATCATACTTTACTTAAACAGAATCTTATTGCTTCTTGATAATTTATTAGATAAAGATAAAATAATTGAGATAATAATAAGCTTAATTCGGGGAAATATTTTATTTAAAGCTAATAAATCTTTATTTATTACTTAATTTGAATAAATTTAGATCTATATCCAATATTTAAAAATAATAAATTTTTAACTTGTTTAAATTTACTTTCTTAGAGTATTAATAAATGAAAAATTTCATTGAAATTTGCTGACTATGTAAACAGATCTTTGTTATACTATAAATTGTTTACTTAATACTAAATAATAATAAAAATTATGAGCTATAAGGTACTTGCCCGTAAATGGCGTCCACAGATGTTTTCTAATGTTATTGGTCAAGAACACGTTTTAACCGCGCTGACAAATAGTTTAAAAAGGAAGAGACTCCATCATGCTTATTTATTTTCTGGTACACGTGGTGTTGGAAAAACAACAATTGCAAGACTATTTGTAAAAGGTCTTAACTGTAAAACAGGAATAACACAAAATCCTTGCAGTAAATGTGATAACTGTCTTGAAATAGAGCATGGACGATTTGTTGATTTAATTGAAATTGATGCTGCTTCGAGAACTAAAGTTGAAGATACCCGTGAACTACTAGATAATGTTCAGTATGCACCAGTAATTGGAAGATTTAAAGTATATTTAATCGATGAAGTCCATATGCTTTCTCGTCATAGCTTCAACGCCTTACTGAAGACGTTAGAAGAGCCTCCAAAACATGTAAAATTTTTATTAGCAACAACAGATTCAAAAAAATTACCGATAACGATTTTATCACGTTGCCTTCAATTTCATTTAAAATTAGTAGATGTTGATAAAATTAGCTCTCAACTTGAACACATTTTAGAAACTGAAAAAATATCGAGCAATAAACGTGTTTGTCAATTAATTGCTAGAGCTGCAAAAGGTAGTTTACGTGATGCATTAAGTTTAACTGATCAAGCTATTGCCATGGAAGATGGGAATGTATCAGTAGATTCAGTTAGAAAAATGTTAGGAATATTAGATATTGAATACCCATTGGCGATTATTGAAGCAATTGTACATTCTGATAGTCAAAAAATGATGTCATTAATAGAAGATGTTCATTTACGTGGAGATGATTGGGAAAACGTATTGATTGAAATGTTATCCTTAATTCATCGTATTGCGATGATTCAATTTTTACCTATAGAGATGCAAGATAAAAATACAGAATCTTTAATAGATGAGCGATTAAGATTTCTTGCAAGTTTGATTATGCCAACGGATTTACAGTACTATTATCAAATCCTATTATTAGGAAGAAAAGACCTTCCTTTTTCTCCGGAAAAACGGATAGGGGTTGAGATGACATTATTACGTGCATTAGCATTTCATCCTAAATATATTAATGATGTTGAAATTTCATCGAAAGAGGAATCAGTAAGCCTTACTGAACTAACTTCTATAGATAATAATATTGATAATCATATCGATAATTCTACTATCTTAAAAGATAAAAAAAAAGTCTTTGATAAAGTAAAACTTTTATCAAATAATAAATTCATTGATAAGTCTAGATTGCAATTGTTGAAGGCAAAAGCATTACTAAATAATACTCAAGATAAAATGACCAGAAAAAATCCTAATACAGCTTTATTAAAGACAAAAACTCGATTAATGATATCTGATATAAAAAACTTACCTATTTTTTCGGTAAAGCACCAGAGATCTATTTTAGATAAATCAAAAGAAATTGATAAAATTAAAGATAATAAATTTTATCAATACTTTCTGCCAAATATTTCTAAACAAAAAACAGAGAGAGTAGTAACAAATATTAGCGATATTAAAGAAAAATTAACATATGAAATGACGTATGAACTTTCTAATAAAATTTCTTTCGAAGCTAGAAAGCGTGATAAATGGTCATCTGAAATTTTTCAGTTAAAAATGCCAAAATGGATAGAACAAATTGCATTGAACTCTTATAAGAAAGAATTGAGTGAAACAGAAGTCTGTTTACACTTACGATCAATGAAACGGTATTTAAATACTGATTTTGCCTATAAAACATTAAAAGAAGTCTTATCTAAGTTATATGCAAAACCTATAAAATTGATGATCATTGAAGATGATAATCTAGATGTTAAAACACCGGTAGAATGGCAGAATATAATTTATGAAGAGAAGTTATTTAATGCTCGTAAATCTATTTTTATGGATAAAAAGATTCATAGTTTATGTAGCCTGTTTGATGCACAGTTAGATGAAGAAAGTATTCGTCCTATATAAGCAGAATGTATTATATCTTTAATATAAAATGGTACAATTTTAAAATATATCTTTGTAACAAATAGGAAAGAGAAAATATTATGTTTGGTAAAAGTGGGTTAAGTAACATGATGAAACAAGCTCAACAAATGCAAGAAAAAATGCAAAAAATACAAGAAGAGATTTCCAATATAGAAGTTATCGGTGAATCTGGTGCTGGTCTTGTTAAAGTAACAGTTAATGGTGCGCATAATTGTCGCAAGATTGAAATCGATCCTAGTTTAATGGGAGATGATAAATATATGTTAGAAGATCTTATTGCAGCTGCATTTAATGATGCTGTACGTCGTATGGATGATACACAAAAAGAAAAAATGGCCAATGTATCTAATGGTATACAAATCCTTTCAGGATTTAAAATGCCATTTTGATGCAATAAAGTTCCATTTTAAAATCTTTAATGAGGGAGGATTTAGATTCTTTTCTGTTTTAGAATTAATATTTTGCAATATATAGATATTATTTTCTATAATAACGAAAAAGAATATTACCAAATATATTTTGTTGAGGAATTGATTAACGAATAATAAGTTGAAAAATTCTCTTATCAGAATTGATGAAGATTTACTAAAAATATTTTTATATTAATCCGAGATATCAAGAAAATGAAAACTATAATTTGTTAAAAATCGTTAAATTTTTATTAAAAAAGTTTTCTTTTTGTAGATATTTATTTAATAATAACTATTAGTTTTCATATTTTTATAATTAAATACTGATCTTAATTAGTTTTAGATAATAAATTAAAACTGAGAAATACTAGAAGTAATTTTAAAGATCCAGTCAAAAATTGAAGAGAAGAAGCAATTAATTGTATTAGTAAGAATATCTGATTATATACTTAATATTTGGTATTTTGAGATTGAATATCTTATACTATTCCTATGTTAGTAGGAAGATTAAAATTATTTATGAAATAACTTTTATTATATTAAATTATCGAATATCAAATTAATGATTGATATTGTATATATAATATAAATAAAAATATCCAGAACTTAAAAGAATCTCTACTTTTTTAAAAAAATAATTATATTCGGATGTTAATTACTCTTTTATGAAAAAGCTTGAAATTTTCAATTTATACCCCACCTGAGTTTTTAGAAATATTAAACTAAATAAAATTATTCTAAATAGAGGTTATTTAATAAGTATGAAAGGACAAGAAACTCGTGGATTTCAATCAGAAGTAAAACAATTAATGCAACTGATGATCCATTCTCTTTATTCCAATAAAGAAATTTTTCTACGTGAGTTGATTTCAAATTCATCTGACGCAGCAGATAAATTACGCTTTAAAGCACTTTTACAATCTGATCTTTATGAAAACGACGGTGATTTAAAAGTTAGAATTTCTATTGATAAAAATAAAAAAACATTAATAATTAGTGATAATGGAATTGGTATGACTCGTGAGGAAGTTATTGATAATTTAGGTACTATTGCTAAATCTGGTACAAAGGATTTTTTAAAGTCTTTAGGAAATCAACAGGTAAAAGATACTCAATTAATTGGGCAGTTTGGTGTTGGTTTCTATTCAGCTTTTATTGTCGCAAATAAAGTGACAGTTCGTACTCGAGCAGCAGGTATGGAAGTTGATAAAGGGGTTTTTTGGCAATCTCAAGATGAGGGTGAATATACGGTTGCTGATATTAAAAAAGAAAAGCGTGGTACTGAAATTATTTTAAATTTACGTGAAGAACAAACGGAATTCTTAGATGATTGGCGTTTACGATCGTTGATCAAAAAATACTCTGATCATATTTCTTTACCAGTGGAAATTGAAGTTAAAAATAAAGAAAATAATACTGTTATTTGGGAAAAAATTAATAAAGCTAAGGCATTATGGACGCGTAACAAAAACGAGATCACTTCTGAAGAATATAAAGAATTTTATAAGCATCTTTCCCATGATTATGTAGATCCTTTAATATGGAGTCATAATTTAGTGGAAGGTAAACAAGAATATACCAGTCTACTTTATATACCAACAAAAGCACCTTTTGATTTATGGAATCGTGATAATAAACATGGTTTAAAACTATATGTTCATCGTGTTTTTATTATGGATGAAGCAGAACAATTTATGCCAAACTATCTACGTTTTATCCGTGGGTTAGTTGATTCTAATAACTTACCATTAAATATTTCACGAGAAATTTTACAAAATAGTGACATTACCCGAAGTTTACGTAATGCATTAACAAAACGAGTATTACAGATGTTAGAAAAATTAGCTAAAAATGAACCTGAAAAGTATCAACAATTTTGGCAAGAATTTGGGATTGTATTTAAAGAAGGTCCTGCAGAAGATACAAGCAATAAAGAAATTATTATTAAGTTATTACGCTTTGCATCAACGAATAATGATAGTAATTTACAGAATGTTTCTTTAGAAGATTATGTTAGTCGAATGATTAAATCTGGGAATGAAAAAATTTATTACATTACTGCAGATAGTTATACTGCTGCAAAAAATAGTCCACATTTAGAGCTATTCCGTAAAAAAGGAATTGAAGTTTTATTATTATCTGATCGGATTGATGAATGGATGATGAATTATTTACCAAAATTTGAAGGGAAATCTTTTCAATCTGTTAGTAAGACAGATGATTTACTAGAAAAACTTGCTGATAAAGATAATAAAAAACAAGAAAATATAAATAAAAAACTAGATATTTTTGTTGATCGAGTAAAAAAAATATTAGGTGAAAGGGTGAAGGAAGTAAAGTTAACACATCGTTTAACAGATACACCGACAATTGTAACGACAGATATTAATGATATGAGTACTCAAATGGCAAAACTTTATGCTGTAGTGGGGCAATCAGTAACAAAAGTAAAATATAATTTTGAAATTAATCCTGAACATCCATTAATCAAAAAAGCAAAAGAACTAGAAGATGATACCTTATTTTCTGAATGGATAGAAGTATTATTAGATCAGGCGTTGTTTGTTGAACAAGGTACACTGGAAGATCCTAATCAATTTATTCGTCGTATTAATAAATTATTTTTGAATTTAAATTAATTTAGTTAATCAATTTTTTATAAAATTACTTTTTAATATATTATAAAGTATACCTGTATTTTATAAGAATTTTTTATTTAATGGATATTTATTTTTAAATAAATATTCTTAAATGATGAACAAATTTTTTTTAAAATTATAAAAATTAAATAGTAAGAGGTTTATGCATGCGTATTGTTTTGTTTGGTGCGCCAGGATCAGGTAAGGGGACTCAAGCACAATTTATCATGAAAAAATATGGTATTCCACAAATTTCTACAGGTGATATGTTACGTTCTACAGTAAAATCAAATACAGATTTTGGTTTAAAAACGAAAAAATTAATGGATACTGGTAATCTTGTTATTGATGAATTAGTTATTTCCTTAGTTAAAGATCGTATTGCACAGGATGATTGCCAAAACGGATTTTTACTAGATGGATTTCCTCGCACTATTTCACAAGCAAAGGCGATGAAAAATTCTGGTATCTTTCTGGATTATATATTGGAACTTGATATACCTGATAAAATTAGTATTGAACGTATTGTTGGTCGTCGAGTTCATGCAGCTTCTGGTCGTGTTTATCACATTAAATTTGATCCACCAAAAATACCAAATAGAGACGATATTACCTGTGAAAAATTAAGTATTCGAAAAGATGATAAAGAAGAAACTGTCCGAAATCGATTAGTCGAGTATCATCAGCTTACTAAACCTTTAATTTCTTATTATCATAAAGGAGAAACATCTAATTCTCATGTTGAGTACTTTAAATTAGATGGTACTCGTAAAGTTAGTGAAGTTAGTAAAGAATTAGTTAGAATTTTAGGTTAATTATTAATTAATAAAATAGATATCTAATTTATATACTTATTTATAGCTAACTTAGTACTAATAAAAATATTTATAAGTTTATTATAAGTTTATAAATATTTATTGATAAATAAATGGATTCATTCTTAATGGATATTAAGAAATATAGTGTTTTATTAGTTAATTTAGGAACACCTGATGCACCAACACAAAAATCGGTAAAACGATTTTTAGCAGAATTTCTTAGTGACATAAGAGTTATTGATATTTCGAGAATGATTTGGAAACCACTATTACATTTAGTAATATTACCATTACATTCAATAAAAATTGCTAAACTATATCGTTCAATTTGGACAGAATCTGGTTCTCCATTGTTATCTTATAGCATGCAACAGAAGGCTGCACTAGCAAAAGAATTAACATCTATTCCTGTAGAATTAGGAATGAATTATGGATCTCCTTCTCTTGAAAAAGCAATTGATAGACTATTAATTCAAAATGTTGAAAACATTATTGTATTACCTCTTTATCCTCAATATTCTTATTCAACTACTGCTGCAGTTTTTCATTCTATCAGTCGAATATTAAAAAAATATCGCACAATACCAGGACTTCGCTTTATTCGTAGTTATGCTGATCATCCTTATTATATTAATGCATTAAAAAAATCAGTTGAATTAACTTTTAAAAGATACGGTAAACCTGATAGATTATTAGTTTCTTATCATGGTCTTCCTAAACGTTATATAGAAAAAGGTGATATTTATCAGCAGCAATGCGTACTAACAACCCGTTTACTCAGTAAGTTAATTAATTTCCCTTCTGATAAAATCAATATAACTTATCAGTCACGCTTTGGTCGTGAACCTTGGCTTACCCCTTATACAGATATTACCTTAAAAAACTTAGCAAAGAGTGGAATAAAACATGTTCATCTTTTATGTCCTGGTTTTTCAGCAGACTGTTTAGAAACATTAGAAGAAATTTCTATACAAAATAAAAAAATATTCTTTAACGCTGGTGGGAAAAAATATTATTATATACCTGCACTTAATGCCTCACATAATCATATAATGTTAATGACTAAATTAATCAAAGATATTATTTAATATCTTTGATTAATTTATATTATTAAATAAATTTAATTTTAAATTAATCAAATAGTAATCTTATGTTTAAATTATTGTAATACTATTACAAATTCATATTTATTCGGTTTAACTAATTTATTAGTATTCTTACTTTTGTATATATTTAAAGAAATAAAAAAGTTAAAATTTTAAGAAAAATTATTTTTTATTCAACAAATATTAATTTTATTAAATGATTTATTATATCTTATATATTCTTTATATATAAATATATATAAAGAAATTTTAATAAATTAAATCCTAAATTAATGAAATTATTTATTCAAGTATTTTTGAGATAAAGATAGATCATAATTTCTTTTCGTGAACTATTTTTATCAAGAGTTAAAGAGAGTTCATTAATATCAAAAATGATTGAATTCTTATATTGTTAGGATTAAATAAAACTCTGGTTGATATTGAAGGTAATAATCTTCATTTAAAGTGATTAAACGTTATAACTTTACCTATCTTGTTTCTAATTTAGATATTAAAAATTTATATGGATGGAAAACTTTAATATATTGTTAAAATATAATTTAACTAATCATATAATTACTATACAAAGATAGGGAAAATAATTCATATAAATATTTTTATTAGTCAGTAGTAAATATTTTTTTATTTTCTTTTATCTTAAAAAATTAAATTAACAGATATCTCTATTATTAAAAATGGAATAATAAAACTTGAATAACTATAAATTATTTATAAGAGATCAATTAGTCAATTAACTGGATATCTCACTTTAGTTAAATTAAAGAAAAATAGTAAGTGAATATTTTAATTAGTTTTAATTTAATTTATTATTAATTAAGGATAATATTAAAAGAAAATTATTGCAATAAAAAGATTATCAATAATAGTGATATCTTTATATTATTGTTGTTAAGTTAAAAAACTGATACTAATTAAAAATCAGTTTAACTAAAAAGTAAAGATAAAAATATGATATCTTAAGATATTTAGATTAAATATTAAATTTTAATATTGTTAATTATACTTTTTCTAAAGTTTTATTTTTAAATAAATTTTAAAAATAATGAAATAACTAAAAATAAATTTAAGATTTTATCTTTTATTATATTTTCTATATAGTCTATATTATATGAACTAATATTTAGAGTTTATTTATTTAATAATTCATTATTAATAATTCTTTAAATTCTTTAATAAAGATTATTAAATATAATATAATTTACTATATTTATTTAAAATAAAAGCGCTATTATATTCATCTATATAATGAAAATATAATTAATAATAAAATATCATATTCATAATTAATATTATAATAGTAATTATAATAAAAACTGTTATTTTATATTATTGTTATTAACAACAATAGGTTATTAACAATATATTAAATTTTATTTATCATTCTTAATTATTATTGAAGATAATTATTAAGATTTTAGTGATTATTTAATGAATTAAAAATAATATTTACTACTGTTAGTATTAATAGTTAAACATAAAATTTATTAATTTTTTAAATGAGTATGATTTTATCATTTTAATAAAATTAATAGAGATAATATAATTAAATAAAGGAATTATTTTTTTATTTATAAAATATTTTATTTGTATAATAATTTATAAATATTCATAATATTTATATAAATAATACTTTATTATTTATATAAATAGAATCAATTTATTGAAATAATTATAGAGTAGTAAATTTTACTAAATTAAAATAAATAATTTTTATTTAATTTAAAATTTTAATAAAAGAAAATTATTATGTTTCATATTTAACTTAATTTTTAAAAACTTTGCAAAAAGATAAAATAAATCTTGTAATAATATTACATATATTGATTATGATCAAAGTAAATAATATATTTTATTAATAAAATATATTATTTACAGAAGTTCACGTTCAAATTATAAAATAATAGGAAATTATTTTATATTTAGAAAATAAATTCCAATTTTCCTGAATTTCAGTTTTAAAATTACTAATTAAATATAAAAAGTATAAACATAATTTGTTGTAAAATCAGAAGATGATAATTAATAATTTATAGATTTATCAAATCTATAAAGATGCTAGGAATAAAATAAATAGAAAAGTTATTATCAAACCAATTGTTTATTAAACCAATAACAATTTAGAAATTATTTAAATAACTGTTCTAATTCAAATAACAAGGACAATTAAATTTATTTTTATTGGTTTAATCATTGATGATATAGTTATAATTAATTTTATTCAGGGATATTTTCAATAGAGAATATTTCTCTCTTCTAATAAAAAAGATAGTAAATTTATTTATTGTGATAATAAATAGAGAAATATTATTATAACAATAAATTCATATGTAATATCATAAGAATAAAAAATATAGTTATAATTTTCTTGATAAAATTAAAAATAATACAACTTATCAACAAGGTATTTGTACTTTAAAAAGATTATTTTCAAGATTGATTTTATTTATTTATTAATAAGATAAATTAAAAAAACTAAATTATATATTCAATATATTAAATAGATACACCAGATTTCTAAAATAGAAATTGGATTCTACAAGGTTACAATTGGTACAAGTATATTGTATAAAGGAATAATTTCAAATTTTAAATACTAAATTTATTTAGAATAGAATTGATTTATTCAATTAAAATTAAAAAGATTAAAAATAGTCCTTTTAGAGAAAACTCTATATTAGAAATTTTATTTAATATTGATATAATAGGAATTAATTTACTTTTAGCAAGATTCATCTTGATATCGAAAATAGAACGTATAAATACAGAGTTTATTATTATTTAACAATATCGATATAATCTTGTAATTTCTTGACTAAAGGTAAGATTAATTATTGATAAATATTTAATTTTTATTTTTACTATTCAGTGTCTAGAGGGACATGTTTGATTTTTATCATCAGAAAATTTTAATTTTTTAAAAATATTTTTTGAATATCATGATACCTTAAGGAAATATTATTTTTATTTATATAATTAATTAATATATAAATAAAAAATTTTTACAGGTATAAAAATAATAAAGTTAAACTATTAGATCTAAAATATTATTAGATATTGAGTAATGTTTAAATTTTAGTATTTTGATACTAGCTATATTACTGGAAAATTAATCATCATTCAAATTATGTGAATTTATAATTCGTGTACATCTGATTATCTATTAAATTAAGAATTTTTTTAAAAATACAACATTAAAAAATAATATTTGCTTATGTCGTATATATTATTATTTTACTTTAAAAAATTGAATTTATCATATTCAATAATTTCGTTATTATTAAGTTCAATATTATTCATTTTTATCTGAAATAGGAATAGTTAAAAACTATTTTGGTTTGTTCATTAACATTTTTTGAATTTATTGTATTCTAATTTACTTTTCTACATAATAAATAACTCATTGTTTAGGTAATTTGAAAATTGGACATTTTCTTATTTTATTTAATGTTATTGACAACATTATTTAGATAAAATTAGATAATATCGTGTAATGGAAACTAGCAAGATATTTTTTTTAACCATCTAAAATCTATTATACCTTCTAATATTAAATTATAATTCTCACATTGTTCCTTTCTTGAAAGACCAGAACATAGATGAAGAATTATATTTATAAGTATTTATCATATACTTTCTTTTTTATTAACTTAATAGAGGGGATGGAGAAGTCATACAAAAATTTTTATAATTCTATACTAATTCCATTTAATTTATGTATAATTATTTTAATTAGAAATATTTTAAATAAAAAATAAGATTAAATTATCTATCTTATTATTTAAATAATAAGATAAGCCAAAATTATTAATATATTTGGATAAGAATCACGATATATTAAGAAAAGATATTATTTTTACACTATAATAAGTTATATTTCTATATCAATTCTTGATAGATAAAATAAATAAAAATTTTTGATAATTTTAAATTAAATTATATTTAAATCTTATACATAAACTCAAAAATATTTATAATAAAAAGGATTCCCCATATCCGCCAATATATGTTTGGAATATTTTCAATAAATTAGTTTAATCATTAAATAAATTAATTTATTAGTTCAATCTAAGAGAAGATCTTTTTAGTTAATAATTTTTCCGAATAATTTTATTATTAAGGAAGTAATCGCAAGTTTTGCGATTACTTATATTAAAATTAAAAGTTTTTAGGAAGGAAAATTCACATTACTCAACTGTTTTCTAGTGAAATTATGTTTTTAAGAAAATCTTTATTTTATTTATTCATTTAGAAATTTTAGTATAAATACTATAATCTCTAAATTCTTAATCCATTTTTAACTGAAAAATTTTATCAATTTTAATATAGATTAATTACTTTAATTATCTATTAAAAAATTTTCTATTTTTATAAAATAATGATTAAGTTTTAAGTTAGCATTCTGTTAAACTAGTGTATAATACATTATTAATTAAATTTAAATTAAAATAAACGATTTATATTTATAACTAAAATATATGATAAATATTCCATATATTGATACTAGAAATAAAAAGGATTAGATATAAGATTTTTTAATAAATAAAATAGATTATGTTATAATTTGTATACATAGAGTATTTAAATAAATGATTTAGATAGAATTTTTATATTACTTAGAGGTTCTTTAAAAATTTGTAAACCATTCATCAACACTGATGAACTTTATAATTAATTATAAAGTATATAAATTGTTATAATTATAATAATTTATATACTAGCAATTATGCTGTTATCATTACAAGATCTAAAGAAGAATATCATTAATAGAATCATTACCAATCATTCTAATTTTATAATTTAGTTATACAGATATGACAGATTCTTATTTTGTATCAAACAATATACTAGAAATTAGTTTTTCGATTTCAATTTTTTTTTGAAAATAAAATTTATTATTATTGAAGCATTACATGAAGAGTTGATTTAAATGATTAATTGATATTTTTATATAAGTATATCCTAGAGTTATAATTGTGGTTTCTTATAGAAGACTATCTTAGTAAATAATATTAGATAATTTCTAATAATTATTATTTATAAAAATAAGAAAGTGAAATTCATTGATTTTCCACTTTATCGATTAAATGATTGATTTTTGGTTGATAAAAAACTATTTTGATATTAGGAATTATGAATATTTAGAATAATTTATATTATTAATTAATTTTTATTTTTAACATCCTAAATTCCGATTATATTACTAAATAAATTTCTTATAGTAACGATAATTTATAAATATTTATGAAATTGAATTCACTAATGAATTGCTTTTATTGTTATTTTGAAATGAACTAACAATGATTACTAAATATTAATTTTTAAATTAATAAAAATTATAAATATTTTTATATTGTAAGTTACCTATTATCAATTATCAGTTCTTATCAAAATAAAAAATGATTATATTTCTGAATTATTTCGTAAAAATTCGATATTTTTGTTTGAACACCAATAGTATTCCGAGGAAATAAAAGATCTTTAATTATAGAGATTATGGATTTTCATAAATAGAAAAATAGATACGTAGATATATGATTATGAAGTGTACATTACTAATAAAATTACTTATACAATTGATTTGTATACTGATTGAATAATGAAATATCAGGTAATTTTAATAATACAAATTAAAACATAATATTTGACCAAACTGCATAAAAATTTTTAAAATACTATAAAATTTTATATAAGAGTACCTAATATATATGTTTTAATAAATGTTTATATTAGATTAATCCATCCTAATATAGATTTATTTTCTCCAAAAAAAATTCTATCATTAATAATATCCGAGTAAAGGAAAAGAAGCTTTATCTGGAATTACTTAATTAAGTAATTCCATACTTATTCAATTTTACAAATATTGGATAAGACTATATTTTAATTTTTATTGATAATTAGTATTAATGTAAGTAGGGGTGGACGTGAGATCAACTAATTGAATTGATGAATTCAAGAAGAGTCAATAAGAGCTTTTTATCTTAATGGATAAGAAAAGATTAATTAAATATTATAATCATTAAATTATTTTCATACTATAATGAAAAACTAGAAAAGTAAATTTACTTGTTATAAAAGTAATGCTACTTGAATATAGCTTAATTAGCATATTTTCAAAAAAAAATCTATTTATAAAATATTATCTTTAAAAATTTTCTAATTTGTCATGAAAATTACAATCTTTAAATATCATAATATTTAAAGTGATTAAAAATAATAAGAATGTCCAATCAAATTATTTTTTAATTAACTTCATATTGTTTCAAATTATCCCAAAATCATAAAAAAGATAAAATTAATATACTGAAGATATTTTTAACAAAAAATTGACGAATAGATGGCTCTTTGATTAACAATTTTTTGATGTCAAATTTTATTGACAATTATTTTGAGTTCATAATTTTTTATTTTTATTAAGTTAATTATTGATATTTAATTTATCCAGTTTTTTAAGATGTTACAAGTTTAAATAAATTAATCTAATTATTTTATATTATTACGAAAATACTGAATAAATTTTTTTATATCTCTTTGAGAAAAATGTTGCAATAATCTGATTATTAATAAGTAATTGTATTTATATTAATATTATAAATATTATATTAATATGATTAATAACAATATTTATTAGATTTCTTATATTTAAAAATTAAAAATTTATTATTTTTCTATTTTCTAATATAACTTGGTAGTTTATATCTCTAATTATAGAAAACTACTCATTCTGAATTTCCCGACGATACCAAAATTTTTTATTTAGAATGCTCCATCCTTATTGCAACGGAAAGGACTCTTAGCATTTTGAGTTTTACTTTTATACTATAATCCCAGTAATAGAAACCTCTAGATTTTAATTTAATATTTTAATTTCAAGTGAAAGATTCCTATATTTAGGACTGTTTTATTCAATAGGTTTAATAATATTTTCTAGTTAAATAAAATTAATTACCTTAAGATAATTAATTAAAAAAGGAAAAGTTATTGGATGTTTAAAAGTTATTTTATTAATTTAGTCAATATTATCTAATCTTATCTGATTAAAAGTAATAAAATAAAATAGTTTTTTTAAATAATTAAAAAATAACACAAGTAATTAATTGTCGTTAAACAATATAAATTCTATACGTAATAGAGAAACATTAAAAAATAAAAAATAAAATAAAAAAAAATTATTTAAAGTATAAACTCAGTAAAATAAGTATAACAAAATAGATTTTTGACAAATAAGAATAAATTATATACTGTTGTATAACTATCCTTTTTCAATCGGTAAGTGTTGTATGAAATAATACGATTTATAATGTACTAATATATCGTAGGATAAAATTTATTTTTACTAAGTATGCTCTTTTAAGAACATTAATTTTGTTTTTAACCATATAATACTATCCTTATATTCATTAGGAAGTAAGGTTTGTATTGTAGTTAGTGAGTTATTTATATCTTTCCAATTATCACTAGATAAATTTAAATGACCTACTTTACGAGAAGGACGAACTTTTTTTTCATACCAGTGAAGATGAACTAAAGGTAGTGACAACCATCTAGGATTTAATCCTATACCTATCAAATTAATTAAAATTGTTATACTTTCTATATTAGGAGTAGAAATTGGTAGATTTGAAATAGCTTGAAGATGTAATTCGAACTGACTGATAGAAGCGCCGTTTTGCGTCCAATGACCGCTATTATGAACACGTGGTGCTAATTCGTTAATTATTAATTTATTATGCACAATAAAACATTCCATTGTCATTATACCAATATAATTTAAATTTCTCATAATAGTAGATAGCATTAATTCTGCCTGGATTTGTAGATTTTTATCTATTTCAGGAAAAACAATACTTGCTCGTAAAACGCAGTTTTGATGTAAATTATATGTTAACGGGTAAAAGACACATTGGTCATGTATATTACGTGCACCGATAAGTGAAACTTCTTCTGAGAATGGAATGACTCTTTCAACAATTGCCTGACCATAAATTTCATCTGGTAATGTTGATAGGTTATCAGGCGTGATACGCCATTGTCCTTTTCCGTCATAACCACCAGTTCTATATTTAACAATAACAAAATCTCCTAACTCTCTAAATAGTTCTGGCCATTGTTTTTGATGGGTAAGGACTTTCCAAGAAGAAGTTTCTAGTAATAAAGAATTTAATAATTTTTTTTGTAGTAAGCGATCGACAATTTTCGGAAAAATATCACGATTAATAAAGCTAGGGTGACGACCTAATTCAGAGGTAATTGAAGTTTCTGGCCATTTTTCAATTTCGGCTGTTATGATACTATCTTCATAGGGAATAAAATCTAATTTATCATTAAATCCAATAAGATAAACGTTAAGTCCTAATAGCTCTCCTGCTTGACGTAACATACGACCCAACTGTCCATTACCAATGACATAAATTGGTTTCATTCTATTTCTCTTGGATCGGGATTATTTAAAACATCATTAGTTTGTTTTAAACGCCAGTTTGATAAACGCTTATAAACATCACTATCTGTGTTAGCAAGAAATTGAATTGCAAACAATGCCGCATTCGCTGCTCCTATTTTTCCAATTGAAAAGGTAGCCACAGGAATACCTTTTGGCATTTGAAGGATAGAATATAGACTATCAATCCCATTAAGAGTCTCTGTTACAATAGGAACACCAAAAACAGAAACTAATGTTTTAGACGCTATCATACCTGGTAAATGAGCTGCTCCACCTGAACCAGCAATAATAATCTGAAATCCTTTCTCTTTTGCTTCTTCAGAGAAGATAAAAAGCTTATTTGGAGTACGATGAGCAGAAATAATTTCTAGATGATAAGGTATTTTTAGTTCAGAAAGCATATCTGCGGCATATTTCATCGTAATCCAGTCGCTTTTAGAACCCATTATTATTGCGATTTTTGGGTTAGAATATTCTGATTTTTGTTCGTTAAACTGAGAGATCATTAATTTCTTATTCCTTAGTTTAAGTTATTTTTTATAGTAAAATACTTGAAATAATATCATAGATAATAAATAAGAAAAAAGTATTTTTTTAAACATTAATCTCAAAATTAAGATAATATGGAAAATATTAATAAAAAGGAAAATAAAGTAGTTCAATTGTTTTAGGTGTTATTTTTATTACTGATCCATTTTGATACCAAGCACCAAGTACTGCTCGATGTAATATTTTACCATTAATATTAATTTTATGGATATTAGGTCGATGCGTATGGCCATGGATCATCCAATCAACTTGATATTTTTGAAATTTTTCAATTACTATTTGTTGATTAACATCTCTAATATACTCTGGCTTAATCTGAATGGAAGATTGGCTTTTTTTACGTATTTTTTCAGCAATACGGTATCGGGTAGATAATGGAAGCGATAAAAATAAATGTTGAAACCAACGGTTATATACTCTTTTTCGATAACGTTGATAGGAAATATCATCAATACAAAGTGTATCACCATGTAATATAAGAATATTACGTCCATGTAGTGTTAATACTTTCTCTGGTGGTAATAAGGTTATTCCGCTTTTTTTAGCAAAGTTTTTACTCAGTAAAAAATCATGATTACCATGAATAAAATGGCAAGGAATACCTTTATTTTGTAGTTTTTTAAGTTCTTTGCCTATACCTTCATATAGTATGTTATGATCGTCATCACCAATCCAATAATCAAAAAAATCACCTAAAATGTATAATTCTTCAGCTTGAGTTGCTTGTTTTCGTAAAAAATGTAAAAAACAGGAAGTGATAAAAGGTTTTTTTTCATTTAAATGCAAGTCAGAAATAAATAAACTTCCCATATTTTGTAATTATTTATTAACCATTAAATTTTTAATAGTATATTTCAATTTTGAAATTTTGATAAAAGGCGCTATAGTCAATTTTAGCTCTTTTAGGATTACAATAATATTCATTCCTTTAAATTTTTCAAAAAATATAGTAACCATAAATATTTTCTGCTTTTAAGTTAAATCTAGAAACTTACTATTGGAAATAGTAATAAAAATCATCCTACTATTGAATTCGGATCATTATTTTCTAATAATATAGAGAGAGTGTAATGTTTATTTTTAATCAGTTATTCTCTTTATTTTTATTAGAATCCTTTAGTTATTTTCATTCTGTAATTAAAATTATAACATTGAATTATAAATCTATTAATAACGAAAGGATGAAAATAAAGTTACTCTAAAATTTATCAAAATAATAGAGGTAAATATTTCACCTTTATTGTTAATTTTCATAAAGGTTTTTCTAAGAAAATTATTTAAAATCATTTTAAATAATTTATCAGAATCACGATTCTTATAGACTGTGATCTATAATGTAAAAATAAAAAGTAAAATGGTCAGTTTAAAGCAACTTAATTATCTTATATCATATAATTTTGATTATGTCAGCAATTGTGAAAAATTGAATAATTTTGTAATCTTATATGATGTTATCTAATTTAGAAGATAGTAGTAAAATTTATTAGCAAAGCTTTATAGATAACAATGAATCTTTTTTAATTTTAACTAAAGTAATACATTTACCGAAAAATCATTGATAATGGAAAAATTTCAATGTTAAAAATTTATAATACATTAAGTCGTAAAAAAGAAGAATTTAAATCTATTACTCCAGGAAAAATTGGAATGTATGTTTGTGGTGTTACTATTTATGATTTATGTCATATTGGTCATGCTAGAACTTTTGTTGTTTTTGATATGATTACCCGTTATTTGCGTTATCTTGGCTATGATTTGACTTATGTGCGCAATATTACTGACGTGGATGATAAGATCATCAAACGAGCAGCTAAAAATTGTGAAACTTATGACACTTTAACATCAAGAATGTTGATTGAAATGTATAAGGATTTTGATGCTTTAAATATTTTGCGTCCTGATTTTGAACCAAGAGCAACTTACCATATTAAAGAAATTATTGATTTAATTAAGAGACTAATTAAACGTGGACATGCTTATATTGCAGATAATGGTGATGTTATGTTCTCTATTAATAGTGATCCTCATTATGGATCATTATCCCGGAAAAATCTAGAGCAATTACAATCTAGAATCCTCGTTAAAATTACTGATGGAAAACTTAATCCATTAGATTTTGTATTATGGAAAATATCTAAACTTAATGAGCCAAGTTGGTTTTCTCCTTGGGGAGAGGGGAGACCAGGTTGGCATATTGAATGTTCCGCAATGAATAGTAAACAATTTGGCGAGCATTTTGATATCCATGGTGGAGGAATAGATTTGATATTTCCTCATCATGAAAATGAAATAGCTCAATCAACCTGTATATATAATCAACCATATGTAAACTATTGGATACATACTGGAATGGTTTTGATTAATCAGGAAAAAATGTCAAAATCATTAAATAATTTCTTTACAATTCGTGATGTATTGACGAATTATGATTCCGAAACGGTACGTTATTTCTTATTATCATGCCTTTATCGTAAGCAATTAAATTATACCGAAGAAAATTTAAAGAAAGCACGTACAGCAGTTGAGCGTCTTTATATCGCTTTACGAGATACTAATACTAATAATATTAAATCTTCTAAAAATGAAATATTTAAGTTTCGTTTTATGGAAGCAATGAACGATGATTTTAATACGCCTAAGGCTTATTCAGTTCTATTTGATTTAGTAACAAAAATTAATATATTGAAAAACAATGATATGGAAATGGCAAACAATCTAGCAATGCAATTACGACAATTAGCAAATATATTTGGATTATTAACTCAAAATCCTGAACAATTCTTACAAAGTAAAGTAAAATGTTCTCACAGAAATGAAATAGAAAAAATTGAGTTATTAATTAAAAAACGAAATGATGCACGAAAAAGTAAAC
>JBHEQT010000010.1:0-56209 GCA_046530785.1 Arsenophonus sp.
ATATTTTTATATTCTTATTAATAAAGTAATTACATAACTTAAAAACATCATATTACTCAATCGATTTTTATTAAAAAATAAAGTTCTCTACTGATTACTTGTTCTCTTACGTAATCTTCAAAAACAATGGAAAGATGAATATGAGAAATATTAATTTAATTTTATCCTGTGTTAAATGTAGAGAAAATGAGAAGAATTCAAGTTTAATCTCTATCTTTTTTCATACCAGAAAGATATTATATTAGAGATATAATAAAAATAAGATCTTTGGGAAAGTTATAGAGCTTTTGAATATAAATTGACTAAAATTTATCTAGAATGCTAATTTCTCTCTTATAAATTATAATCAGATAGAATAGAAAATTTTTATTTACTTTCTTCTTTAGTATCTTTTTACGGTAATAGATGCAATATACTGCATTTTGCAAGCGTTATATTTATAATATTAGTTGATCTAATTTTATGTAAAACAGTTAAGTGGAAAAATAGTATTTTTTTATTTCTTTTATATCAATAAATTCTATTATTAGTTATTTTTTTTCTAGGATGACTTTTCTGATTAAGTATATTTATATAAATGAATTATTCAATCTATACTCTATAATTGAAGATAAAGAGGTATGTATACGATGAATTATACTTCTTAATATTAATGTTAAATATAAAATTCTATTAATAAAATTTTGTATTCTCACTTATATCAAGGTGGTATCTATCTTCTTTATTTTATAAATAACTTAATTTTTTCTTAAAAAATTAACAAGAAATTAAACAACTAGTAATTAGTCTCCTTCCTTATTAACTCACTGATTAAGAAATGATATAATCATCACAAACATATAATCTTTTCGAAAATATTTGAAGAGTTAATCACAAAATATGTTAAAATTATTGTGATGATTTCAGAATATAGGTATTATAAAAAAAGAAAGGTTTTGTTGAATTAAAATTAATCTTTAAGTAGAAAATAGGGGGATTTTATACATTTTTCCACTTATAAAAAACTATTATAGTAAACTATATCTAATATGAATTTTATAAAGTATCATCCTCCCATTATTACTCAGTAAAGAAAAATAAAAGCGTTAATTAACTCCACATCTTCTTCATAATAGAAATGAAAAAACTTAACCTTTAGGATTAAAAAGATAAAATTCTCCGATATAGTATTATGAAGAATAAAGGATTTAAATTTAACTGATTTAATTAAAAAATAGGAAGTATTCTATATTATAAACAGAAAATTATACGGGAAAGCCACGATGCTTTCTCTAAAGATCATTTAATAGTAATAGAAATAAAGATAAAAGCTATAATTCAAAAAAAACAAATTAATTATTATCATAATTTCGTCTGCATAATGATAAAATCAAATAATATTAATTTAAAAGAAATAAATAAGATTCTTAGATAAATCCTTAAAAAATTGAAAGAGTGTGGTAGTCAGAGTAAAAAGTATAAATATTATATTTTCTGAAAAAATGAAGAAAAATTTTTTGGTAACAAAAATCGAAGAATTTTTCATAAAAAATATAAAAACTAAGAAACTATTATCAACAATTTATTAATTTTTTTTAAAAAGTATAATTATAGAAATGGATATTGAATTATTTTTCTGATTATTATTCTCTTTCTTCAAAATGAAGAAAGAGAATAATTTAAAGATTAAAAATATTAATTAGTATATTTTTATAATTTATAAATATACTTTCTTTCTTTATTAATTTTATAATTCTAATGAATTATATAGATTTTATATAATTCTTATAAAACTGAAATTAATTTCTAATTTATTTTCGGAGTAGTCTAGTATTTTACTATTATATTAAATACTGGATTTCTATCATGTAATTTCAAGTAATATATATCACTAATTAAAGTGGATATTATTTTCAGTGATAAAACCAATTGAGAATACAAAATTATTACTGTAGTGATGAATTCGTCGCAATATATTAATATTTAAAAAAATAATATTAATATTAAATTGATAATTTATTATTGATAATATAAATCAGATATATTAATTTTCGATTAAAAGATAAATAATAGATTCAATCTCTATTAACTTATAATAATTTAAAATTTTATAAATAAAAAAAATGTCATTATTAATTATTAATAAGTGTATTAACTGTGATATGTGTGAACCAGAATGTCCTAATGGAGCAATTTCAATGGGAGAAGAATTTTATAAAATTGATCCCAATCTTTGCACTGAATGTATCGGCCATTATGATAAACCAACCTGTCAATCTGTTTGTCCAATTAGTAATACTATTATCAAAGATCCTGTTAATTTAGAAACAGAAGATCAATTATGGGGTAAATTTATTTTATTATTTCCTCCCAAGGAAAATTAACTTTCCATAATCACTGTAGCACAAGCATAATTTTTCTCATCAGATAATGATACATGAATATGGTTTACACCTAATGAATCAGCAAATATTTTTGCTTTTCCTAACAAATTAAGTATTGGCTTACCTAACTTATCATTAAAAACTTCAAACTGATTAAACGCTAACCCGTTTCTAATCCCAGTTCCTAAAGCTTTTACACTTGCTTCTTTAACAGCAAATCGTTTAGCCAAAAAACAGATAGGCTGAGAATGATTTTGATATTCTCTCCATTCTTGAATGGATAGTATACGCTTTGCTAAATCCACCTCTAAGTGTTCGATAATATTTCTAATACGTACAATTTCAACAAGATCAGTACCCAAACCAATAATAGCCATTAACAACGAGCCTCACGAAGAATTTTCTTCATATCATTTACTGCAGTCGCCATACCTCTAAAAATCGCTCGTCCAATAATGGAATGACCAATATTAAGTTCATATATATCTGATAACTTCGCAATACACTGAACATTATGGTAAGTTAGCCCATGACCCGCATTTACCTTAAGATTTTTCATAGAGGCATAACTTATTGCTTTTTTAATACGGTCAAACTCTTTTATCTTTTCTAACGATATCTTAGCGGAAGCATAGGCACCCGTGTGGATCTCAATGAAATACGCACCAATTTTTACTGCTTCATCAATTTGATTAATTTCAGGATCAACGAATAAAGAAACAGTAATACCTGCTTCGGTTAATTTTTTTACAGCCATCGAGATTAGTGATGACTTCCCAACAACATCAAGCCCACCTTCAGTCGTAATTTCTTCACGTCTTTCTGGAACAAGACAGCAAAATTGAGGCTTAATCTTGCAAGCAAAGTCGATCATTTCATCTGTTATAGCTATCTCCAGATTCATACGAGTTTGTAGAGTTTGGCTGAGCAACTTAACATCACGATCAGTAATATGACGACGATCTTCACGTAAATGGACAGTGATTCCATCCGCACCAGCTTGTTCTGCAAGAAATGCAGCTTGTACCGGATCTGGATATTGTGTTCCTCGTGCATTACGCAATGTCGCAATATGATCAATATTAACACCTAATAATACTTCTTCCATATTTTAACTCCTATTATCTCCATATTAGATAATTTTTCAATTTTATTTATCGATATATTTTAATTATATAAATAATATCAATAATCAAGCTTTAACTTGTTTTAAGTAATATGAGTTGGTAAAATATTTGTTACTTTTATCTTTTCTAACATAAAACTTTAGTAAATAATCGTAAAATTCTTCATTTTTCATAAAAAGATCAATATGAAAAAATTAAAAACGAAAAATTTTCTAATCTATTTTTTGATAAAATTAAAGTCATCAACAACTAAATTGGTAATAGAATTTTTTCTTCCCAGTAGTAGAAAATGGATATTATTTATTCTTTCATCATTACCAGAATACTATAAAAAATAAATACCATAAGCTAAATGAGATAACAATAATAATTTAAAACAGAATAATGATATTTCGAGAATAAATATTCCCCTCTAGAACAATATTTTTGTAAACAGAGATATATTGTATAATTTATAATTATATAAGATATTTTAACTAAAACTTGTAAAATCAATTTATTAAAATTAAAAAATATTCTAAAAACAGAAATGTATCGAAAAATAGTGAGGGGATGAAGAATAGATTTTTCATCAAACTAATAATGAAATAAATGAATTTTAAAAAGTCTTTTAAAATTTAGATAGACATCTATAAAATCTTATTAATTAATAATTATACATACTATTTTACTTCTGTGAAAATATTTAATAATAAAATTATTTACTATAGCTCTGAATATAAAAATATAATACATCTTTTAACCGAAATCCGTCTACGGAAAACACCTTAGTGAAGGTGATCTATATAACCTAAGTTACGCAATACATATTCATCATTTGTCCATCCTGGTTGAACTTTCACCCAAAGCTTAAGATGAACTTTAGTAGAAAAAAAGTTTTTCATATCCATCCTAGCTTCTATGCCAATTTTTTTAATTTTACTGCCTTTATTGCCAATAACCATTTTTTTTTGAGTATCTCTTTCAACTAAAATCACTGCATAAATATTATAGATACCATATTCATTTACTAGAAATTGCTCAATTTTAACTGTAGAAGAATATGGTAGTTCATCTCCGAGAAATCGCATTAATTTTTCACGAATAATTTCAGAAGCCATAAAATATTGAGAACGATCGGTAATATATTCTTTTGGAAAATTATGTACCGCTTCTAGCATATTTTTTTGGACAATTTTATTAATAAAGGTGATACTGATGTCTTTTTTGGCACTAATAGGTATAATATCTAAAAAATTCATTTTCTTACTCAAAAAATGAATGTAGGGTAGTAACCTAGTTTTATCCATCATATCATCAATCTTATTGACTAATAATAATATTGGGCAAGACAAACGACGCAATTTATTTATAATCATTTCATCTTCAATAGTCCAATGTTTACATTCAATAACAAAAATAATCATTTGCACATTGCTAATTGATTTGCTTGCTGTTCGATTCATTAAGCGATTTATTGGTCGTTTTTCTTTTACATGAAATCCTGGTGTATCGATATAAATTATTTGATAATTATTTTCTGTCACGATTCCTATGATTCGATGACGGGTTGTCTGTGGTTTACGTGAAGTAATAGAGACCTTTTGTCCAATTAACTTGTTCACTAATGTTGATTTACCTACATTTGAACGCCCTACAATAGCCACAAACCCACAATAGCTTTTTTGTTTATTCATTCAATCTCCAGCATTTTTAATGCTGTTTTAGCTGCTTCTTGTTCTGCCTTACGACGATTTGAACTTATCCCTTTAATAGGTTTATTTATTCCACTAATATGACAATGAATAGTAAATTCTTGATTATGAGCTTCACCTTGAACTTGAACAAGTAAATAATTTGGTAAAGGTAAAGAACTTCCCTGTAAATATTCTTGTAAACGTGTTTTAGGATCTTTTTGTTTATAACCTGGGCTAATTTCTATTAATCTATTTTTATACCAACCTAAAACAATTTGTTTAGTAATTTGAATATTACTATCTAAAAAAATACTGCTAATTAAAGCTTCAATAGTATTTGCTAATATTGATTCTCTACGAATCCCTCCACTTTTTAATTCACCAGGTCCTAAATGCAAACATTCTCCCAAATCAAATTCTCTTGCAAGTTCAGCTAATGTATTACCTCTAACCAATGTTGCTCTCATTCGACTCATATCTCCTTCATCAATTTTAGGAAACCGATGATAAAGATCATTAGCAATCATAAAACTAAGAATTGAATCACCTAAAAACTCCAATCTTTCATTATGATTATTACTAGCACTTCGATGAGTTAATGCTTGCTTCAATAATTCAATTTGTTTAAAGGTATAGCCAATCTTATGCTGTAATTGTTTAATTTCTTGCCGATCTGACCATTCAATTAAAGAAAAATTCATGTGCTACCAATTATTTATTATCAAATTATAAAATTCTTTTGTTTTCAAAATTTTTAATATTAATGAAAATCATTATTTTAATATCGAGATATATTTTATAATATTGATAGTTATATAAATCAATTTTTATAATATGATTAGTTGATTTCACCAATACGATTTAAACGAACCCCAGTTGGCCATTCACCCTCGTGTTTATCAAGACTAAACCAAATAATAACTGCACGTCCAACTAAATTTTTTTCTGGAACAAAACCCCACATACGACTATCTGCACTATTATCCCTATTATCTCCCATCATAAAGTAATGTTTAGGAGGAACAATCCATTCATTTTCTTCTAAACCGGGCTGTTGATAATATGACTTAGTATATATTTGTGGAATCACGAGGATCTCATGGAAAATATCATCTAATTTTTCGATTCTTTCCGCTTGACGTAATGCGTTATTTGGAACTGGTTTATCCAATGGAATTGTATAACTTCCCTTCTGAGTTTTTACCATAGAATCAATATTAAAAAATAAAGCCCATTTACTCATTTTTAATGAAGGATAAATAATTTCTAACATTCGAATACAATTTGAAATTGAACAATTCGGGTATATACGTAACTTTTTTTGTTCAGGATCATAAATGATTTTATCACCAGGTAAACCAATAACACGTTTAACAAAATCAATACTAGGATCTTTAGGATATTTAAATACCACAATATCACCACGTTTAGGTTTTCCTGTTTTCAATAATGTTGTTTGTGTAACAGGATCTTTTAATCCATAAGAAAACTTTTCTACTAGTATAAAATCACCGACCAATAAAGTTGGCATCATTGAACCTGAGGGAATTTGAAACGGCTCATAAACAAATGAGCGTATTACTAATATAATCAATAATATCGGAAACATAGATGAAAAAGTATCAATCCATGATGGTTTATAAATAGTTTCGATTAAATTTGTCTGCTTTACAACTCTCTCATTAACCTTTTGTTGTGCCAGATTTTTTTTCTTATGAAAAACTGTTAATTTAAAACGATTAATAATCCAAATAATTCCTGTAATTAGAGTCGCCAACGTCAAAATCAAAGAAAAAGTATTAGCCATTATAACTCCTTATAACGGTTGATTATTTTTACCTAATTGAAGAATAGTAAGAAATATTTCTATCGGTAGTTCAATATTACCAATTCGTTTCATTCGTTTTTTACCTTCTTTTTGTTTTTGTAGTAATTTTTTCTTACGACTAACATCACCACCATAACATTTAGCTAATACATTTTTACGTAATTGTTTTACCGTTGAACATGCTATAATACGGGTACCTATTGCAGCCTGAATTACAATATCAAATTGATGTCTCTGAATTAGATTTTTCATTTTGTTTATCAACGAACGAGCACGATATGTTGCATTTAGACGATGAGTAATTAATGTTAATGCATCCACTTTTTCTCTATTAATTAATATATCTACTTTTACCATATCAGCCATTTGAAAACGAATAAAACTATAATCTAATGAAGCCTCTCCTCGTGAAATAGATTTTAAACGATCAAAGAAATCTAAAATTACCTCATTCATAGGAATTTCATAAGTTAATGCAACTTGATTAGAATAATAAATAATATTAGTTTGCATACCTCGTTTCTCTACACAAAGAGTAATGACATTACCAATATATTTTTTAGGCATCAAAATTTTGCATTCTGCAATTGGTTCACGTAATTCATTAATATTATCAATATTAGATAACTTAGAAGGATTATCAACATAGATGACCTCACCAGTTGTTAATTTAACTTCATAAATAACTGTAGGTGCAGTTCTAATAAGATTCAAATTATATTCACGCTCTAAACGTTCTTGTATAATCTCCATATGAAGTAGACCAAGGAAACCACATCGAAATCCAAAACCTAATGCAGTTGAATTCTCTGGTTCATAAAATAACGAAGCATCATTCAATCTTAATTTAGTTAAAGCGTCACGAAATGCTTCATAATCATTAGAACTAACAGGAAATAAACCGGCATAAACTTGCGGTTTTACTTTTTTAAAGCCAGGTAAAGCTTGTTTAGCAGGATGACTAGCTCCAGTTAATGTATCGCCAACCGGTACTCCGTGAATATTTTTCATAGAACAAGTTAACCAACCAACTTCACCACAATTTAGTTGTTGACGATCAATTTGTTTTGGAGTAAAAATACCTAAACGATCAACATTATAAAGTTGAGTAGAGCTTATTAATTTGATTTTATCTCCTTTAGAGAGAGTACCATTTTTAATACGCACCAAAGAAACAACTCCCAAATAATTATCAAACCATGAATCTATAATTAATGCTTGTAAAGAAGCAAAAGGATCCCCATCTGGCGGTGGGATTTTTTTAACAAGATGTTCAATTACTTCCTTTACTCCTAATCCAGTTTTTGCCGAACAATGAAGAGCATCACGAGCATATATACCAACAACATCTTCAATTTCTTTAGCAACCCTATCAGGTTCTGCTGACGGTAAATCGATTTTATTAAGTACAGGAAAAACTTCTAAATCCATCTCAATAGCGGTATAACAATTAGCAAGGGTTTGCGCTTCTACACCTTGAGAGGAATCAACAAGGAGTAATGCACCCTCACAAGCACATAATGAACGAGAAACTTCATAAGAAAAATCAACATGACCTGGTGTATCAATAAAATTAAGTTGGTAAATTTCACCATTATTATTATAATTAAGAGTAACACTTTGTGCTTTTATTGTTATCCCTCTTTCTCTCTCTAAATCCATAGTATCTAGTACTTGATCTTCCATTTCACGATCAGAAAGACCACCGCAGATCTGAATAATTCGATCTGATAGAGTAGATTTACCATGATCAATGTGAGCAATGATGGAAAAATTTCTTATATTTTCGATGTTCAAGGTTATATTTTCATTTTAAATGATCTGAAAAAATTAATTTTACCATAACTGTTACTTTAAAAGATAAAACTAATAAAAAGTTGTTATAAAAATTTTATATGAAATTGCATTTTTATGTAACCGAATAATAAATTAAAGTTATTAATAATAAAAATTCTTTTTATAAAAATATTTATATGCATAAGTTATTGAAAATAAATTATTACTAACAACAGCACTTTATACTTAAATATATTTCATTCATATTTATTTTTTAATTTATATAAGGAGGGGGGAATCCCCTATTTACAAAATAATTTATTAATATAAGGTTTTTTTAAATAACTCGTTTTTTCTAAAATGCTAATACTTTTGATAAAACTGCATCTAAAAATACAATAATATTAAAATTTAAAAAGAAAAAATTCAAACCAAACTTGTCCTATAAAAAGACAAAATAATTGGATAAAGATAAAAGCATTTCTTAAACTAATAAGAAATCGATTTTTGGAATCTCAAAAAGCAGTTTTTAATCAATAGACTATTAAAGCTTACTAAGTTTGAAGTTCTAATTAATATTCAGTTTTCTTTTTTATTTTTTTAGGAAAAAATTCGAAAATTGAACGAGCAACATAAGAAAATATAAAAAATTAAATCATATTGTAAAATAGATCGACCATTATTTCATATAAACGATTATTTTTCACTTATTTATTAATCATTAAGTTACTCTTCTTTATAAAGAGGGGGGAGAATAACCAATCTTTTATTATTATTATTATTTTCCTCAGTGAAATTTTTAATCTTTTTATGAAAATTATATCAATTCGTTGATTACAATATTCTAACTGATTGGTTTATAAATGAGTAAATAATTAATTAAAAAGATTGAAAATAATAGGAAAACCATAAACTATAATAATTATTATACTAAATAATATTTAGTCATATTTTATTAATTGCTATCTATAGCAAAAATGTACTAACATTCTGAATGCTATTAATTTAAAAGATACAGAAAAGATTAATGTACTAAGACTAATACGACTCATTTATTTATTTAAATAACGAATTTTGTATTAATAAAATATTAAAAATTAAATAAAAGATTAATAGTAGAACTTTAGTAATTAGATCAGATATAATTGAATAAATTAACTTATTATTTTCATCCTTTCTATAACTTTTATATAATATTTAAAGATCGATAGCTTTATTTTGTTTACTTAAAAACTATTATGAGTTAAGATAGTAAAGGATAGTTCTTCTATTTTTTAATGAATTATCTTGTAAGTAATACAGATCAATTTTGATCTAAGTATCTCTCTTCATTCATTTAAGATAAAAGTTTATCTATGAATGAGAGGTATTCTTCAATAAAATATTAATTAGATTTAATTTTGTATTAACGGTTGTACTTTATTATCAATAGCCTCTCTTGCCCGAAAAATACGTGATCGAACTGTACCAACAGGACAATCCATAATAAGCGCTATCTCTTCATAACTCAGTCCATCTAACTCCCTAAGTGTGATTGCTAAACGTAAATATTCAGGAAGTGATTCTATAGTTCGAAAAACTATTTTTTTTAATTCCTCTGATAATATTAAGTTCTCAGGGTTTGAAATTTCTTTTAATGTATTAGAAGCTTCATATTTTTCTATATTAGTTATATCAAAATCATTCGATGTCGGTCTTCGACATTGAAATATAATATGATTTTTTGCTGTATTTATTGAAATACGGTAAAGCCAAGTAAAAAATGCACTTTCACCACGAAATGAACCGATAGCGCGATAAGCTTTAATAAATACCTCTTGGGAAACATCTTGGACATCTCCTTTTGGTACATAACGAGAAATAAGACTCACAATTTTATTCTGATATCTAACAACCAGTAAATTAAAAGCATTTTTATTTCCTTTTTGTACCTGTTCAACTAGTACTTGATCTGTCAAATGCTCACTCCATCCGATGTCACTTCTCCTGAAAATAAGTTTCATAGTTCCTTTATTTGAATCTCATGTTTTAAAATTTTGTAAAAAAGCATTTTTCTTGACAAACTTTACAAATTTCCAAATCAATTTAAATTATTTTTATAGTTAGTCTAATTTAAACATAAACCATAAAAAAGTTCTTTTAACACTCATCATATTTATTATAAAAAGAATAGATTAAAATTAATAATTACGCTATTCTTCAATTTTTTAATAAAATATTATGTTATTAAACATAACAGTATGTGAATATTTTTAATTATTAATAGTAAAATAATTGTTTCTATAGTTATTATTATAAACTCTTCATAGTTCAATAACTATTCTTAATAAGCATATTACAACTTAATACAAGTATTTCACTATGCATAAGAAATTATAAAATAACAGTTCATTTTATATATGTATTACTTGATAAAACATATATTTCAATATAAATAAATGATTTATATTAAATAATAATATCCTATTAAAAATTCTAACTGATAGAGGATTTTACAAACAGAAAGAGACAGAGACTAATCATAAAATTAACACAATAGGATAAAAGATATGAAAAATTCTTATTGTCATTAATATCTATCTTCTTCTAAAAATTTTTTGGAGTAAAGTCTAATATTATCTTTAATTAAACAAAATTAAAAATTTATAAAGAAATTTTCTCAAAAGATGCTTTTATTCAACTAAAAATATCTTTTATACAAAATTGTGGAGTATTCTAGGAGAAGATTATTATTTATTTCATATCTGTTATTTATGTTAAGAGTTAGATAAGTTTTGAAAAAAAATAAAGAAGATATGTTTATAATGAATTTTATTAATTATTATCCTCTGTTTCAGATCAGAGAATTTTCTTACAATGAATTGTGTTACACATATACTGCTTAAATTAATTAACTTAAGCAGATTTTGCATAACAATTCATACGTGACCTTTAATAGATAATTATCATTATAAATAATATGTAATCGATATTATATTATTTTTACAATAGATAAATTATAAAGTTAACTTACGTTAAAACAATTAATTTATTGATAGTCATGTTATTTACTTTTAATAAATAAATATTCTTTACTGACATTTAAAAATATAGAAAATAAACCAATCAAACAGGTAATTTATTTAATATTTAATTATAAATCTTTATAAATTTATTAAAAGTTTAATATAAATACACTTACTCAATATTATTGATAAGGTAATAAAAAATAAAATACTATATAAAATTTAATAAAGATATTCTCAAATTAAATACCAATAATATTTTCTAAACTAAAATAAATAAATAAATAAAAGATATTCTATATACAATATTTAATGAAACTTAAAAATAAAAAATAAATTAAAAAATAATAATCTCATCGATAAGATTATTTACTAAAAATATAATTTTTAATCTTAAATAGAATTTATAAATCAAATTAAATACGATATTATTAAATTAATAACTATTATTAATTTTATTTTAAAAATATAATTTTTTAAATTTTAAAAGAATCTTATCAAGAATTAATTTTTAAAATAAAAATCTTAAAAATCATTAATAACATATACTTATTCAAATAGATAACATCTTAATTATTGCAATTTTTATAAATTAAAATAATAAAATTCAATATTTAATTTTAACTAAAGTTATTATAAATAGATTAATGTAAATTAGAAGAAAAATATATTTTATATTATTAAAAATATTAATCAGATTAAATCTTTTTTATTTAAATTATAAATAATAATATTTATTATATTTAGTTTTATTGGAATATATACTTTATTCCAATAAATTACCTAATAAATTAAGATACTAAGAGACTAAATATAAAAATGAATATTTTATTAAAATTTCTATATTATTAGAGATAAAGATAATGTTATTTTATATATCTAAAGATATTTTAGTTAAATCATATTTATAACTAATGAAAATTACTTAATTGTTATAGTGTTAACTACAGAAATAAAAATTTTATAAAAATTCTCAATTAAATATTTTAAGAAAAAATTTTTAAAAAAAAATTAAAAAGAACAATTACAAATTTTAACTTTTATAATAAAAAATTTTGAATCGAAATTCATTAATTAATTGAAACAATAATTAATATAATTTTTTAATTATTGTTAATTAATATTAATATATGAGTTATTTAAAATAAGTAAACAAAATTTATTATCTATGGTATTAATATGGATATAGTAGTATTATTATATCCATTAATCGGTTAATAAAAAATAATTAAGGTTTGAGGTACACTTGATAATCCTTCTGTCAAGAAAAAATCTAGAAATCACTTTTAAAAAAGATAGGTGAAGTATTAAAAAATGCCAGAAAGAAAATAAATAATTTTTAAACATACAAAGTAAAGATTTAGTAATCTTTACAAAATATAAACCTCTTAATTAAGAGGAGGATCCCCCTCTACATTTATTCCGTAAGATGGTTCTATTTAATTAAAGTTTAAGTAGATATTCTTGATATTTAAAGTGCATATAGATAATATTAATTCGTTTAAAATGAATTTAAAAATTAAAAAAGAAATTGATATTTTAAACATTACTAAAAAAATTTTACACTGTATGAGTTTTTTGCGTGTGTCTGACTCTTTCCAATCCCCTCTAAGTATCCTTCTCCTTTAAAAGAAATTGATTTATACAAGTTTGTGTAATAAAAAAATACTAGAATTTTTCCATCCTTAACCCAGCTATCAAAATATTTTATTAAGTAAATTTTTATGGTCATACTTCAAAGCTACTGATTACTATATCCTCACGTTCAAAAACCTAACTACCTTAAAAACAGTTAGCAAGCGAAATTCTTTTTATTCATAAAGCGAACGAAAGATAACTATTGAGTTACACTATAAATAATAACAACCAATAAGATTATGAAAAGTTAAAACAAAAATACCAAAAATTTTGTACATACAAACGTTACTATATTTAAATTAATCCAAAAATTTTTACTTACCTCTTGATAAATAAAAAATTTTGATAAGGATCAAGGAGAACTCTTTGACAATTCTTTTACTTTAATCACAGATGTAAGTTATACTATTTTAATATATCTTACGTTTTTTCAAAAGAATAAACATTATCTAAGGAAGAGGTAGCCTTTCGATAGAAAACATCTATAATCTACGATTAAGAAGATACATAAAAAATAAGTGATTAAATAAATTTATTCGAAAATATTAGAACATGATGATAAAAAAATTATCTCTGAGATAAAAAACCTTCTTGTCTTAGGTTTAAATATATTTTAATAGGATCAATTGATCTTTAAATTTCCTATTTTCGATTGACATAATTCGAAAATAAAATCTTTCTTCTTCATTTATGAAGACTAAGACAATAAATTTTTAAATAAAAAAGATTTAATTTTTTCAAATTTCCAAATAATCAATAATTTATCACTGTATTAAATACAAGAAAATAATTTTCTTAATATGTCCCCCTTTTCCCTATTTCTGAAAATGAAGAAAAGAAAAAGATACAAAATTTTAAGTATTAAATAAAATTAATAGTTTTAAAAAAAATGTTCTTAAAAAATTAAAAATTAAATATATCGAAACGATCAATTAATTTCATTTTATTTTTTATGCAATTCGGTCAATTATTTCCAAAGTGTAGTAATTAACGGAATCCATTCAAATAAATTGGTAGTTATAAGTGATATAGTAAATTCAACTCGTTTACATTTAATTAAAAGGTAAAAATATGAAAATTAGTAATTACAAAGTAGTACCAATCAGAACTGTTTCCTTACTGATTTTAACTCTCATCTCTTTTAATGGATTAGCCGTCGATAGTGCTCATTTTACTATATCAGGTAAATTCCTTCCCACCACCTGCAACATATCTTTATCTAAAAATAATATTGATATTGATAACATCAAATATAGAGAACTTGAAACAAGAAATCCGGGTACTAAGTTCATGGAGAGAACATGGGATAAAAGTATTGGATTATATAAAAATATAGAGAAGACAACACTTACAGTTGAATGTGATAACTTAGCTTCTGTTGGTTTTATTGTTACTGATAATAATAGTTCATATGCTCCACTTAATCTTATTCGCAATACAGGTACAGAGGAAAATGATTCATCAAATGCATTTGGATTAAAATCTATTACTGGACTTAGTAAAGGCGCTAAACTTGGCGGTTACTTTTTTGAATTTAGTAAACCGCAGACTGTTGGTGTATCAGGAAAAGATCTCAATAAGACTTTTAATACGAGTTTCAAAGATTCTAGAACAAGTAATATTCAATGGATTAAAACAAAAATACCAGGAGGAGATTTAACATTATCAAGATTCTGGTCATATACTGATTCTGAAGATCCAGTAAAAGCAAAAACATTTAAAATTGATTTTAAGCCAAATCTATTCTTCTATTACGATAGTACTCAACGTGATCTAAATGATGAAATTAATTTCGAGGGTTCAGCAACCTTTACTATTTTCTATATTTGATATCATTTAAGCTTAAGCTAATAATTAGTATTTAAGACGGTTGGGAGTCCTAAGGCCGTCTTTACTTTCTAATCCATACTCATTTATGATATTAAGTAAGAAGGAAATTTTCTCTATGAATATAAAAAATATTCTTCTGTTGTTATTAGCATTGATCCCTCTCATTTCAGGGGCAAATCATTTAAAATTGCATACCTCCGCTGTTATCATTGAAGCTAATATCGGTGAAAACTCTTTTCCAGTAAAAAATGAATCATCTTCTCCTGTAATGATTCTTACAACTATTGAGTCCTTACCAGAAGATCCAGAAAAATTAGTCATAATTACACCACCTATTTCACGTGTAGAGCCTAATGATACACAAGTAATACGTTTTTTATTGAAAAATACCGATAATCTCAAAACCGAACGAATGGCTCGCGTGAAATTTGAAAGCATTCCGACAAAGAGGACGACATCCAACAATCGTATTAATATCAATATTGCCCAGAATATTCCAATTATCGTGCAACCTAAAGGATTGAAGCGTGATTATACTCCATGGAAACATCTGCAGTTGAAAATTTCTAATAATACTTTGACAGTATATAATCCATCACCTTATGTAGTGCGCTTTCACCCAAGACTAACTCTGTTACCTTCTCAGAAAACGGTTAGTTTATCCCACAGTTATTTATTACCTGGGAAAAATCTATCCATAAACTTGCCTGTACAAAAAGGAACGGTCACTGCGGTCAAACTAACACCAGCTTCGCTGTACAACTATATGCAGAACAGTGTTCAACTATTAGTTACTGAATCATCAGGAGCTTAAACATGAAAAGCCACCTTACTTTTAGGAAGTTTGCATTATCCATAATATTGTCTACCCCTGCAGATGGATTATTAGCACAACCATTGACAATTTTTGATACAGATATTTTACGAGCACGCGGTATTCCTGCTTCAGTCGCGATCTACTTTCAGGGTGGCTCTCGATTTTCTCCTGGAATAAACCATCCTACCTTGGTAGTTAATGGTAATCAGCGTGGTACAGTCTCCGTTAGAGTTAATGATCAAGGTACCTTGTGTATTAATGATCGTTTTCTAAAGGATGCTGGGATACTTATCCCAAAAGAAAAGAAACCAATAACTGTTCAGAACAATATCTGCCCATCATTGCCTTTAGGTATTGATGCTAAACTACAGCCAGGACGTAATCGTATTGAACTATTAGTTCCTCCACAATTGATTGATAATAATAGAGAATCTGAAAAAATATCGTATGTTAGTGGAGGAAGTGCTGCATTACTTAATTACAACCTTTATATTACTGGTAATTATGGTCTCCATTATCGATCACATAATGTTTACGCTCATACAGAAAGTGGTTTTAATTTTGATAACTGGATAGTTCGTAGTTATGACTCTTATTCTAGTCAAGGTGAAAATGCGAAGTTTCAGCACCAAAGTGCTTGGGTGCAACGTACTTATCCATCTTTTAAATCAACCATGCAAGTGGGACAACTTACTCTAAACAGTCCATTATTTTCTGCCCCGGCTTTTAATGGGATTCAAGTTATACCGGAAAGCGTATTACTAAACACGAACAATGGCGTTCGAGTGACTGGTATTGCACATTCAGCTGCAAGGGTTGAAGTCCATCAGGGAGGTATACTAATTCACTCTACACTAGTGCCTTCAGGAATCTTTGTTTTAAACAACCTCTCCCTAAACAATTTTTCGCAGAACTTAGAAGTTACAGTAATTGAAAATAGTGGTGAAAGACAGAAAATTATTGTTCCTTCAGCGTCATTCGGATCTAATTTGATACCTCTACAACAGGGATGGACATTCGCTATTGGACAACCTCGTGATACCGGAAGTGACGACAACAATCTTAAAAGTCAAGGATTTATCACCGCTACTTTTCCGATAAAAACTATGCATGCTAATATTACGACAGGATTGATGTTAGCAGATCGTTATACATCTGCTGGGATCAATGCTAAAACCAGCTTCTGGAATGGTGCATCATCTTATGTTCGTCTCCTTGCTGCTAAGGATTCGCGAACCGATACGCAAGGAGTTATTACACAAGCTGGGCATAGTATGGCTCTTTGGGATACCATATTGGCCAATTTTAGTGCTTCGTTCTATACTTTTGGATTCCGTTATCTGACGGATATCCCTCAACTTAACATTTCACGCCACAGTCTACAACGTAGACTCTACAACGCAAATCTAGGATGGAAAAATGAAATGTTGGGATACTTTTCTCTTGGTTTAGCTAGAAGCGAACGATTTGATAATACTGCTGAAAACTACCCAACATTGAGTTGGAAAAGGAATATTGGTTTAGCCAGTCTTTCACTAAGTGTGTTACCACGTACTGGAGAATATTCTGATAACATGTACTATTTTCATGTTACTTTACCAATGGGTAAAGGTCATACTAACTTTTCTGCTAGCAAAGAAGGAAATTATACTCGTGCTACCGCAAGTATCAACCAACAGATTAATGATACCTTTGGCTATAGTGTGGGTACCTCTACTACTAATAAACAACATTATGACTTTAATAGTTCATTTAATCTGAAGGCTCGTTATGCCAGTCTTTATGGTAATTACAGCTATAATGGTCATGATAATCATTCTTGGTCAGCTAATATAAACGGTAGTATAATGCACGATGGTCATAGTATGCTTTTCTCACCATATAGCATGAGAGATACTTTTGGTATTGTGAGTGTCACTGGAATAGATAATATGAGAATACAGACACCTATTGGCATGGTACGGACAAACAGTACTGGTCGCGCTATAGTTCCTTCTCTTACCCCATATAGTCAATCATCTATTGATCTGATTACTAATGGATTACCTCGTAATATGGAAATAATTAATTCCCGAGCTATCACTAAATCTGGACGTGGTTCCGTCAGTTATCTTAATTTAAAAGTCGAACAGCACCGGAAAATACTATTACAAGTTACCGATCCAAATGGTAATTCATTTCGGCAGGGAGTTGCTGTACTAGATAGGAAAGATCGATATTTAACCATCATCGGTTCAGATAGCGACATCTATCTAGATAAAACGCAAATTAATGAAGGTCTTCTTATTGAAGATGAGAATGGAAGACGCTGTATATTGGACTTCACAGTAAATACTAAACCACCGAAAAACGACGAACCATATGAAATCATCCCGGCAGTTTGTCGATAATAAGTTACAGAAGGAAGATTAAATGAAATTAATAAAATTACTACCTATTATCAGTATAATCAGTAATTTTGTAATAAATTCAGTTCATGCATTACCACCTGATGGCTGTAATATGACTTTATCATCCGTTCACGTTGATTATGGTAACATAACATCCAATATATTATATAATGAGGCAGAAAAAACTACTGAAGGATTCATATTAACACGAACCGCTACATTAGAAATTTTATGCGATAAAAGGAAAAATTTTCAGATAGAATTACGCTCTGATAAAGCAGAAGATAGAGATTACTTCAATGCAGGATACAATAGTATTGTATCTATAATTGCAGATAAAATTCAAACAAATGCTAAGTCACAAGAAAATATTACTTTTAGTAAAGCAAGAGAAAGATATAAATTAGATGCTCAAATAGAAAAAGAATGGTTTCCTGGACAGCTTTTACAAAGCAATAGAGCATTAAGTAAACTAACTGTTCAAATGAAAATAAAACTATTGATACCTCATAGTATTGTTAGAAATGAAATACCATTAAATTTTCAGACAGCACTTAATTTCTTATTGATCTCGAAAATAAAAAGTCCAAAAAAAAATACATCTCTACGACCGTTGATGAAAAGTAATAATTTCACCAAATATATGGGATAGTATTTACTGCGATAAATAATTATTATGAAATATGCAATAATAAAAATAAGAAGAATTGAATATAAAATTTTCTTTCTGAAATTTATAAAAATTTTATCATTGGATTTTGGGAATAGGTTTTTGAACCTAATCAAAGATAGAAAGTATAGTTTTTACTAACTTAATCTTTATTTTGTTATTAATTACTTTCGATGTATGGTATTATATTCAATATAGTATTGATTATTTTGAAGGTGTTTTACCGAATTATTTTCAAAATAATTCGGTATTTTTCAATAGAATATTTGATGATAATATCAAAGATCCATATTTCTAATAAATAAAAATAGGAAGTGGAGAAGAGGGGAGGAGTGATCTTCGATTTAGAAGCGATATCAAAAATAAATTAGATATCAGAAATACTGTTGTTTTTAAATAATTAATTAAAAATATAAACATGATCTTCTTTAATTTTTATTTAAATTAGATTAAGATTAAAATCTATATAGGAGATTTTAATAAAGTTTTTTCATAATTTTTTATATCATCCTAATTGAATATCTGAAAGAAATATTTAATAATGAAGTTTAATATATATTAAATATGCGTATTATCTACTTCTTATATTGAAATATCGTTTTTTGTTAGTATAAATATAAAATAAAGTATATAATATTACTTCATAATCTTATTGAGAGAAATTCTAGTTACAAAAAAAAATACAACAATTAAATATCAACTCCATATTTATTTATTATCAGAATTATAAACAAAAATTATACGATTAAAAATTTGAAATAAGTACTCTAAATTTTAGCTTAGAAAAATTCTATACTGTTAATTTAGGATTATATTTTAGTAAAAAAATTTTTAAAATGAAATTAATATTGCAGAAAAATGAGTTAAATGAATCCTTCCATCATATTATATTTTATAATATAGTATTTATTTTCTTTTCATGATTTTATTTATACTAATTCTTTATTTAATTTAAGTAATTCTGCTATAAGTTTTTTACTTTTTTTATAAAAATAAAACTATCCAGCTATACAATTTTCTCATTAATTTTTCGTTTTTAGAAATAAAATACAAAAACTTTTATTGAATACATTCAAAGTATTCTAATGAATATCATTTCACTTCACAATTCTATATTTTCCTATCTCTCCTTTTATTATTTTAAGGGTTTTATGTTTTATTTTTTTTAAAATTTGCAAAGTAATTCATGCTATTAAAATTCTGATTCGGATAGTAATAAGTTCCTATATTAACATGATTAATCACTTTATTTATCAAATGATTTTAACGAAAATAGAAAGTATTTTATTTCTAATAATAAAATTTATCTTTTTTCTCTAACGGATAATAGATGCAGAGTTCAGTAAGATTAAGCTTTAAAACATTATTAATTTTGTTATCATCCTGGTGAATCTCTCTTTTTAATTATCTCTTTCGTATTTTTAATAAGTTTATACAAAATAAATTTAATTCTAAATATCGAAGTTAAAAATTTAAAATTAACAAGAAACATGACAAATTTTACTTTCTTTTAAAATACACCTCTCGTTTATATTAATAGAAACATAGAATTAATTAATAGTTGTTACTTAAACTTAACAATATTCAGTAAAATTTTTAAATATAAAATCTCACTATTAAATATGAAAATATTTATCAAATTTCTATTTCCTATTTATTCTCTCTCCTTATAAAAATTTTATTTTATATTCATTTTAGTCGATATTTATAAACCCTCTCTTTGATAAATAGATACTGATTGGAGGCTTAATATATAGAAATATACACAATACTATTTTTAGTAGTATCTAAAACATCAATTACGATAAAAAATAAAGTAATCTCCTATATCCCCCTTTTTTTATTATCTAAAAAACTTTAACTGGAATTAATAGATTTTATATCTATTAAAATTATAATATCATCGTTATATTATAAAGTTTTATCTTCATGATTCCCAACAACTAATATGTTCTTTATTCATATTAGTTGAATAAAGAAATCATTTTATTCCTATTTCATCGTATACATTATTACATTTATCAATTTCTTTATGATAAACTTATATTTATTGTAATGATTTTATCATTAATTATTTAATATCTTTTCTCCGCTAGTTTTCTGAGTTATTATTAAAAATAACTTCTCAATAATTTTATCATGAAATTCAATATTTGGTTCTTATGTACTATTAATTTCCTTACCCGTTATAATAAGAGGAAGCTACCTCATATAAATAACAAAATCTATAAAATTATAGTATCCGTTAATGTTAATAATCTATTCTAGTTAAGGAATTAGAATTTACAAATAGATATCACAAAAAAAGTCTTTTATCATGAAAAAATTAATTCAGAACAACTAGAGAGTTCCTTATTAGAATTAACTTCTGTGTACTCGTCTTATTATTTTTTAATAAATCATGAAGATATCGGTTTTAACGGATAACTATATTGATTATATAATTTATTATTACATAAAATTCAATTTTATGACTACAGTAATTATTTATATCAAAATAAAGGAATCAGTACACCTTTAACACATAGCGATTTTGTTAAATACTATTTTAATAACTTAAATTTATGCACCGATTATGTTTTTCAAAATGAAAATTCTGGATATATATATATATCAAAATAATATATTCAATCTTTTATTAAACAGATAGGCACCAAAAAAAAGAGCAACACCTATAAATTTTCTTAAAATGTATTAAAAATAAAAACAGATTTGATATATGAAATTAAATATAAAGTATCGTATAAAAGTATGTGATGGATTTTTTGCTTAAATACCCACCAATTATTCTAAATTATGTACTTTTTATTGAAATATTATGTGCAATATGAAATAAAAATTATATTTAACAAAATATGTTTGTCATTAATTTTTTTATAATAACTTGTATTGCTTATTTAGTAGTAATTACAAAATAAGAGGATCTATTATTTATAATAATTTTAGAAAATTTTATTTTATATTCTCATATATTTAGATTAATAAGATCATAGTTTTAATAATGTCTTTATCAGTAAATCCATATCTAATTAAAACTAATATTTATTATTTTATAAAAATAGAAAGTATTTTATGCGCTTTTTACTATCTCAGTCAATAAGATGAATTATATAATTAAACTGAGGTAAGATATGAATTATTCGTGCTAAAGCATTATTATGTTAAAAAATTTTGAAAATAGAGAAATATACTTAAATGATTAATGAATAATAAGTATTAATTTATAAAGTTTTTGTATAAGATTATTCACACATTATATTCGATAATATATTAATCTCAATGTGCACTTCACGGTTTACTTAAATAAATTTAAATATATTTTTAGAAATAATTTAATCCTTCTTAATTAAAATTATTTTTAGTAAAAAATACAATAATTTTGATTTTGCTATTTAATAATTAGAAGAATAATAATTTTTATCATTTAATTGAATAATCTAAAATTTAATAACTTTTTAAAATAAAATATGGATAAAGTTAAAATAATAATTGGAAATTATTTTTTAAACTATGTAAAATATCTACTATTTTATTTAGTTATTGTTTATAAAAGTAATAACTAAATATTATCCAATATTCTTATATTAATCAATAATTTTAATATTTTGTTAAAAAAAGATCAATCATTTTCGTATTTTAATTTTTTAATTTTAAAAAAAATTCAAAAATCAATAATGAAAATAATAAATTTTATCTATAAATCCAACATTAGATAATATAAATATTATGAATAATTATTAATTAATAATTAATATATAAAGGAATAGTTATGTCAACTTTAGTTACCTGGCAAAGTGTCATAGGACAAGAAAAAAAAAAGTATTTCTGTAATATCTTAAATTATATTTATAAATTACGTCAACAAGGTGTAAGAATCTTTCCAGAACAAAAAGATGTCTTCAATGCTTTTCGTTATACAAAATTGAGCGAAATAAAAATTGTGATACTTGGACAAGATCCTTACCATAATCATAATCAAGCGCATGGTCTCTCTTTTTCAGTTCAGCCAGGTGTTCCTGCTCCTCCTTCACTAGTTAATATCTACAAAGAACTAGTAAAAGATATTGCGGATTTTCAATATCCTAACCACGGTTATCTCGTTAGTTGGGCGAAACAAGGTATTTTGTTATTAAATACAGTTTTAACTGTTGAAGAAAACAAACCACATTCACATGCAAATATTGGTTGGGAAATATTTACAGATAAGATTATTTCAACGATTAACCAATATTGCATTGGAGTAATTTTTTTACTATGGGGATCCCATGCTAAAAAAAAAATAAATTTTATTGATATCAAAAAACATTTTATTCTTAAATCATCTCATCCTTCACCTCTCTCTGTTCATAGAGGTTTTTTCGGTTGCCAACATTTTTCTAAAAGTAATGAAATATTGATAAAACAAGGATTAAATCCTATTGATTGGACACCGATTATTTTGGAATGAATAAACTGAATTTCAACTATTATATAGGTGGAACTATTTTATCTTTTTTTGCTTTTGAGACGATTACCATCGCCGGTCTCAGTAGACGACCATTTAAGGTATAACCTTTTTGCATAACATCAATAACTTGGTTAGGTTCATGTTCTTCAGAATCAATCGTCGTCATTGCTTGATGCAATTCCGGATTGAAAGGAATATTCTTCTCAACCACTACCTTAATACCATATTTATTAACGGTATCTAAAAAGGATTTTAACGTTAATTCAAGCCCCTCAAGCATCGATATCGATTCATCTTTTTTTAGATGAACAATTTCGATTGCTCTTTCCAAATTATCAATTACAGGTAATAAGTCATTAGCAAACCTCTCTAAAGCAAACTTATACGTTTTTTCAATGTTTTGCTCAGTACGACGACGCATATTTTCCACTTCAGCTTTAGCACGTAATAAAGTTTCACGTTCATGTTTTTGTGCTTCAAGAAGTTGTTGCTTTAGTTCAATAATTTGTGGATCAATTAATACTTCATCTGCAGAACTCAGTGGCTGTTTATTTTTAACTATTTCTTCCTGTAACTCATTTTTTTGAGATTTTATTAATTCTTTTTGTTTATCATCTTGCTCATCATGTACTTTATTATCTTTACTACTCATCAATATCTCCATATGCTTTGTATATTAACCCATATTATTAAATTATTATGGGGGTAAAAATTTGGGATTCAAGAGAACATATTAACATGTAATAGGAAAAAAGAATGATCATTAAGAAAGAAGAAAAAAAAAATATTTAAATATATTGGTATTGTAGGATACCTTCGCCATCCAGGTGCGCTAGAAACTTACGAACAACTTTATAATTGGTTACGAGAAAAAGAATATAAAGTAATTGTTGAAAAACAAATTACCAAACAGCTTAATTTAAAAAATATTATCACAGGAGGATTAACAAAAATTGGTAAAATAGCTGATTTAATTATTGTTATTGGTGGAGACGGTAATATGTTAGGAGCAGCTAGAGTTTTATCACGATATAAAAATAAAGTTATTGGTATCAATCGTGGTAACCTTGGGTTTTTAGCTGATCTTGGACCAGGTAATATTTCACAAAAGTTAACAGAAATATTATCTGGTAATTTTTATGAAGAAGAGCGTTTCTTATTAGAAACTCAGATAAAAAAAAGAAATAATAAACTTCTTATAAAAACTGCGATTAATGAGGTAATTTTACACCCTGGAAAAGTAGCTCACATGATTGAATTTGATGTTTATATTGATGATCGCTTTGCTTTTTCTCAACGTTCTGATGGATTAATTATTACTACACCAACTGGTTCAACTGCTTATTCACTCTCTGCAGGTGGCCCAATACTCACTCCTAATCTTGAAGCTATTGCGCTAGTCCCTATGTTCCCTCATACTCTTTCATCTCGCCCTTTAGTTATCAGTAGTAATAGTAGCATTAAATTAAAATTTAAACAAAAAAAGATTAATTATGAAATAAGCTGTGATAGCCAAATTATTTTACCTATTCAAGATGATGATGAAGTATTAATCAAAAAGAGTAATAAAAAACTCAATCTTATTCATCCAAAAGATTATAATTATTTTAATACGTTAAATTCAAAATTAGGATGGTCAAAGAAAACATTTTAATTTTTAATTAACTTTAATAGTTTAAAATTAATTAATTTTGTATTTATTTAATTTATTTTGTTTTTATTTATAGAATAAAATCATATAATTATTTAAATTAAGTATCAACAATTTTACCTAACTCTTCTTAAACTTTAAATTAATTTCCATATAACTATTGATTTTATTATAAAAATATAATAGAATGTTAAGTTTTAATTAATAAAAAATTTTTTAGATATAAGAAGAATAGAATCATTAAATATCTACATATATTTAATAGTTTTTATAATATTATAATAGAAAATTTCGATAATTTTCTCTTTTAAATATTTTAAATAGCAATTTCATAGTATTTTAGTAACACTGATAATTTTGTTAAATAATATCGCATTTTTCTCATTGATGTTTTATAAAATCGTTAAAGGATAAAGGAATAAGAAATTATAAGTTTTAGGGTTTTCAAATTCACCTTCAAATCATTGAAGGAGACTAAACAAATAATTAATCTATAACTTGTTTATTTTTAATAATTGCCTATACCAGAAAATAGTTTTATATTTTAAACTCAATATCAACATTATATTTTATACTTTTATTATTTTTAATATAATTAAAATTCCAGATACTCATTAATACTAAACTAGATAATTTATCATATTTATTTGATATTTGGATATTTCTTATTGGAAGTAAAGTATTTTTTATAATTTAATATATTTCTATTTAGGATTTTAATAAATTTAATTATATTTATATAATCCTAGATATAAATATCAAATGTAATTAAATACAAATCTATTAATTTATGTGAATTACTTTTATATTTTTAATATATATATTGGATTAGTACATAATTAAAATAAAAATACTTATTATTTAAAAAATATAAGTTATTACTAGAAAGATATAAAAGATATCTCTCATTTTATATACAATTTAATTTCTTTCTTTAGAATTATTTTCTTAATTTTAATCAATGATTAAAATTAAAAGAGAAATATATTTACTTAATCAATGAACTGAAAATTTACTATAACTATTATTTAGAGTTAAAATATTTAAAAGTGATTAAGTTTATGCTATCTGTTATTAACTTATTATTAAAGTTTAGATAGTAATTAAAGGGGGGAAGGGACCCCCCCTTCGAAAGGAATTCTTTATTTAATAGTGATAATGTAAGAATACGATATGCAAGAGTATAAGAAATTACTTATATTTTAAAATGGATACTAATAAGTAACGAAATAGAATAATTATCCATATGTTTATTTTTATATTAAATATTGGAGTATTTTATTGTGAAGATTTAGATCCCATATCTTCTGATCGAGTTATTTGTTATTAATTTAAGTGGTTATTTTTAATTTTTAGTGAAAAGTAGTTTCTAAAACACCATAATTTTATCCCATTGAAATATTTTCAATTAAAAACTTAGAATAAATAATTTATTTTAATAAACTCATCAAAACTATTAAATAGATAAACTTTTATAAAGAAAATATTAAAATCCTATTACGGTATATCCTGGTGGTAATGATATCAAAAAATATTATTATTCATTCCTTGATTTATTTTCATAGAAATAATCTCTTAAAACTGTAAATACAAAAAATTTATAATGGGTCTTTAATTTTTAAAAATGCTACTCAATGATATAATCCAAATAAACTAAATAAGATATATATCCTACTCTGATCTCTATTATTAAAAGATTACTTTCAACTATGTCAAATAAATTTGATACAGTTTTTAATTAAAAGGGATTATTATTTAATATCTTATTTTTTTTGTAAAGTTAATACATTTTTAATTTTAAAAAAAAGATATAAATTAAAATTAAACTTTTCCATCTATTCGTATTTACAAATAAAATCAAATTAAGATCATTATATTCATTTTTTCGATATTCCATTTAAACCTATAAATTTTTAAATGCTAAAATAATTAATAAAATTTTTTAAAAACTGATTACCAAATACCTGAGATTAGATTTTGATTAATTAACTGAGAAAATTATAAAACATTGGATTTAATAAATGTAAAGATATAAATAATATCTCTTATTATGAAAAATAATTTCAATTTTTAGAGGTATAAATTTCTATATTTTCTAAAAATTACATTTTCAAAAAATATAGAAAACATTTGTAAAAACATAAAATATATAAAATATATAACTTATTACTAATGATAAGGACCAAAACTACAAAATTATATTGGTTGCAGATATATTTTATAATTAGTACAATTATAAAATAAAACAAGATATAAAATAAGTATTAGAAATACACTCTCAATTGATATTTTAGTTTCTCTCTAAAATAACTTTATCTAGTTAAATATTAAAAGTTTTCTTTCTAATTAAGATCTTCAAATTCTATTATTGAAAATCTATAATATTCTATTAATTACAGTAAAAGAAATCTAAAAGCAAATCATTATTTGGTTATTAAATAACTTAACTTAAAAATCTTGATATTTACTAATGAATTTTTATGATAAATAATAAAAAATTAATTTATATCTATGAAAAATTGTCATCTAAAAATTTTTTTAAAAAATAATTTTTCAATAGAAAATATAGAAAAATCTTTCTAAATTTTATTTTACCACTCTATTTTATATAGATATTATGAAAAATTTATATTAATCAAATTTAAAAATATACATTTTATTAAAATATATATTTTTAATATAGATCAGGTTTCTTAACTATAAAAAACTATCATTTTTTAATTTTAATGGATAATCATGATTCTTATTAAAGATATATTATCAGAGATATTTATTATTATCATAATTATAAAAGAAGAAATAAGTAGCACAGTATACTTATAAAGTATACTGTCAATATATTTCGTTAATTACTATATTGATTAATACCAAAAATATCTCTTGGATAATTTACAAAAACCAAAATTCGCTATCATTTGAAATAAATTTTTAGAAAAATATATGTTAAAATTAACAATAATGAATAAAATTTCAATAAATAAAAATTGAACGAATATTCACATCTCAAATAATTTATTGAATATTTTCTTAAAAATCTAATAATCTTGATATTATCAGATAATAATTATTAAAATAGAAAAATATAAAGAACTAATCAATTGTAATTTCTTAATGAAGGGAGGGAATTAAAAACAAATATTATCAATATTTTAAATAATTAAAAAGTAAGAAATTAATAATGTCAATATAATTAAGTTATTATAGTAATCGTCGGATAGAGTTAAATTCTGTTTAGCTATTTTAATTAAAAAATAAAATAAAAATATATTAATCTATTTATAATGGGGGAAATATTCGAGTAAAATCTAAATTACTTTTTACTATATTTAAACAATTATTTAATAAATAAGAAAAATAAAAAAATCAACAACAAAATGATTATAATCAGTTAACTTTTATATAGATTCAAAACTCAAGATTAATTTAGATTAAAATAGCTCAAAATTTTCTTTGAATTCGGAGACCAACATGTTATTAAATTAAGTTTAAGTAATTAGTAATTACTAATTACTTAAAGATTTATCAATTTTCAATATATTAATAAGTATTTTATGACTGATATAAATATCAATCTTAAAATATTTACAGATTAATTATATAACCAAAGTAAAGTTGTAATATTTCAATGAAATCTGATTATTCAGATAAATTTTTGATAAAAATACTTTATTTTAAAGATCTTTTAGATAAACTTATTAGTTTATATAATTTATAACCAATTAAAAATGGATACCTTTTCATTCGTTTTTGATGAAGTTGATGTAGAGAAATACTACTCTTATCATCTGAGTATCTGAAAATTTTTCCAAAATTAAAAATTTAACTAAAGTTATTTTATTATTTAATTACATTAGATCATATAGTATAGAAATTTATATTTTTATCTAAAAAATACCAATTAATAATCATAAAAAGAAAGAAAGTGATAATTCTAAATCACATTTATTATAAAAGTTAAACTTTAAATATTAAACTTTAGTAAAGTACTATAATACTGATTGTAGAAAATCTTTTTAATATAATATAAATAACTTTATTTCTATATAAAAGATAACAAAAAACTAGAAAAGTTCTCAACTTGATTAATATTAAAAATAATAGTTACTATTTATGTATGTAAAGGAATATGTAAGAATGCGTTATAAACTTTTAATTTTTACTATTATGTTTCTTATGATCTTAACATCAGGTTGTTTTATACCAGAGAGATTTGTTTACCACCCTGAAATTAATCAAGGAAACTACTTTTCTAATAATGATTTTGAAAAAATAAAAAAAGGAATGACTCAACAAGAAGTAATTTCTATATTAGGAACACCAATGTTAAAAGAATTATTTGGCCAAAATATTTGGTATTATATATTTCGTCAACAACCTTCTCATGGAGAAGTTAAACAAAAAACATTAATACTCATTTTTGATCATAATAATTTTTTAATCGATATAAAAAATAATTCTTAGTTATTAAGATAATATAATATTATTACTTATATAAGGTAACTGTATTTTCAATACAGATATTTATCAATATAAATATCTATATAACTAGGTAATAAATAAATTTTTAGAAATTATCCTCTCTACTTAAAAGGAATATTAATTTTTTTGTTTTATTTTTTTTGCTCGATTGCGACGTTTTTCTTTCGGATCATTAAGTAATGGACGATAAATTTCAACTCGATCTCCATCAAATAAGATATCAGTTAGTTTAACAGGTCTACTATAAATCCCTACTTTATTTTTACTTAAATCAATGTCATTACAAAGCGATAAAATGCCTGATTGTATAATCGCCTCTTCAACACTAGAAACTTCTAGTAATTTTACATGTAATAAAAATTGCTTATCTGGCAATGCATAAACAACTTTAATATTTATTGTATCCATGATAAAATCTGTGAGTAAATTGAATAAATTTTCATATTATATTTTTCAGTTAATTCTCTAAAATCTAACTAAAACTAACGTTTTTAGTTTTATATTAAACTTAAAAATAAAAATATTCTTTACAAATACCTTTAAATAAAATTCTAAGAAACCAAATAGCAATTTGTTACATAAAAATCCTTTTATTGACTTTATTTGAACAAAATTATTATTTTATAATGTATTATAGTAATAAAAAATTTTAAGTATATTACTGAAGAATAAACTTAATCGAACATTCTTATTTTATTATCCAATATAGTTGGGATATGAATTCAATCATTGGAGTTAAACTAATAATTACGAATATGAATCTATAAGACTTGATTAAATCATATATTTTTTACATTATAAATACAAATATATAGGTAGACTAATTTTTAATATTACTATCTTCAGAATATAAATTCTAAATAGTGTAAATAATTAATACATAATTAAATAAAAGATATAAATAATAGACTTTATGTGAACAAATATATTTTTAATAAAAATAATATATCCTTTAAACTTGTTATTATATTTATATATACAGTATAGTAAAATTATGACAAAGAAAAAAGAGCAAAAATCTAGTTCCTCAATAATCACTCTAAATAAAATGGCATATCATGAGTATTTTATTACTGAAGTAATAGAGGTTGGTTTAGCTTTACAGGGCTGGGAAGTTAAAGCACTACGTGCCAAAAAAGCTAATATTACGGATAGTTATGTTTTATTAAAAAATGATGAGGCATATCTTTTTGGTCTAACAATTACTCCACTAAATGTAGTCTCCTCCCATATACTTTGTGATCCAATACGCACAAAAAAATTATTAATAAATCAGTATGAGCTTGATTCTTTATTTGGTAAAATAAATAGAAAAGGACTCACAATAATAGCATTATCTCTTTATTGGAAAAATGCCTGGTGTAAAGCAAAAATTGGTGTCTCTAAAGGTAAAAAAGAGCACGAAAAACGTTTTATAATTAAAGAAAGAGAATGGAAATTAAACAAAGAGAAAATTATGAAAAGTAAATTATTAAGAATATAATTCTTAACATTATTAATTTTTTCTGATATAATTAAAATTATCTTGGGGCTGATTTAAGGATTCGACGAGATTTGCAAAATCTAAGGTGCATGCCGAGGGGTGGTTTGCCTCGTAAAAAAACCGCAAAAATAGTCGCAAAAGACAACAACTACGCACTAGCAGCTTAATAAACTGCGTAGAGCCTTCTCTCCCTAACCTCCGCTCTTAGGACATGGGATTAAGAGAAGTCAAATTTAAAAGAGATCGCGTGTAAATACTTAACCTGAGGTTAAAACGTTAAATTTAATCAGGCTATCCTGTTAGATTAGTGTGTCTATCCACAGCTAATTGGCAAAAATATAAAGACTAGACTATGCATGTAGTACCAAAGACGTAGGAATTTCGGACGTGGGTTCAACTCCCACCAGCTCCACCAATTTAATTTTGTTAAGTCTGTGGAAAAATAAACTTTCCAATAAAAATTATAAAATTGATTTAACATTGCTATATCATTCAAATACTCTTGAAGTATATCTAAGATTATTTAATTTTAAAATTAAATAATCTTTATAATATGGATTTTTATAATCATTGTTATGAATGATTATAAAATGTAGAAAATAGTGAGGTTATTTATTTATTATATTTTTTTTTAAAATATAATTTTAAGTTTATTAATTTAATTATACCATCTTTTCTATATATAATTTTTATTAAATAGGATCCATAAAAAGCTATTGTTTAAGATAAATAATCACCTTAATTTTTTCTTATATACATTTTTTATTATTATGAATATTTATAACAAATACCTTCATACAATTTTATTTATATTTTATACTAACAAAGAAATCTAAGATTAGGTTTTTTATTAATCTCAGAGATCAATCAAACCATCATTATGAATAATTTTATTCTATTATATTCTTTTTAAGAGAATTTTTTATTCTTCAATTACGTTATTTAAGCAAAATTAATTAAGAAATAGATATTATCATTATATAAATATTTTCTTTAAAAACTATTGGAAAATAGGATTAAGTTATTTTGAAAGAGTAATATTGATAAATTATATTTATCAAATACAATGTAATATTAACGATAAGAAAGGTCATCTAATTTATTATTATATATCTTTTTAGTTTTTAAATCCGAAAAGATCAAAGTAATTTTTAGTCTATCTGAATAAATTCAAAACGTAGGGAGAGTAGGGAACCATATTTTCTATTCTTTAAATATAGAAATTAAATTTATCTAAAAAATTTAACTATAATTTATGACTTCAATTTTATATTTTGAAAATTTATCAGATGATCACATCATATCGTTTAAAAAAATGATTTTATAAAACCATAAGTATGTTAATAGTTAAAATTATAAATTTCTTTATAATTTCTTCTTTTAGTTAGAAATATACTCTTAAATTAGAGAAATTATATTTCTATAATAATCTTAATCAAGAATAATAAAAATATTTTTGTTAAAATAATTCTTTTAATATGTATAAATAGTAATAAGATAATATCCGATTTTTCAAATGGACTCTTTTATATTTAAAATAATATATATATTTTATTCATTTTAATCTATTATGTAATTCTATATTTTAAAATCTCTTATTATAATATAAATATTAAATAATAATTTATTTGTATACTAGAATGTATAATATTAAAATATCATGTAAGTAGTGTTGATAAAATCTTATTACGTATAATATATTTATATTAAAATAATTTAAAAATTTTTTTAATTATTAATTATAAATATAAACTTAATAAGTGTAAAATTTTAAATAAAAATATTATAAATTTTATTTATATGAATATCATTTCATTAATCTAATAATTAATATTAAAAATGCATTTTATTTATTATTGAATAAAGTTATAAAATTATCATTTATAATTTTTTATTATTATATTCTTATATTGATTAATTTTATTAATTAAAAATTATTAAGAATTAATGATGTTAAATTTATACTGAATCATATAATTTATTTATAGTATGATTATTGTATATCCTATTTATTATAAAACTAGTAATATTATTAAGAATTTTAATTCTTATTATTACTTTCTCTTTTATCAAAATTTTTATCAACTATATTAATTGTTTTCAATAATAAAAGAATTAATAATAAAATCTCTAGAAAATTCCTTTATTAATAACGATAGAAAGAATTGAAGGAATATATTAATATTAATAATTAAATTTATAAAATATCTTTATATTAAATATATATAATTACATTATATATAAGTATTTAATATAAATTAAAACACTATATTTTACTATTTTAAAAAAATAAATTCTATTAAATATTGATTTAAAATATCACTAATAGTTTACTATATATTTAACAGGTTATTTTAGAACTATATAATGTACTATTATATAGTGATTTTAAAAAGATTAATAAAAATTTGATTTTTAATTCTATAAATTTAATTGAATTATTATTCAATTAAATCTTATTCAAGTTTTAATAAACTACTTAATTATTTTTAAAATTTTAGTTATTTTTATTTTTATGATTTTATATTAAAATATAATTATAAATAAAAATAATATAAATCTATCTATTTACATTATTTAATTAAATTTAAATATAACGTATTTAAATAATCAATAATTTATTAATTAAATTAAATATTATATAATAATTTAATTTAATTAATAGTAATTTTTAGAAAAAAATAATGAAATCACTAATTTGAAATCTTTTTCATTATCACGTTATTATTAACTTAATATATATTTTATAATTTTGATATTTAATTATATTATATATATTAAATATATAATATAATAAGGAATTAATTATAGTTAATACTAATAAAATAAAAGAAATTTTCTATATTAAAAAACTAACTAATGATAAGTTACTTTAATACTATAAATATATAAACAAAATTTATTATAGAAAATATTTTAATTAATTAATTATATTTTATATGACTTTTGACTCCTATTAATATATATAGAAATTTTTTCTGAGTTAATATAATTTTGAATTTAATAAATTTCCTATTAAATATTAATTACTTATTATTTAATAGACAAATTTCTTAGATATTTAGATTTTTATTAATCATTTTTTATAATTAAAATTTAATTACAAATAGAGAACCTCTAGAAATTCATATATTATATATTAATATTATTTAATATAAATAAATTAAAAAGAAATTAATTAAAATTAATATAAGAATTGAACGATAAATATCAAGGATAGGAATAATAATATTTTGACAATAACAGTTGATAACAACTACTATCATTATAGTAAATAAATCAAGCTAAAATTCAATACAGAGAAATTAAGTACCTTTAGTTAAATGAAAAAATTTCATTTATTTTTCATATATTTGATAACTATATGAATTATTATATAACACTATTAGAAAATAAGCAATATTTAAATTAATTAAATTAAGATTAACTTGAAGATATCAAAATTAATCATAAAATTTATTATTTAATTGATTAAAAATACATTTTAAACATTAGCATAATAATTATGCTTTTAAAAAAATTCAATTTTCTATTCGTTATTTCATAACTAAATTCAACAGTACATAAAATATAAATATTTTTTTAATTTATTAAATCCTCACTTTAGTATGTAAGAATTAAGTATCTTAATATGAAGTATAATATTTTAAATTTATTCAACTTATTAGGAATATTTTAATAAACTTAAAATAATATTTCATTATCTCCGAACATTATCAGATAAATAGTCATTTAATTTAATATACACTATATTAATATAAATTTTCTTCGTATTTTTAGTATATAATAATAATTGTTATTATTATATAAAAATTTAAAACAAATATTAAAATTAAAGAATTTTAATTTAAAATAAAATGATAATGTTTAAAATTTAGAAAAATTAAAGATCTTATTAATATAATAAAATATTTTTTATTAGTATATCTATTATTATAGGATTTATAACTAAATATATAAGACAATTGTAAAAGATAATTTTTCTATTCTATACTTCTTTCATACTTTTTCATCTTGATTAATGAATTTTTAGAATTATAAAAATAAATTTGCTAATATATGGAGAATTAAGATTTTATTATAAATAAATAAAGTTAATTTTGTATCTATCGTTATCAGTATAATAAATTTCCTCTTTTCTCACTTCAAGTAAATTTTCTAAAAGTATTATTTATGTTTATTTTTGCTATAATTTTTATTATACATTAATTTTAAAAAATTTAAATTATTAGTAAGTTTGCTATTTTAAGCTAATTCTAAACTAATGATATTAATAAATTATTATTTATTTTTTATTCTTTTTTTTATCTATAATAAATAAATGAGATTAATAACTTTTTAAAATATTGAATATACTATATTTTATAGTATAAATATTTATCTAAAAAGAGAATATAAAATTCTTAAGAAGAAAATATTCTTCTTATTAAGAAGTAAAAATATACCTTTGATATTGATATAAAAATGATAATTAATTTATTAGCTATTAAAGAAATAGAGCAAGAGAAACTGAGAAGTAAGAAATATAATATTTTTTATATTTTTGATATTCAATTTTATTGAATAGGATCTATTACGTTAATAAATATTATTATTACATAATTTCTAATTAATTAAGTATTTTTATTGAAAGAGTATAAAATTAATTAATGATTTTTATAAATTCTTCCGTTTATTCTATTAGGATAAAAATTTACTTTATTTGGAGAATATAACTGACAATAAATAAGATGTTCAAAATAAATAGTTAAAATTAGTAATTAGAAAATTTTTTCTTAAACAGGAAGTTATAAACTGTATCCATTTCTTCTTCAATGAAGAGAAATATCAAGGATTATAAAAATGAAAATTACTCTATATTAAGGTTAAATTTTATATCAATAATAAATAATAAAGTACAAATTAAAATAAAATTATATAAATTAAGGTAGGTATTTATTTATATTTATACTTTATTTACCAGGACGTAATGTTGGAAATAGAATAACATCACGAATTGTATGACTATCTGTTAATAACATGATCATACGATCAATCCCAATACCTAAACCTGCCGTTGGTGGTAACCCATGCTCTAGTGCTGTAATATAATCCTCATCATAAAACATGGCTTCATCATTCCCTTCATCTTTTTGACGAACCTGTTCGATAAACCGATCGGATTGATCTTCTGGATCATTAATTTCAGAAAAACCATTACCAATTTCACGAGCATCTATAAAGAATTCAAATCGATCGCTAATAAATGGATTGTTATTATTACGACGAGCCAATGGAGATACTTCTGTTGGATATTCAGTAATAAATGTCGGTTGGATTAAATGTTTTCCCGCGATAACTGCCTCAAAAATCTCACATTGCAGACGTCCTAATCCCCATCCTATTTTTATCTCAATATTCAATGATTTTGCGATTCTTGTTACTTTAATTATATCATCTAAATCAGCCAAATTTGTTTCAGAATGATATTTGACTATAGCTTCTTTCATCGTCATTTTTCTAAAAGGTTTACCAAAATCAAATAAATGATCACCATATTTTACTTTGGTTGTTCCTAATACTTCTTTTGTTACTGTTCGAAATAATTCTTCGGTTAACAAAATAAGATCTTTATAATCAGCATAAGCCATATAAAGTTCCATCATAGTAAATTCTGGATTATGAAAAGATGAAACTCCTTCATTACGAAAATTACGATTAATTTCAAAAATTTTTTCAAATCCTCCAATAACTAAACGTTTTAAGTAGAGTTCTGGTGCAATACGAAGATACATATTTATATTTAAGGCATTGTGATGAGTAATAAATGGACGGGCTGCTGCACCACCAGGTATAACTTGCATCATAGGTGTTTCAACTTCCATGAAATTTTTACTAATCATAAAATTACGTAAAGAAGACAGAATACGTGAACGCATAATAAAAGTTTTTCGTGATCTTTCATTAGAAATAAGATCGAGATAACGTTTTCGATAACGTATTTCCTGATCTACTAATCCATGAAATTTATTTGGCAAAGGACGTAATGATTTTGTTAATAGATAAACCTCATAACAATGAATGGTTAATTCATTTGTTTTAGTCTTAAACAGTTTACCTTTAACACCAAGAATATCTCCAAGATCCCATTTTTTAAAATGTTCGTTATAGATTTCTTCAGGTAAATCATCACGAAAAATATAAATTTGAATACGACCACCCATATCTTGTAAAGTAGCAAAAGATGTTTTTCCAATGATACGACGTGTGATCATGCGTCCCGCAACAGATACATTAATATTTAGTTTTCTAATGTCTTCTGCGTTCTGATCCTTATACTTACCATGCAAATCACTAGAGAAATATTCACGACGAAAATCATTAGGAAAAATAATTCCACTACGACGCAATTTTGCTAATTTTTCTCTACGAGTTTTTAATTCATGATTTAAATCAATGTATTGATTGGTACTTTGTTGTTCTTGAGACATCTTTTCCTTATAGACCAGCTTTCAAGCTTGCTTTAATAAATTTATCCAGATTCCCATCTAATACATCTTGGATATTTCGATTTTCAATACCGGTCCGTAGATCTTTAATCCGAGAATTATCTAATATATAAGAACGAATTTGACTACCCCAACCAATATCAGATTTATTTTTTTCTAATACTTGTTTATCTGCATTCTTCTTTTGCATCTCTAAATTATATAATTTAGCTTTTAATTGCCTTAAAGCACGATCTTTATTCTTATGTTGAGAACGATCGTTCTGACATTGAGTAACAATACCAGTTGGAATGTGTGTTATACGTACAGCTGACTCTGTTTTATTAACATGTTGTCCACCAGCTCCTGATGCTCGATAAACATCTATTCGTACATCTGATAAATTTATTTCAATATCAATCTGATCTTCCAGATCAGGATAAATAAATGCTGAACTAAAAGAAGTATGACGTCGACCACCTGAATCAAAAGGACTTTTACGAACTAAACGATGAATACCTGTTTCAGTACGTAACCAGCCATAAGCATACTCACCAATAATCTTTATAGTTGCAGATTTTAAGCCAGCAATATCACCATCAGAGATTTCAATAATTTCTGTTTTAAAACCTTTTGACTCTGCCCAACGTAGATACATTCGTAGTAACATATTAGCCCAATCTTGTGCCTCAGTTCCCCCTGAACCTGCCTGTAAATCAAGATAACAATTAGCATTATCATAGTTCCCTGAAAACATTCGTTGAAATTCTAATTGATTGAGTTTTTCTTCCAGATTTGCTAATTCTACTACTGTCTCATAAAAAATTTCTTCCTTATTGGATTCAATAGCTAAATCGAATAAAATTGATATATCCTTTAAACTTTGAATTAAAGTATCAATTATTTTTACCCTTTCTTTAAGAGAAGAACGTTCTTTACCTAACTTTTGTCCTAGTTCAGGTTTATTCCAGAGATCAGGATACTCAAATTGTATATTTAATTCTTCCAAACGCTTTTTCTTAGTATCATAATTAAAGATATCCATTAAAATTTTTGTTCTCTCTAAGAGGACTTGAATCTGATTTTTTATTGAATTAATTTCAAGCATACTATTAAATCTTATTTATGTTTTTATTAAAAGTTATAAAATATAAATCGATTATTTTATCGAATCTTATTGAAGAATTGTACTTGTTAAGTAACATACTTCATGAAACTATTTTTACTAACTAAAAAGTTATTTTTTCCTAATAAATACTATATTATAATAATACTTTAAAATCTAACTATTAGAAATTATACCAAAAGAATTTTGATTTTAGTAAAGAGAAAATGATATTTAGATCACATCACTTTTATTGAGTAATAATGGTTAAGGATTACTTGAATATTATTCAAGATTATAAATGCTGAATTAACAATTGAATCTTACGAATTATCAGAATTCTCCTTAAATAAAATTTATAAGAAAATTCGATTATTATAAAACATTATTAGAGGTTATAAATAATTAATATTAAATATTCAAGGATATTATTATCATTTTAGCACTATTGTAGTTTTTAAGATAACATCTAGATAACAGTTTCTGATAAAGTGTTGTTTTTAATATCAGAAATTTTCTATAAATTAATTTAATAAAAGACCTTTTATATTTTCCTGGAATTTTATTAATTCAATAATATCTTTATAATATTGCTTCATTATTTATTTCAACAATCTTACTTTTAATAATTCTTTCGAGAATATTGTTATTCAAAAAAGTTTAATCATTAGATTTAAAAAGTTTTTAAGATTTAATAAACATCTCGTTCCTATCTTTTATTAGGCTCTGCAGCCATGCATGGTTATATTGAGTAGAAACTTTTAAAGTTGATCCTGAATTTTATAATCATACCTAAGGATTTTTCATTAATCTTATAAATGAAAAATAATAGAAAAAAGACTTTTCTTTTGAAAATCATTAAAAATTCTTCCTCCTGTGAACGAACTTGAATACTCTTAATTGGACAATGAAACATTCATATTTAGAAAATTGAATTTATTAGAAATATATTCTATTAAAATAATATGATCATAATCATGTATTTTATTTTTAATTTTGATTTTTAAAAACAATTTACCTATAAAGACTAAATAAAAAATAAAGAAAAATAAATCTTAGATAAATTATTCAATATCTCTTGTCGAAGATTTTTCGATCTTTTTTGAATTAATAACGTTATTTAACTAGTAATTTTTTTAGTTTTAATGGTTTTATATTACGATAAATAATTGTGATTCCATATAAAATTGTATTAATAAGCTTTTATATTTTATGAACTTTTACCTGTATAGCAAAATATAATCTTGGATTTATTTTTATTTCAATCTATAAAATATCATTGGTTTAATAATTAGTAATAAAACTAACAATTATTAATTAAATATCTGAAATTTTATCCATATCAAAAATTCTTTTTAGAATATAACTTATATGATTTTCAAATTATTTTTTCTTGACTTAATAGTTTTTATATGGTTTCGTTCTGCATGATCACAGTAATAATCTAACAACTCTACTAACAATTATAATAGTGATATACTTTACTTTTGCTTATTAAAAGAATAAAAGAAATCTTTTTATTTAACTGATGATTTCTACATATGCATTTTCTATCTTTAAAAGAATTAACACTATTCTTGATAATTACGGATATATCTCTATAACTAATATCACCTAAATTTAGCATTTTGTAATTTTTATAAAAAAGAATTAAAAGTTAGCATAAAGTATTGCTAAATCACTTTTAAAAAAAATATTGAGTTAATATTTGTTAGTAAATATTTCATAAAGTATTAAAAGATCAAAAAACTTTAATTAAAATCTTTTTCTAATATTAAAATATATTATTTTTTGTGAAAATAATGATGTTAAATAATCCATCAGCTTTTTAATGCTTTCTAAATTTTACTTTTAGAATTGTAAAAATTACATGCCTGTCAATTACAATACAAAAAAGAGTCTGCAATTGTTCTCTTATCGATAAAAGTTTTAAACCTTTAATAAAATTACGAGGAGTTTCTCTGAAATTTTAAATTTATACCCTTTGAGAAATATATTTCCGTTAAAAACAATCAATAGATAAATAAGATTTCATTTTAATATCTGATATTTTTATATTACAATATGAAATTTATTTCATGATAAACTTTCTATCAATATAGAGTATATTTATAATACTTAAGTAAATTAATTGTTCCATCTATATATTTATTTAAAAATAGAGGTTATAAATAGGAAAATAATATATATGCTACGAAGCATGCTATTCATATTCATGCTAAAATTAAGAACAGCTATTTATATTAATATAGTGTTTATCTTTCCATCAGGGTAGGTTACTGTGATTTTTTGAATTAAAGAAATAAATATTTGATAACTCTTTATCTAATATTCTAGAATAATATTCTAGAATATTAGATTATTTAATAGAATTTTATTTTTTTTAATACCTATAATAAATTTCTTGATATATATTTTAATTTTCTGGCATAAATAATATTATCGATCAATAATAATTTTACAGAAATTTACATATCACTTTTCTTCCGATAATATGAAAATTTCAACCAATTAAAAAAAATTAAATTATTATCTATACATCCCTGATTAACCTTATATTTAGAAATTTAAATTTCAATTTAAATTTCAATACAAAAATACAACTATTTTATAAAAATGATTGAAAACTTTATATAAGTAAAAATACGGATTTACCTATCTAATAGAAAAACATTTTTCACCGTCCGTACCCAATGCAATTAAATCTAATAATTTAAGAAAAGTTAAGCGTTTTATTCTTTATTAATTAAACTAATCTTCTAATCCAACAAAAATCATGATTGTGATATTAAATAATATAGAAATTAATACTTCTATTAATATTTTAAATTAAAAGCAATATTAATTTTAATAATTATTTTATATAGGATATAATTTTAATTCTTAGTAATAGTTTCAATAATAATTTGATTATATAAAATAACTATGAGAAATGAAATTTTTTCATAGAAAATTTTCCTTTAATTAAAAGGGATATATTCTGTTTTTAATAATTTTATCAATAGTTTATTTAATAATTTTTCATGAATTTGTTTTTAAATAGATTAGAAAATAAATAATCAAAATATCGGATATTTCTTCTCGGTAATAATTCATTTTCTACAACATCTATAAATCATCAAATGCTATAAACCTCAATAATCATTCAATGGGATAATTAATAATAAGACTATTATATTTTCAAATAGCATTAAGTTTTCGATAATTAAGTAATTTTTTATCTCTATTTCTAACTTATTTTCTGATAGTGTTCTCTCTTAATATTATACAAACTTCTTAATACAAAAAAATAAATAAAATAATGTTATTTTATTTTAAATTTCGTAAAATCTCTCTTTTGATATTTATTTCTAATTCTATTATTGTTTTTTAAATTTTTTAACCATTTTATTTAATCCCCTATTTTTATATAATAAAGTAATTATCTTGTACTATTTTTAACCTGAAATTGAAATTTCATTTATATAAATATATACAATATATTAAATTGAGCATCAATGTCATTTTTATTTTCAATCGAAAATTATTTCTCTGTAAAATAGGTCTTAATGATTTTTATCGTTCAGTCCTACACACCAAAAAAGATATCATTATTTTATCTGATTTATGTTAAAGAATGATTATAATGAGAATATTCATCATTATACGATGATAAAAATCATCTCATGTTTTCCTATAATTTAATAAATTTTTTACAATATTTATTTTAAAATTTACAAATATTTTGAAAATATATTTTCTATTCTCCAAATTAATATTACATTATATTGTTTCTTATAATTTCTATTTACCTTTTCTAAAATTTTTATTTAGTAATCGTCATTTGAAAAATTAAATCCTAAATAGATCTACTTCCAGTAAGCATTTAGTATCTTCTATTGTATAACATAATTCTTGATCACTAATTATTATACCAAAATTTACAATAGTAATTAAGGATATTTTTAGTTTCTATTCTAATATTCATTAATCTATCTTTTGATAGCTATATCATCATCTAATACAAAATTAATAAGATTTTTGCTAGAAAATTAATTAATTTATATAATATTTTTATATAAATATTTCTTTATCTTTAATTCAAGTTTAAGGATAAAGTTATTATGCAATTTTTTAAATTTTCTCTATTGAAAATAGATATAGGATTATGTGATAGAAAATACTTATATCAAAAGAAAATTTATACTATGCTTACATATATATATCTTCTTCGGTGTGATTTAGTAAATCCTCTAAAATGTATTAATATCTTAGAAGAAAGTTTTTAATATTAATTCGAGTAATTGATTTTAATAATATTGAATTTAATAATAAAAATATAAAACTTCATTTTTAGCTTTTATTTGAAATAATAAATCATTAATCAATTTATTAATTTAATATTAAACAACTTTTGTTAAATAAATTTTTAATAAATAATTTATTTACTAAAATAACCAATCTTTTTATTAGTTTACTATTATTTTAATAACAATTTAAAGTAATCTGATATTGATCAATATCAACTAAACCAAGTATAGAAAAGAGATCATATAATCTAAAAATTATAACATATAAAGAATTATTTTATTTTTTTAATTCAATTACATCATTAATAAACAATCACATTTAGTAAATCTTTAATTTATTCTTCATTAATATTTTAGGAAAATTTTTAGAAAAATTGAATGTGATAATTATGGAGTCGAATTGTTGTATACAAAATTTCAAGATAAAATAATAAAAATTATCCTCGCATAATAAATAAGAAAAGAACGAAATTAATTTTCGTATTTTTTTATTATTTAGAAAAATATTATAAATAATAAATTAAATAGTAAGTAGGATTATACAAATGATGTAATAACTAATTTATCTTTGATATAATCAGTATATAAGAAGAGTAGTATTAAGTATTAAATCCGTAATTAAGTCAAATAGAATTAAAAATTTAACTAAGAAATAGAATTATTTTATTTTTTAAAAGTTAATAAAATAACACTTCAATAAGTTAATTGAACAATAAATATTTTTAAAAATATTTATTCATAAAATCATATCAATATTAATGTATTTTATTTTTTACTTAAATTAATATAATTTAAGTAAAAAAATAATTTATATTATTATTAAGTTATTAATAATTTAATAAATATTCTTATTAAAAATAAGAAACTATAAATTAGGATTAGTTAGTTATAAGTTATTAGATATTATCGATAGTAATCAATGTTTAAATTTATTAAATAAAAATCATAATAATTATATAAAGAAAATTATATTTCAAAAAAAATAAAAATAAATCAAACTATTTAAATTATTGAATTAATTCAATAACAATTTAATGATAACTTATTAAGTTGATATTTAAAAAATATTTAATATAAAACATTATATAAATTAAAATAATTTTATTGTCATAAACAATTGCATTTTCAAAAAAAATAAATTAATAATAATTAATATTATTAATTTAAAAGTTTAATAAATGTATAAACAAATATTATATCTCCTATTATTCAAATAAAATTAAATTTTTTTATAAAAATTATAAAATTTATATTTAAATTAATTTAATAGTACTCATAAGTATCTTACTATCTACCTTACCTCAGATTTACAAGAATATATTTATAAATTGGGATTATGATATTCTTAAATCATAATTGATACCCACTTTATGATTTTGATAGTTTTTTATTTAATAAATATGAATTATCTTTTTATTAAATAAAAAATAATCTAGAAAACTTCGTTAAAGAACAAAATTCTCATAATAATAGTAAAATTTTTATCAAAATGAATATCAATAATATAAAAATTAAATTGAAAATATCAAAAAGTTTATCTCTTTTAAAGAAATTATTTGATAATAAACATACTAAATTATAATACCTAATAAATATAATCGCTAATATCTTTCAAAATATGAAAAATATACAAATTACATTTGTATTGATATTTAATATTTCTCCTCAGTTGACATTAAAAGAAAAAATATCCTATTTTCCTGTATAGGAAATAATTTCTATTCTGATCATATTAATTTATATAAAATTTTATAAATTTATCAAAATATCTACTTTAAAATAAACATAACACAGGATCAGAATTACTCTGGAATAATATATTTAAAAAATATGAAAATTAAGAATAAAAGATTTGTATATATATATCAGATATTTTATTTTAATGATTTAGAAATTCCAGAAATGAGTAATAATTGAGGAATTAGTATATTTTTTAATTAAAGAGAAAAGAAGTATTTATCTATAAATTACAATTTATATGACCAGATAATAAATTATCTTGTTGGAAGATTATCAATAGTGATTTCGATATTTAAAATAGATTAATGATACTTAAATTATTTTTATATATACCGATAATAATATTATTATATAGTTTATAAATTATAAAGTGAATATAAAAAAATCAATAACGATAATATTAATAATAGAGCCAAAATATATATGGGGTAGTTTACCATAAATTATCTGATATGTACTGATTTTACAAATCATATAAATATAATCCTTATTTGTATAAGGTAGAGATTTATATATAGTTTTTTAATTATTATAATAGAAAATTTATAGAATTCCTCTTCTTAGATACATATATCAACTTTATATTTATTTAGTAGAATTAATAAACTTTCTAAAACAATTCATAGCATATTTTCTCTTTATATCTTTTTTGTAGATTTGTTTTCGAATATTTTATAAAAATTATGAGTTTTATGATTTTTAATTTCTTAAGATTGTTAAATATAGAAACAGTTAATAGACAAAAAGCTTATACTCGTTGCTATTAATTATTTTTCTGAAACATCCTTCGTTTTTTGTACAGATAAGACATAAATAATTTTTATACCACATTTTTATTGGTTTGAAAATAATTCGATTCTTCATTTTCAGTAATATCAAAAATTTAATTTTTTATATTTTATTGTAAAAATTTCTTAGCAATATTGGTATTTATTCTGATAGAATCTTTTGATTCATCAGTATTTTTGATATAAGTAATCTTAATAACAAATATTTTATCTATCTGTAAATTTATTTATTTCTTCTACAATTAAAATCTTTATGTTTTCCATAGAAGTAAGTCTTAATTGCTATCTCCTCTCCATAACTGAAAAATAAATTTTATTATTAAATTAATAGTAATTGTATTCATACGAATAGACTCTCTTTCTATAAAATTTAATTTTTCTGATTACTTTTATAATCTACAAGTATGTATTTAATATACTAAAAATAAGAACCGTTATATTGATATAAATTTAATTTAGAAATGTTAGAAAATGAATTTATTTAAATACCAATGAAATATATTCTTATCTTTTAAAATAAAATCTTTTGTATTTTTAATATTTTTAATTAAAAAAGATGTATGTATTTTTTAAATGTTTAATTTTTCTTCTAGATTTATAATAACGAATATTATAACTTATAAATTGAGAAATAATGTAATTCTAATCTGTTAATTAAATAAATTAATAAACATTATATTTTATAGTTCATAAATAAATCTCTCCGATAGCTTTATTTTAACCGTTCTTCGTTAATTATATTGGAATAGAAAAGTGTAAGTGTATTATTAATCGTGAATAATTAAAGTATAAGTATAGCTTTTTTATTTTTTTCACAATTAAAAAAGTTTATTTATGAGTAATTTAATTTAAAAAATTATTAATAAACCACTAAAAACTTATATAGTAAGAAAGTTTTTAAGTACTTACATAATATATTAATATAGAAACTTATTTGACTAATTAAAGTGTGTTATTTCATTTTTGTTTATACAAAATAGTTAGCTGATGATTCAGTTTTTTATCAAGTCAAATATTAGATAAATTATATGTATAGTAAAGATTACTATCTTATCTAAAAATCTGTAGATATCTATTTCTAACAAAGGAAATAGGAAACTTATTAATATAGTGATATCTTAAAATATTAATAATAAAGTATAATTTATCGTATATATATTTCTCCTTTTAATATAAAAGAAGAGAATAATAGGATTATTCATCTATATATAGTTACAATTTACTAAAATAAAAAAATTCATCGCAGAGAAAAATTAATCCTTACAATATAGAAATAATAGAAATAGGTATAATAAAATATTTTTTATAATTATTTAATATAAGATATATTTCAGAAGATGTAAAATACAAATTTTACAGAAAAACTATATCATTAAAAGAGCTGATTATAAGAAGAAGTCAATATATAAAAAACTGAATCACATTTTTATTCTTCTCTAATTAAAGATGGATTATTCGCATAATTCCAGTTAAAAGTTGATTAACCTTGAATTAAAATTCAATTATCACTGAATGTCTTATTTTTATATAATTATGCCTTTCTAATTTTACTGAAAATAGGAGAAATAAAATTTAGTTTTTTAGCTATACACAATTGCGAATAAAAATTAAATCAATATCTTTATATTTATTTTTTATAACTCTTTAATGATTAAGCAAAAAAAATAATTAGTAAAAATTTTCTTTTTTTTAAAAAGTAATTAGTATTACTGAGATCATTACTTGTTATTACTTTCTGAAAAAGATAAAATGATAGATTTATTTCTATTCTGAATTATGAAGATAACCCGTAATTATCATGAATGTTTTCAGTTTTAAAGATAAAAATTATTTTCATTTCTGAAAATTGCATTTTATAAAAAATAAAAATCTTTGTGTGAAAATCTAAATTATATAAAAGTAAAATATCTTTATTTCTTTTAATAAATAGAAGAAAAATTCTACAAAAAATTTATATAATTATATATTACTGCTTATGATCACTTTAAAAAGAAGTGCAAAATTAAATAAATATTAAGTTAAGAAGAAATTATAAGATGATATAAAATCTTTGTTTTAAAAAATTAAATTTCAATATAATAGTAAATTACAATTTTAATTATAAGAATTTTACTTTATTTTTAATAAATTTCTAATATTTTAAAAATTAAACCAAAAATAATAAAATAATATTTTTGAGAAATAAATCATTTTTAGTAATTTTGATAATTAATCAATATATTTTATTTCAAAATACTATTTTTCTAGATTTATTAAAAAAACAAAAATAAAATACTTTATAAACGATTTCATCAATCTCAATATAGAGAGAAATATGAAAATGATCTCCACTATAAAGGGAATATTTATCTAAATTTTATTTATCTTTTTATTTTTATAGATTTTGTATAAAATAATTTTTATAAACTATAAATAAAAATAAATTATTACATCATTTCAATGAATCCATATTTTTAATAAATTTAATTTTCTAAAAATAATTAAATAAGTATTAAAGCTATAATAGATTTTATTAACTGTATATAGATTAAAATATATTATATTTAAATATAATATAAAATATAGGAAAACAACCAAATTAATTAACGTTAATAATACTCTAGATGAATAATAGTTCCATTTTATTAATTAATTAAATTATAATATTTTATGGTTAGAATTTCTCTTTAGATTAAAGTAGTTCAAAAATTGAATATATAATAAATAAAATTATAAATTTTTTGAATTTTCTACTTGGAGAAATTTGGAAAATATAAAATACTAATAAACAATCTAAAATGAAATTTATTTATTAAATTTTTCTTTAAAAAATTCTTATATAATTTAAGTAATCAAATTAACCATAATTAGTAGTTTTTAAAAATTAAAAAATTAATGTTATAGATTTTATCTATTCCTAAATAGGAGATAAATAATTATAGAAAAATTAACTCTAGTAATAAAGAGCTAATATTGAATAAGAATTTCCATGAAAATATCAAAAATATAATTTTTATTATAGACTTTATCTATATAAAATATCAGAGTAGTACATCAATAATTAATTTTAATTTAATATATCTTTTAGATACTATCTGAACAAGATATAAAGGAGTATTTTACTATATTACAATGTTCAAAAAGAAAGTTTTATATAAAAAATAAAAAATTTTAAAAATCGATTATATCTCTTTTTCGCTGTATTTATTTATTATTAAAAAAAATTAAATTATCTCCGAAATAAATAAGTTTTAATTTTTATTATAATTTCTAGAAATAATAAAGATAAATAGCGAAATAAATAATTTTTATTAGTTTAAAGATCAAAAAATAAAAAGAAAATTATTAAGCTAATTTTAAAATAAAGATCTTTGAAAAGTTTTTTAATTAAAAAGATTAGTATTTTTTTTCAAAAAATTACGTTGGTTATTTTTATTTTTTATTAATTGAATCATATTATAAAAGTCATCGTTATCAGGACGCTTACTATTTGTCAACCAATCCAATAAATCAATATCTGTGCATTCTAGTAAACGAACAAATAGATATTTCTCATTTTTTGTGAGTGAATCATATTCATATTTAAAAAAAAATATAATAAATATTTCTAACTCACGTATTCCTCTTCGACATGCCCAATAAATTTTATGTTTATTATGAATATTCATATATTTATTTAAATAATTTTAAAAACGTTTTTAAATAATTTCTATTTCATATAAGAAATTAAGGTAAGAAATATATTACTTAATATGGAAAATGATTTAAATAATATATTGTAAAAATATAATTAATAACTTAAATAAAATTTAATATAAATAAATTGCTTGATGTTAATTATATTTATAATATGTAGCAATATTTACTAATTTTATTAATTAACTATTTTAACATTATCAATGCTTTTACACAAGTTAAAATATTTGGATGATTATATGATAAGGATAAATAAACTTACAAAAGCAACTTACGAAAAAGACAACCAATTAGAATTATTATTGATGCAACTTAATGATTGGAATTTCATTACAGTAACAGGCTCAGATGCAAAAAAATATTTACAAAGTCAATTAACAGCAGATATAAACGAACTAAGTATAGAAAAACATGTATTTACTGCTCATTGTGACGCAAAAGGGAAAATGTGGACTACTTTACGCCTTTTTCATTATAAAAAAGGATTTGGATATATTTTACGTACTAGTGTAGCAAAAAAGCAATTAAGTGAAATGAAAAAATACTCTATTTTTTCAAAAATAAGACTCATTCACCAGCATAATATTATATTGTTAGGTATTTCCGGTCAAAGTGCCAGAGAAGTATTAAATAAACACTTTTCTGAATTACCTGATAAGGAAAAATCTGTAATACATCTTGAGAAAACAACTCTATTACACTTTACTGTACCGTCCGAACGTTTTTTAATTATTACAGATAGTGTGAACGCTTTTAAATTAACGAAATATTTTCGACAACATAGTGATAGCAAACAATGGCTAGCTTTAGATATTGCTGCAGGATTTGCTAATATAGATATTGAAAATAGTGCAAAATTCATTCCACAGGCTGTTAATCTACAATCCTTCCCATCTAGTATTAGTTTTCAGAAAGGTTGTTATATCGGTCAGGAAATAATTGCGCGAACAAAATATCGTGGTTTAAATAATCGTTCAGTATTTTGGTTAGCAGGGAAAGCAAATACCTTACCAAAAATAGGAAAACCTATTGAATGGAAAATAGGGGATAATTGGCGCTATACTGGAATAGTATTAGCTGCTGTTAAATTAACGGATAATACAATTACTATACAGGTAGTTATGAAACATGATATACCGAAAGATTCTGTTTTTCGCCTTCTTGAAGAAAGAGATAGCAAGCTAACTATTCAGGAATTTTTTGTTTGTTGATTAAAAGAAATAAAATAGAAATTTATTTCCAGTAAAAATTGATTTATAGAAATTTACTATCTTGATTTATTTCAAAAAAATAATAGTTATCTTTTTAATCTAATTATAGAAAAAATTAAATCTATAGCTTATAATTTAAGAAAAATAAATGATGTATATATACTCTAAAGAGTACTTATCTAAAACTCGAAAAGTTAATTAATGTATAACAGAATTCATTTATAAGAATTGGTAATAATAAATCAGATAAATCTGATTTTAGTGAAAAATTTTTTCTTCAAATATTCAGAAAATATTTCCGATATCCATGATTTTGGGGATAGTTCAGAACCGATTAATTATTTAAAAAAACTATTTATGCTAAGAAAATGCTTTATGTATTAGGAGCGTTTATATGAAAATAGTAACTTGTTCTTTTTATGGTGAAATATTTTTTCTTATATCATGAAAATAAAATATCCAATAAAATTAAGTATATTGATGGTAACAGTAGAAAATAATTAATTAAATAGTAGAATGGTAAATCGTTTATTCACTCAAGAAGAAAATGATTTCTTTTATTTTTTATTCGTGTAATTCTTTAAATAATTCTTCTTATAACCATAAGTCAAATAGATATCTTTTAGTTATAATACTATATAGAAAATATAAATTGATTATAATACGTAACTTACTTAGCAAAATACTCATAACCTTTTTGTTAACCATTCAGGAATATCAGGTGATTCTAATGCATAACTTAGCAATGTTTGTTTTATCCCTGGAAATGTATTAGTTAACAGAAAGCTAACATCACAAAATATTTTTTTTATTAAATTTTTACTATTAAATAAATGCAAAAATACTTGCATGCTACCTAACATAAGCATAGTTCTATATTTACGGTTACGTTCATAATTTTGTAAATAAATATACTTCCCAATATCTTTACCTGTTTTATTCAAATTACGTATTTGCCAAATCAATTCTGCAACATCCATAAATCCATGATTTAGCCCTTGCCCTGCTAAAGGATGTATAGTGTGAGCTGCATCACCTAATAAAACAATACGTTGACTGGCAAAATTTTTAGCATACTGTCCAATAAGTGGAAAAATTTGACGTTCACTAATTAATTGACAAAACCCGAGATTCATATCTAAAGATGTGCTTAATTTTTTTTCAAATGCAAAAATTTCTAAATCCAAATATCTATTAGCTTGAATTGCTGGTAATGACCAAACGATTGAACAAAGGTGAGGATCATATAATGGTAAAAAAGCTAGAATACTATCACTATAAAAATATTGACGAGCAGTATTCATATGTGGAATCTCAGTTCTAATGGTGGCTATTAATGCTGTATGTTCATAATCCCAAAAGATAATCGGAATATCCGATTTTTCTCTTATCCATGATTTAGCACCATCCGCGCCAACAACTAACTTTGCCGCTAATATTTTTTCATTATCAAAAGTAATTAATACTTCATTCTTGCTCCAAACAATTTTTTTTAATATCTTGCCTGTTAACAAGGTAATATTTTTGCTTGATTGAACTTGTTCCCATAAAGATCCACGAATAATCGAATTTTCAATAATATATCCCAGGCATGGTAAATAATAATCCTTTGAATTAAATTGAATATAACCAAAACTATCCTGCTTCCAAACCTTTATTTGTTGATAAGTAGCAATTCTTTTTTGCAAAATTGTTTGCCAAATACCTAAATGATCTAGTAGTTTTTGACTGGACACATTAATCGCAGATACCCTTAATGCAGGAAGTTCTTGTGGATCAAATTGATTTTGTGGAGGTGAGTTTTCAATAATAGCAATTTTTATACCACAATCTTCTAATCCGCAGGCCAGTGAGAGACCAGTTATACCACCACCCACGATAACCATATCAAACAATTCCATAATTAAAATATTCCTCACTTAAATGATTAAAGATAAAATATATCTCCAATTGCTTGACGAGCTAAAATATCTCGAATAAGTGGTAATCTTTTCATCGCCATTAATCCAATATTACGGATAATAGTAAGAATTAGATTATTATTTGTAAATAAATGAATCAAATTATCCGTTAATTTTATAATATTTTGACAATCATCTTTACGCTCTATTTGATATTTCATAAGAATAGAATAATCACCTAGATCTCCACCATAATTAGCTACTTCACTAATTATATTAGCACATACCATCACATCACGTATACCAAGATTAAAACCTTGACCAGCAATAGGATGTAAAGTTTGTGCTGCATTACCAACCAAAATTAATCGATGACTTATTACTCTTCTCGCTTGAGAAAGTAATAATGGGAAACAGTAACGTTCACTAACTTTTTGAATTTTTCCTAATTTCCATCCAAATAATCTTTGCAATTTTTCTATAAATTTATTATCATCCCAACGCATAACTTGTTGTTTCATTTTTAATGGATGACACCAAACTAATGAGCTACGGCCTTTAGATATAGGTAACATTGCTAATGGGCCATATTGAGTAAAAAGTTCAAAAGCTTTTCCTTGTGGATTTTCACTAGTTAAAACATTAGTAATTACAGCACATTGTTGATAAGATTCTCTCTTCCATTCAATTTGACATGTTTCACCTATCATCGAATAAGTACCATCAGCAGCAATTAATAACTCTCCAGATAATACTTCACCACTAGCTAATTTAACTGATACATGATCAATAGTACGCTTAACAGAAATTACTTCATCAGGATAATATAAGTTGACATTCGGTGTTTTTTTAAGTTGATTAAATAAATAGTTTCCTATATCATATAATTCAACAACATAACCGAGTGCAGGAAGAGAATAATCTTTAGCTTTTATATTAACTGTACTATAACGTCCATATTCAGAAACATAAATTTCAGTAATTGGGGTTAAATATTTTTTTAAACCAGAAAGTATACCAATTTGTTTAAACTGTTGACAAGTACCATAATTCAATGCAATGCTTCTGGTATCAAAAATAGGATAAGTTTTATTGGCTAATATTGCTTTAATCAATGAAACTTGAACTTTTCCTTGACTTAAATCAGAAATAGCAAGTGCTAATGATGCACCAATTATACCACCACCACCAATAATTACTTTCATTTTTTTTAAAACACCTATACTCTATACTTTGCTTCTAGCATTAGAGACTCTATCTCGTCAGGATCTTTAATAATATCTTCTGTCAGATTTTCATTACCGTCTTTAGTAATTAAGATATTATCTTCAATACGGATACCAATCCCTCGGTAATCTTCAGGTACATCAGCATCTGATGGAATATAAATTCCTGGTTCAACGCTCAATACCATACCAGGTTTTAATAGACGATCTTGATTTGTACCATAATCACCAACATCATGGACATCAAGTCCTAACCAATGACTTAAACCATGAATAAAAAAAGGTAAATGAAATTTATTTTGATTCAGTTTGTATACCTTATTTTGTAAAATACCTAACTTAATTAAACCTTTTATTTTAATATTTATAACCTCTTTAATTATTTTGTGAATAGTGACATCTGGTCGATATAAAGTTAAAGCAGTATTTAATGCCATTAATACAATATTATAAATTTCACGTTGAGGTTGACTAAATTTTCCATTTACTGGAAATGTGCGAGTAATATCACTGCTATAACCTTGATATTCTGCTCCAGCATCAACTAAGACTAAATTTCCATCCTTCATTATAGTATCATTTTTTGTGTAATGTAGGATACAAGCATTTTCTCCGCTTCCTACAATGGTAGGATAAGCAGTCGCTTTTACACCTTGATAGGCAAATTGATATTCAATTTCTGCAGCTAGTTGATATTCATACATATTAGGTTGGCAGATTTGCATCGCCCTAAGATGTGCTTTTGCAGAAATTTTGTTGGCTTCACGCATTAGAACAATTTCTTGAGGAGATTTAAATAATCTCATTTCGTGAAGCATTGATCTCCAATCAATCTGAGCAGAAGGAACTTTTAATTTTTTCTGATTTCGCCTTCTTAAGCGATTAAGTGTTGTAACAATAATCTCATCCGCATAGGAAAATTCTCCTTGAGCATGATAAACAACATCTAAACCATTTAATAATTGATAAAGTTGTTGATTAATTTCAGTAAATGGTAAAGCCTTATCTATACCTAGTTTTAAAATTGCATCCTTTTGTCCTAAATAACTACCAAACCAGGTCTCTATCACCTTATCATTCACACGATTAAAAAGTATGCTCTTACTAGAAATTTCATTATATTTAATAATAAGTAATACCGCTTCTGGTTCACTAAATCCAGTTAAATAGAGAAAATCACTATGTTGCCGATAAGGATATTCACAATCTGCATTTCGATAAGCAGATGGAGCGGAAAAAAAAATAGCGACACTGGAAGGTTCCATTTTTTTTAGTAACTTATTACGACGAGATATAAATAATTGTTGATTCATCCTCTTCCTCCAGAAACAATTTTTCAATGAAATTTCTTAGAATCTGATGTTTATCAATATAGCATTATGTATATAATTTTTTATTTTTATTTTTTATTCATTGATCTTTACTTGCATACAAGTAAAGATCAAGTTAAATCTTAAATTTTAAGACATTCAACGATCTCTTTAAAATTTCTTTTAATTTACTTAATTTTCAATTTTATCATAACTTAACATATACAATATTATATATGTTCATATTAAATTTTTAATTTTTCTATTAATTCAACTTTTATAATATCTGCATAACAAGATAATTAATCAAAGAAAATAAAATCAGCATATTTTAATACCATCATTATTACTTTCAGGTAATAATGAATTTACGTAGTTTTCTTATTTAATATCTGTAAAAAGATAAGATCTTATTATCAATTCATAAATTTAAATTTTAATAAAAATAATGATTAGCTTTCAAAATTAAGATTTGTAATTTAAGCTTTTTCATTCTTAATTCATGTGAAAGAAGTATTCTATTATTGCAATAATAAATTAATAGTTTGATAATTAGATAAAGATTTCTATATTAATATATCTTTTAATTATGTTAATAATATTAGGTATATAATATATTAGATATCAGTATTGGTTTTTATACCAACATAAGTATATAAATTACAGGTATATTATTTATAACCATTCTAGATAGTATCCCATAGAATTATGAATAACAAAAATCATATCACTATATTTTCCATTTCTATATATAATCAGGGAGTTATAATGTCTTCACAACCTGTTGATATTCAAATTTTAGGAAGAACATTAAAAGTTAATTGTCCAAAAGAACAACAAAATGCCTTAAAGTCGTCTGCAGTTGAACTTGAAAAACGACTAAAGGATTTAAAAAATCTAACTGGCGTTACAAATACTGAGCAACTTATTTTTATCGTTGCTTTAAATATTTGCCATGAACTTACACAAGAAAAAATAAAAATACAAGATTACACTGATAATATGCAACAAAAAATCCGTATACTGCAACATACGATTGAGCAAGCATTACAAGAGCAAGAACGTATTACTAAACGAACAATTACTCCGTTAGAATAATTAATTACAAAATACAGAATATAAATAATTTTTTCTGTATTTAAAATACATAATAAAACATATAAGAGTATTATTTATTCTCTAGAATGAAATTCTATTAAATATATATTTAATGTTTAAAAACCGATCCCTTCAGGAATTTATTTTTATTAAAATATAATCTAATAATTATATTATATTTTTCATCAAATTTAAATTTATGAAAAGTTTCTATATACA
>JBHEQT010000011.1:0-47791 GCA_046530785.1 Arsenophonus sp.
ACTGGATATACTCATCTATAATTATATTTTTGATTATCGAGAATGTTATCAGTTTTTAAAGATTTACTTTTATCATCGTAAAAGGTTTTTAAAAAACAAGAATATCTAACAAAACATCAGTTATACAGATTGATAACTACGACTTTCAATAAACAGAAAAAACAGAGAAAATTATAGTGGTTGTACAGTTGAATAGTAATTAGTGTTATTCATTAAATACAATAGAATTAGAAAAATATTCAATTAAAATAATCTGAAGGTATATTAATTTACCTCTAAAAAGTTTTAATCTTATTAAATATTAGATTTTTTAATTATAATTATTTAGTTTTATTATCAACAGTTTCTAATAATTTAGAACTTAATCAAAAATAAAATTTGCAAAATTTATTTTTCTTGTGCAAATGCTGTCTTTAATAATTTCGATCTTTTATCAATTTAGTTTATTTAGTAATAAAATAAATTCATAGCCCCATTGTAAGAAAAGTTATTAAAAATAAGAAAAAAGTTGTTAACTAAAAATATTATTAGTTTTAAATAGAAAAATTAGATTACTTCAAAATTCTAAGTATATAAATGATTTATAAAAAATTTATTTTATAATTTGTTTTATATTTATTTGAAGAAGTTATTTCCAAAATATTAATTTGAAATTAAATACGTAATAAGTTATTGAAATTTTTTTCAATAAATAAAAATTTCTTGATGGATTTAATTTTATGAAGATGAAAAATTTTTTGTGTAGTAGCACATGATGCCTGGATATAAATTTTTATACTTTTCTTTTTACATAAATTTTTAATTAATTTAAATTAAATCCGTTAATTTTTTTTCTACAACATATCTAAGTATTATTCTTTATCATTAAAATAATGGGAACTTTATTAGAAATAAAAATATATTAATAAGAAAAGTAAAATCTTTTAATCTAGTTAAATTATTAATTTTTAGTTAATTAGAGAATTTTACTCATAAAATATATATTGAAGCTAATCTTACTATATCCTATTATTTAATGGGATAGTAGCAATTTCTATCTCTATGATATTTATTAAAGTTATCCATACCTTTATATTATGGTAATATAAGTCTTAATTATTTTTTATAAAACTAATATATTATGTATATTATATTATTGGTTAATTAATCATTTTTAAGTTAAAAAGAACGATAGCAATTCATTTTTCATTATCCACTATATAAAAAAATTTTTTAAAATATTAAGAAAATATATTTTTATTAATTTTAAAGTTATTTACCTGTAATATACATATTGATTTAGTATTATTAATAATTTTAAAGGATAATTTTTTATAGAATTATATAAGTTATCTATTTTAAATATCAAGTTTAGATATTTGATATGCCTTTGTTAAAAACCTACTTAAAGTACTACTATTAAATTTAATAAAAGTTAAAATATTTCATCTCAATCAGTAAATTATCCATTTATTGATAAATAAATATCTATTTTAAACTGAATAAGAAATTCAGTTAATATCAATTTCGTTTACTAGTTCATTAATAAGAAAACGATTATGTAATTTGTAAAAAAAATCAATAATATTCTTAGAAACTTTCTCTCCAACATCATATACTTTTTTCAGAGATTCTAAATCTGCCTCTATAAATGAAGTTAAAGTCACATAATGTATCGCTAAATTTCTTGCCGTCGCTTCTCCAATATTTCGAATACCCAATGCATAAATAAAGCGAGATAATGTAGTTTGTTTTGAATTATTAATCGCATTAATTAAATTTTGTGCAGATTTTGGTCCCATACGATTTAATCTAATTAGAATATCAAAATTTAAACGGTAAAGATCAGCTGCTGTCCTTACATAATTTTTATCAACTAATTGATCAATGATTTTATCACCCATTCCCTCAATATTCATAGCATGTCGAGAAACAAAATGTTTCAATGAACCTTTACGTTGCGCAGTACAAATTAAACCACCAGTACAACGGATTATCACCTCACCTTCAGTACGCTTAATATCTGAACCACAAACAGGACAATAAATAGGAAACTGAATTTCTTTGGTATCAGAAGGACGACAATCAATGAGAACATTAACAATTTGAGGGATAACATCACCAGATCTACGAATAGTAACAGTATCACCAATACGTATACCTAAACGCTCTATCTCATCAGCATTATGCAATGTTGCATTTCTTATGGTTACTCCAGAAATTTGAACAGGGTTTAATCTGGCAATTGGTGTAATAATACCAGTACGTCCAACCTGAAATTCAATATCATGTAATAAAGTCGTTTTCTCTTCGGAGGAAAATTTAAATGCCGTAGCCCAACGAGGAGATCGAGAAATAAAACCGAGTTCTTTTTGTACTTTTAATGCATCGACTTTAACAACTATACCATCTATATCAAAACCTAACTTTAAACGATCACGCTCAATTTGATGATAATATTCCAAAACTTGTTGGCTATTTTGGCAAATCGCTATTTTATTGCTAACGGGTAATCCCCATTTTTTAAATTGCATTAAGCATTGGTATTGGCTATCAGGCAATTTCCCTCCCACTACTAATCCAAAACCATAACAAAAAAAAACTAATGGTCTTTTAGCAGTAATATTAGGATCAAGTTGACGTAATGATCCTGCTGCGGCATTACGTGGATTTGAAAAAATTTTATCATTATTACGTCGAGCTTTTTCATTTAGCTTTTCAAAACCAAAATTAGTCATAAAAACTTCACCGCGAATTTCGATATACTCAGGAATATTGTCTCCGGTTAAACGAAAAGGGATTTCTTGAATAGTACGAATATTAGCAGTAACATTTTCTCCGGTTATACCGTCACCACGCGTTGCTGCTTGTATTAATTCACCATTTTTATATAACAAACTAACTGCTAAACCATCTAATTTTAGCTCACAACAAAATGTTAATGGGTTTTTATTTTTTAAGCGATCATGTAATCGTTTATCAAATGCCAAATAACTTTCTTCATTAAAAACATTATCTAGTGACAACATCATTCTTTCATGTCGTACATATTCAAAAGTCGTTAATGGGGGAGAACCGACCATTTGTGTTGGTGAATCCGCTGTAATCCATTCTGGATGTTCCGATTCCAATTTTTTTAATTCCTCCATCATCCGATCATATTCTAGATCAGATATTTCAGATGTATCTAATGTATGATAGAGATATTCTTGATATCGTAATCGTTCTTTAAGGAGTTCAAGATATTTTTTTTCTTTTTCCATTATTCACCAAATAATTAAAAATATTTTCCTCTATTACTGGTTAATTATTAATCATTCTTAATATTTAAGTTAATATATTTTATTATTTTTCTTCTCATAGTTTTTGATCTTTATTAAGAATGATTGATTGTTATCAACAAGCAAAATTTTTTTCTGTTTACAAAGATTAATTTGAATCTTTATTCTGAAAAATATTAGAGTTATACCATTATAAATATAAAAACGCCTAAAAGTTTTCACAAAATTAGATAATATAGAAATTACTAAGAAATAGAAAGATCAATATATCGATGAAATTTCTAATTAAAATAATTTTAAAATAAATTACCACTAATTTTTAATGTTCTAATATAAAAATATTTTTATTAATTTCATCTATTAACTTATTTTATTTTTCTTCATAAGAATATCAACTCAACTACAGCAATAATTTATAAATTACTTTATGAGGTATTTCTACTAAATTTTATTTCTTTCTTTAGTATTAATTGAATTTATTTTGAATTAAACAGATTAAATTTTAATTTATTCAGTTTAGTTTTGAACGTTTTTCTTTCTTAGAGCAAGAGATTTAATTTCTATTTTAAAATCAGTTAAAAATATGGATCATGATTAAATATTTTTAATTACCTTAAATAATTTATATTTTTAGAAAATTATTGTTCATTCTCCCTTCTCTGACGAATAGAAATTGATTCTAATTTCATTCAACTACTTTCATTAAAATTATGAGATCTCATAAATTTTTAAAGTTTGTTCTAATTAGGTTACGTATAAGAGTGTTACATTAGAAGAATTTTAAATATTTTAAAGACTTTTTACAGATTTATCTAAAGGTATCAATAATTAAAGTTATTACAACTAATTTGAAAAACGATCACTAATCCTTACTACCAAATTCATCATTACTTTTATCTCTTATTATTTAAAAAATGATTTCTATCATGAGCTTATTATTATATTAATAATATTTATCAATAACGTTAAGTTTAAATTTTTCCATTATATAATTTTTACAAAATTTTGAATATTTATTCTTTATTTTATTTAGTAATATACTAGAAAAATTAATATTCATATATTTTTTTAAGAAAAAAAATCTAAAGAAGAAACGCTTATAGAGTATAATTAATTGAATTAATCACTAAAAAGCGTGAATAATTTTATTGTTTTTATTAATAATTCTAAAGATAGAACTGGTCATTTATAAAATAGTAAAGTCATTTTGTTGTCTTAATATGATTATTAATAAATATTATTTTTGGTAGAGTAAATTGATTTACTATATTTATATTAAATTGAAAGAATGAATCAAGCATTACACCTGTTATCTTTCTATCTTTACATAAAGATACATTATATAGGTATTGTCTGTTATAATAATATCTAATTTAGTTATATTTTAGTACTTTTATAAAGAAGTACTTGATAGAACTCTTGTCTCTCTCTAAGAGAGACAAATTAAAGAAAATTCCAAAACGTTATTAGTTTTTAGTAATTGTTTCTAACATACTTTGAATTCTTATCGAGAGAAGGAAATAAATTAATTTCATTATCTTATCTTGTTAAATTATTGTTTATCTTATTTTCATTTAATGTATATTACCAAGATGATTAAACCTATTTAAAAGTTTGTATTTTAAATAAAACAATTCAATATTGTAAATATTATTTACATAATTATTAAGTAATATTTCCATGAAATAATATTTATTTTTCAATGATCAAATAAGAAAGACCAAGTTTTCTCTATTAATTAAATTTATAATTATTATCTCTAATTATCAATTTAAATTGTCATGTCTTTTAAAATTTATAATATAGTAATATATATAGATTTGATTTTATCGTCTACAAGATATCAATCTTTTATTAAATACTGAATTTAATTAAAATTCCTTAAAATAACTTAGGTATTTCATATATTAATATCAATCGTAAATAATCATTTTACGATTGATATTAGTAAAAATAATCAACATAAATTAAAAAGCCTAGTTTTACTGATAAGTAGTTATTTTTTTTCAAAAATAAGAATTCAATTCTATTAGTTAATAACAATTAATAAAATTAACGATAAATACCTATTTCAATATTAATAATTATATGAATTTTCAAAATAGCTAAATTAGTATATTAATACTTACTATACTAAATTTAAATTTAGAAATATTTATATTTTTAAAATAAAAACCTCGATAAGCAATATTTTATATTAAAGATAAGAACAACTCATTATTAACTATTCCATTATCATCGATTAAATTAATTTATCAAATAGATATTTATTAATAAAAATAGATATAATAATCTAAATTATTAGCGTAAAAATTGATATCAATAAAAATATAATTTTTTATTTAAAAGATTTTTAATTCTTAATCTATACAACTTAGAAATTAAAAAAATTTAATAAATTCAGTAATAAATAATATCTAGGTTTACTCTGGATTCTGTTGTTTCTGCATCAGAAAATATTAACTTGATTATTCTTTAAAAAATAAGCTTTTGATAGTCAAAAATTATTGAAATCGTTTAATTTTTAATTTGATCTTTAACTAATAAAAATCGCTGATAAAATATATTAAAAACCAATTGAAACGCAAGCGAAATTATTTTTTTTCATTTCTCTTTCTATTATCTCTTTTAAAGAAAATAATAGTATAAGGTAAGATATTGAATTTACTAAAAACGATTGGATATTAAATTCATAAAATACTTACGTAAAACTTTCGTTTTATCACTGAAATTTCCTACTATATAAAAATAAAATGTTGAGATGAATACAATAAAATTAAATTCTTTAGAATTATTTGAATTTTTAATAATTAAGACAAAGATTAGATGAAAAATTTTTCTATATAAAATAAAATCCATACCTCTATATATTTATTTCTTAAAAATTTACTTTTATTAATTATTTTTATTGTTAATACTGATAAATCGTAATATAAACTAATCTTTTTAATTATAAAAGAAGAGAATATTTTTGTTAAAATATAATCCTATATTATTAGAAGCTTAGATTGTTTCGATAGTAAAATCAGTAGATATCCACTTCTGGTTTTCAAAATAAAAATATCATTCTTATTTTATTTTCTTTTTGTTGATTCATGATTCTATCATAGATTTATTTTTTAGTATAAAGTCATAATTATGACTATTTTAGTCATAATTAACTTAAAATTACTTTTAAAGTTATTTTTATCTTTGTAAGTCAAAGTTTGGTGTATATTAAGAATCAATATAATTTCTTGAATTTATTTTCAGTATTTAAATCGTTAATTATTTAGAGAATCGAAATTAATTAAAAATACAAATACTAAAATTCAAAATTTGAACATAAAAAAGTAAATTACACAATATCTGATAATAATATTGATATAAATAAAAAATTTATAATTAATAATAAATTTCAAACGTTTTTCTTTTATTTTTATTGAAAGTAATACAAAAATCTAGATTTTTTCAACTAAAATATTTTAAATATTCCAATAAAATATTAAGTTTATTGAGGGAAATAATATGTTCCAACAAGAAGTTACCATCGCAGCACCTAATGGTCTTCATACACGCCCGGCAGCTCAATTTGTCAAAGAAGCAAAAAGTTTTTCTTCTGAAATTACAATTATATATAATGGAAAATCTGCAAGCGCTAAAAGTTTATTTAAATTACAAACATTAGGAATAATTCAAGGAACTGTTGTCACTATTTCTGCCGAAGGTGAAGATGAACAGAAAGCGGTAAAACATCTAGTTCAGCTGATAACTGAATTAGAATAATAAAATATTTTACAATATAGTATTTATCTTTTTATCCCTGGATACCTTATTCCTGTGGATATCTATTCATCGATAGTATCAAAACCATAAGTCCTATGAGCTAACTGTTTTCGCTAATTAGTAGTAAGGTAACATTTATGATTTCAGGAATTTCAGTCTCACCAGGTATCGCTTTAGGAAAAGTATTAATTTTTAAAGAAAATCCAATTGTTATCAATCAAAAGAAAATTTCTGATATTAAAATTGATAGAGAAATTAATCGATTTATTGCTGGACGAAAAAAAGCAATAGAACAATTAAAAATAATAAAAAAAATAGCAAAAAAAAATATTGGTGAAGAAAAATCAGAAATATTTGAAGGTCATATAATGTTACTTGAAGATGAAGAATTTGAGAAAGAAATTCTTTTTTTTATAAAAAAAATGAATAAAAGTGCTGATGCAGCAATTCAAAAAGTGATTGAAAAACAAGCTAAATCAATAGAAAAATTAAATGATGAATATCTCAAAGATCGTGCCTCCGACATAAGAGATATAGGAAAACGATTGCTAAAAAATGTTTTAGGTTTACCTATTGTTGATCTTAGTTCAATTATGGAAGAAGTTATTTTAGTTGCAGTAGATCTTACTCCATCTGAAACAGCACAATTAAATTTAAAGAAAGTTTTGGGATTTATTACTGATTTAGGAGGGAATACTTCTCATACTTCAATTATGGCTAGATCTTTAGAGATTCCTGCTATTGTTGGAACAAGAAATGCAACCAAAAACATTCAAAAACACGATTTTATTATTTTAGATGCTATCAATAATCATATTTATCAAAATCCGTCTGAAAGTAAAATTAAAAAACTTAAAAAAATTAAAGAAGATCACTTACGTAAAAAAAAGAAATTAATAAAAATAAAAAATTTGCCAGCAATAACTTTAGATGGTCATCAAGTTGAAGTTTGTGCAAATATCGCTAGTATACGTGATATAGAAGGCGCTGAACGTAATGGTGCTGAAGGTATAGGACTATATCGTACTGAATTTTTATTTATGGATCGTACTAATTTACCTAGCGAAGAAGAACAATTTCAAGCTTATAAAGCGGTGGCAGAAGCAATGAATCCACAAGCTATTATTATTCGTACTATGGATATTGGAGGAGATAAAGATCTCCCCTATATGAATTTACCGAAAGAAGAGAATCCATTTCTTGGTTGGCGTGCAATTCGTATTTCTCTTGATCGAAAAGAAATTCTTCATTCTCAACTACGTGCTATTTTAAGAGCCTCTTCCTTTGGAAAAGTACGTATTATGTTTCCTATGGTCATTTCTGTGGAAGAAATTCGTACATTAAAAGAAGAATTAGTGATTCTTAAAAAGCAGTTAATTAAGGAAAAGAACGTTTTTGATCAATCGATTGAAGTTGGAATAATGATTGAAACACCAGCAGCTGCAGTTATTGCTCATTATTTAGCAAAAGAAGTAGATTTCTTCAGTATTGGAACCAATGATTTAACGCAATATACGTTAGCCGTTGATCGAGGAAATGATTTAATTTCTCATCTTTATAATCCAATGTCCCCTTCAGTTTTAAAGCTTATCAAAGAAGTTATTGATGCTTCGCATGCTGAAGGTAAATGGACAGGTATGTGTGGTGAGCTTGCTGGTGATGAACGTGCTACACTCTTATTACTTGGTATGGGATTAGATGAGTTTAGTATGAGCGCCATTTCAATCCCAAGTATTAAAAAAATTATCCGAAATGTAAATTTTAAAGATGCAAAAATATTAGCAGAACAAGCTCTTAATCAACCAACAGCAAAGGAATTAATGGATTTAATTGAACGTTTATTAAAGAAAAACATTTTGATAAAATCATCAACAAACTATTGACCCAATAGAAAATCAATTAATAGAAAATTCAGAATTTCTTTTACTAACTTAAATTATTATTTAATATAATTTAAAATAGAACCGATAATATGAATATTATCTCTTTATTTTCAGATAAAGTATCAGGATACAATATATTTTATATATTATTTTTTGAAAAATTCTTAATAATAATATAATCATCAAAGGTTAATATTAAAAAATTATTTTATATTTAATGATACTATTTAAAGGACTGAAATAACTCATTTACTTTCTATTAATAATATTACACTTATTAAAGTATTTTTACTTTGTATTAATATAAGTTTAATTAAATATTAAAAGATTCTTTTTCTAATAGAGAAAGAATAAGATCAACTTAGTACTTGAATTTTATTTTTTCTTTAATAAAAAAAGTAAATCAACAATAACATTATTTTTATTCTAATATAATTCCAAAAATAAAAGTTAAATAAATTAACTTACTTTATTGTTATAGAAACGATTAGAAGAATACAGGTTAAAAATAAATCACTATTCTTTCTTATTTATTAATTATTTATAAGAGAAGAATTTTTCTAATTCTATTAGTTAGTAACAACTAATTTACTATAATTTAATTATTTATCTTTTATATTATTTAATTAAATGATATGATAGAAAATACTAACTTATTCCTATAATAAATAGGAATTATAATAAATCCAAATATAATTTCTACAAATAGATAATACCTGTTGCTTCAGAATCACTCTTCAGAATAAGAAAAAATTTTTATTTATTATTAAATTTTTCATTACTTTGTTTTCTTTATTTTAGTAAAAACAAGATTATATCAACTTATTCAAATTTAAATTTATTTTAGATATAAACATTGATGCAAGGAAATTACAACGCTGAATTATTCAAAATAATATTTTTTTAATTGCGAATTTAAAAATATTTAATTTTAAATATTAAATAATACAAGAATTATTTCTATGATATATTTATACTTGAAATAAAATAACTGATATGCCCAATTATTGGTTACTATGTTCATTGGTCTGTTTGTAATAAAATTACGATAACCGAGATTATTAATTTTATTAAATTAATTAAAACATTTAAATTTAATAAAAAATTTCGTTTGTAATGAAAAATTATATACTTAATTTTCTGTTTGAATTCGCTTTATCAACTAAAATTAATGTAATGCAACGAGAAAAGTTTTATGATTAATTAACGATTAATATTCATACTTTCAAAATTAATAACTTCTAGTTTATTTCTATTTATAAAAACTATTATTGCAATAATTACGATTCTTGTATCACCAATAGTTACTTTAATTAAAATATTATAAATTTGTAATGTTCCTTATTTTTTGATTCATGCGTTATAAAAATAACAGAATCTATATCTCTTGGTAAATCTTCAGAATTATTACGTTATTAATTCCTTTTATTTTTACTAATTTTAATACCTATGTGTTTAGTTAATATTTTTTAGTTTTATTAATTGAATACTAAAAAATATTTTTATTAATATAGTAATATTTTATTTACTAATTATTTGCAGAATATAGAATTATATTCTATTAAGATTTCTATAAGAAAATTCTGATATCACTTGATGGTTTACTAAATTAAATTCATCAGGAAATATATATTCATTTTTCTCAATTTTGTTTTATTATAACTTATATATAGAATTAAAAAAAATTAAAATTTAGATAAATTTTCCTTATAATAAGGATTATAATAATAATCTTATATTATTATAAATTGATGATATTTTTATTTATTAACTTTTTTAATTTTAATGATTCTTTAACATTGTTTTAACAATGTTAAAGTTATATGAATACACTTCTAAACCACTAGGTTGATGAAATTTTATTCATCTATGGAAAACTAATCTTTTAGAATTTATTTAATTTCTAAAACATCATAGAATTTTTTAATAAAACCGAATAGTCAAATAACTAATATAATCGTCTAAATCATATTTCTAACTTAATACTTCCTGAGTATATTATTTTTGTATTCTAGATAAATCACAAATAATCATAAAAAATTATGAAATTATTGTAATATCAAAGTTTTGATAATATTATTCTAGGATATTAAAATATCAGAACCTATATAATTTATTTTTTAATATTTATTCTCTATTTTTTTCGAAAAATTTACTTTTTAACAACGATTGAAATTGCATCATTAAAAAATTAAGATTATCCAGATGATAATCACAGATATATTTATAAAACAATAAAAATATGAATACATTCGTATTATATTTTTATATAAATATCAAAAGATATTTCATCAGAAATACTAATTCTTTATCTTTTTAAAAATATATACTAAAAGTTTTTCTATTTAATTATCTATAAATTATAGAAAGATAAATATGATAATACTAAATTTATTTTTATCTATAAATGTGTCGAATTTGAGAAAAGTTTAATTTTTTAACTTCTATATTTTAATAATCTTAAAAATATTATCTATACAAAAAATAAAATTATTGAGTACTTATCAAGTTTTAAACTAAAATTTGTTAACGTTTAATATTCCATTATAAAAAATTAATCTGTTGTTAATTACAGTAAAGAAGAATATCTATCTATTTTTATTCGTCTGTTTCTCACACTGCTTTTACCGACATTATAGAATTCGGTGTGGAAACTTTTCATTTATAGATTTGAAAATACATTTATATATATAGCGAAAATATCATCTTGATAGAATCAAATATTTAATATCAAAGAGGTTTTCTAGTAAGAAAATAAACGAGATAAGATGTATTTAAAAGATACATAATTAATAGTTAACATGTTGATTTAATTTGAATCAAGATAATAAATATCTTTTATTGTATTTTTATAGATTTACAAAAAACTATTTTCTTATTTATATTTTGTAGATATTTTAATATATATGTGTTCCAGGATTTTAATCCTATTAATTTTCCCATCTTAATACCATAAATAAGTAATTTATTTTTAATAATTTAATATATAAAATGGTTTTAAGTAATAATTATTCCTTAATTTTCATTTGATGAAAATGAATGATGTAGATCATATAATATTTCTGAAATAGTTTATCTTTGATTTTACTTAATTTATTAACTCAAATAAGTTTATATAAAATTTTTTAGATGAACTATAAAATAATTTATTGAATATAAATTTAGACTATAGAATATTTTCTTGTATTACTATTAATAGTATTTTACTTATACTAATCGCAAATGAATCTATTAAAAAGAGAAATCGAGTATTTCAAAAAAATTTTTGAAGGAATCCTCTTAAAATAAAATTATTATAAAAATAAATTAATAAATTTTATATCAAAAAACTCATTCGTTTGGAATGGTATCAATAAATAATCTATTATATAGATGAACTTTATTCAGAGAATTTTTCTAGTGAATTTTCATAGAAATAAATGATAAAATCATTCTCTTCTAATACTTAGAGGTGCGATTTGTACAAAATATTTTTAAAAATTAAATTTCTTCTAAACGATTAATTAATGTATTAAGAACTCTTTTTTCACCATACTAATTAAATTAAATAGCTAAACAATAAACCCTTAATAAATATTCTATCTCTCATTAAATATTACTAATAACTTCATCTTCTATTTTATCTACTAAAAAGGTTTATAGATAAATAAATCGTTGAAAATATATCAAATTTAAGATTTTTCTATGTGAATTACTAGATTAGAAAAAAGATCCTATATAATAGGGGACTTATTCAAAATAAATCTCTTCTTATGAAGATTATTCTTGTTTTAATATTCTTTTCTACTTACGAAAAAATAAAATTTTTGTTTAGACAAAAATGATGGATACCCAAATAAAATAAATAAAATATAAATAATAATCTTGATTATTTATTTATAAATCATTTTTAAAAATTAAATTTATTTATTTTAAAATTATAAAGTTATAAACTTTATCTATTATATTAAATAGTGTATATATGTCTCTCATTATCTTTTAATAGAAAAAATTAAAATTTATTAAAATAGTAATATCATTACTATATAGTTCTGGAATTATATAGTAATAGTAATTAATTTTATTTTAAATTAATTTAAAATTATAAAAATTATATATAATTCTTAATTTTCATATCATATTTCTTAATCTTAATTTTATTAAAAAATAATTATGATTATAATTTTAAGTATAGATTTAAACTTAAAATAATATAATTTTAATTATATTGTAATAAAGTAACTTACTTATATAACTGATATATCTATAGCTTTATTTGTAATATCAATAAAAAATTATCTTTAAATTTTTATATCGTTATTTCCATAGTAAGTATAATCTACTGAATAACAAAATGTATTCAGACAACATTAATTGTATAATCAAATGCTAATCTAATAATAAAAAAATTTATTTTATGAAAATATCCGATATTAATGCAGTGAAAGAATTTTTTCTTACTTTGCAAAATAAACTCTGTCAAAAATTTGAATATATTGATAAAAAAGCAAAATTTTTAGAAGATAACTGGAAACATAAAAAAAAAGGAGGAGGTCGTAGTCGTATATTGAAATACGGTTCAATTTTTGAACAGGTTGGTATTAATTTTTCACATATAGGTGGTGAACAATTACCTTCTTCTGCTACAGAAAACCGTCCACTATTGAAATGTCCTTATCAAGCAATGGGTGTTTCTTTAATTGCTCATCCACTCAATCCTTATATTCCAACAACCCATGCTAATGTTCGTTTTTTTATTACAGAAAAACCAGGAGAACCATCTATATGGTGGTTTGGTGGTGGATTTGATTTAACTCCTTATTATGGTTTTGAAGAAGATATTATACACTGGCATGAGACTGCACAATCTTTATGTTTACCTTATGGAAAAGAAATTTACCAAAATTATAAAAAATGGTGTGATCGTTATTTTTTTATAAAACATCGCAATGAGCCAAGAGGTGTTGGTGGTATTTTTTTTGATGATTTAAATCAACCTGATTTTACTACCTGTTTTTATTTTACTCAAGATGTAGGTAACGGTTTCCTTGATGCATATTTACCAATTGTTGAAAAAAGAAAAGAGATAAATTGGGGTGATCGAGAACGACAATTTCAACTGTATCGTAGAGGACGTTATGCAGAATTTAATTTAGTATGTGACCGTGGAACCTTATTCGGATTACAGACTGGCGGTAGAACAGAATCAATTTTAATGTCTTTACCACCACTAGTACGATGGGAATATAACTATCATCCTGAATCAAATTCAGAGGAAGAAAAACTTTCTAACTATTTTTTAATTGAAAAAGAATGGATATAAAAAGAAATATAATACTTGTAATAAAGTATTATATTTCTTTGCTCTAATATTTTTATAATTCACTATCACTAGTAAATATTTTTACTTACGTTAGATTATTATGTTTGCTTTATTTTATTTTTAGAGATATAGGGGTTAACTCCTTGTTTAAATTGAATACAAATTGGTGTTCCAATAATCTGTAACCTTCGTCGAAAATAATTAATTAAATAACGTTTGTAAGAATCAGGTAAATCAGTAACTTGATTTCCATGGATGACTACAGTCGGTGGATTATAACCACCAGCATGAGCGTACTTCATTTTTACTCTTCGACCCCGTATCAATGGGGGATGATGTTCTTTTTCTGCCATCTTCATAATACGCGTTAATAATGCTGTATCTACTCTCCGTGTTGCTGATTCATAAGCTTCATGAATAGATTTAAATAAATTATCAATACCACTACCATGTAATGCTGAAATAAAATGAATTTTGATAAAATCAATAAAACCTAATCGTAAATCCAACATATTTTTTACTGATTCACGATCTTCTTTTGACATATTATCCCATTTATTAACTATAATAACTAAAGAACGTCCAGCATTCAAAATAAATTCTAACAATGATAACTCTTGATCAGAAATCCCTTGCCTAGCATCAATAACAAGTAATGCAATATTAGAATATTTAATTGCTTGTAATGTTTTTATTACCGAAAATTTTTCAACAGTTTCATTTATTTTTCCTCTCCTACGAACACCGGCAGTATCAATCAATATATATTGACATCCATCTCGTTCCATTGGAATATAAATGCTATCTCTGGTAGTACCAGGAATATTGTATACGACGACTCGTTTTCTTCCTAAAATACAATTAATTAATGTCGATTTACCTACATTTGGTCGACCTACAATAGCTAACTTAATCGCTAGTGAACAAGGATCAAAGATTTCTTTTTGAATATATTCAATCTCTACTTTTTTTTCCTGAGATAACCAATAACCTACATTTTTTTCCTCTTCTGATAATTTTGTATTATTAGAAAAATTTTTAGGAGAATATATAGAAATCATTTTTTTAATTAGTTGAGTAACACCTCGTCCATTAGAAGCTGTAATTGGATAAATATCTTTTATACCAAGTGTATAAAAATCACATAATACTGTATTAACATCCAAACCATCTATTTTATTTATAACCAAGTAGGTGTTTTTTTTGAAATTTTGCAAATGTTTAATAAAGATATGATCTTCCGATGTTAACTTTAACTTAGCATCAACCATAAAAAAAATAATATTAGCTTCCTTAATTGCCAGTAAGGATTGAAAATTTATATAAGTTTTTATCCCCTCTTCTGAACCATCAATACCAGCAGTATCAATAATAATGAATTTTCTCCCTGAAAATTCTGCTTTACCATATTTTCTATCGCGAGTTAAACCAGAAAAATTGGAAACTAGTGCATCTCTAGTTCGAGTTAATCGATTAAATAATGTAGATTTTCCTACATTTGGACGCCCTACTAACGTAATGATAGGTATCATTTTAAAATTCCTCATGAAAGTTAAAATCGATAATTTGATCTTAATTTTCAGAACACTAAAATAAAATAACAGAAAAAATTAGTAATTATTAATTTTAAATAGAAAATAAAACTCTCAAAAATTAATGTTTAATCAGATATACAGTTCCATTTTTTGCCTGAATAACCAATTTATCACTGGCAATAACTGGATGGCTATGTAATCCAGAACTATCAATTTTATTTTGTGCTACAAATTGTCCATGTTTGGTATCTAACCAATGAAGATAACCTTCTTCATCACCAACCACTAAATAACCATCATAAATAACAGGGGCAGTTAAATTACGATGTAATAAAGCATTTTGAGTCCATAAAGTAATACCATCATTTTTGCGAATTGCTAATACACGATCATTTTGATCAACTAAGTAGATAATATCATTACTAACAATAATATCATTCACCGAACCTAAGTCACACTTCCAAATAATTTTGTTAGAACGTATGTCGATTGAAACTAAATTACCATTGTATGCAATAACATAGATAATTCCTGAATTTATATCAATATAAGGCGTCATATTAACATCGTGTAAACGATCAATTTCACTTGAACCATGAATCTGAGAAATATATTGTTGCCAGAGAATTTCTCCGTTAGAAATGGTTATGGCGCTAATACGTCCACTGTGACTACCAACAATTGCGATTTCATAAGCGATAGCCGGCGCTGACTTTCCTCTTATTGATAATGGAGAACTATCTAAATTAATACTCCATTTTTTTTGTCCAGTCTTTGCAACTAATGCTTGTAAGATACCATTACTAGTATGGAGTAAGACTAAATCATTATTAACTACTGGCTTTGAAATCGCTTCTCCAGAAATATATGTTTCCCATGCCATTTTCCCATCTGCTTTATTCAACGCAATAACTTTTCCGGTTTCTGTTCCTATATAAAGTTTATCTCCAGAAATCGTTAATCCACTGGAAAGCAATGCAGAACAATTATCCGTAAAAAAACCAATTTTTTTTGATAAATCAATTGACCATAATACCTTTCCTGAATTGAAATCTATTGATTGCACCTTTCCTTTACGATTTGCTGCATAAACAATAGAATTATCGTAAACCGGTGAAAGTTGAGAATAATATTTTTGAATACCATTCCCTATTGAGTGACGCCATATGATAGAAGGAATGAATTGACTTTCAATATTAGGTAGAGTAGTAGAGGTAAATATAGAATCTTTTTTTATTGAACATCCTATTAATAAAGTTACGTTTAATAAACTAAACAAGATCCTTCTACCCAATTTCATATTATTATTCCTATTAGCTTGGCAAACTGTTAATTTTAAATTTTAATATTGTTTTCATCGTTTCACTCCCATTTGATTCAATTCCTTTTAAATAAGCTCTACGAGCTCCAACAATATCACCTTTTTTCAGTAATACATCACCACGAATATTTTCAATAATCGTACTCCACCTATTACTCTCCACTTTAGTCAAAGAAATCAGAACTTGATCTGTCTTGTTCAAAGCTAATTGAACTCGTGCTAATCTGACATTAATTAAATTTTTAAGATTTTTCAATCTAGCAATTGATAACGCATTTAGTAATTTTTTTTCTGCATTAATAATATCGTTCTTTTCCACCAAAATTTTAGCTAGTTCAATATTGGTTAATACGCCATATATATTATTTGTTTCATTAGCAAATCGCTCAGCATTAATTAAAGTTTGTTTTGAGCCTGTCTGAAATTGAGAAGAAATTTGTTCAAAGGATTGAGCATTTTTTTGTAAAGTATTTTCCTGATCTAATTTCCAATAATTCCAAATAATAATTGCGCCAATTCCAATAATTAGCGCAATTAGTAATTCTTTACTATTATTAATAAAAAATCGTTTGATAGTATTTGTTTTCTTGTTTTCATTGGTATATATTTCCACAGAGCCCCCTTTAATTTAAAAGTTCAGTTAAACGTATAGAGATATTTTTTTGATAAATTTTTTCCTGTTCACCCGTACGTAAATCTTTTATCATGACTTCACCAGGTTGACATTTATTTTTACTTAAAATTACGGCAATTTTCGCATGATATTTATCTGCTAAAGCTAATTTTTTTTTTAAATTACCAAATCCATGGTGAATCATTAATTTCAAATCTGGAAGCTGATCGCGAATATCTTCCGCTAATACTAATATTTCCTGTTGATTTGATGCACAACAAGAAAACAAATAAACATCAACTAAGGTACAGTTAGCAACAAAATCTGGATTAATTTGTCGCACTAATAATACTATACGTTCTATTCCTATTGCAAAACCTACTGCTGAGGTAGCTTGTCCTCCAAGCTGCTCTACCAAACCATCATAACGCCCTCCACCACATATCGAACCTTGTGCACCTAATCCATCTGTAATCCATTCAAAGACAGTACGATTATAATAATCTAAACCACGAACTAAACGTTGATTAATTTGATATTGAACTCCTGCTGCATCAAGTAATTTACAAAGTTCATTAAAATGTTGTTTAGAATCATTATCAAGATAATCACTAAGTAAAGGTGCATCATTAAGAAGTTTTTGCACATTAGGATTTTTTGAATCAAGAATACGTAATGGATTAGTTAACAACCGATATTGGCAATCCTTATCCAATTTATCTTCATACTGTTGAAAAAAATTAAATAAATTCTGACGATATTTTTCTAACGCTGCTAATGAACCGATTGAGTTTATTTCCAGTGAAGTATGTTTAGAAATTCCTAATTCACGCCAGAAACGCTCTATCATAATAATAATTTCTGCATCAATACTTGGGCCATCTAAACCGAAAACTTCAGCACCTAACTGATGGAATTGGCGATAACGTCCTTTTTGTGGCCTTTCATAACGAAACATAGGTCCTAAATACCAAAAACGTTGTTGCTGATTATATAATAAACCATGTTCAATACCAGCACGTACACAACCAGCTGTATTTTCTGGACGCAGAGTTAAACTATTACCGTCTCGATCATCAAAAGTATACATTTCTTTTCCAACTACATCAGTAATTTCACCTATTGTTCGAGAAAATAGTGAATTTTTCTCTATGAGAGGAGTTCGTATCTCACTAAAACCATAGCTACCAATAATTTTTTTTAATTTATTTTCAATTTTTTGCCAAAATTGAATATCGGAAGGAAGACAGTCATTCATACCACGAATAGATTGAATGTTTTTAGGCACGATATTTCTCTATTTAAAAATTAAAATAATATGGATTAATAAATTGAATATTAACAAATATGCAATTTATAAATAAAACTGCCTTAGGACTATATTGAGTTAATCTTTGTTATATTATTTATCCAATTTCTTTATATCAATCTGACGATTTTTATCCAACATAATAGCTTTCGCTCGAATTTTAGCTTCTAACTGATCGATCATATCAGAATTATTTAAACGGTCTTTTTGACGAATACCATCTTCATAAAATCCGCTCTTTCCTCTTGCTCCTGTTACACCAAGATCAGAAATCTCTGCTTCACCAGGACCATTAACAACACAACCAATAATTGAAACATCCATCGGGGTAATAATATCTTTTAATCGTTCTTCTAATTCATTAACAGTAGAAATGACGTCAAACTCTTGACGTGAACAAGTTGGACAAGCAATAAAATTAATACCTCTAGATCGAATACGTAGTGATTGTAAAATATAAAAACCAACTTTAACTTCTTCAATAGGATTAGCAGCTAATGAGATACGTAATGTATCACCGATACCTTCAGACAATAATATTCCCAATCCAACAGCAGATTTCACTGAACCAGATTGCACTCCACCAGATTCGGTAATACCTAAATGCAAAGGTTGATCAACTTTATTAGAAAGTAAACGGTAAGAGTCTACAGTCAAAAAAACATCTGAAGCTTTAACACTAATTTTAAACTGATTGAAATTTAATCTATCTAGTATATTCACATGACGCATAGCTGATTCAACTAATGCATCCGATGTTGGTTTACCGTACTTCTCTTGAATATCTTTTTCTAATGAACCACTGTTAACACCAATCCGAATAGGAATATTTTTATCGCGTGCACAATCAACAACTTGACGAATACGTCTTTCATTACCAATGTTACCAGGATTAATACGTAAACAATCCGCTCCATATTTAGCAACTTTTAGTGCAATACGATAATCAAAATGAATATCAGCAACAATAGGAACGTTAACTTGTTGTTTAATAAGTTTAAAAGCTTCAGCTGCATCCATTGTCGGTACAGAAATACGTACAATATCAACTCCCACTCGTTCTAAAGATTTAATCTGTTTCACTGTCGCTACAACATCCGTTGTACTCGTATTTGTCATAGACTGGACTGTAATTGGTGCACCATTACCAATAGGAATATTATCTATATAAATGCATGTTGATTTACGCCTTTTTATTGTTGATTGATTATGCATATTTAATCTCCCCCTTTTTTTTCTTCTAAACATCCATGTTTAGTAACTTATACAATTTCTATAACTAAAACCTTCAAAATTAATAAATATTTTGTCCTTCTCATAAATTATCATTATTGATATATCTATTCTTAAAATATTTATTTACAATTCTAGTAATTTAAAATTTTTTGGATGAATGATTTTAATAAAAAAACCTAAATTAAAATTACCTTTTAACAATAAATTTACACTAACATATTTACTAATATTAAACTGATAAGAAAATTCACCATTGAATTCAAGTTTCTCTTTTTCATTTTAATACCTGTAAATAAAATTTTATTTGTAGCATCTTCAAAATGCTAAATAACACTCTCTTTTAAAGGTTATTACAACCGTCGTTAGTGAATTTTATGATATTAAAAATCTTCATTAATAAATATTTTTATTTTATTTTGTTTTGGATTATTATTGTTTCTGGTCATATTGTTTGATACTGATACTATTTTTACTTGATTCGCTAACTCGATATTAACACTTATATCAGTATTTTACTTTTTAGAATTTAGTGGAGATTTAAGTCGAAATGATACTATATTATTGGTTTTCATTGAAATTATTTTTCATTTATTTTAATTTCTTTTGGCGACATTATTTCATTATTACTTTCTTCAAAATAAGTGATCTACTAGAAGTAGAAAAAGAATCTGAAAGAATTTCAATAACATTTGAGTGATTCTATTTAGTCATAGTAGCAATTTCTTGTTTTTGTTCTCTATAATCCTGCCACCACCAAATACCTACCATTGTAATAGAAATAATGATAATCATCCATGTAAATTTCATCAACCATCTTTCTCGTTTTTTTTGTTTTATTCCTATAGAATAACTTTGCATAGGAAAAACTACTCCCGATTTTTGTGGTGTATGTTTCTCCAATAATTCAATAATTTCTTTTTCTGGAATTTTCACTAATTTTGCATAAGAACGAATATAACCACGTAAAAAAGTGGGATCAACTCCATGAAAGTTGGTATCTTCTTCTATCTCACGTACTATACATTCTTTTAAGCAAAGTTGTTTAGCGATAATTTCTATGGAAAGACCAAATATTTCTCGTGCCTGCAATAAACGTTGGCCAATGGTAATTTCTATTTTTTCTGTCTTAAATTTGTTATTCATTTTCGAAAATATTGGCCTTTTGAGTTTTAATGTTATGAAGAATTTCTAAACTTTTATCTATCAAATTAATGAAAATTTTGATAATAGATAAATATTTTTTATTACTTTTTAAGTAATTAAAAAAATGAAAAAGTTTAATACAATTCTTCTTTTTCCTTCAGTTTAATTATCTACTCAAATACTTTATAGAATAAAAATCTAAATAATATTATCGTACAGTTATATTGTTAATTCCTGATCAATAAATCAGTAACTTAAGTTGTTTTAATGTCATATCTATTAATTTTATTTATAAATAATGAATTTAATTTTCCTAAATTAGAAATCCAATTTTTCTTATTTACCAATACGTTCCTATTAAAAATAATAATAGTATATTGGAAAATATATTTTTAAAAAATAATATCTTTAAACTATCTGTTTTTGTTCACATCAAAATACAAAATATTAATATTTTGTATAAAATTATCATATTTAATGAATAAATCTATTTTGATATATATAATTACTATTATATAAACTTTATATATTTTTTAATAAAAGATATTATCATAAATATTTTTATTTATATATTTAATTAAAATTCATATTTCTTTTATTGCGATTTGGTCATCTGCAAGACATCTTTTCAATGTTCGTTTTGTTCGATCAATAACATGACCTACTAATTGACCGCAGGCCGCATTAATATCATCACCACGAGTTTTACGCACAATAGTACTAAAACCATATTTCATTAATACTTTTGCAAAACGATTAATACGATTATTAGAACTACAAACATAAGGAGCGCCAGGAAATGAATTCCAGGGAATTAAATTAATTTTACTAGGAGTGTTCTTAAGACATACAGCTAACTGATGTGCATGCTCAATGCTATCATTCACGGCATTTAACATAACATACTCAACAGTAACACGTCCTTGATTAGCATTAGATTTAGTTAGATAGCGACGAACACTAGCCAGGAAGGTTTCAATATTATATTTTTTATTAATAGGTATAATTTCGTCACGAATTTTATCAGTCGGAGCATGCAAGGAAATAGCCAAACTAACATCGATCATATCACCCAATTTATTAAGTGCAGGTACAACACCAGAGGTTGATAAAGTCACCCGTCGTTTTGAGAATCCAAATCCAAAATTATCCATCATAATTTCCATTGCTGGAATAACATTATTTAAATTTAATAGTGGTTCTCCCATTCCCATCATTACAATATTGGTAATTGGACGAAATTCACTGGAATTTAAAGAACTAATAACTTTAGCAGCACGCCATACTTGACCTATAATTTCTGAAACCTTCAAATTACGATTAAAACCTTGTTGTGCGGTTAAACAAAATTTGCATTCAAGTGCACAACCAACTTGAGAAGATACACAAAGCGTCGCTCGATTATTTTCAGGAATATAAACTGTTTCAACTTGTTGTTCACCTACCTTTATTTTCCATTTGATTGTGCCATCAATAGACCGTTTTTCTTGTGTAATTTCAGGAGCAAGAATTTCAGTGAATTCCTTTAATTTTTTCTTAAGAATTTTATTGATATTAGTCATCAAATCAAAATCATCATAATAGTAGTGATAAATCCATTTCATTACCTGATCGGCTCGAAATGATTTTTCTTCTATTTTATTAAAGAAATTCCGCATTTGTTTACGATTCATATCTAATAAATTAACTTTTTTTGATTTATTAATAGAAGAAAAAAAAGGAAAATATTGCGTTGTTATTTTAGATTGAAACATTTTATTTCCTCGATATTTTCACTTTCTTTGAAAACTATAAATAATTAACAATAATTAACTATATTTATTTGAATTTAATATTATTAATAGTATTAAATATATGCCATAAATTTTGCAGTAAATGAATTAATAAGGTATGGTATTTATAAGATATTATTTATTAATAATACTAATAAATTCTATTTATATTTATTAACGTGGATAAATCTCATCTTTAGAAAAGAAAAAAGCAATTTCTCGTTCTGCAGATGCGATAGAATCTGAACCATGTACTGCATTTGCAGTAAAACTATCCGAATAATCAGCACGTAATGTCCCCGCCAATGCTTTTTTAGGATTAGTTTCCCCCATTAAATCACGATAACGCTGTATAGCATATCTTCCCTCTAAAACTTGCAACATAATAGGTAATGACGTCATAAATTTAACTAATTCATCAAAAAAATATTTTCCTTTATGATCAACATAAAAATTCGAAGCTTGTTTAAAGTTTAAATGGATCATTTTAGCAGCAATAATTTTGAATCCAGCTTGCTCAAAACGGTTATAAATTGAACCAATTATATTTTTTTCAACCACATTTGGTTTAATAATAGAAAATGTACGTTGTATCGTCATTAAGAAAAATCCTATTATTTGTTATTTTATTATGATAATTTTTCTTAGATCTATAACTTTTTAGTAAGAAAATTTCTTTTGATTATTAATAAAATAATATTTTTAGTTATAATATATATATAAAATTTAACTCAACATTTGAAATAATATATATTTTTTATAAAATGATTATTTTTAGATTAAATTTTTGTAATTATAAAAATTAAACGAAAAAACGATTACAAAAATAACCTTCTCAAATATTCTTTAATTTCTATGTTTAGATTTATTTAAATATAAAATTATCTAGATATAAATAAAAAAAATATTAAAAATTTAATATTTAAAATACTATAAATTACCTATATTATCAACGATAATATAGAAGTATTAATGAACAATAAAATAATTAATATCTTTGATATTATATCATACTTCATGTAAATTAAAAGAAAGAAGAATAATTTATATTTTTAAAAACAATAACATAGTACTACAATACTAATTAATTTTTCTAAAAAGTTTTATATTCTCAATTTGATACTATTGTTATTTAACGGTATAAATATTTTCACAAGATCTAATTAATTCATTTGATTAATTATAAATTTATCTTTTTCATCATAATTAATACTTTATTTTAATTATTATTTATCCTCTTGATATAAATTTTTGGATAGATTTTTTATGAAAATAATGGTTATTTTGCTTTTTTCACTAATAAATTAGCAATAGTTCTTACGCCAATTCCGGTTGCGCCTTCTACCCATAGATTCACAGCAGATTTATGATAATTAGCTGAACAATCTATATGTAACCAACCATTATGATAATTTTCAACAAAATATGATAAAAAAGCAGTGGCAGTACTAGCACCAGCAGTATGACAAGGTAAAGAAATATTATTTAAATCAGCAAATACAGAAGTTAATTGGAGACGATGAAATTCTGCTAAAGGCAAGCGCCAAAAAAGTTCATTTTCCATTTCTGCTGCAGACATTAATTCATCCACTAATTTATCATCAAAACTTAATACCGAATGATAATCGTTACCTACCGCTATTTTAGCTGCCCCAGTTAACGTTGCAGCATCAATAATTAATTTAGGTTTTTCTTTACAAGCATCGATCAATCCATCAGCTAAAACTAGTCTTCCCTCCGCATCAGTATTCATGATTTCAACAGATTTACCGTTACGGTAGCGAATAATATCACCTAATTTGAAAGAATTACCACTTATCATATTATCAGCAATGCAAAGAAAAAGTTTTACTCGTTGTTTTAAACCCCTATTTATTGCTAATGCTAATGCTCCGGTTAGCATAGCTGCTCCTCCCATATCTGACTTCATTGAATCCATTGATGAAGATGGCTTTATACTATAACCACCAGAATCAAATGTTATTCCTTTTCCTACTAAACAAGCAAATACAGGCGCTTTAAAATTTCCAGTTGGATTGTAATCCAGAGAGAGTAGTACGGGTGAGCGGGTTGAGCCACGACCTACTGTATAAATTCCATTATATTTCTGTTTTATTAATTCTTCACCCTGAATAATACGATAGTTAATATTAGCCTTTATTACTTCACATAATAAGTCTGCGCTGCGTTGTGCTAGCTGCTCAGGACTTAATTCATTAGCCGGTGCATTAATAATATCACGTACCCAATCAATAATTCGTATACGATATTGTAACTCTTTTTTTTCATTATCAGATAAATTTGGCCATTCAATAGAACGAGGTCCTTTAGGTCCTCTAAAACCTTGCCAAAATGCCCAACTTTTTTCTAAATCCCAATCATTACCTATTAACATGACATGACGAATTCCTTGACTGTCCAATTTACGACCAGCACTTTGTATTGCATATAATTTTTCTTCTTTCGTCAAATGAATAACTATCCCTTGTTCATTAAAACTTATTAATGCATTATTTCCCCAACAAATCTCTGCTTCTTGGTAAGATATAGAGACTTGCATGATCTTTTTTTCCATTTCCTCTTCCTGCCTTAATTTGTAATATTATTTTATTAAATAATTGATAAATATAAAATATTAATAATAAATTCTATCATTAATTAATATATTACATTATAATAAGACTAATAAAATAGGCAATTTTTAACTTTCTATGTAATTAATATTTAATTTTATCATACTAATATTAATAAAGGAATCTAATGAAATGGTTTTAAAATTTTTTCATTTTAAAAATTATTAATTTTATTAAATCTGTCTAATTAAAATCTATTAAACATAAATATTAGTAAAACTGTTTACTAATTAACATCAAGATATCTAACATAGAATACCTTTCAATTATACTATATTGGTCCATGTTAAATCAGTCCTTCAACCACACTCTCTCCTTACTAAAATTAAGTATAAGAATCAATTTTTTTTGGTATGATTAATTATATATTTATTGGATTTTGATTATCAAATCTTTATTAATTTATATGGTATAATACGTTAATTACCTCTTTAGGCTTTTAAAATCCATACGATTTTTAACATATAATTTTATAGTTTAGTTATTTTTAATTAATTGAAGTTTTCTCGAAAAGAAGAAAATTTATGAAAAAAATATTTTTAATATAAAATTCTTTAAATAAAAAAATATCAATAATTAGTTTGCTTTTCTATACCTTTTTAGCAAATTAGATCAAGACAAAACTTATTATATAATAAAATTATTATATATAAATTATATTTTTCACAAAATAACATATCAATATTTAATAAATATTAAGTATTTAGATTTCAAAAAGTAAGATTCTTTGTTTTTTATTTTCTTATTTAATTATATTTGAAATTAAATAAAGGGAATCTTTTTATTTTTGAAAAAATTATTTATGATATTAATAATCTTTAAATTTTTTATTATACGAAGTTCTGATAATAAAGTTAAATTTTGATCAATAATCAAATTAATTTTTTATAAATACTTCTTTAGAATTCCTTTCTTCAACTTATTGGGTATTAATTCTAATCTCAGAAATTGCTACAACCCCAACGGTTAATATACTATTTAATCTCGTTTAATTGAGGATATATTAAAATCTATCGCTATAATTGATATGATCGTGTAGCAAATTAACAATTCCTTCTTGTTGATATATTATGTAAGTTATCAGAAAAAGATCAAAATCTTCTTCGTCTTTTTGTTAAGATTTTATCTATTTCTTTGTTATACCTAATAAAATAGAAACATAAAATTTCAACAGTAAAATAATAAATTAACAATAATATTGTTATATCCTGAAACTAAAGAACAATTAATTCCAACTTGAAAATATTTTATTAAATAAACATAATATCTGTGATTTATCAAAGTGACTTCCAATATTTTATGATAATTCTTTAATTAATTATCATAAAATAGATAGTAACCCTCCTCCTTACTTTCCCATTAAATTACCAGGTAATTTAACATTTAATTTTTTTAGTTTTGAAGAAATACTATAATAATTTGAAAGAAACTTTAATAGAATTAACTTGCTATTTTGTTATATGGATAGAGGTAATCCTATTTTATTTATCATAAAATAGGATGGTAGTTGGTTTATAATACATTACCTTAAAACCTCACCTCAGTAAGCGCATCAAGTAATAATTTGATATGAATAATAATATTCATAGAGATATTTGTTCTATTTTTTCATTTTCTTACCTACAATAATAGCCGTTTTACTAACTGATTTACAATATGGTAATACATAATTTTACACTATGCTAACAAAGCACTGTTTTTCTTTATGATAAATCTTGTATATATCCTATATTTTAACGAGTATTTTTATAGATTTGAATGTTTTTATTCAGTGCAAGCTTATATAAAATGTTCATAATCTTTATTATGTACTATATTATTATTAAATTTACTATTAATGTATATAACACTACTATGCATTTAGTATAAATCAAAAGTATTTTAAAAACTTAATAAAATGTATATGAATTATTTCACTTCTTAAAGTATAAAATACTTTAAAAATTTCAATTTGATCAATAAAATAATCAGGATAGTATCTTATACTAACTCTCTAACTTTTTACTAAAAGAAAGTTAATTTTTAATATTATACAGAATATAGAATATAGAATATCAAAAATGATAAAATAATTTATAAATACTTACTATATAAGATATTAAATATAAGTATCCAAAATTTTATCTAGTTTCTATATTTTTTATTAATTTTTGTTAGATCATTAAACTAACTATACCCAATATTAATTCTTTTTTTAAAAAATCGAATTTTATCTTTTTGAAAAAATAATACTTTTTACTATTAATTATAAGTTTCACGATTTATCTACAAAACAACAGATCCATTCATTAAATAATATTAATAAGATTTAATTTCATTAAATATTTCTGAGTATTAAATACCATTTAATTTCTAAAAGTTAAACTACTTACTCTCTTTTCTTTAATTATATAAAAGTTTATCATACGATGAACCAGTATTTTATTAAAAATAATTAACATACAAAATTTAAGAATCAAAATAAAACAGGAAGATACTATAGATAAAATTTGAATAATGCCATTCTTTAAATGAATTTAAGTATTGATTATGTTTTTACCATTTATTTAATAATTTACAAATAAATGTTTTAATTACTATTTTCTAAAATAGAAGAATAAATTTTAACTGGAGGAAAAGGGCTATTATTTTTGTAATAACCTATATTTTGATATTCTTTGATTCATCTAGAGTTTTAGATTTGATCTGTTTTCTTACTAACAAAATAAAAGTAATTCTCGAGTAAAATTATAATTTCTAAAAATTGCATCTTTGTTAATAGCTTCCATTATTAACATTGATCTCAATCTTTATAAATTCATTATAAGAAAGTGGTTCATTATGTTATTATTCAAAATTATATTATCATTATATAATATACCTATATTATCTTAATTTCTAATAATTAATAACTTTTTAGTATATATCCGCCATACTATAAATTATAAATCCCCTTTTATTAATCTATTAATATTAATCTTAATTTTGTTTTTTCTTATTTAAGATCAATATTCTTCTTATAGATTTTCCATGTTGGAGAAAGATCACGAAGACGAACTATTTGATTATGAACTAGCTTAATGGCATAATCAATTTCTTCTTCTGTAGTAAATCGACCGAAGGAGAAACGAATTGAACTATATGCCAACTCATCATTTATTCCCAATGCTTTTAGTACATAAGAAGGTTCGAGAATTTCCGATGTACATGCAGAACCTGATGAAACAGCTAAATTTTTAATTGCCATCATCAATAATTCTCCTTTAACATAATTAAAACTAACATTAAGAATATGAGGTGCTCCATTTTTCAAATCCCCATTAAGATAAACTTCTTCAATATTCTTAATACCATTCCATAATCGTTGGCGTAAGGATAATAATCTACTAGATTCTTTCACTATTTCTTCTTTAGCAATCCGATAAGCTTCTCCCATTCCTACAATTTGATGTACAGGTAATGTTCCTGATCGCACCCCTCGTTCATGACCACCACCATGTTGTTGAGCTTCAAGTTGAATAGGTGGTTTATGACGCATATAAAGTGCACCTATTCCCATTGGTCCATACAATTTATGTGCTGAAAAAGACATTAAATCAACTTTTAGTTGATTTAAATCAATCGGTAATTTACCTACTGATTGTGTTGCATCAACATGAAAAAAAATACCTAAATTGCGACAAAGTTCACCAATAGATGCAATATTTTGAATGATACCGATTTCGTTATTAATATGCATAATAGAAACTAAAATTGTATCAGCACGTATAGCCTCTTTAAGTTGATGTAAATCAATAAGACCAGTATTTTTTGGTGAAAGATAACTTATTTCAAAACCTTTGAACTCAAGTTGACGACAACTATCTAAAACTGCTTTATGTTCGGTTTTGCTGGTAATGATATGTTTACCTTTTTTTTGATAATAATTGGCAACACCTTTTATAGCTAAATTATTTGATTCAGTCGCTCCTGAAGTAAAAATAATTTCCCGAGGATCTGAATTGACTAACTCAGCAATTTGGTTTCTTGCAATATCAACAGCTTCTTCAGCCTGCCAACCAAAACAGTGAGATCGTGATGATGGATTTCCAAAATTTCCATCTATAGTCATACATTTCATCATTTTTTCAACAACACGAGGATCAACTGGCGTAGTTGAAGAGTAGTCTAAATAAATCGGTAATTTCATTAATTTATTAACTCCATAAAATCGAAAAAGTCTTAAGATTTTATTAGTTTCTGATTGCTATATTTTGGAGAATCGTTAAATTTTATATTATTATCTTAATAATAAATTTTTGATTTTTATAAATGTATATTACACTATTTTTATAATTGTCTTGATGACCTAATACTTCTTTTTTGATTATTAATTAACCTCTTAAATTTAATTTAACTAAGAAAATTACAAAGTTAATAAATTAATTCCCACTATACTGAATTAATTAAATAGCATCTTTACCTTAATAAACTTTTCTTTCATAGAAAAAGTCTATTAACAAACTAATCAATAATAGAAATAATTTAAATAAAAATTATTTTTCGATTTCCAACCTAATAAATATCGAACAGTATAAAGATGTAAGAATTGGAAAACTAATTTAATTTTTATAAAAAAGAAAAATTATAAAAAAGAAAAAATTCCTTTACTTTCCAATAAATTAGATAGTTAAACTAATTCAATTTTAACTATAATTCTATGTCTAGATAATTGTTTGTTATATATCCGTTTTAAGTGGAACTATTTTGATACGTATTCTTTAATAAGAAAAAGAAATTTATTAAATTTCTGAGTATTTAATCAACTAATAATTTATTGTCTAAATAAATTATTAGTTATACTGTTTTTATTGATATACAATACTCAGAAAAATCGAATTTTTCACTTTAAAAAGTATTTTAATAAATAAAAGTAAAATTTTATTATGATTTTTATGGCAATATTTTATAAATACAGATAATTGAAAATTATCTTCAAAGATGAAATAGAAAATATTCTATATTCAGAGTTTGAATATAGTATTTTTATTTTTAATATTAAAAAATTTTTATTTATTACCAGATATACGATATGGAACTTTATAATTATTCAATTGAATTACTATTATTAAATTGAATAAACCATATATAAAATATATTATGTTATGAAGATAATATTTTTATTTCTATAATTATAATTTATTAAATTAATACTTTTCAACAAAAATAATTCCCATAAAGGAATCGATTATTTAAAAATAGTTTCCATATTTTAAGAAGTGTTAGATCTGATGGCCATAATAAAATATAAATTCAAATCATGCTTTGAAATTACTAGTTTACATCTAAGCAAAAAATATTAATATAATTTTTATTATGGTTTGATTTATTAATCATAACACTAATCTCATCAAATAATCCAATGGATTATTTATTTAAAAATTAATACGAATATTTTTCTCTGTAATTATCTTATTTAACCTTAATAGTTACTCTATCTACCACGCTTATAGAAATATTAATGAATCTCTGTTATATTACTAACCTAGCTTAATTTTTTTAATTTTCAGTGGAATAAAACCATGCATCCAATGCTAACTATTGCTATACGAGCGGTTCGCAAAGCAGGTGATTTTATTGCTAAAAGATATGAGAAATTTAATTCTATTGAAATAATAACAAAAGGACAAAATGATTTTATTGTTAATTCTGATAAACAATCAGAACAGATTATTATTAATATTATTCAAAAATCTTATCCTTTACATAGTATCTTTACTAAAGAAAAGGAAAAAATGTTCTATGAAAAAAAAGATGTTCAATGGTTTATTAATCCATTGGATGGTATAATTAATTTTACTAAACGATTACCTCATTTTTCTGTTTCTATCGCAATACGAATTAACGGTCGTACAGAAATTGCCGTAATTTATAATCCTATGCTTAATGAGTTATTTACCGCTGTTCGTGGGCAAAGTGCACAATTAAACGGTTACCGCCTTCGACTAAAAAATATAAATAACTTAGAAGGTGCGATTATTGCAATAAGTTTCCCATTTAAATTTGAAAAATATTCAAAGGATTATTTTAATATTATCGATAAGTTATTTAAAAAATGTGTTAATTTTCGCTGCACAGGTTCAGAAACTTTAGATTTAGCATATGTTGCTGCTGGACGTGTTGATATTTTTTTTGAGAGTTCCATAAACCAGGTTGGGTTTATAGCTGGAGAATTATTAGTTCGTGAAGCAGGAGGAATTATTACCGATTTTGTTGGAGGACATAACTATTTTACATCTGGTAATTTTCTGGCTGGAAATCCAAGACTAGTAAAAAAAATGGTATTAGAAATAGAGAATAAGTTAAACGATTCATTGAAATATTAAAAATCTATATTAAATATGTCAACAACTAAAATATTTATTTATTTATAAAGCTAAATGAATAATATTTTCTTATTTTAATAATTACTAATACTTTATAAATAAGTATTATCAAGAAATATTTTTATATAGATATATAATATTAAAGAATTTTTATTGATATTTTACTTAAAATCTTTCTTAATAAATAATTTTTTATGTTACTTCCAAGATAAAGATCCTAATTAAAGATTATTAGATATTTTAACTTTTTAGTATAGTTTCCTTCCATTATTTGATAAATAATCATCTCTTTTATTAATAATAAAAATTATCTGTATAGAATAATTTTTATTAATTTGTTTTGATAATTTGTAAAATCATTGCTATATATAAAACCTTATTTTTGTTATTGAAGCAATTGACATTTTAAAAGAAAAAATTGAAATTTTTAAACAACTAAAATTAATATTTCACTAAATACTTTTACTATAACCTTATTAAGGTAGAAGATTAATTCCCTAATTATTAGATTATCTCATTTATCATAATTTAGCTTAATTTTATTTAAATTAAAACTTTACAAATAATAATTTGCTATTTAAAATTTATTTTATAATAAAATATGTTATATTCTGTTAGTTCATAATCCAAATTATTAATATAAATCTCTCTTTAATAAGAGAGATGCATAAAATAATCATTTATTAAAGTTTAGGATAACTTATTATCCGATTATATAAATTTTACTTAAAGTTAAATTATCTTCAGAATGAAGTAATTTCTAAAAAATATTCTTTCTATAATAAATTTCTTATTTTAATATGACAGATTAAAATCCAATCAATAATCTTTTAATAATAAGATTAATAAAATAAATTATTTTGATAACTAATATATATATTTAGAATTGTTGATTTATATGAAATCATATTTCAATGATTAGAAAAATTTGTTTAGATTTAATAAATAATTAAACTTTTATAATTAATTAATTTTCATCTCTTATTTAAATTAATTCAATAATTTTATTTGAAATACTTAATTATTTTTTCAAATTTAGTTGATACTTTTACTTGATTAAATAAATATTTTATTATCAATTAATAATATTGAATATAATACATAAGTTACGTTAAAAAGTGAATATTCATAAATAAAAATCTCTATTATACTGTTTCTCTAAATAAAACTTCAATTTTAGTAACGCATAAAATAACTTATATAGAAGAATTAATTTTTTATTTTTAACAAGTGTAAAAGAGATATATACTTCAAAAACGCTAAATAATATAGAAAGATTCTATTATCTAAAATTTATTTAACGTTCAACTATTTATTAAGTTGATAAAACTAATTGTTAATAATTTACACAATAAATAATTAAAAATTAATTAGATAATACTACTCTTTTTATAGGTAATAAAACAGATAACTACATAAAAATAATAATTATTATTAATGATATATTTAAAAATAATTAATAGAAAATATCATTAGATTAATCCATTTTATTCTAACAAATAATATATTTTATCGATAATTTAAAGATAAATTATTTTAAAAATAAAGTAAGATTATAATTATCTTATTAATAATATAATTAATATATAGACGATTAATTCCTAAACGAATGTTTTATGCAATTCCATTATTTCCGCTAAACAACCACTAGTAAGGTACTAATAAAGTTATAATCTAATAATAAAAACTATCAACTTTACTATAATAAAACGTTAATTGTTTAAACAAGTAGTTGTTAAACAGCATTAGTTAAAAGTATCATTATTCAATATGGATTAAAAAAATCTAAAGTATCATAAATAATTCAATTATTAATATAATATGAACTTATCATAAAATCTAAAATTAAGATTTAATCTTACAGATAGACGAAAATTAGTAATTAGATAACTTTGGATCCTCTTACTATTGGTTCGTTCATCAAAAAACTTAAAGATAATTTTTAAAAAGTAATTTGTTTTTCTAATAAGATATTAATTATCTCTCCTTCAATAATTTTTTCTCACCATTCATTTGGGTAAAGCTGTAATAAGAAATAAAATACTATATAAACAAAAAATACACTAATTCAAGAGAGATCATCCTGTTGATGAAAATAATTAGTTATTTTTAGTTAAATATCGATGAAAAAATCTATTTGAATTAATAAATTAAAAGGATTTAAACGTATTGGTAAATTTTAACTTATTTATGATGTATAAACAGGAAACTGTTTACAAATCGACAATATTTTTTGTTTTACGTTTTGGATAACACTTTCATCATCAATTCTGTCCAAAATATCACATATCCAATTGGCTAATTCAGCCGATTCTTTTTCTTTAAGACCACGACGGGTAATGGCAGATGAACCAATACGAATACCTGAAGTAATAAATGGTCCCTTAGGATCGTTCGGTATAATATTTTTATTAACGGTGATATTAGCATGGCCAAGAGCAGCATCTGCCTTTTTACCTGTAATCTTTTTATCTATTAAATCTAATAAAAATAAATGATTTTCAGTTCCACCAGAAACAACTTTATAATCACGATTGATGAATATTCCAACCATCGCTTTAGCATTTTTAGCAACTTGTTTTTGATATGTTTTAAATTCAGGCTCCATTGCTTCTTTTAATGCAACCGCCTTACCAGCAATAATATGCATTAAAGGACCACCTTGAACGCCAGGGAATACAGAAGAATTTAACTTTTTATAAAACTCTTCGTTACCACCTTTAGCTAAAATCAAACCACCACGAGGCCCACATAAAGTCTTGTGAGTTGTAGTCGTTACAACATGCGCATGAAAAAGAGGGTTAGGATAAATACCAGCAGTAATCAAACCAGCTACATGCGCCATATCAACAAATAAATAAGAATCAACACTATCTGCAATTTGACGTATTTTACCCCATTCTACTACTCCTGAATAAGCAGAAAAACCACCAATAATCATTTTAGGTTTATGTTTTTGTGCTTGATTGTTTATATCTTCATAATTAATTTTACCGTTTTTATTCACTCCATAATGAACAACATTATAAAATTTTCCGGAAAAATTGACGGGTGATCCATGGGTTAAATGCCCACCATGTGCTAAATTCATGCCTAATACAGTATCACCTGGCTCCAATAAAGCCATATATACAGCAGTGTTAGCTTGTGAACCTGAGTGTGGCTGAACATTAGCAAAATCCGCGTCGAATAAAATTTTTGCGCGATCAATTGCGAGTTGTTCGATAATATCAATATATTTACAACCGCCATAATAACGTTTACCAGGATAACCTTCTGCGTATTTATTCGTGAGATAGGAACCTTGTGCCTGCATAACTCTTTGACTTGTATAATTTTCTGAAGCAATTAATTCAATATGTTCTTCTTGACGCTTAACTTCATTTTCCATTGCCTGCCATAATTCTTTATCATAATCTGCAATACTTATTCCACGTTTTAACATTTACTTCTCCTAGATTTATTCATTGTTATATCTTTATTTTATTAAATAAAGAGATACATAGTAAAACTTTTTTCTTACTGAAATATTAGATAGATAATAATAAAAATCATGTAAACTAAGTTTCTCTATATCCAATATTATCAAAAATATTTTCTAATAAGCATTTTACTAAAAGGATAAAAGTGCACATTAATTCAATTTCATTTTTAGAATTAATATTTAATCTTTAAAATTGAATAATTAAATTTGTGCTTAAAAATATAATTTTAAAAATTTTTTAAAATTTAAGAAACTTATATGATTGATATAAATAAATTATTTAAAATAATTAAATTATCTATCTTTTTATTATCTCCTTTAATATTAAATTAACTGTTTATTTTATAACTTATTTTTAATATAAGTTTAAATTAAAAGATATTTTTTAAATAACTTATCAAATTTCTAATAAAAAAGAGAACTTTTTTATTTAATTCTTACTTTTTCTTCATATGGAATCAGTATTGATAATGTTTCGCTAGTGTATTTTCTACTATTGAAATGGTCCATAACTACCCTACGTTTGAATATAAAATCTAAAAGTTATTCAATTCTTCTATAATATCTATTACATAATATTAATGAGCTATTTCAATTTTGGAAAATTATTTATGATCTGACTAAAATATTTTCTGTACTCACTGATGTATTTTATTAATCGTGAAGAAGAGAAGCCTATAAAAATAAAAATAGAAAAATAAATTTTCGATTTTTATATTAGTTTTAAATACCTAAAAATATTTTCCTCATACCAAAAAGTTAGCAATTTTTAATTTATTTTTGAGTATATATAGTAAGCAAGTAAACTAATTTTAATTAGGTTAATATTTTTAAAAATTTATTTATAAGATAATGAAAAGATAAGAAATTAATAAATTGATGATATTCATTAAGTAATTTGCTTGTATAATAAAAAATTATTATGTCGATCTGTAAATCGTAAAAAATTAATAGTTTATTAAATGATTTTTAGAATTATACTAAAAAATGGATATCTTTAAATTTGTAAAAATCTTCGAAGATTTTTTGATACCTAATAATACTTTTATATATCGTAATACTACTGTCACAATAACATTAATTTTAACTAGCACTCTAGTTTATTAACTAAATTTTATATTAGTATATCTAAAATTTGCTTTTATTAATATAAAGCACTATGAAATTATTTATTCACAATAAAATATAATAGACAATATAATTATTTATTAGTTAGTAATAAATTTAGATATCTTAATTTCATATAAAATTTTAAGTATTGTTTTTATAAAAATCGATACATCGATACATTTAAAAAATGATAAATAAGAATAATAATATTAACAATAAGGATTTTTGATAAATTTGTTATTATGAAATGATTCTTTCATCCCACTCATCAGTTCGAATATTCATCTTATATAACGAAGTATAATAAAAAAGTTATAAATATAAACTTTTTCATTAGTATTTATACTATCATCTCTTTATAACTATTAGGAATATCATTCTAATACAAAATTTTATTTTCTAGTTTAATTAAAAATTAATGATATATTTGAGTCTTCATAAATTTACCCATAGGATTTTACTAAGAAGCGAGGATCCATGTTCCATTTTTACTGAAATTTCTCTTATATACTACAATTTTATAAAAAACTTTCTTATATATCTAATATTATTTAAATTAAAAGTTTTGATAATTTTGTTAATTTTCATTAAATAATCCTATTATTATTAGGTTTTACGACTAAAAGCTGAAGTAATTGGATAACGTCTATCTTTATTAAAATTTCTAATTGTAACACGTGGACCTATCGGTGCTTGTCGTCGTTTATATTCACTGATATCAACTAGTTTGATTACCTTATTCACTGTTATTTCATCAAATCCAGCTGCAACTAATTCACTGACTGATTTATCTTGTTCAACATAACCTTCAAGAATCGCATCCAATATAGGATAAGAAGGTAAATTATCTTGATCAAACTGCCCAGGCGCTAACTCAGGAGAGGGTTGGCGTTCGATCACCTGCTTAGGAATAGTCGGTGAAATCGTATTACGATATTTTGCGAGTTTAAACACTAATGTCTTTGAAACATCTTTAAGAACAGCAAAACCTCCGGCCATATCACCATAAAGGGTAGTATATCCTATAGCAGATTCAGTTTTATTACTGGTTGCTAATACTAAACGTCCTTTCTTATTCGATATTGCCATCAGAATGATAGCTCGACAGCGAGCCTGTAAATTTTCTTCGGTTGTATCGAGATTTGTGTTTGAAAATAATGGTGTTAAACCGTCTATAAATGCATCATACATAGCTTCAATAGATACAATAGAAAATTCAATATCTAACAATTTTGCCTGTTCGTTTGCATCACGAATACTTATTTCAGTCGTATATCTAAAAGGCATCATTACTGCCTGAACTTTATTTTTTCCTAAAGCATCTACTGCAATAGCTAAAGTTAAAGCTGAATCAATTCCTCCAGATAATCCTAAAATAACACCAGAAAATCCATTTTTATTAATATAATCACGCGTTGCCATGACTAATGCTTCATAAACTTGAGCAATAGATGATAAAGTTTTTGCTAAATTAGACACAGGAATTGGTTCACAATCATTAAATTTGCACTGCGTAACTTGTTCAGAAAATTGAGCTAAATAATGAGTTACCTCACCATGACTATTAAATACTTTTGATCCACCATCAAATATAAGTTCATCTTGCCCACCAACTTGATTTAAATAAATACTTGGTAATTTGGTTCTTTGGCAGTGAGATTTTAATAATGTTGAACGAATATGAGGTTTTTTACAATTGTAAGGTGAAGCATTAATTACAATTAAGATATCAGCATCTTTAGTTTTAATTGCATCAACAGGTTCATCAAACCAAACATCTTCACAAATTAAAAAACCTAATTTATATTCTTTAAAAGAAATTACACATGTTTCGTTAGCTGAATGAAAATAGCGCTTCTCATCAAAAACACCATAATTAGGTAATTGTTGTTTAAAATATCTTGCTATTATTTTTCCCTTCCAGAAAAATGATAATGCATTATAACATTTTTCATTTTGCTGGTATGGATGACCAGTAACAATGGCTATATTTTGGCTAGCCTTTCTAAGACGATCAAGCTGTTTTTTACAACGATGATAAAAATCCTGTCGAAAAAGCAAATCCTCCGGTGGATAACCAGTTAAAGCTAATTCTGAAAAAAGAATAAGATCTGCATCTTGTAACTTTTGAGCCTTAGCTTCCTGCAACATGCGTTCACAGTTTATTTCAATATCACCTACTAACCAATTTAATTGTGCTAATGCGATATTCAGCGTTCGGTTCATAGAATTTCACTCTCCAAAATAATAAATTATTTTTTAAAATTATTACTATAAATTTTATAATTAGGTAATAATTTATGAAACTTCGTTCAGTTTTGAATTGGTATAAATACTTACATAGTAAAATTTTTTATCATTTTCAATAATTTTCGCAAAATAATTAAACTGAAATTAATTTCAGTTTTTAACAAAAATAATACTGAGGTATTCTCTTTTTTAGAACTTGAATGAGTAATAATTCATTAATAAAATTAATTGCATTATGAATTCAAAATTCTTTCTAATACCTTTATAACTAAATTTCTTTGCAGATTACCTGGGTTAACTACCATCTATTAAAAGTTTAATAACATTAATTTATAGGAAATTTACAAAATATTTATGATATTTATTGGTTCCCTTAAAAAATGAGATTTGTAATAAATATCTTCTGAACTACTATTAATAATAAGAATATTTCTTTACCATCGGTAAAGATAATAAAGATTTTTCAAGGAATTCTTTTTATTTCTTCAACAGTAGATCATATAGATCAATGAAATAATCCAAATACTAACACTTATATTAGAGTTACTATCTAAAATAATGTAATTTATTTTATTGAAAATTAATAATAGTTTTATTGGAACTAATAGAGTATATAATTAAAATTATTAAAAATAAATAATTATGATGAAAAGAGAATGAATAAAAATTGAATTTGATATAAATAAAAATTACTTTCTAAAAAGTATCTCAACTAAAGTATAAAATTATTAATTACAATAGATAGTTTTAAGTTTTACAGCTAAAATTTAAAAATTTGAATTTACTCATTCAAATAATTCTTTTAACAATATCAATTTTTATTTATTAATATAACTAATATCAAGAGTAGTTTATCATTCTTATTCTCGCCGATAAAGGCGTTATTAAAGACTACAAATGCTAATTTTGTTTCTGATTTTTATCAAAAATAAAATTTATATACCTTAAGTCTTCACAAATTTATTTATAAATAGCATTACGATCAACAATAAAAAGATTAGCAAAAAGATTCCAATCTCTTTTCCTTTTTTTCAACTGTTACTATATTATAGATTAAATCTATAATTTATTAAAATAAGAATCGTTATTTTATTATTGTTATATTTTTGTATTTCAGAAAATTGGAATATAATTCCTATTTCATTAATATGAAATTTTCTAATAATTAAATCAAATTTATTCTTTTAAAAACATTCAATCTATCCGCGTACTATTTTCAATAATTACTTCAAAATACTATTTGTTCAAAAAATAAAATATAATTTTAACAGGTATAGAAGGCATTATCTACAAAATAGAGAAGAGAATACCTGTGGTTAATTAAATACTCTTATTAAGTGTTTTTAGTTCTTAGTTCTTAGTTCTTATTTTTTAGTTTTTAATAATAAGTATTAAATAAAAAAGATTCTTATCATATTTTATTTCTTTTATTTTATTCTGAATTGATAAATATCTTATACTTTTTTCTTAAAACACTTATTTATAGCTATATAAAAAGAATATTGTTTAATATCTTTTTAGAGTTTTCAATTTACGTGAAACAATTTTAATTCAATAAGTTATATGAGTATAATCAGATAAACAATCTTAATATATTATTATCTTTTATTATAAATATAATATTTATAATTATTTTAATAGAAAAAATCCTATTTAATTGTTACGCATAATTTTAATACTGGACGATTTAAAGGGGGGAAAGGCGGAGCTAACTGTAAACTGATAAATATTCAAAATTATCAATGATTTTTACATCAAACGATAACTGTTTATTTTTGTAATATCGAATAAATTTTTTTATGAAAAAGATTCTGCTAATTATTTAGCTAAATCACTTAAAGTGTAAAAATTCGATTTCTCTTTATTTAAGGTATTAAGAGAAATCTATTATTTTTAACCAAAAAAGAAGGAAAATTACCTAAAGCATTCCTTAGTATCCAAGTTTAATATTTTCATAATCTACATAATGATAATTAGTTAATTATCTTTCGATCGATATCGATTTTATTTATCATGTTTACTGGCATTATAATGAATAGTAAAATTTATTAAAAGATTTCAATAAAATAAAAAATTTTCTTTTTCCTTTAAGATTATTTCGTATTATTCATCAAACTGTAGTTTTTAGTAGTAATTTAATATGAAAAAAAGATTTTCAAAAATTAACGCTTTATAAACAAAAATTAACTATTGTATTTTGTATGAATATAATCCTAGTAAGACTAAAAACCTTATTTACTACCTTTATTTCTATATTTCTTATAAAAACTTTTTAAAAGTATTATAAATCATATTTTTTATATTCAATTTATGTAGAGATTTCCTCTCATTCTTTGAAGATGATTATTTTATTAAATATATTGATTTGGAATTTATTATTAATTTTATTTCGTATAATATATATTTTATTATTAGGTTTAGAACCTTATTTGTAATATTTTAGATTAAAATAAAGATAATTAATCACTCTTTCCAAAAAATGAATTTTACATGACAGTGAAATAATATGATCTTAAATTTCAGTTTAAATATTTTACCTATAGTTATTAAAATTATCTAAAAAATATATTTTTTCTAATTTAATTAAATAAATATTTTTAACCTATGTAATATTTAATTGGATAACTGAAAATTATAGTATAAGAGGTTTACTCAACATTTTTTAGAAAAAATTATTTATTTTTATTCAAAAAGTGACAATTTCCTCCATTGATATAAAGTTAAAAAACTTTACTCATATATTTAGAATGCTATTTAATCCATTTTTATACATGTTAGATAAACTGTATCTTAATGCATAAAAATATGGAATTCAAATCATAATATTATGATTTGAATTAACTAAATAACTCAATTAAGTAAAAAAAAATAATACGGATGAAATAATGAATATACCTTTCTCACTATTTTAAAGATAGTTATATCTTATAAGAATAATTCTTTCTTCTAACCTGGAAATTAATCTTACTTTAAGTAAATTTAATCGAACAAAATAATCTTTTATTAAAAAATAAAACTAATAATATAACTTAATGAAAATTGCCAAGTTTAATTGCTAATAAAATAAGTATTCTATATTATTAATAGTATTTTGAAATTTAGTAGAACATTTAAGATGTTATCAATCATTATTTTAAGTGATATAATTGAGTATTAATAAATTTAAAGGCTTAATTGTCTTAGTCCTTTTTATGGAATAAAGAACTGTTTTCTTATTCTAAATTACAGCAATTTTCTGATAACGTTTAAATAGTCGTGATCTATTTTTTATAAAAATATTAAAAGTTTTATTATGGTATACACACCCATTAGTATAATAGTACGCTTCTTTAAAACTCTTATAACACTGATCTAAAATTTTTTTCCTAGAACTAAGATACTGTGATAAAATTAATATGAAGGCTCTTAATTATTCAATTTAATTATAAATTTTATAGGAATACTATGTCAATATTTATGACAATTAATTAAGAAATAAAAAAATCCAATGTCATTTTAATTTAGTGAGAGAAATTAGAAATTGTAACACTTTATTCAAAAAATATCTTATTATCTATACAAAATTAATTACAATAAATGAATTTTATTCAAAGTAAATTTTTTCTTAATTAGAAAAAATTTTTCAACAGATTCTTTATGTTTAAAGATTAGCATCTTTATTTAGAAAATTTAGTATTAATTATTAAATAATTAATAAGGGAATAAGAATAATATCCTAAATAATATTAAATATACTCTTAAAAATCAATAGATACTTTATCAAATAACAAAAACGTTTTTCTTGGAAAGAAACAAAAGGAGAATTTTATAAATATGCCTAATTTTCTATACAAATTCATAAGATAATATCTGATAAACTTCTTGAAAAATGTTACATTACTTTAATGATTAGTATTTTATTTTTTCAAATGCTCGTTTTATGTAAGCAAAAGGGAGGAGATACACATCTTAGTCTAATATCAAAATTTAATTGAGTAGATTAATAAAAATAATTTTTATATATTAAATTTATATAATACGAAATTTAATTGTTCTTTTTAGAACAAATTTTTATTTAGAAATATTTATTAATTGAAATTAATTAAATAATAATAAAATTAATCAAATTAATATTCTATATTTTTGAATTAATTTATTTTAATTACTTTTATAATTGATAATCTTTTAATATTAACAAAACTGTCGACGAGCATTACGAAAAATTCGCATCCAGGGACTATCTTCTCCCCATTCTGGAGGATGCCATGAATGTGTAACTGTACGAAATACTCTTTCCGGATGCGGCATCATAATGGTTGCCCTCCCATCTAAACTTGTCACAGAAGTAATGCCATTAATAGATCCATTTGGATTTGCTGGATATTTTTGAGTAATCTTTCCATAATTATCTACAAATCGTAGTACCACTAACTGATTTTTTTCTAATAGATCAAGATGAGAAATATGTCTCATCTCAACTTGTCCCTCACTATGAGAAACTGGTATTGGTAGCTGACAACCGGCCATATCTTGTAAAAATAAAGAAGGACTTTCCATCACTTTTACCAAGATATATCGTGACTCAAAACGTTCTGAACGATTACGTATAAATCGTGGCCAATATTCAGAACCTGGAATTAATTCCTTGAGATTAGACATCATCTGACATCCATTGCATACACCTAAAGATAAAGTGTGAGAGGAACTAAAAAAATTAAAGAACTCGTCACGTACTCGTGAATTAAATAAAATTGATTTTGCCCACCCTTCTCCTGCACCTAATGCATCACCATAAGAAAATCCACCACAAGCAACTAATAATTGAAAATCAGACAGTGTTATTCTTCTTTCTAACAAGTCACTCATATGAACATCTATCGCAGTAAAACCTGCTCGGTGAAAGGCAGCTGCCATTTCAATATGGGAATTGATTCCTTGTTCACGTAAAATAGCGACTTTAGGTGAATGGGTTGTCATAATATATGGTGCAATAATATCATTTTCTGGATCAAAGTTTAATTTTACATTCAATCCAGGATCTGTTAAGTCTTTTTTAGCCAAATGCTCTTGATCAGCACACTCAGGATTATCACGTAACCGTTGTATTTTCCAGGTTGTTTCGGCCCACCATAAACGCAATTGACTACGTTTTTTACGATAAATTTCTCTACCGTAGCTATGAATAGAAACCATATTATTTTTAACTGCCATACCAATATCCTGTACACATTCAGATAACCCATGTTCAGCCAAACAAGCTTTTACTATTTCTTTATCCCTCCTTTTTACTTGAATAACTGCACCTAATTCTTCACTAAATAAGCTAGCAAGAATATCTTTATCATAATTGCCGACATCAATATTCAAACCACAATGACCAGCAAATGCCATTTCTATTAATGTAACAAATAGACCACCATCGGAACGATCATGATAAGCTAATAATTTTTTTTCTTTTATAAGAACCTGAATTGCATTAAAAAAACCAATTAATAATTTAACGTCACGGACGTCTGGTGCATGATCACCTAATTGTCGGTATACCTGTGCTAGTGCTGAACCACCTAATGCATTATGACCTTTTCCGAGATCAATTAATAGTAATGAATTATCTTGATCACTTTTTAGTTCAGGTGTAACAGTTAAACGAACATCTTTAACTCGAGAAAAAGCAGTAATAACAATAGAAAGCGGTGCAGTCATTTCATAAATCTGATCACCTTTATTCCAGGTAACCTTCATTGACATAGAATCTTTACCAACAGGAATGGTTAAGCCTAATGCTGGACATAGTTCTTCACCAATAGCCTTCACAGCTTTATACAATCCTGCATCTTCACCAGGATGTCCCGCTGCTACCATCCAATTAGCTGAAAGTTTCACTCTTTTTAGATTCTGAACATAAGCAGAAGCGATATTGGTTAATGCTTCTCCAACCGCCATCCTGCTAGATGCCGTATAGTTCAATAGAGCTATTGGTGATCTCTCACCGATAGACATAGCTTCTCCATAATAACTTTCTAAACTAGCTGTCGTGACCGCACAATCAGCAACTGGGATTTGCCAAGGACTAACCATTTGATCTCGAGCCACCATTCCTGTAACACTACGATCCCCAATAGTAATAAGAAAAGTTTTTTCTGCTACTGCAGGCAAATGTAATATCCTTTTAACTGCTTCTGTTAAAATTATTCCCTCTCGATTAATTGGTTTACCGGAAAAAAATTGAGAATTAACTTTACGCAATCTTTTAGGTATTTTATCTAGTAAAATATCAAGTGACATACAAATAGGTTGGTTATTAAAATAACTATCATTAAGAATGATATCTCGATTTTCCGTTGCTTCACCAATAACGGAATATGGAGCACGTTCTCGTTGACAGATCGACTCAAATAATGGCAGTTGTTCAGGTAAAATAGCTAATACATACCGCTCTTGAGATTCATTACACCAAATCTCGCGAGGATTCATGCTTGGTTCATCATTCAATATTTTTCGTAATTCAAATAAACCTCCTCGATTAGCATTATTAACTAATTCTGGCATAGCATTAGAAAGTCCACCAGCACCAACATCATGAATAAATAAGATCGGATTATCGTCATCTAACTGCCAGCATTGATCAATAACCTCTTGGCAACGACGCTCCATTTCAGGATTATCACGTTGCACTGAAGAAAAATCAAGATCGACATCATACTTTCCTGAAATCTTCGATGAAGCTGCACTTCCTCCCAATCCAATATTCATAGATGGACCACCCAATACAATTAATTTAGCGCCAACTGGAATATTTCCTTTTTGAATATGTTTTTCTCGAATATTTCCTATACCACCAACTAAAATAATTGGTTTGTGGTAACCACGTAATTCTTTCCCATTATGACTATTCACTTGTTCTTCATAAGTTCGAAAATAACCCAATAAAACTGGTCTGCCAAATTCATTATTAAAACTGGATCCGCCTAATGGTCCATAAAATATGATATCAAGAGCACTAGCAATTCGATACGGTTTTCCAAAATTTTGCTCCCAAGGTTGTTTAAACCCTGGAATACATAAATTAGAAACTGAAAATCCAACTAACCCTGCTTTAGGTTTTGCACCACGTCCTGTTGCTCCTTCATCTCGTATTTCTCCACCAGAACCAGTAGCAGATCCTGCCCAAGGAGAAATAGCGGTAGGGTGGTTATGAGTTTCTACTTTCATCAAAATATGTGTGTTTTCATAATGATAATCATACTTACCTGTTAACGGATTAGAAAAAAAACGTCCAATATTTGATCCTTCCATCACTCCAGAGTTATCTTTATAATTAGATAAAATATAATCTGGTGTTTTTTGATAAGTATTTTGTATCATACTAAACAAAGAACTTGTTTGTAATTTTCCATCAATAATCCAATTTGCATTAAATATTTTATGTCGACAATGTTCCGAATTAATTTGTGCAAACATACATAACTCAACATCCGTTGGATTCCTTCCTAATCTTTGAAAGATATCTATTAAATAATCAATTTCATCTTTATCTAATCCTAATCCTAATTCAGTATTTGCTAATTCAAGTGAAGTACGACCTCTTTTTAATAATTCTATCGTCACCATAGGTTCCGGTTTATTGTGTCTGAATAGTGATGTTACTTGCTCGAAAGAAGTCCAAATGGACTCAAGCATACGATCATGCAAAATAACAGATAAATTATTAAATTGTGATATATCTAATTCTGAAGAATAAATAATATAATAAGCAATTCCACGTTCAATTCTGATAATTTTCTTTAATCCACAGTTATGAACAATATTCGTTGCCTTTGAAGACCAAGATGAAATAGTTCCTATCCGTGGAGTAACTAAGAGTAACTTTCCAACAGGTTCCTTCTGAATTAATGAAGGTCCATAATGAAGTAATTGATTCAGCTTTTGTCGGTCATTCTGACTTAATGCTTCAACACCAAGTTCAATAAAGTGAATATATTCAGCATAAATTTCAATGATTGGTAAATGATGCTGTTGGAATAGAGAAAGAAGATTAGTAATTCGAAATATCGATAAAACGGGTGAACCACGTAGAATTTCCATAGTAATAAATTTTTTAATTTATAAAATTATCCTGAAGTATGTATATAAGAAAAAATTGATATTCCATGTATAGAATATCATAAATTATTATGAAACTTTTTATATTCATATAAATTACTTATAAAGATGTTTTAAACATATGTAAATTACTTTATGTTAAAATTCTATTTTACTTAAGAACTACACTAAAACTCTCTTAAAATTTTTTATAATTTTTATTCATTTTAATAAAAATTAAACTGTTAGTTTAACGAGATACAATCATCTAATTAATGTTAGATAATCAAAAAATTAAATTCATCAGGAATATCTTTATTTAAATTAAATTTAATTACGTACTTTATTTTCTCAGTTTTAATTCAGAAAATAATTTCTGTATAAAATACATATAAAATAAAAACTAAAAGTAAATTTACTTTATATATTTCTATGATTTTTTATTAAAAAACCGCTATTCTTTAAAAGAAATAATTTTTTATTTAGCCAAAAATTCTTTTTAATCCTGCCTTTTGCATAGAAAAAATAATTTGATTATCGATTGTAATATAATGTGTTTGCTAATAATTGAAATTACTCTGAACTGTTTTATTTGTATAGAAAATCAAGTTTTTAAATTTCTTTGATTTAAATTTTAACATACTATGAACTTTTCAGTAATAAAAGTAAACATTTTCAATTAAAAAATAATATTTAATTAGATTAAAATTTTTTAAGAAAAAAGATAATATATCGTTCCGATTATTTCTTTTTAATTTTAATACTTTTTA
>JBHEQT010000012.1:0-54392 GCA_046530785.1 Arsenophonus sp.
ATACTCATCTATAATTATATTTTTGATTATCGAGAATGTTATCAGTTTTTAAAGATTTACTTTTATCATCGTAAAAGGTTTTTAAAAAACAAAAATATCTAACAAAACATATCAGTTATACAGATTGATAACTACGACTTTCAATAAACAGAAAAAACAGAGAAAATTATAGTGGTTGTACAGTTGAATAGTAATTAAGTGTTATTCATTAAATACAATAGAATTAGAAAAATATTCAATTAAAATAATCTGAAGATACACCAATATAGTTCTAGAAAGTTTTAATCTTATTAAATATTAGATTTTTTTAATTATAATTATTTAGTTTTATTATCAACAGTTTCTAATAATTTAGAACTTAAATCAAAAATAAAATTTTTAAAACCTTATTTTTATATAGATTAAATATTTCAATAATTTTGATTTTTTACCAATTTATTTTGTGTAATAAAAATTTTATAACCTACATAGAAAAGTTATTAAAACTAGAAGAGTTAATCCATCTAAACAATATTTTCTTTTTTAAAGAAAACACTTCTATTAATCGGATAAAAGATCATATTTGTCTAAATTTTAATTTTAGGATTTTTTCTATGTATTTACATGCAAAAATATTAATAGATTCAATCTTGAAAAAATAAATATGTGTTTTCCTTTTTTAAGGAAAATATTATTAATAAATTCAATTTTCTAATCATAACTAGATGAAATTATAAAAGTTAATTAACATTATTATATAAATGTGAAAATATTGGATAAAACACATCCAATACTATTAATACAAATTTTGTATTCTTTCCGGAAATACTTATAATTTATTTTTATGTTAATTTCTAATAAAAATAGAAGAACTATATCTACACTATCCTTAGATAGACAGAAAATTATTAATTTTTAAAGTAAAATATATATTAGTTAGTATGAATAGAATCAAGCAGATGATTATAATGAATCAAATATTAAGAGAAAAGATCCTGCTAGATGAGAATTTTTAAAGTATCTTTTATTTATCTCTGTTATTTAATTCTTATATTAAGTTGTAACTTTGATTAAAGTATTTATTTCTTATCTTTAGTTAAGATATTAACAATTTATTGATTTTTATATTAAATTTTTATATAAACAAAAGATAAATCATACTTTCTTTCTTAGTTCAAAATGATAATATCATCAATATTCTAAATAATTATTTAAAATATGAAGAGATAGTTTCAAAACTTTACCGTATTAATTTTTATTTATATTGTAAAATTATATAATATTTTTTCTTAGTATATAATACTAATATTATATTTTAAAAATTTTATCACTAGTGCGCTAATAGTTAAGCTCATCTTTAGAGAAGATTTACTAAAGAATATAAATTGATATAGATAAATTTATTTAATAAAAATTATGAAATTAGAATTAAAAAATAAAGAATTTATTAATTCTATTTGAATTGTTATAAATTTCTACAAAGACAAAAACTAATTTGAAATCTTAAATATCTCCATGAATAAATATAAAAATTCAATTGGTAAAAGATAATTAAATTTTATCATTATTAATATATATTTTCAATTCAGGATCAAAATTAACCATTGAATATGCATAAAAATTAAAAATAAATAACGAGATATAAAAAGTAAGAGAAAAATCTTTTATTTATTGATTTTAAATAATCATCCGTTATTATTATTTTATATAAAGTTGATAGGATATAAGGTATCTAAAAAATTAGCCATATAATAAATTTTCTCATAATAAGGAAAAAAAAATAAAAAATATGTATCGTAATAGGGAAACATTATCCTGCTATTCTATTTTATAAATGAAATGATAACTATTTTCAGATATGTGGATTTAGTTTAACTTTTTCCTAAATACTTACTATCCAAGTAAGTAACTATTCTTTAGAATATAGATCCCATTATTTTCTTATTTTAAAAATTATCGAACAAAAACTAAAAAACTCATACTATTTACTATTTATTAAAATTTGTCTGGCATATTATGATATTTGTATTATTAAAAAAATAATGTTTCCTCTTTATATTTTCCACAAACAAAAATCTAAAATTAGAGAAATCTTAAAATGATCCAAAAGGTAAAATAATATCTTTATCTCTCTCTATAAGTTGATTTTTAGATAAGTATTAATAATTAAATTTCTAATTTAGAAAAAATATCTTCAGAAATGTTTCCTTATGGTAAATTTAATAGTTATAAATAGAAAATAAAAATATCCTTCTACTGTCTTTCAATTAAACCAATATTCATTATTAATTATATAAATTATGATTTTCTCTCCAATATTGTATCATTTTAAATAAAAATAATCATCAAAAAGAGTTATCTTTATCTTCAAAAAAATTTTGAATTCGACTAGTTTTTTAAACTTATTTAAAGACGGAATAAATTGACTCTATCGAGACTTTGTATTTACCCGATAAGGAGGGAATGATGGTTATATCCATTGAGACTTAAATATCACCATTGATGTCACTCTTACTAGATTTTATATTAATTAATCCGGAGAATAAACATTCTTTTCTCTATAAAAGAAGCTATCCTCAACTTGATGATGATCTTTAAATCTATCTAGCTATAACAATAAAGGAAATATTAACATCAATAATCCATTTAACAGTATTTTTTGGATTAAGTTTTGCTAATTCAATCGATAAATCAATCTTCTTTTTAAGAAAAATATTCTCTAGTATAAGTCTTCCATAAAAATTTGTTTTCTTCTTGATTGAGTTTTTAAATAATCTTGGCTATTCTAATTCGTTATTCAGGCAAAACAAGAAAAATCAAAGACAGATTTTATTGAAATTTTAATAAACTAAATCTAAAAATTAGTTTTTTCGAAACTGCTAGAGAATTTGTTATTATCAGTTACTATTATCTCTCCTGCTACAAAGATCTAGATTTTATAGTTTTGGACAATTGTCTATTTTTAGTTTTGTGTTAATTAGATTGAATATAAAAAATCTTTTTTCTTTGAAATTGTTTAATATTTGAATCAATTATTTGATTATTCATTGCTTTTTCGATGTTTTTCCCGTTAACTTATATAAAAATATAGTAGTAAATTCTTATCGTCCAGATTGATATAATCAAAAGAAATATAGATTAACTTCAGATATTTTATCTGATTATCCAGTTTCGTATTTTATTATTGAGATCGAACTTTCTTATGTCATCAATAAAAGAATCTTTTTACTTTAAAGATTCACAAAATGAATATATGTTATCATGAAAGTATATGAAATAAATATCTCTCTTTCCCACATAAAATATTTATTGGAAATTATATTACATTAATATTCCTTGAATCTTTCAAATTTTTCTGAAAATTACTTTGATTATTTTTGAAGAATAATTTCTACGTTAAATTATTATGTATAAAATGTTGAAAGTATTAATATTATAAATATCTATATATATAGGAGGTGTTAAATTAATGTTTTCATCTTAATTTCTTCTATTTCACCGAATTAAGATAGAGTTCAAAAAAATAAATATTAAACTGCAATGAACATTAAAAATAAGTATAAATTAATTTTATTATTTATTTATTTCAACGATTAGAAATCAGATTGAACTTGTATGGCAAATAAATGCATGAATTCTTACATTTATTAGTACATATGAATGATCGATATTGTCAGAGTTATAATATTTTATTTATTAATTCAAATATTTTTGATTAAAAAGCAGGAAATATAAAAATAAAAAAAGAGAAAATATTTCTCACGTTTAGTTATATTGGTTAAAAATAAAAGAAAAACGTTGTAAGGAGTACCCCAAAATCCCAGTATTCACAAGATTTTCGAAATCTATGGATGATTGATTCTTATCATATTTTGTATTCGAAAAATTAAGATTCAAAATTAAATGCTAATACATTTCAGAAAAAATTCTTTCCTCTGGTACTCCAATTATACCTTAAACAGAAGAATACTATAATTATTACCCTATTAAAATAGATAAAATTTATTTGTTTAAGTGACAATAATTGGTAAAAAATATAAATTTTTCCATTTAGAATATAAAGGATAGTTAAAATATGTAATTAAAGATAAAGATATCATCTTCCACGACAATACTACATTTAATTGTATATTATAAAAAATAATTAAGGTCTAAATTTTATCGTTTAATCTCCATCATGAGTTTTAGGATAATTAGATAAAGTTGATATTAAAGATGAATGAGCAATCATATTTATTAAAGAATTAACATACCAATTAAATATCAGATACCATATCGATCTTTTTCTGTAATCTTGGAAAGATCGAATGAAATTTATCCTGAACTTAAATTCAGAATTTTTGGTTCTTGAATACTATCTACTTAAAATAGTATAAAATATTTTGTTTTTTTGATGAAAAGTAATGAAAGTAACACTTATAAAATATTTGTTTAAAGTTATAATTATTATACAATTTTAGTCAATATCTAAAAAGAGGAATTTTTTAAACTAGAATAACTGAATTAGAATAGTCTGTACCGTTACAAGGTTGATGCATTGTGAAAATTTTTCCTTATATAAAATATTAATATACTTTTCAATCTGATGATACCGAAAAACATTTATTTCTTAATATCACATATATGGAGATCTTTTATTCGAATGGAAGAATTACGAAATCTTTAAATTGCTTGTAAAAGTAGAAATACTTTTGCATTTTTTACTAAATAATATCCTAGTTTTAAACAAGTTTATATTACTAATGAAGAACTTGAAAATAATTCAAATATTCTATTTATCTTTCTTAAGTTCCCATAAAAATATTTTTATTCCTTTTAGCAAAAAGGAATAGCGAGTAGGTTTTTTAAATATGAATTCAACTTTTTGAATTACCAATTTTGCAATTTTATTTTTTATCAATTTCAATAAAACAATTTCACTTATCTTTAAGTTAAATTTAAATCTCTTTTATAAAAAAGGATTATACCGGGGGACCCACGATTTATGCTTTTAATATCGGAACAAAATATTTTTATAAATTAATTGTATAATTTCATCGTTAATAACGATTTTCTCTAGTCAAGTTATTTTTTTAGATATCATTAAATTTTTAATATCACTTATCCACCTATTCATATTGTTAAAGTGAAGAAAATCTCCAAAGTTTTAAAATCTCCATTATTTTTATCATCTTTTACTTTTAGTCAAAAAGATCGAGTTCAAAATGTGTTTGAAAACAATATGATCAACAGAGGGGGGGAATCATACTTTGTTGTTAACAGTTTCAAAATATAGTAATTCAATATTTGAATGTTATTCATAGAAATAAAAATTTTATTTATTAATATCACGAAAATTTTCATAAAAATCAATGAAATAAATTTCATATTTCTATTCCTGTCTCGATATCTATGGTTTTCAAATAAATTCATTTCCTATCTATTCTCTAAAATGGAATAGGAATCTTTTCATGATTAATATATAAGATTATTTTTACTTATCTTGCAAAAACTGGTATTTCCTCATTAATTTTGATGATTGATCGAAAGAAAATAACAAACGTTATAGATATTTATATAATGCAATATCCATATGTCATTTAAAATAATACTCTTTACGAGTATAACTATTTCCTATAAACTGATAATTAGATAAAAATATTCATTACTTTAAGTTCTTTCTCCATTAATTATACAAAAGATTTCTGAATTTCTCTTATGAAAATAAGTTTGATTTAATGACTAGAATTAAGTAATGGATTTTAATAATCAGGATTCTCCGAATTAAATATAAAAATCTTTTATATAATTTAATTTACTGATATTATATACAGTATATAATATAGGTTCATATTTTTGTTGTGGACGTTGATCTCAGTTGATGCGGATACTCTTGATATCTTTCATTTAATAAAGTTTTCCATCTCATAATATATGGGATTCTTATAGAGATTTCTCCTCTGATGAAAAGAAAGTTCCTTTTTAAGAAATTCAGCAGATATGGTCATATCTTGTACAGTAATAATCGATAATGCACTTTTTTCCATTAATATAATATTTATAATGTTATAACATTTATGAATTAAGTTATTAATTGCTTTAAAAAAATTAAAATAGATTTTTAATAAAAAATCACAAAAATGAATTTTAAATAATAACAGAATTAAATATTTTTCTCACTTTTCATTAACTTAGCGCACGTTCTTGAAAATTATATTATCGATTGATAACCGAAATGGATTTTTTCCGAAGTAGCTATGCGGGATGATATTAATAACTTTTCAATATAACTATTGGTAAAATTAATTCTAAATTATGTTTTTTTGGAATAAACAGAATTTAATCGTTGATGTATTAACATTATATATCCGGTACTTACCCCCCATTTTTGATACCTTTCAAACTAATTTGAATTTAAAATCAATAAAGTTAATAAGATATTTATTCAATATCGGAAATTAGCAACTTCACAGTGTTGTATCAACTTCCCCTTTCCGGTATTAATTAAAATTAATATAAATTTTATCACTTACCTAGAATTTTTTAATAGCATGAATGGACAAGATTTTTTAAATCTATTTAAATTTAAAAAATTATTTAATTTCTTTAAAATCTAGATTGGGATAGGAAAAAAATTCTTTCTTCAATCATTTATAGTATAACTTTAAAGAACTATGCTTTCCACTTAATAATAATATTATAGTTGACAAAATTATTCTCTTTTTCGGAGATCGTTTAAGTTTTCCAAGTTTAGTTACAACAGACTTTTGGCAATTTTTTCTTAAAAATTCAATTTTTCAGAATCTCATTCTTAATAATTTTTATTTTCATCTAAAATATCATATATATATGATTCAATCATTACTAAATGACGTTTTCCCAATAAATATCGTTAGTAATCACAAAAGATTATACTGTAAAATTTTTTCTGGAAAAATATATCAGATGACCGCGATAAAATCATCATATCTGATGGTTTAACAATAACACTTATAAAATATAACGATTTCTCTGGTGATAATAAAGAAATCTTTATAGAATTTATCTTCTTCTATATTTTTTAATAATTAAGATGAGAAAATAGCTCAAACATTTTTTAATAGCAAAATAATACCTGTTTTAACTAATTCAAAATATAAGGTAAATGCTTATGTGAGAAGAGATACCAAATTAAAAAATTCTTTTTGGATTTATATTACCCTTTATAGTTCAACTAAAAAATTTGAATCTATCCTTTTAAGATATAAATATGTTATTTTTCCACCGATTGCTATTAAAAATTCTGTCAATATAGCTTTAAAATCTATAGGTATATTTTGGATTAAATTATATATTGTATATTATGTTGTATTGTTTATCTATAGTAAAATTCTAATTTTTAGAATCACCAAGGACCTTGGGTGATATTCTATTTACCAATAATAAGCTACCAGAATATAAATACTCTGTATCTGATACAGTAAGCTATGAAGAATAATATTCTATTACTTAAGAAATAGGATCGAAGACTATTAATTGATATTTAGATCTTCTCTGTCTATAAGAACCGCATTTGGATTAAAGAGTTTTAAGATTACTATTCCAAAAAAATATTTTCTATCGTCTAAAGCGAGGTAGAGTTCCTTTGAACTATTACTATTGTTTTAATTAAATGATTTGCAAAAGAAAACTTTAAAAGTATAAATATTTTCCACAGTTTTAATAGATATTAAGTTAATTTTTAGATAAATAGTTAAAAGGATCGATCAAAATGATAAAAATTTTCTTTATTTATTAAGAAAAATTTCACTCGATGCAGTAATGACACCTAAATAATATATTATTTGATTTCTTTTTATTGTGGGAATGGGTATCCTCTTCTTACATTTCGTGATATGTGAGACTTAATTCCTTTAAGGAAAGGATGATTTATTGGGATTAATGGTAAAATTATACTGTTTTCACGTTTTCAATATCTGATAGAAAATTTTAATCCGTCCTAATTTAATTATTATTATTTACGCTTTATTATCGAGTACTATGTCTGGTTATAGTTATCAAACTATTTGTAAATAATTTATTATTTTAAATATAAAGTATAATATAAACTTTATATTTTACTCAAAACAAAAAGAAAAATAGTTATTTAACATTTTAAATTTTAAGAAAAATCGCATTCAGTTTTTATTTTACTACTTCAATGTGGAATCTTTATCCTACTTGATTAACTGATCGATAATTTATAGATAACAGTTAATATAAGTTTTTTTATATTTGTGAAGTCGATGAGGGGTAATTAATTACAGTATATACTATAATTCTTTATATTAAGAAGGTTTCATAGTTCTCATTAATATTATTATTAAATTTACAAAACCGTAAACAGGATGAAAATTGTACTTCAAAATATCACGTGCTTTCTCTACTGAAATTATGATGAGTGAATTATAAATTTTATGTGCAATAAGTTAAATAAAATATTTAATTATATATAAATTTAGAAACGAGTAGATGAGAGGCTAGTAATTAATATATCTTATTACTAATAAGATATATGGAGATTTATATGATTTATATATTTTATAAAGAAATATTAACTACAATATATTTTTATATGTTTTAATCAAAAGTAAATCTGTAAAGTCATTCATCGGTTTCGTTACTGAAGTTGCTATATTTTCTATAAATTCCATCCGGAATTAATATTTCGTATTAAGTCAATTTAAATGAACAAATTTAGTTATTGACGATCCTAAAAATCTCACTCTTTTCAGATTTTCTATCTTTCTATTAAATTTCATTTCTTTCATTATGCATACGTAGTCCCCTATAAAATAGTAGAATTTTTTCTTTCTAAAGAAGAGGAGAATTTTATCTCAATATTACGAATTTATAATAAAATATCAATAAAATGTAAACTTTTAAACTAATCTTGTTTATTTTATTCATTAATTTAATAATAATGGGATCTAGACAAAGAAAAAATTCCGAAATTTCCTTTATATATCTCATATTTTTACCCATACTTTATGCAGTTGAAAGAGAGACTCAATGTGATAAAATTATGTAGTCTCAAGTAAAATCACTAGCAATAGATAAGATCTTTTGGTTATCTTATATAGGATTGTATTCGGAAAGAGAAGAAGAACCCAAATTATTAATCCATTAAATATCCTTTGATGCTTCTCTATTCAGTTAACGGTACAATTAATTCATAAATACCAAAAATCATTTTCAGAATTTATAAAGCGAATATATTAACCTTTTCTGATAAAATTATTCATAATAACTGGCATCTCTATATATTAATATATTCTAAAAATATAAATCAAAATATTTAAAATTATTCAAAATGGAAATGATCTGATTGAAACAGCAGGACTGCTAAACATGATATTAAAATAAAGATGTGGAATAAATCCTTAGTATTTATAGCGAGGTCTCGGAATTATAAATTACAGATAAAACATCTAAGAATACCTCAAATGTGAAATCAATAGAAATTTGTAACCTATATATCTCTTTTTAGATTTTTATAATCTTGATAGGTTATATAAAAATCAGATAGTAAATAAAAAATATCCAGAATATCAATTCTTCCATATTACAGATGAATAAAGCAATCTGTAGGTAGAACGAAGTTATTTTACTTTCTGATTTATAGAAATTTGATCCGGCTTTTAAACTCTTATTAAAAATTCGTTAGAAGAAAGTTTGATATTCTATTATTTTATTTATCGATAAAACCGAGGATAAATCGGGCACATATTTCCCATGTATTTATGATATATTGTGTTTTTGAAGCAAAATCTAATTCAGATTAAAATTGATACCGGAGGAGTCCCTTTTAGGATAAAAAATATAGGGTTTGATCTCTATCTTAAACAAAAATATGGATAATAAATATGACTCGATTCTAGTTGGGATATACTAGAGAGTTCTTACTGAATTAATATCTATATCTGTGAGTAAATAACCATTCTTAATGAATCCAATATGCTAACAACAGAGACTTTGATATTTTTGAAGACAAGGTCGTCCCCGTCAATCCTCATCTCTAAATGTAGAGAATTCAATTCTAGAAAAGAGAAACTAAAAATAGTTGGAAGTACAGAATTCGGCGTTAAAGAGAGAGGGTTGTCACCCATAATAATGTTCAAAAACTTTGAAAATTATATTTTCTAATTTTGAATTTTTCAGAAATAATGATGAATAAAGGATCTTCTTTAGAATCTCGATGAAACAAAAAATAAGACCGGTTTATTATCTTAAGTTTATTGGGACTGGGATTCATTTGATCTAATCAGAAAATTTCTTGAGATTACGAAAGTATAAAGTTATTCTCGCTGTCTCTATTCGTAGAAACGTATCACATCTCTTTTTAACCTTTCTCATACACCCATATTTCTTTATTTTTTCCAAAAAAAAGGAGAGAGGTTTCCGAGTAAAAGATTTTTATCGAATGGTAAGTGCGGTTAACATTCTTTTAAGTAATAAAAATTTTCTATTTTAGATAATACTGTATCAAAATAGACAATTAACATCAATGCGCATAAATCCATATTTTATGAATCAATAATAAAAAACAAGAGATCTTTCAAGAGAAGAACCTAATATATGAATGATTATTTAAAGGAAAATCCCGTTAAATTATTCTTCTCTAAAAGAGAATTAACTCTGAATATACACAGTACTAAAATAATTATAAAATATTTTCGTTACGCTAAAAATAAAAATCATCGTGATGACATTTTGTAAGGACTATTCTCATTATATGAAAAATATTCAGTGAAACACTGATAGTAACATTCTGTTAAAAATCTTTTTACTGATATTGTTTTTATTAGCATGATTTGACAGTTGTGCGATGAGTTATTGAGAACAAAAGGGATTTTATTTTCAATGAAGAAATTAAGGTAATTAAAAAATACTTCAAAGATGATGTTTTCTGTTTCGTAAGAAAGAGAGGATATTTTCCTCCTCTTTGATCCTTCCTAAATCTAGGTCGTTATATATCAGAAGTGATACTAAATATTTAATTTTGATTCTTTTTAGGACAAAACGAGAAATTAACTAATAGATAATAAATAGAAATAAATTTTAGTAAAAATAATATTATTTTTTAATAAATGTGACCAAATTATAGGAGACCTAGAATTTTGATGATACTGTTTCGTTTTTATAATCATTATGAAAAGAAGTATTTTGTTGAATAATCATAAACAAACAGATCATCACAAAGATTTCAAAATATTTTTAATAAATAGATAAGATGTTGATAAGTATCTTGCTAATTCATATCTTAAAAAAGTAAAAGATACTGTACCAGATCTTGTCTAGACAGATAATCTTAATAGATTATTCATAAAAATATTTTTTGATAAAAAGCTAGTCCTGAGTAAGCAAGTTATAATGAAGATAAATAGGTCATTTTTTTATTTACACTTTTTCTGTTTATGGTATTTTATTTTTAATGATCATTTTGAAAATATTGAGCTTCTATGATAATGAAGTTAAAAGAATATATTCACTATACCAATCTTTAGAAGATATAGGTATTTTAGAAATTAAATAATGATAAATTAAAGTTTATCTAATTAGTAATATTAAAGTAGAAAACATAGTTATTTTTAATATGTCCTTCTTATTACAATCCTATTGACGCTTTAAAATTAAATAGTCTATCACCTTTAGGTAGGATAATAATGGAAAATATATAAAATTGTAAGAACAGAATTCTGAATTTTCTATGTTTTTAAAATAAAAGAGATATAAGTTTTAAATTTAATGGATTCGATATTATAAAAAGTAGAGAAACCGATTTATAATTATTAATTGATCTGGAAAATTTAAGAAAAGAAGGGAAAATAAAGGTCGATTTAATATCATTGTAAACTACATTAAACCTACAAATCTATATTTTTATTCAAAGAATGACATTGTATTTAATGGGAATAAGAAGAAAAAATATAAACAAAGAAAAATTTTATTCGAATTATATCAAAGCTATCTAATAATCTTACTTATACTAAATATGGGATATCTGATAGTATTATTTGTTTTTTCTCACTATAATCGGCTAATTTTCTCAACTGAACATAGAGAATATATTAGGAAATGAACTTCTTAACACTAGGTATGTAATCCTTTCAAATAAAATTAAACTAATCAGATAAATAATGTTTATTTTATTATATTTATGAATAAATTTTTATGAACTCAACATCCTTCTCTCTCTATTTGTTATCTTTTACTATTTAAGAAGTTCTATACAGTTATACCGTAAAGAAATATGCAAATCAATTTGATTGTTATCCATTTATTTTTTACCTTCTCCTTCCGGAAAAGTAAATTAAAGAAAAAAGGAGATTAAAGAAATTTATCCCTCGTATAATATTAAAATTTTTAAATCCTTTTGCGAAGACGAATTAATCCTCTTTTATTCTATAAAAGTAAATACCAAGAAGGATTATGGTTCCTTCATTTTATTCTAATCTTATTATTTAATGATCTGATCGGATCACTTTAAAGGACTTTGAATAATATATTATATAGCATAAAAGTTGTCTTTTTTTCTATTTATTTCTGAATTAACATTTTTAAAAGTTGAAAATTTCCTTTTCCTTAATAAATGCCAATTTTCATATCAATTATCCTCCCTCGGTGTAGTGATTTTTAGTTTCTAATCTCTTGTTTTTAGCAAGATTCAGAAATATATGTATTTTATTTATAAGTAATGTTCAATTTATATTCCTCATTCAATATTTTCTGATCATGCATAAATTTAATAATGATAAAAAGAAAACAAAATACGATTTCCGCTTTAGATATACTCTATATATATAAATTATCTTATCTTATCAGTTACAAAAGCTTTTATGCTACTTGAGTTTCTTCTGTATACTATATAATATCAGATTAATAAAATTTTTTTGAATAAATTCTTATAGTTTATTATATTTCTTAAATACTTACAGTATTACAAGATCTACTTCATGTTAAGAGTAAAGAGATGGAGAAGAGGAGACTTCCTTATAAACCGATATCAAGAAAATATCATGAAGACAGAAATAATGATTTTAATAGTGAAACTACCAGCATAAAGTTTTGTTACAAAAGTGAATCTATTAATAATAAATTCGATTCTACATTTAACGGGATGGATTAGTTAAAATTTAGTATTTTACTTATCTCAAGGAGAGACGATATAATATCCGGTCAATTATCTGTTTTATTATCTACTTGAAACCTTATTATTTATCTGAATTTTTATATTTTTAGTTTACATCCAATCCAAGATTTCTACTTTATCTATAAAAGAATTAAATAAGTTTAACATGATTCAAAAGAAATACCAAACTAAAAACGTTCATTTATTGTTATTAAGAAAATAAAATTAATGAATTTTTTCTTACCAAATGATAAAAGCATAATGCGATCCTCTTATCAGGGTGAGAAAATCAAACTTTCCTAATTAATTATAATTATGCCTTATTGTTTAGAAGTTCAAAAGGTATTTCTTCTAAAAAGAGAAGAAAAGAAATTCATTGCACCAATAGAGTCGATAATTTTCTTTCCGATAAAAAACTATCGGAAAAATATAAGGATTTAATATTATAAAAAGATGTAGGAAAAAATTGATCACCATCCTGGATGATTAAAAGGAGGAATAAAGAAAATCCTTTCTTTTATATTATCGTCACCTATTTCTCGTACTATAACATTATAAAATAATAATGTTTAATTCCTATATAAGATGAAAATAAAGAAATATATCACGGTCGGTTAATGATACGAAACTCTGGAAATTGAATTCGTTCTACATTCGGTAAGAGAATAGTCAATTATTTTTTATTTAGAAGAGTCTAATATGGAATTTGTACCAATAAAAATGCTAAATATTCATGACTCTATTTACATAGATTTTAAAAATATGAAAAAGTTTTTCGATGATTTTGAGAGTATTTACATTTCACATCTCTTGCAAAAATTATTTTGAGATATTATATTCAAAACTGGTTCTATTTCTGAATATAACTTCAGTAGAAAAGCAATTAAATATCATTTAATATAGAATGAATTTCGATAAGAGATACCATTTTGTAAAAATTAAATAAATTATCCGAGATCTTCCCGATATTATGATAAAAGAATCAATGATAGACAGAGCGTATTTTAGACAAAAATCAAATATATAAAACTTATACCATAAATAGCATTTATAACTAAATCAGCATTCGTATTATAGTTTTGAGCAGTATTATTGAATGGAGGAGAATACAGTTAATATCACTTTTATAATAAATTCTAAATATTTAATAAGTAACACCGGATGTTTAAATTTTAGGTATCAACAGTGACTTTGGCTAGTATATTAGGATAAAAGTAATAAAAATATAGCTATATCTTTTATTTGTCTTCCGAAAATTATTTATTATATTCAATTTCTCCCAGAGACTAATTTGGTTTTCCTATCAAATCAGAACTAATCTTAGAAATAAAAAAAAGATCAATTTAAAACGATTTTCTTCTATATTGTGTTGAGGATATCCCAAGCCTGGATGGGTGGGATTGTGAGATTTATCCATAGAATCACCTAAATCGAATCTTAAATAAATCAAAGATTAACTCTATATCTACTCTCTTATGAGTAGATATAGAGCTATTGTTATTCGTAGGTTAAATTTTTATATATGTTATTACTTTAGCAGAATCTCTTTTAGAATCGTAATAAATAAAAAAATCTTCTGGATCTTTTATCAGGGATAATGATGTATCTGTTGTCTTCTGCAGAAAAATTTGCGCGAAAAAGTTCTTATATTTTCCGTCTTTTAATTAAAAACTAATTATAGAGAGGATTATATTAAAACGAATTCACTTATTAAGAAAATTTATTGATGAATGCTAATATCTAGTCAATCTTTCTTTAACTACAAGGATTTTTGAGTATTAGTAACAGATATTTAATCTTTTTATTATGGCTAGTTAGATTTCTGTAAAGAATTATGCAACCGTTTTGGTATAACTTTTTCCATAACTCAATTAAAAAAGTTTTTAAAACTTTTGGTTGTCTTGGTATATATAGGTAATGATTAATGAGTTTATTTGCTATTGTAAAATACAATCTATTAATTTCCTCATTATATTATAGTCAGGAAGTAATTATGATAACACTGACCAAATTAATAAATAACTATAATCTTGTTGAGTAATTAAATATGAAACGATGATTTTCTTTTATTTTTGCTATCATTATTTTAATAAAATAAAAATCCTTCATAATCTTGAATAAATTGAGACTTGAATTATAAATACACAATTTCGTATCTACCAAAAATAAGAGTACCTAATCTTTAAACTAAAAATCATAATGAATATCTCACTTTTAAAAATGAATTTTCCTTATAAATATAAAACAAGTAGATAATAAGACAATGATGAAAAAAATAATGGTGAGCGTATAAAATAAACTAATATTTTATGATCAATTTTAATGTCTACCTTAGATACAATAGGATAATTGATCGAAGAAAAGAAATTAAATCATAGAAAGTAACGTAGTGCAACAAAAAAAGATATTATAGGTACTAAAATGATTAACAAAATTTAGCTATTCTTCCGATTTTTACTAGCTAAAATAAAAAGTTGACTGGACCAAACAGTTTATATGAAGAAAGACTCTGCTCGCGATACCGTTAATCTATTTTAAAATCTTATTTTTTACAATGTCTCGGCAATATCATTAAAACAATTATAATGAAGAAGATAATTGTTAAGGATGAAAATAATAATAGCGTTGTTTATAACTTTAATTTTTTAGAAAATAGGATTGGATCTTTAAGTGGTATACAATGTCAGGAATTAGCAATATTTATCTATAATAAAATCAGGAAGTCGATAAATAAAAATTTTTTGAAACTAAGCTTGATAAGAAATTTTTTAAAATTTATAAGTAAAGACACAATCACCGATTACCATACTAATTTTGAAAGCTAAGAGAAGTGATAGTAAAGAATAGAAATTGTGGGGAACATAAAATTTTTTACGTATTTCTTACAAAATATTCTTATGATGTTCATAAAAAAAATGAGAATATTTGACTCGTTATTACCTACTATAATCTATTTTAATGGATCAATTATATCAAGATTGTAAAATTCTTTTAAATGAAAGAAAACTTCAACGATTGAAAAATTATGTTGATTATTGGTATAATCAAAATTAATTACGAGGAAGATATTTATATTATTGATTTCAGAAGATTATAAAAAGTTAAAAAGTAATTTATATCAATTTTATATAGCGTTTAGGAATAGAATTACTGAAAACAGATACATCATTTTAGTTACTCTTTCTGGAAGATTTGGTTTCCTGATTTAGAACTAGAATAAGAAAATTGTGATTATAGTCCTAAAATTACGGAATATTTATAGGAATAATCCCTCTCCGCCTAATTCCAGTAGAAATAATAAAAAGTATAAAGTGAAAATAAATTAATATTAATCAAGAAGTAAAGAGAGTTAAGAAATAAAAGTATATGGGGCAAATTTTTGAATATGATTTTTATTTGTTTGATTATATTTAATTAGGGATAGTATCTAAAATTTTTTCTTTCATTCATTTGTAGGATTCCAGATTGTAGTTAAAACAGTTCAATGAAATATAAACAAAAGAGGAATTTACTTTTCTTCAATCTTTTCAAAAATAACTACTAATTCCAGGAACAATGATAAATTCATGTGCTAGGTAATAATCATCTAGGAAGAAAGGTAATACAGAATATAATCTTAATATCGAAAAATAGGTCTAATTAATCAGACTTTTCCTTCTGGTATTGATAAACAAGAATTTCCCTTTTTATATATCGCTTTAATAGCAAATTAAAGGGTTAATAGAAAAACAATTCCTCTCAATTTTAGTCTCAATTTTTGAGAAAAAGCTTATTTGGTTCCCTGTCTTATTATAGGAATCACCGTTTCGATAAATAGGGTTTCCAAGTTTCATTAGTTGTTAAATTAGTTGGATGATCCTTCAGGATCATTTAATAAATAATTGGTATTAAGCGATACTTAGCAAAGTAAGTACAAAATTGGAGATGGATCTTTGTTTATAATAAAAGAATATCCCTAAAAATTCTGAAGAATTAACGATTAAAATTAGACTTCGATAATTTGTAGAAGGTGACAAGTGGAACTCATTGGTAACAAACATTAATAATTTTATAAATATTTTAACATATTTACTATTGAATATTTCTATTAATTCAATATTTTGAATTTCCTTTCCATAAATTTTACCTGAACTCTAGGAGAAAATCTTTCTAGAGATTTTACACTATATTTATTTAATAAGATCTTATTTTAGTTTATTTATAGGGAAAATTTATCAGGAACACAAAAAACAAATCGATACCTAAAGTAAATGTGGTAAGGATGAATCATTTAAAATTGGTAACCAGATGAAGTAACTTTAAGAATTTGCAAAATAAATAATAAATATAAGTTCATGGTAAGAAAAGTAGTTATTAAAGAAGATAATCTTTGTCTTGTAGACAACAAGTTATCGTGGGGTAATAGTAAATAAAGATAAAAATAATTTAATAATTTTCTCAAAATTTTATAATTCTGAGAAATTTTTATTTCGGTATCGATATTGAGAATCATTAACATAGAAAACGTAGAAAATTTCGTCGAAATTATAAGGTAATATATATCCTGTAAACGTATTTTGGGAAAATAATTTCGAAATTCTAAAGAAATTTAAATTATCGATAGAAGTACAGAAAAATACCTGCGTACGATAAGATATTATTAACTATTAAATCAGAATTTTACTGAGTAAATTGTTAGTAGATATGCAGATAATATAACCTTTATTAAGTTCAATAATAACAATAAAAGAACTACTAGTAAATTTTTACGTATAATCTTTTGTCAAGATGGAAAAGTATATATTAATCGATGACTATAAAATATACAACCTTATCTACCCGAGTAGATAAAAATATGATATTATTAGTAGAAATTATCTGTATACCTTATAGTATATTACCAAGCTAAAATGAATGGTAAGTTAAACACTATAATTGGTATTATTTTTTATAAGAAAACTCAAAAACAATACTTATATCGTTAAGGAATCAACCTTAACTGATATTGGGATCGGTATTTTTAAAAAAATAGTTGTGCTTATTTGACTCTTATTTTTCTTTAATGTTTATTTTGTATGAGAACGTGGGATTCTTAAAAAGTTTAGTAAATCAATCTTCTTAAGTTATCGATATCTCTGTGTAGATATGTTGATGTATTTAATCGGTCTTTCATATTCACTGAATTTTTATTATATTCTAAAATTCTATTTGAAGAATTAAGAAGATCTACTAACAGATTATGATAGATTTTGATACAATTTTTATTGTGGGGATATCCTTAAAATTAAGATTTTTAATAAAATAGGTCCTATATTTTTGATGACACAATAGCCTCAACTGTGCTATATTGTATTAAAGAGCTAGATGATGATTAAAAATGTTATGTCTATAAATAAACTTAAAAATTACTCAAATTTAATTGTTTTATCATTTACTTTTACTAAACTTTGATAATTTTCTATTTTGAATCTATTGAAATTAGATAAATAAAAAAATTTATAGCAAGTATTTTTGAACTATAATATTTACCATTAACTATTTAATTTTTAAAGAAGATATTCTATAAAATCCTCTCTCGTTAGAGAAATATAGTTTTATAATATTGAATTTTTATCAACTTATCCACTATACCTTTTAGTAAATTTAAGCATTTAAATTTGTTTAACTCGATACAAAAGAGATAATTATCAATTTTTATGACAGTATTTTCTAACTTCTTTAAGAAAATCTTAAAAATTAATAGATATTATCTTATTTTTTAGATTTATTGAAATAATATTCTGCAGAGTTGTGGAAGAGTAGTGGAGTATTATGTGCTTCTCTCATATAGAGCTCAATCTCCATCTACTTTATCTTATATTCTCATTTTAGTCCTGATTGGTCTCTTGTTCATAAAAAATATGTTATACGTGTGGAGTAGCCATTTCATCCTATCCATAAAATTTCACTTTTTTATTTCAATCTTCATAAATACCAAGTAACTAATATAGAAAAAATATTTTTTATTAAGAATCTAAATAAAATTTACCAGAAAAATTATGATCAGCAGATGATTTAACTTTCATCAGAAGAGATTCTTTTAAATCCACTGGTTTACCAAAAAGTATACAAGACTTTAAAAGATGAAACCTATCTGATATAGAAAAAAAAGATACTTTCAATTAATTTTATATCTATAATGAACAGAATATTGAATTATATTTATAGAGATTTTTACTTGTACTGGAAATCACTCTTCATTGAAGAGTTTAATAGATTTAAATTTTCTGTAAAGTACATCTGAAAAAGATTGGAAATATATATATAATCTAAATATGAGATGTTATCAAGAAGCACTATTTGTCAATCAATATAGCATTAATAAACAGTTATAAATAGCCTTATCGTACCTATTAAAGATATTATTGTATATTTGTTCTTCTAGATTTTTCAAATCGAAACGATTTAAAATTTTGTTATCAGTGTATTCTATACAAAAGGAATGTTTTCTATCCTATTTTGATGATATCTTTTCAATATCTAGATAGGAAATGGGATATCAGTAAAAATGAATTTTTGATTAAATATCTACTAATCAATTAATCTATTATCCCTCTCTTCCTATAAAAAAGAGAGGAGATAGAGTAATTTTTTTTCGATCGACAACGATATTCTAGTATATTACAATGAACAGTCGATTTGTCTTTTCAAAAATATAAGTTAGGAACTTATAAAAATATTATTACAAGATTAGATTCTCTTGTGTTGTGTAGATTGGAACCACTACAACAAGAAAACAAGATAAATTATCACAGTAATTTTGTCCTTATTATTTACTTAAAGTGAATTTTATTATTTTCAATATATTAATCTAGAAAAAGATATTGGTTGGAAAGCAATAATGGAATTTTATATCAAAATTCAGTTTATCATTTCTATATAAAAATCAATGTTCGAAGAACATCTTTTTTTTACATCGGATTTTAATGGAAAAAAGAAGGATTCAGTCGATGACAATATCTCACTAAATACCAATAAGAAAGAGAAATTCTATAACAGTATATTAATTTAGAAACATCTCTCTTCTTTTTATTTACTAAATCTAGATCTAAAAAGTATTATCTTTTCTTTCTTTCTTTTCTAAGAAAATAGTATTGATCAGTTTTAATACTTAATATTTAGCAGAATCAATATAGTGGATATCGCAACTATTTAATCCTGTCGATTATGAACGTTACATCGATGTAAGTCTGCTATTCTCCCCCCTGCTATCATCCACCTTCAATGATAAAAAAGTAATTTTAATTTAAAAAGAGATTTTAATGATAACCGAACAGAGTGGGGATATATCTATTGATAAAATCAGAACAGGTGAAAGTGTATTCAAATACTGTGAGATGTATTGAATTTCTGTATCTGTTCATTATTAATATACTGATTATCGTAATGTTATTAAATAAAAAGTATGCGAAACGATAAAAAATTTTTGATATCGTTTATTGAAGTGATCATTCTAGATTTTATACTGGGTTTATTCCAATTTTGTTATAATACAATAAGATGAACTATAATGAACGATTTAATCAATCTAGAAATTGACAGGATTCAAAATATTTAATTAATATAAAGAAATTAACTTTACTATGACTAAAAACTTATAATGATAGAATTAAACAAGATGAAGAATGATGGTATTAACTATTTAAAAAAAATGGATGCATAGAGGAAGAAAATGGTATATAACTACGAGATATAAAAGAATTCTCTTTCTATCAGAATATTTTGAATGTTTTCCAAACAATATAATTTATTAATTTTTTCATGAACTGGATAATGTTAATTATTATTGATTATAAAATAAGAATTAAATAAGAATTAGTAAATATGACTCTTGGGGACATTATACCCCAATCTAAAAAAATTAAAAATACAGATTTTAAATAAAATTTTTCATGAATCTTGATCAGTATCAAACCAAAAAAATTAAATTTGAAATTAGAGAAGTTATCACGATAAATCACTGAAAATTATCAATGATAGACTCTGAAAACGTAGTGCTTACTTTAAAGAGCATTCACGGTTAAATTTAAAAAGAATAAACAACTTTTCATAGAAAGGTTATCAGCTTAATAAATTAAGTTTTTCAAAAAAGAAATTCAACTTCTAAAAAGAAATTGTAAAAATAAAACAGAGAAAATATCCAAGAAAAGAATCAACTTTTAAAAATCTTACTTTTGTTGAAAAAAGTAAATTTAACAAAAATAAAAAACATAAAGATAGCAGAAGAACCATCAACTTAATAGAGGATGGGAGTTTCATTAGAGAAAATTTAATTACATCATTAGAAGTAGAATTGTTTCATCTCTTATGAGATAATGATTTTTATTTACCCAATTTTACTGGATTTTTATATTCCTTTATTCATACTTATATTTAATAAGATGAAAGTAACACCTAGAAAAGAAACATGAATAGATCATTTGATAAATAGTTATCTTATCTTTTATTATTTTAAGTAATAATTCTATGTTCAATATCAAGTTGGTGCGAGATAAATAATTCTTATTATTTATTGGATTTATTTTTCAGATTCAGTCTGTTGTTATTATTATCTCCTTTATGCTGATAGCGATAAAATAGATTTATGTAAGAAAGATGACCTTATTAAATATAAAATGATGATTATTTAGTGAGATACGATCTATACTTAATAAGATAAACCAGTAAATATTTTCAAGTATATCAATAGAGTAGGTTTTTCTTGGAGAAGGTATTATTCAATATTTTATTAATGAAACAGGAAAAAACTAGTTTAGATAATTTCCTCTATTTACTAAAATAAATATTGATTATAGAATCGAATAGTAGATATTGTTCCTGACATAATTGAAAGAGATCTATCTTATGGCTTATATCAAATGAATTTTCAACATATGGTAATATAAAAAACTCCTCGCTATCTTATTAAAAAAGAGAATGTCATTTCTACAGCCATTTAAAGGCAACTGGTTTTTATAGAAAATATTTAATTTCAAGTATTTATATATCTATATAAGATATAAAGCGAGTAAACAAACCCACCCTGAAAAAGTTTCTAGAAAATAGCAGTGTTAAAGAATTAGTTTAAATAAATATTTGGATATTTTCAAAATTATAAAAGGAAATTTTATGATTTTGAAAATCCCATATTTTATTTATGATCGTTTCAATATTCAAATATTGCACCGGATATTAAGTAATCAAAATCATCATAAGAGAAACTTAGAGAAAACTTAAATATTAAGACTACATTGATATAATGAAGTTACTTGCAATCTTTTATGAGAGAATTTTCTCAATGGTTTTTATTCAATGAGGGGTGAATCAAAATTTATTTGTATATATTCTTTCTCTAATTTTATTCAGAATCTACATTGTGTATCTAACTGAAGAGAAAACTTCTTCTATCAAAATAGAAAATCCACTTATATAGGAAAATTTAATGAATATCCTAATGATCTAATTCTAAATAATTCACTTTTCTCAATTTTTTATATCATATAAACTTTGATTGTTTAATATTTTACTTTTATTATCTAATTTTTCTCATCTCAACCAATATATAAATTCCCTAATATGAATCAGGGATTCTTTTTAATATATAAAAAATGTTTAAAGCTAAATATTTTATTTTATAAAATAAAATATCTAATAATATTTTATTTCAGTTAGAGTTTCGACGAATAAAAATATCTACTTCACTATTTTGAGGGATTATTAATATATTGAGTTTAATAATATAAATATTTGTACCAGTTAAGTTTCATAAATTTTGATTCATGTTTTTATTTTTAATTTTTTGAAAAATAGATTTTTATATTTTAATAACTTTACATTTTTCAATAAATAAATTATTTTTAAAATTTTGAATTAGCTAGAATTTTAACAAAAAGAAGCGATAAGAAATAGTTATTAGAGAGAAAATAACTAAAATAATAAAAAGATAATATGGATCATATTAAAATAATCAAAACATCATATATTATATTGAAAATTAATAATTATATAAATAATAATTAAAATTATTAGGATAAAATCAATAGAAACCAGATATAAACCACGGATTTAATATATATTAAAGTGCAATAAAATCTAGTAATAGATTTCTATGCTGAAAGATAAATAGCTATATCTCCAATATTAACTGTTTTTAATATCAAAATTAGAATGTAAAGATATTCATATTTCTAATTTAATAAATTCTATAAAACTTCTTTATTAGAAAATCGTTTTTCATGTAAATAAGTTTATTGATGAAAATTAATCAAAAAATTAATTTTGTTAAAAATATAATCAGACAGAGGTTTATCAGTAACGAGAAGAAGAGAAAGTATTGAAAAAGATAGATATTTTTTATAAAAAAATAAAGATAACTTTAGTAATCCAATTTAGTAGAAAATAACTTCGCATTATTGTATTGATTTTTATTGAGTAGAACAAGATAGAAAATCTTGTTTCTTTTATCCTTACATTAAAAAACAAAATGTTTTCGATGAAAATAACAACTGTAATTTCTTAAGAAAAGAAACTAAGATTTTTATCTTTTTTATTTATTAGAAATTTTAATTACACGCCTACATGAAAAAATTCAATTAATAATGTTATGTATATAAAATAAAATTTTTTATTAACGAATAATTGAATATTGCAAATAAATAATAATTAACTATAATTTATTTAGTATTTATAAAATGTTAATAAATTTCTTGATATTATCATCTCTCATCAAAATTTTATAAAATTTATCAGTTTAAAGAATAATTAGTATATACATATCATGTATTACTGAATCATAAATTCATATGAATTAGCATCCGTTAGTTTCTTTCTGATAGATTTTATTCGTATGGATGAAAAAATAAAAGTAGTAATTAATATTGTTAAAGTTTTACGATTTTTATCGGTCACTAAACCGAAAGCTAGTTCAAGAAATATAGTTCCCTATTAATAATCAAAATCAAGATTATCTTTAAGTATTTTATAATTTTATAAAGACTAACTATAGTAAATTTAGATTATGCACCAATTCCTTATTAAGAAATTTATAAAATCATCTAATTAATAATTTATTAAGAATATAATCTTTTATCCTCCCCTATCCCTTTTACATAAATTTAATTAATTTTCTCTTACCTTTCTTAACAAGTAATTTTATCAACTACTTTATCTTAATTAAAAATATAATAGTGGTTAATGGGTTTCATGTTTTCATCAAATTCATAGACCAATGGAACAGCATTTGGAATATTAATTTTAAGAATCTCATCTTCACTTATTTTATCTAAATGTTTGATTAATCCCCGTAATGAATTACCGTGAGCAGTAATAATTACTTTTTTACCTTTAGAAACTCTAGGTTTAATCACCCCTTCCCAATAAGGGATAACACGTTCAATTGTGGTAGCTAGACTTTCACTGACAGGGAGTTCTGATGGATTCAAATTTGCATAACGAGGATCATTACTAGGATAACGAGGGTCATCTCTAGTTAATTCCGGTGGTGTAGTTTTAAAGCTACGACGCCATTGTTTAACTTGTTCGTTACCATATTTTTTCACAGTTTTTTCTTTATCTAAACCTTGTAGGGCACCATAATGACGTTCATTAAGCCTCCAATCTTTTTCAACAATTAACCATTGTTGATCTATTTGATCTAAAATATTCCATAATGTATGAATAGCTCGTTTTAAAACGGATGTATAAGCATAGTCAAAAACAAAACCTTCCTTTTTTAATAGCTTTCCTGCTTCTTTTGCTTCTTTTCGACCCTTATCGGAAAGTTCAACATCATTCCAACCAGTAAATCTGTTTTCTTTATTCCATTCACTTTCACCATGTCTTACTAAGACTAGTTTAGTTATTATCATAGTTTAAACTCCTATTGGTAAATTAATTAAAATGAATTTAATTTATTAAAATATTTTAAGTTAAATATAAAATAAAACTATAGTAATCTTTAAATTATTGAGTAAAGTTTATAATTAATTTAATTTATTATTAAATGATAGATTAAGATTGAAAATGATCTATTTGTATGCTACATAAAATTATTATAATTAATAATTTTATGTAGCATACATGGATAAATATTTTGCTAAAGAATTAAAACTAATTAAATTTTTTTATTAATTTTAATAATAAAAATTTTTTATTTGTAACTATAAGTAGTTAATATCTAAAACTAAGATGATATCTATAAAATTTTTAGTAAATATATTAATAAGTTATTCAACAAAATAAACAAAATTAAAATTGTAAAATATATATTAATCTAATATATTATACATAATATATTAGATTCAAGTAAATTCTCAAAATATATAAATATATTTACATTCTTATAAATTACTTAATATAATAAATACTAATTTGTATTTATTATATTAAGTATAATAGAAATATTATAGATAAAATAATAATTTATAATTATTAATTTATATAATCTATATTATGATTTCTAATATCATTTTTAATTTATAAAAATTTAATAATTTATTTATTATTAATTATTTTAATAGTATTAAAATAATTAATTTTTAAAAAATTAATTATTAAAATCTATTAATATTAAGTTAATAGTATTGATTACTATATAATTTTCTATATAAATATATTATAGTTAAATATTTACACAAAGATTTTTTATCTTATTAATTTATATTTATTTAATAAAATAGAAAAACTTATAATAGATTTGATAACTATAATTAACAGTTTTAATTTATATATATATGAGTTTTTCTCTATAAAATTTACCTATTAAATTATTTATAATTTAATTCAGATAGAATTATAATTCTAGTATAAAATACTTAATATTATTAAAATATTTAACTAGTATATTAGTTCAATATAATTAGTTAAAAATAATTATTTAAACACTTCTATTTTTATATTCTAATTTTTAAAAACCAACATTATTTTTACGATATTTGATCATAATTAATCATTAATTTTAGTTAATCAAACATACTTTTGATAGAGTATATAACTAGTTATATTTTTAAAAAAAAATTTCTATAAATATATTTCTAAGATATATTTATAGAAATTAATCTTTTAATTAGAAACTATATTTTTATCTATTGTAAAATATAAGTAATAAATTACTTGTAAAATAATAACTATATCAATAATAGATTTTATCTATTTTCAATAGAAAAGTAGTTCTCCTATAAAATTATATAAATAATCAATAATATTAAATATTATTACTATATTTTATAAATAACTAATATATTGGTTAATTTAATTTAAAAAATAATTTTTAAATATAATATTTAATATTTTAAATATAGATTTTATTTATCAAATGAACCTATAATAAAATATTTATAATAAAAAGTATAATTCTTTAAGATTTCAATATATATAAAATTAAATAAATTATTATATAACTCTATTTAATTAATTGAAAATGCTTTCTTATTATTAAATTTACTTATTAAAGTATTAATTATTTACGATATATTTCTATGTAAAAATAATAGATTTATAGTTATTTATATTGATAAGTAACTCTCTTTTTTCTGTATCAATAGCTCTAATATAGTAAAAGTTAAGATAGCAGATAATATCTCTATTACTAGTCATTAATAATGGATATAAAATAAGTAATAGTATTTTTACTAAAAATACGACTTTTTTAATTTCATAATAAAATATATTATATTTTATTTAATATTTTAAATTATTGAATTTTTTTTAAAAGACTCACAATCTTTAAATTAATTGAATATATCACTAATAAATGTTAATACATATCCTGTTTGATTTACTGGTAAAAGAGGGATAAATGTAAATTAAAAATAAAATAGATAATATTAGCCCTATTTGAAACAGGAAGAAAAGCTAAAAGATTATTAATATAGTCTTTATTTTAACTTTAGAAATTAAAGAATAATTCTTGATATATAGAACTATTATAGTATGAAAAACTATCTATTTTAAACAGATAAATTGGTGAGAGTTCTTTTACTTAAATCCAGTCTACAATATATCTAAAAAAGATATAATTTTTTGAGTATCTAATATCTTTTCAAAATTAATGAAAAGATATGGATTTAAATTGAGTATTTTAATTCTATACACTATAATGAAATACTGATTTTTTCATTTTTAATGAAAAACATTTTTAATAAATACAGTACTCTAACTAATGAATAGAGAAATGAAATTTCTATTATTTAAAAATAAAAAAGATTATAATATTATTAATATAAATATCTATCTAATAAAATAGATGATACTGAAAACAGTAATAAACGATGTTATCGTTATTGAAAATTATTTTTTAATATATAGTGAAGGTGAGCTGATCTTCAGGAAATAGTATGATATTACACTAAATAAAAAACAACACTAACAGCACAATATTATAGTTATATAAAAATGATTGTTCTCAAGTTCAGTGAATATAGAATTATTTAAGAAAATAAAGAAGGTTCTTATTTAAGAATAGTAAGATACTATATTAGTAATAAATTGATATAACGAAATAATATTCCTAACGAAAATACTCAGAATATATACTATAGTAATTTGCGGAAGTTCACAAAATTAAGTATCTTTGATAAAGAGAGAAGATATTTACAAAAATTAAAAGTATAACTACCTGAATTTATTATTCATGCAATATATAACTATATATCAAGTGAATATCTTTCTTTTATATTAAAGATAATAAAGTAACTATTTACTTGATGAAGTATTTTCATGATAGAAAAAGATTAAGTCATTCCATATTAAGATTTGAAAAACAAAATCGACAGAATTATAATGAATATTATAGAGAATTTCTTATTTAGATTATACTAGCAATTATATAAATGAGTGGAATAAATTATTTAATTTTTATGTATAACAAAATAGAAAATAAATTAAGGTTATTAACTTGATGAAAAAAATTATTAAAACTAATATTTAGTCTATAAATTTTATTTATAGTAATAAAATTAAAATGTTTAATACAGTAAATATTTTACTGTTTAAATTAGAAAATTTAACTACTAGGTTCTCAGTATATTTTGTCATTCACATTTTATTATTTCATGCATAATTTTAATATCCACTTATCAAAGAAAAATAAAATGAATTAATTACTTAAATAAAAGCCAATAACACCCATTGCACGATAAACAATCTCCTGAATTCCTTAAATTATATTATTTTCTAAATGTAGAGAAGGAACCTTATCAAAATTGAGAATTTATATTCCTATATAGCTTATTGATTAATCTCATTATACATATATTTTATCTATTATGAAGATAAGATTCAATGATATTGAATCATCGATAATCTTTTTGATTAAACAACAGATGATAACTGTAAACTAAATTAGTTTTAAATATTTAAATATATTAAAATTAATTAACAAAAAACTTTTACTACTATACCAACTTATTTGGTATTATTGATATTAGAAAATTTCTTTTTTAAAATTAAATCAATTATTAATAAAGATTAAAAAGTATGAAATAAAAACTTTTATATTTATATTTTTTGATTATTCATAATTTGTCAAACCTCAATTTACTATTTATGCAAGTAAAAATTCTAAAATCAGCGATAAGAAAAGTTTAGATTATGAATTATAAAGTAATTTTTTATTTTATGGAGATAACGGATTTTAAATTATAAAGATCTTCAATCTATAATTGATAATATTCTTTATTTTATATTCTAGAGAAAATTTAACTCTTATTGGAGATATAGATTTTTTAGATAAAAAATTAAATTTTGGAAAACATTATTTTAAAAAAAGGAATTGTATGCTTTACATATTATTAATTATAAAAAAAGATTCAATCGCTAAAATGAAAAAATTAAGTTAAAACTAATATAACTTACTTATCTATAGTATACAATTAAAAATAACCCTGTGAAATATATACTAGAGTAAGAAAAAATTAAATGATCCAGAAAATCGTTTAGTGTATAAAATAGAGTTATATTAATTTTAATTCTAAAATCTATTTTTAGTTAATAAAGAACTAAGTAATTCCTTTGCTTAGAATACTAAAATCTAAAGATTTTGATAATAAAACGAATAAATTTTTAACAGATAATAAGACCCAAAATGCTATTCAATTTGGTTATATTAAAAGTAATTGATAAAATGAAAAATTTTGACAAGATAGATGTTGGTAAGGAATTTTCGATATGAAATAAAATATGACAAATTAGCTCATCTCTATTAATATAGATAAAAAATCGAGTTTTTCAAGATAATGAAAATTGTTTTGAAAATAGATATACTGTTGAACTTTAATATCAAAAGTGCAAATTCTTCATTAGAAAATTAAGAACAGCAAGAATAGTTTATGTTATTATTTTGGTTTTATTCCTAAATAGGGATCCTATTTAGATTAAAATCTTAATATCATAAAGTTTTTTATAAATTATCCTTGATCCTACCTCTATAAAATTGTATTAAAATTATACTGTCTTTTTAGAAAAATTATCAACATTTATTTATATACTATAGAGAGTTACTATCTGAATGATCATAGAAGAATTATCAATTTTAAACACAATTTTAAAAAAACTAAACATATGTAGATACTTTCTCCAGAGAGAGAGTGAAAAGTATCTATAAATAAGAAAAAATGATATTTTATGTCGATTTTTATTACGCGATTTAAACTTATTGAAAATTAACTCTTCTTCCATTATTAATTCTAGTTAACGTCTCTTTTATCATAAAATAAACAATAGCAACTTTTCCTTAAGAGTTGAAATTAGTAATAGAATTAAATTATATATTTTATAATAGAAACTAATAGTTTTCGAAAAATGATATATAAATTTATGTTTATATGGGAAATAAATTTTCATAATAAAATTACAGTGAAAATATAATAGGACTAAATCTTATTAGTTGGAGGAAATATTTTAACTCCTTAACTTGCAAAGTTTTCATTAAATAATAAACCAAAAATCTTTATTTAATCAACTATTTCTATAATATTTATCATTTCATTATTTGATATTAATAATCTTTTTTCAATAAGAGAGATACCACCTCCAGAGGGGATGGAGGTGATCTAAATAAATGGTCTTTCTTTATGGAAAGATATAATCTTGATGTGAAAACTCTCTTTTTCAGTATTGATTTTATATCGTTTATCTTATTTTACTGAAATAATTCTCTAAAGTATATATTGAAATATTTTTTAATTTTTCTTTGTTATTAAGTATTAGAATGCATTTTTCTGCATAATCAAAAAAGAAATAAAAAATAGTCTTTTAATACTATTCTAAATCAGTTATTAATTTATTTATATAAGGAAATTTAAACTGAGAAAAGATTCACCTCTTTCATTAAAGTATTTCTCATTAAGGATAAAATTATCAATTATATAGCAATTTAACTTTACTATATAGTTTATCTTTATTTATAAAACCTAATATTATTATTTTATTTCACAAAATGGGTAATATTAGTGGCATGGAAAACTTCCATATCTTTTATTTAGAAAGATTTATCAATATTTCTTATTTTTCAGTTATAACTCTAAATTTATTTAATGTTTGTAACAAGAAAAAGATAAATAGATAGCTACATAATATTAACTAAATTTCTAGATTATATTTATGATAATAGAAAATTATTGTTATCCTTTTGAACTGGTAAAAGGGATAACAAACTATAAATATAAAAGGTAAAAATAGATTAGTTAGATAAATCACTTTTAGATTAAATCATCAATAAATTATTTTCGTTTTTTATTAAATCCAAACCCGATATTAAGAAATAAATATATTAATGCTATTTTTAAAAATATTGTTTATATTTTATTTATTTTTAAATAAAATCTACTAATTAATTATTAATATAAAATATATTAAAGATGTTTTGGATATAAAATAGATAATTGATTAAAGTTTATTATAAAATTAATCTAAAACAATTAAACTTTAGAGAAATAATTTATATATTGCAGCTGAGATAGAAATTATACCGATAATTATTAAAAAAATATTGCTAACATGAGCAGAATATTTACGCATAGCGGGGATTTTTTTACTTATACATATTGGTATTATGAATAATAAAATTACAATAATAGGTCCACCTAAACTTTCTATTATACTTATAATACTTGGATTTAAGGTAGCAACTAACCAAGTAGTGATTAACATAAAAAGAGCAGTACTTTTATTTAATTTTTTGATATTTATTGTTTTACCTTTAGCTCGATAAGCACGATTAATTAAACTATTAAAACCTTCACGAGCACCAAGATAATGCCCAAGAAATGATTTTATAATTGCAACAAAAGCAATAAGTGAAGCTGCATACTTAATAAAAAGTTTATCAAAATAAACAGATAAGTAGTCGAGAATACTGATATTTTCTGTCTTTGCTTTTAGAAGATCAAAAGGAGATAAGGTAAATACACAGCTAAAAACAAAAAACATTACTGTTAATACCATTAACATATGTGCCGAAGCTAAAATTTTAGAAGATTTTTGATCAGCAAATTCACCATATTCTTTGCGATTGGAAATAGCAAATGCTGAAATAATAGGTGAGTGGTTAAATGCAAAGACCATAACAGGAATAGTTAACCAAATCGAAACTAACATACCTTGAATATTTTCAGCGCTATTCATAGCAATATTGGAGAACGAAAGAGTTTCTAATGAAGTCCAATCCCAATGAGGGATCATATAGAGTGAAAATATCACTAGAGCTAAAATAAATGGAAATACTAATATACTCATTATTTTCACTATATACTTTTCTCCTAAACTAACAATAGCCATAATACTACCGACTAAAATAAGCGATAATAGCCAGCGTGGTGAAGCATTATATCCTAGTAATTCAACAATAAAATTTTCTACATTATTAGTAATAGATACTCCATATACCAATAAAATAGGGTAAATAGAAAAAAAATAAAGCAGTGTAATCCAATTACCTGCTGAAGGTCCAAAATATTCCTCTACAACTTCTGTAATATTACCATTAGGTTTTGACCCAGATAATACAAATCGTGTCAAACTTCGGTGTGAAAAAAAAGTCATTGGGAAACTTATTAATGTCATTAGAATAACTGGTAATAGACCTTTCATACCCGCGTTAATTGGTAAAAAAAGAACACCAGCACCAATTGCAGTACCATATAAACATAACGTCCAAATTGTATCACTTTTTCTCCAAACTTTTATATTCTGATTTGCATATGAGGAATTTATGGAATTAACTTGAATTGTATCCATAGTAATCTCCAAAATATAAAATTAGAAATAAATAGTTAATTTTAATGTATGAAACCATTATTTTTAATGATAATTAAAGATATGTTCATACAACAAGGCTTTATTCTAGATAAATAAGTAATATATTTAGGATTTATATAAGTGGAAATATTACTTTTTTTGATAAAATCTAATTTCTATAATATAGTATTATATATACGTATAATTAATTTCATTAAACTACAATCCTGTTTTAAATCAATTTAAATTAATTTAATTTATCAAGATTATGTTTTTATTTTTTTAATATGAACATCATTTTATGATTATAAAACTAGTGATTACTGTATAAAAGATAATCAACTATAGGTTGGTGTTAAAACAAGAATTATCTTTTTATTTATATTTTATTGGATTTTAAGCTCTCCTTAAGTTAATATGTAGTTAAAAACTTTAATAAATAATTATTAATGATCTAGTTAATATATCAATATTTTAAATAAATTTTCTAAAAATTAAATAAACAGATATAATCAAATAATAGCTTTAACAATTTAATTAATTTAAGATCACTAATCAAATTTATTGAGTTTATTTTAAGCATAAGGTATTATTACTATATTAAAATAATTATTTTAATGATTTATTCTTGTATTAATATAAGAAATAGATTTTAAAATCTAACTATTATAAATTAATAAGCATAAATTTAAATTTAAAATCAATTAAGGATTCTAAATAATATTTTAATTCTATTTAAGTAAAATCTAATAAAAATTTAAGAAATAATTATTTATTATCAATAAATAATTATTAATTTAATTTATTTATAAATATAGAAAGAATTTTTCTAAAAAAGAACTTTCTTAATTAAAAAACATTTATAAATTTTATTTAAAAATTAATACTTTAATCTTTAATCCAACCTCTTTTAATTAAAGGAAAAAATAAAACTTGATAAGCTTTTATTATATATATAAACAGTTTATGACCCACGATTTTCCAAATTACTTCACTAACTCCACAAGCTATAATAGAAACTAAAAATGCACCTGCTATATCTAAAGGCCAATGCACTCCAAGAAAAATTCTCGCCCAAGAAATTGTAAAATCTGCTATAAATAACAATAATACAATCCAAGTTCTTAACCAAAATAAAAAACTAAAAGTAGAAGTAAAAGCAATAGTAGCATGATTACTTGGAAATGATGCTGTTGGAGGATGAGAAAGAAAATATTGACCTACCCCACCATCCAACATAAAAGGTCTTTCTTGAGGAAAGAATGCACTAATAATACCGGAAATAAATAAACTTATAATAAGTGCGATAGTTGTTTTACAAACAAATATTCTTTGAAAGAATAAATTTTTAGCTGATCCATAGAACCAGAAAAAAATAATAATTAAGGGAAATATATAAATAATTCTTTTAGCTAAAAAAATTGCCACTTTTACTGTAGTAAAAGATGTAATTAAATTGGCGTTGATTAAATTAAACAAACTTAAGTTAATATCATTTATCAAGATAAAAGCTCCTCTTATTGAATAAGTATTCAAGATAATTTATATCAAGATTAAATATAATGTTTAATACCTTTTAAGATAGGGTAAAGAAAGTTTTTAAAAAATTTATAAAAAAATATATAAAGTTATTAACTAATAATTTAATGGTTATTTTATTAAAAATACACTATTTGATATTATACGATACTTTAAGTTATATGTTTAACGTCAAAGGTTTCATTTTATTATAGTAGAGATTATTCAGTAACTGGCTAATATTAGCTGAATAAAATAGATATTTTGATAAATTTTATTCAACATATTTTATATTGTTAATTATGAATAAAAATTATTTTCAAGTTCTTGAAATAATTTTGAAAGCTATATTATCAAGGTATTAAAGAAAATACATCTTATTATTTAACATACTTGCTGAGAGAGGATAATAATATCCTTAATATATTTAAGATTATTAGGAAGTAATTTTTTTATTATTTGAATTAGAAATTTCTTAAGCTAAATACTGAAACTTAGAAAGATAATTTTATTTCGATAAATACTCTGCAATCATGGTAATAAACGTAAAAATATTCTAACACTAGAAGATTAATTAATATTAATAAAGAAAAAATTTTTAGATTAAATTATTTTCTGTTTAAATTATCTTTTTCTCAAAAATTCAAAAAAATTTTAAAAAATAATAGTCATAATTCATGACTATTATTTATCCAAATTAATTCTCTAATTAGAGAATGTTTTCTTAAAGAAGAATCTGATTATTCTTTTATCCGACTCTTCTCCGAAGAAAAAGTAGAGCACAAATACTGTCATAATATTCTTTAATATTTTAGTGAAAGTAAATTAATTAATAAAAATTGAAGATTTATATATTTTATATATTTAATTAAGATTTATATTGGATTTTTGATAGAATTTATTAAAGAGATTTGATCTATATTTTAAACAAAATCTTTGGTAGAAATTTACTTATTTATTATATCTATTAGGTAAGGAAAACCATCAGTAATGGAGTTACTAAACTTAGTAAAAAACCATTTGCAATAGCAACAGGTAAAATAGAAACCCCACCATTATGCTGTAATATAGGTAGAGTAACATCCATTGATGTTGAGCCACAAATTCCTAATGCAGTAGAGCGAAATTGATTGATAATAACAGGAATAATAATAATAGCTGCTAATTCACGCATTAAGTCGTTAAAGAAAGCAGTACTACCAATAACCGGACCATAAACGTCAGTAAGAAGTATGCCAGTTAAAGAATACCAACCATAACCGGCTGAAATTGCCAATCCTACTTTTATAGGTAAGCCTAATAAGGCTGCAGCAATAACACCACCAAGTAAAGCACTGCTAGCAACAATTAATGCAATTGATCCTCCTCTAAAATTAATTAAAATATTCTTAAGATGCATTCCACTATTACGAAGATGAAAACCAACCATTAATAATATTAACATAACTGTAATTTCAATGCCATATTTTGCATAAAATAAAATTGGAAATTTTGTTAATCCTATCAAAAAACCTAATATTAGCATACCAAGTAGTGGTAGTGAACTAAAAATCATTTTTAATCGAAATACTGGCTTTTTATTTTCATTTTTAGCAATTTTCCACGGAAAAAATTTATCTAAAAATAGCAAAGCAATAATATTTGCGGTAAAGGTGCAGCAAAAAAAAACTATTGTATAAGTAAAAATTGAAATAAGATGAATCTTGACATTTTCTAATAATGCCAGCGTAATTCCCATGAAAAATAAAATTATATAAATCATAATACCTAAGAAGTGATGAGTAAGCAATAAAATTTTCTTATTTTTAAAATAAAATAAATAACCTAATATTAACGGTAAAAGAATACTAAGTAATTTTAAATACATAGTCAATCCTTATTACAGTTAACGCTTTCATCGCGATGATTTTATGGAAACAATATGAAAAAATGAAAAATAATAATAAATATTATATAATAAATAATAATGTAAATACAATAAAAATCAAAAAAAATAATATTTAACTGAATTTGATTTATAGAGTAATTCATTAAATATATTCCTGATATACATAAAAGAAAAATAAAAAATATATTTTAAATAATAAAAAATTTATTTTTATAGTGAAATTTACCTTAATTTTTATTCTAAAATTATTAAAATTTGTTAATTCATAAAAATACTTTGGTAAATTTTCACAAAAGAAGTTTTATATAAAAATTTAATCAGAATGATTTTATCATTTAACTGTAAATATAGATTATCGAATAATATAGTATATAACTAATTTATATTATTTTAAAATCAACTAAATAGTCATCAAGTTAGTAACTTTAAAGCTATTAAAGTAGGTTATAAATTGAAGGATAATAATAATATAAGTATATTTATTATAAAATATATGGAAAACAGCAATAATATTAATTATTACTATAGAGTGATTTTTAGATAAATGATAATAAATTATTTTTAATATCGTTAAAGTAAATTTTTAAAAAAATTATTTGTATCTATTCAATATACTTGTCCCCTAAATCGGCACTTAATTTTCGTTCTAGAACTGTTATATTTTATAATTATAGTTATAAACAAATACCTGTTAAGCTAACAACTAGTTATAGAACTATACAGAACTCTTAAGTAGTTTATCAAGAAAATTATTTCATTAAGTACTTTCAGAACTGTTTTAGTTCTGCAAGTTTAATGGGATATTACTCACCAAACAAAATATCAACTTTATCTAGGTAAGAAAATCACTTAAAATATTTTGTTATAATTTATATAATAAAAGAAGAAATAATGTTTCTAACGAGTATTAATTCGGATTCTGATATAATCTAAAAATTATTATGATCGGTTTATTGATTTGGAAGATTTTTATCATTTTTAAAATTATAAAGTGATATGTAATTTAATTTTCAATAGTAGAACTTTGAGAATCCTTGGATTTTCAAATATCCAAAAATCGTTTAAACCTTATTATGGTTTTCATTCTTTTGGCGATTATTAAATATTTTTAATTATAGTTATTATGTTAACTTAACAAAATTTCTAAATATTTTACTTTTTAATCATATTAAAAAGTAAAATAAATTCTATAATCATAAGTATTTATAATTTTTAGATAAAAGCACTAATATCTAGTATGTATATAAGTTATCTAATAATAACTTATGATGCACGAATAATTTTCTCTGCTAGTTTGTTTTTGGTTATAAATAATATTATGATGAGCTCTTAACTCATTTTTCTTGTAAAGTTAAGAAAACTTCAATCTCTTAAAATGAACTTTATTACTATAAAATATATTATATATATTGAAAAATTTTCAAAATCAAAATATAGTATATAATAGAATTTACTAATCGTGAAGTAAAGTGAAATACTTATATTTTTAATTATTTACAATTTGATTACACTTAATTTTACTATCCATGTAACTAAAATAACATATAAAATAAAATAAGAAGAGGAAATTGAGATTATGGGTTATAAAGTTTTATAGTAATTGATAGAAGCAACTGATTACTAATTTTAATAGATTTTTAATCTATAATTGAGAATAATATTCCTCTCATTTCTACTGTAAGAAAAAAATTGAACACTCAAAAATATATGAACTTTTAATTAAAATTATTAAAGATATTGAGAAATCTTAATTTGGAAAATAACTTTCTGGTAGAGATCATCCCGATCTTGAAGTCAATTAATTAACCCCGGATGGGAATTAAAATTACAATGAATAAAACTTTTATCTAATCTGAAGTTAAATATATATATATTGGTAAAAAATAAACAGAAAGATATCTGATATAATAAGAGAGTTTATCGTATAAAATATATTTACCGTTAATTATGATAAGTAGGTCTTATTTTTCTGTTACTTAAATATCAATAATGTTTATTAATATAACGAGAAATCTAATATCTTAATAATAAGGAAAATATGCCTAACTGTTTTAATTGGTTTATCGATGCTAATAAATACTATATAGTTGTTATCTAAAATTTAATGGAGAATTATCTAAATTTTCTACCAGAAAATTAGAGACGATTAAGTATATATAGATAATTATAGAATTACAGGAGAGGGGGGCGATGAAGCTCAATTATTGGAATACAAATAATTTTGAAATAGAACGATAAATACTAAGATAAAAATTCTTTAAAGAAAAAGTATATTCTTTGGAATTTAATATACTATTAGAAATCTTATAAGGGTTATAATAAACCCTTATAATAAGATTGATTTATCATGCAAGCATTTGCGTAATAAATGGCAATAATACTTATTGTATTTTATTTCAAGATTTCTAAAGAAACTAACCGATAATTCTTTCTCCCTAGAGAAAGAAATCATATTGAACTAATTATGTTTAACAATAATAAGATCGGAAATCAATAGGGAACTATATGTGCGCATTTAGTTAAAAATTAAACTAATTCAATGATTACTGTGAATTTGATAATTATTCCAGCAGAAGTTTCAATAATCATCCAAATAAATATTATTTATATATTTTTATATAAATCATTATTAACAAAAATATTTCGATTTTGAACGCATATTTTTATAATCAATATTTAAACTATTACTACTAATAAATTTCGCAATCTCTATCTTTAATTTATAAAATTAATATAAAATTACTGGGATACTTTCTTTTATCCTTAATAACAATATCATGAATATTTAAACATTTTAGATTTTTAAATGGAAATATAATAGTTTCAAACTATAAAAGAAGAAAATACAGATTCTTAATCTTTCAATTAAATTGGAAACTAGATAATAATCAAATTTAAATTTAAAATACCCATTTTCTTTGGACTAAAATTTGTATAAATCTTATAATTTAAACGGGAACTAAATATTTTAAGTTTTAGTTTTTATATGAAATCAGTACAGTTTCATATACTTTTAAAATTACAAATTAAGATTTTATTCTAAAAGTTTTTACTGATTAAAATTTAAAAGAATATACTTTAATATTCTTTAATTATTATTATAAGGTAATTAAAAAGTTTTGACAACTCAAGATAAATTAATATTGTTATTTAACGCTTCTTGAAATCACTCTATAAAAATCTAAAGGTTTAAATAAATTGACTTGATAAAAATTTCAATTATATGGATTGCTTTTGATTAACTTTTAATAAAGCACCTAAAATAATCACCTGATAATCTACTCTTTTCAAATACATTAAAAATAGGAGTTGATTGGAGAGAGGATCGATATTAGAAAATTTCTTAAAAATCAGGATTGTGCATATAATTATATGTTTTAATTATTCTTTCTATATTTTAATTATTTTTTAAATCAATTTTGATTCTGTGTTTGATTAAAAAATTAAATATATATTAATATTAAATTATTCATTAATTTGATAATATCCAATTTTTTCTACAATAAAAATATTTTAAGTTTATTCAATATTATTCAGGAATATTAGTTACAGTTATCTCTTGAAGAGGAATATAAGTTTTACTTCTTTTTAAGTTTATCATATATAAAGAGATAACTTTTTAAGAAAGTTATAATAATAAAATAAGTTTTTTAATTAAAAACCAATTAAATAAGAACTTTATAATTATTATATTATGTAATTTTTGTAAATTTCATTAATATAATAATATTATTCCTTCCATGTCTCTCTTTAAAGTAAATTTATAATTTTAAAAAAGAGAAATAGTATAAAAAGATAAGTTCTAATACACAGATTATTAAGCTATAATGACTGAAAATTTTTATTTTCTTAGATCGAATATTATTAATTCACCTTAAAATAAGGTTTTAATAAGAATAACAGGATTTAAACATTTTAAATTGAAAAATAGCATCAATATATGTATGTTAGAAATAACTTCTAATGAGAAAAATTTTATTAATAAGATAACGCTATTTATACTTTTATTATAACCAGTATCTCCCCAGATAAGTTGAATAAAAGAGAATAATCTTTTTCTATTAATAGTATTAAATTAACATAACATGGATGTTTAAATAACAATAGGTGTGATTCAGTTTTTCTTAAATTTTAAGGTAATAAAAAATCTATGAGCACACATCTTTTTACTTCTGAATCAGTATCAGAAGGTCATCCTGATAAAATTGCAGATCAAATCTCAGACGCGGTTCTTGATGCAATTATTGAACAGGACTCAAAAGCACGAGTTGCTTGTGAAACCTATGTAAAAACAGGTATGGTAATAGTTGGTGGTGAAATTACAACAAACGCTTGGGTAGATATTGAAGAAATTACAAGGAGAACGATACGCGAAATTGGATATACAAGTTCCGATATGGGTTTTGATGCCAATTCCTGCGCTGTTATAAGTGCAATTGGTAAACAATCTCTTGATATTTCTCAAGGAGTAGATCGTATAAATCCTTTTAATCAAGGAGCAGGAGATCAAGGAATAATGTTTGGTTATGCTAATAACGAAACCGATGTTTTTATGCCAGCCCCAATTATTTATGCCCACAGATTAGTTGAACGTCAAGCTGAAGTGCGAAAAAATGGTACCTTGCCTTGGTTACGTCCAGATGCTAAGAGTCAAATCTCTTTCCAATACAGAAATAATAAAATAGTGGGTATTGATACTATTGTTTTATCCACTCAGCATGCTGAGGAAATTAAACAAAAAATCTTATCAGAAGCTGTAATGGATGAAATTATTAAGCCAGTATTACCTATAGAATGGTTAAATAAAAATACCAAATATTTTATTAATCCAACAGGTCGTTTTGTTATAGGAGGGCCAATGGGAGATTGTGGTTTAACCGGGCGTAAAATTATTGTCGATACTTACGGTGGCAAGGCTCATCATGGCGGAGGAGCTTTTTCTGGAAAAGACCCATCTAAAGTTGATCGTTCTGCTGCTTATGCTGCACGCTATATAGCAAAAAATATTGTTGCTGCTGAACTTGCTGATCGTTGTGAAATTCAAATTTCTTATGCAATTGGTATTGCTGAACCGACATCGATCATGATCGAAACTTTCGGTACAGAAAAAATAACTAATAAAACTCTTGTTCATTTAGTTCATGAAATTTTTGACTTACGACCATATGGTTTAGTTAAAATGCTCAACTTACTACAACCTATTTATCGTCAAACCGCAGCATATGGCCATTTTGGTCGTTCTCAATTTCCATGGGAAAAAATAGATAAAGTTGCTGAACTTCGCTCAGCCGTTGGTTTTTAATTAAATAAAAATCGATTTTTTCCTTACAATAGGTAAGATAGTTAAATGGAATATTTTAACTTACTATTTTAGATTTATATAAATAAAAAATTAGTTATTTGAACTTTTCAATTTAATCTAATAATAGAAATTATTAGATTAAATTTTCTTTTCTTCAGAGATTACTTTAATTATCTTTATAAACATGAACTTATATTTAGTAAAGAATTTTTTACAATAAATTGTTATATAAATATTTCCATAATAAAATAAATACAATTAGTAGTAAATTTTAAAAACCTTTATAGAATCGTTTATTAATTAGTAACAGATAGAGGTTATTATGGAAGATAGTACTTAACTTGTTAATAAATTAAATTGTCTTTACTCCATTTACTAATTAAAAATTTTTTATTACTATAAATTCAACTCATTCAATTGAATGAGTTGAATTGTTGATTTTTCATCATCTTGAAAAAGATCTTTAATCTTAAAGAATAAAATTCGTTATAGTAATAATTCTAAAAATTCTATTAATACATGGAATATAATTCACATTAATTTTAATTAATATACAGATCTTTTATTATTACTATAATAACCTATCTATTATATCAAATAACACTTTACCATTATAAATATAGGTATATAAAAAGAGAAAAATGTGGGATATTGAAAAATATTCTCAATATTTCATTTGATTTTGAATTAATAATAAAATACTTCAATATCATTTTGATTTGAATAAATCAGTTCTAATTATTTAGAAATTTTAAAAAAATAAACTAATCTCTATTGTTTGTAGAATAGCAATCAAAAAAGAGGAAGGATTGAAGGATTAATACTCAAATAATATTGAAATAATAGAAAAGATTAGTATATAATATATTAATCTTTTTTAATATATTTTATTATTTAATAATATACCAAGAAAAGCTATCATTATCATTAAAATGATTTTTTTTTAAATATTCCACATAAATTACATAAATTCATTTTTTCTAATAATCTAGGAACTAACTTAACTAAAAATTAACTTAATATACCATTATTGCTATTTATCTAAATTAATAATAATTAAATTATTTAGAAAAGTATTTTCAATACTCTATCCTTTATATGTCTTAGGAAAGACGAGCATCAATAATGAAGTAACTGATTTTAAGAGCATAACATTATTTATTTTAATTGATATATAAAACTATTTTATAAGTAATATTTAATTTTTGAAATTTACATTTTAGCTATTTCCTCTTAATTAATTTATTTATATCTGAGTGTATATAAAGACCCGCGTTTATTTTATAAAATTCTAGATAAAAAATAGAATAATAATCGTAATGATTAAAAATGAAAAACTGCTTTACGTGATCTTTTTCCTGAAATAGTAAAGAAGTTAAATTTCTATAATTCTAAAATTGATATTTTATCTAATAATATTAATACTATTATATCAAAAATAAAACACTTAAAAGATTATCTTTAATTAATTATATAAAAGATAAATAAAAATCTGATCAACCAATAATTATATTAGGAAGAATTATTTTAATAGTAAAAAATAAAATCATTTATAAATACTATAAGATAATAGTGTATATATACTAAATTTTTTTTCATTATATTTATTATTATTTTGTTCATTATTTTTAATGTACTATTTTCTGGATAAATTATCTGAAATCCTTTCATAGATATTAAGTTCATTTTCAAAATCCTATCAGTAATTATATAAACTGTAAACATCTCTCAAAGTAAGAGAAAAGGAGATATAAAAATATTAATCTCTATTTCAACTTTTCATTTTTATCACTATACAAAATGTATACTAGAAATAGTAGAAAATTATATAGAGATACGTTTTGTTAAATTGATGTAATTTCTTTTGATTATACCTTTTTTTCAAAATAATTAGATCAGAAAAATTTGAATTTATATTAAATTATCATTTAACAAAGTGATGTTCGATACTATGTTATAGTTAGTACTATTAATTAATAGTAATTTTTGGATAAATTATAATAAAGATAATCATATTTTTAACTATGTTATTCTTTGTGATTTAATTTTCTTCTTTAAATTGATTATTAATATTATTTAATATTTAAAGTAATAAAAATTATATATGAATAATACGTTAATTAACTTTTAAAGCTAATTAAGTAAAAACGATTTTATTTTTTATCTTTTATTGATGACTTGTTTTTGCTATATTAGTATTTAAATCTAGGAAATATATTTCTTAATTTTTTAATAAAATCATATAAAATAAAATAATAAACTTCTATTAGAAATAAAGATACATAATATATAAACTATTATTTTGCATTCTTATCAATTTATAATATTACTTAATTCTTCAAATAAATATTAAAATAAAACGATTATCAGAATTAAAAATCAAAAAAACTAATAAATAATTTTATTTATAAAATATAAATAAAAGAAAATTGGATGAGAAAAAAATTTTTTACTATTTCTAGATAATAATCTTAAATCTAAATTTAGATAAAATAAATCTATATATAAAAAGAAATATCATTAATAAGAATAAACAATCAATATTATTATCGATCTCTAATCTCGTTAATTTTAGTCCTAAAAATAATTAAAATATAATATATATATATAAAAATTTTCCATAAAGAAATAATGAATAAAAACTAATATATTAAATTTAAAATATATATGAGTTTTCTAGAAAATTCTTATAAAGCATATCTATTATTTTAATATAGTTTAAAACTTATATTATATTTTATAAATTAATAATAAATAAAATTTATTATTTTAATTAATAAATTAAAATAATTTTTTAAAAACTTTAGTAAATTATCCATATTAAATATTTTATTTTTAATAAAAAATAAAATCTGAAAATTTATATTTATAATAATTCAATTAAATTTAATATTTATCTTTTAAAATAATTTTATTTATAAATAAGAAATTTGTTTTAATAAATAATGATTTTATATTATGGATTTAATCCTATATTCAGTATTTTTTTATTAGGTTTATTTAAAATTTAGTATCAAGAAATTTTAATCTTCTTTTATTAGTATAAATATTTATTTTATAACAAAAATAATTATATAATTTTAATTACTAACTACCCTATTTTTTATATTTTTCAATTAATGCAAGAGAAATAGCTTCTGTTTCAGCATCTGCATTACCACTTATTTCAGTTGGGCGAAAATGAAGTTGAAATGCACTAATCGTTCTGCGTGTTTTTTCATCAAGTTTGCCTGATTGTGGAATCTGATCATATCCATATCTTTTTAAATTTTTTTGAATATTTAATATATTAGCTGGTGTGTAGGGTAGTCTTCCTCCCAGATATTTTTTAACCGGAATTTCATTTGGCCAAGCTCCAACACCAAGTTCAGATAAACGTTTCCATGGAAAAAGCTTACCTGGATCATACTTTCTTAATGGAGAAATATCACTATGAGCTAAAACATAGTCTGGGGTTATCTTATATCTTTTTATAATATCTTTAGCTAAAATTGCAATAGCAGAAATTTGTTTTTCATTAAAAGGATACCATATCTTATTACCAAATATATCTTTAGTAAATCCTTTATTAACTATCTCTATTCCAATAGAAATATCATTAAGATTAAGTCTTCCATCCCAATTACTTATTCCAGCATGCCAAGCTCTTTCATTTTCTGGAACAAGGTTATATATAATAGGTTTATCATTTTTTGTCTTAGGAATTGAAGGAATAAAATAATGAGCACTGACTTGAGATTGAGTTAAAAGCTGTAATGATCGTTCAGAATCTACTGCTGTATAATGAAATATTAAAAATATTACTCGGTCATTTTGACCTATTGATGAAAAAGATTTATCGAGATAATAATTACCTTTATTAACAAAAGTCATTTTAGAAGAGCAAGATTCTATCATTAGCATCAATAATATTATAAATAAATTTCGCATATTATTTCTCCACACAAGTATTTAATGTCACTCTTACAAAAGAAGCATTTCTTACGCATTTTTACTTAAAATACTTAAATGACTTAATAAAATTACTAATATATTCAGTCTTTATTAAAGTTTAATTTATTCATTTTAAATTTAGAAAATTAAAGTTATTACATTTCTATAATTTAAAATATAAAAGTATAATGTTACTTTTATTATTAATAACTTCTTTATATAAAAGATATATTATTTTAATTCAGTTATATTAATATTAAAATTAGATTATAAATTTATTATATTGAATATATTAGTATTATATACGATTATATTATTAAACTATTTATATTAATCAAATAATTAAATCTGGCCATAGTATTTAAACTATATTTAAATATAGTTTAAATACCACTAATATAAAATATTAGTATTCAGATATTTTAAATTAACAAATCGTTCTAAGATAAAATTATATAAATTAAGCATTAAATATATAAATAATATATTTAATGCTTAATTTCTTTATATTATAAATATATATTAATAATAGTAAAAATTAGAAAATATTAATTTATAGAATTAAATTCTATAATCAATTTATATAAAAATATTTATAAATTTTTATAAAAATTTTTCTAATTTAATTAGAATTGATTGTTACTTATGTTACCAACATTATTATTTATTTTTAAAAATAAAACTGATTAGATTTATATAAATAAAATCAATTAATTTATTATTAGTATCGTATACTTAGAAATATAACTTTTATAATTAGAAACTACTCATTAAATATTTTAAAAATAAAAATAAGTAATTATATAATATTTAATTTGAAGAATAAAGATTTTTATTTAAGAAATATAAATATATTTAATTAAATAAAATGAACTGTCTATTAAACTAATATAACAATTTATATTAAAATAATTATAGATAAAATTTTCTTTTAAAAAAAATAATTAGTAAAAATTATTCCTCTAAATTCACATTATCTAAATCTTTTTTTTAGAAATTAATTTAGAAAAATAAAATTTATATTAAGATTTTATTTTAACCTTATTTAATAATTGATATATTATTTATTATATAAAGAATATAATAGATCAACAAAAAATTACAATTAAATATATTAAAGATTTTATTAATCTGATATTTATAAAACATCAGTAGAATATTTAAAATGATAAAATCTTGATTTACTATTAAAAATCATCACTATCAATATAGAATTAATATTCTATATATTTAATATTATCTAATTTTAGAATTTTTACAATAGAAAAACATAACTTTTATTTTATAATAAGTTATTACGATCTCTTGAAATAATATATAATATAATTCTTTATTTGAATTAGTAATTTAAAAAAACAAAGTTTTAAATATAAAAATGTAAAACTATTTTTATAAAGAAATTATTTTAGGAATAAAAATTTGATAATCTGTAATACTTTACTAATAGATTTTATTAGTTACTATATTTCTATTTGAAAAAAGTAAGTTAGTTAACATTTTATATCAAATTAACATTACTTAATTATTATTATTTTCATTGTAGATCATAAATTGTAAACTTTTTTAAATATTATTAATTTACTAATATACTTTAAAGTATTATGTTCTATTAATAATAAATAGATAAGATTCCTATTCTAAATAATAATATAATTTTACTCATAATTATTTATTAATAAAATTAAAATAAATATTTACTTTTTAATCTTTTAAGAAAAAAGATAAATTACTATTATCTAATAAATACAAAATAATAAATAAAAAATTAATTATTATCAGAAAATTAAATAGATTGATTATCTGTAAAATTAATGAATAAATTTCAACTAAAGTGAGTTTATTAATTTTATTAAATTACAATATTATCAAATTATATTATTATGAATAAATAAAAAATAACAAATAATAGAAATACTTAAAATATAGTTTTATATAAAATATAGTATAATAACTTTCAACTTTAAATCGATATTTTTATTAGCTAAGCTATCAATACCAACACATTAAGGCTAATCCTACTTTTAAAATTTATTAAAATATAATTTTAATTATTTTAATTCCTAAAAGCTCCGCTCCTTTGATATGGAGAAGTATTTTATAAATATAAATAAAGATATGCTTATATAATAAATTCTTTTAAAAAATTTTACAATTATTTATTCGTATATATAAATATATATTTATATATAAAACATTTTTATAAACTAAAAAGTATCTTGTAAAGACAGAATCTTTTATTCTACATAATAGTTTAATTAAAATTTATTATATAAACTATTCTATAATATTTATTATTATCAATTTTTTAAAAATATAGAATATATAAAATAAAAGAATAATTTATAAAAATTTTTGAATTAAATAATTAGAAATATGAATTTTATTTTTAGTTTAATATAAATTATTTAATTTATATTAAAATTATGTTAATAATCCTATTAGAACTAAATAATAAATTCAATTAATTATTTTAAAACAAAAACTACTATTCTTTATATAGATAAATTTAAATCAATAATTAGGATGATATATTTCTAATAAAATATTAATTTTTAAGTAAAAGTAGAAATTTTCTATGTAATCAAATATATTAGTTATTGAAATAAATTAATAAAAACTTAATAAATATATTATATAAAATAAATACTTAGATATAAAACTTAATGTTTATTTTGATAATATTACGTAATTTAATAAAAATTAAAATCTATCTAAATTTTATATATAGTTATCTAAGATAGATGGTGTATTGCGCTTTTAGCAGATTAATAACATTGTTTAGACGATAATTTTTTTTGGTTTTAATCCGTGATTCTATATACCTAAAAATAGGATTCCCGAATGAAATAGATTTATAAGATCGAAATTAGTGAAGAATTCTATATTTATAGAAAAACTTTATCTTATAGGTTTGTTTCTGTTTTAATTTATAAAAAATTATAAAATTTTAGTAATAAAACTAAACCATTGCAGTTAAAAAACTATAATTTTAACATAATTAAAAATTATTTTTAGGAAAAAATTGATATATTAGTTTATTATTTATTTTTAACTTAATATTTGTTTTATATTGGTTACATATAATACGATTATAATAAAATATATATAACTTCACTATCTACACTTACTATAATACTGTATTTTGCTATTTTGATATTATAGATCCTCTGGTTACCTTTAAAGGTATTTTACCTTAATAAGGATTGATGTTTTTGGTCGTTATATTCTCTGTTTTTAAAGTATACTTTTAGAGATATTAAATATGTAAGGAAATAAGAAGTAATCACTACCTATTATAATCACAAAATATGCTCAGACCCAATAGAGTTTAAATAAAGAATTTTAGTTTTTTTGAATAAAGCAATCACAACCTAAATTTAGTATTTTAATTATTTTTAAAATAAAATCTCCAGTAATTATTATATTTCATTTTTATAGATTATGAAAAATAAATATAAAGAATTCTGATTCTAACTTTTATTTTTTAACTATAAAAAGCTAAAGAAATATCTCAATTTTAATTTCCATGTTTTGTAGAAATTAAAAATCAGTTCTTCTTTAGAAGGATTGGAGATAAAATTTATTTTTCTATTATAGGACTAATCTACTGTAAATTAAGTTAATTAGAACATAGATTTAATCTTATTTATCCACCCATCTATAGTAATCTTAACCATAAATTTTTGGAGCCTATACATTTAAAAACTTCGATTGTGATATGTTTTATATAAAAATTCATTATATAATTAAATATTTTAATTTTCTTATTGTGAGGTTATATCATAAACTATGATTAGTTCTATGATGAGTTTTCTATTTTGATATGAGAGAATTTTTGATTATCTTTAAATAAATAATTATTTGTTCTATTCTTTATTTAAAAGTAATAAGTTTACATGGAAAAGGTATCTCCAATAGTAGAGGATTACCTTCCCTACTAAAATTAAAAACAAGATATACTTTATATTAATAAATATTTAACTCTGTTGTAGAACGGAGGCGGAATATTGTTTTTACTAAAAATAAAAAGATTTAATTCTGTAATTCCGTATACTTTATAATATGAAGAATTCTTAAACCAGAGAAACTTATTTATTTCGATAAAAGTTCTAAAATAACGAAAACTAGTCAAAAAATCCTCTTACTTTTAATTTAATTAAAATACAGAAAAATCTAAATATATTAGTAATGGAATAAACAATTCCATCTTAATAACTTAATTTATTAATCATATATACAAAAAATTAATTGAAATTATTATACAGTATTATCAAAAATCATCAGGGTAATAAATATTCAAAGTTGTATTACTATAGTAATATTCATTACAGTATTTAATAATTATTTTATTATTAAATATTTTATTGAAATAATATCTATTATTGATATAATTAATCCCTAATGAATATTTATAAAAATAAATTTTTAATTTTTCTAACATATCACTTTTAAAGTTATTAAACAATTTTATTATACTGTAATTATATTACACGTTTGTATATTTTATTTTTAAATATTTATTTTATTATTATAATTAATTATCTATTTTAATACGAATAAGTGAATAAATAAATTCCAGTATTCATAGATATTTTAAGCTAAAAGTGTAATTATATTAACTGATAATAAAATTTCAAAATTAGTAAAAGAATCTATTTATAGATTCCTATTTTTATTTTTAGTTCATCAATAAACTATTGGATAATCTTTTTTCTTTGAAATTATTGATAAAAATATTATTATTCTATAATAAAATGAAAGATATTACTTAATATAAACTTAAGTAGTTAAGAGCTGACTGAATAAAAACTTATATATATTTACTGAATGGAAATATATTTTTCTATAACAAAATATTCGCAAATAAATAATGATCAATATCTCTCTTAACATTTAAATATGTTTATTACTTTTGTTCAATCAAATTACAAATATTTTTTATAATATATCTATGAATAATATCATAGAAAAAATTATATTTAAAGTTATCATTTATTGATATTATCAAAATAGAATTTTCTATAAATTACTATAATTTATTTAATTATACTAACAATAATTTAATTATATCCTTCTTATAATAAAATATTTCCAGATTAATAATAAAATATTATTTTAATTTATAATTATCAATTATATTATATTTTATAATATAATCTTATTAAGCTAATGATAAAACATTTTTTATTAACTAAAATATAAAATATAAAAAGTTTTATTTAATAAAATTATAATAAATAATATTTTATGTTTGTTTATTTTTTTAACAAAATTAACATAATATATTTAAATATACTTTTAAAAATCTTTAATAAAATTAACCATATTAAATAAGTAGTTATTAACTATTAAATAATTTTTTATATCATATTTATAAATTCATTTATAAAATTAATATTTTTCTAAAATAATTATTAGTTTTACAATATATTTAATAATATTTAAAACTTATTAAGATTATTAAATCAATTACTTAATAAAAATAACTTTTCATATATTTATATTAATCATTTTTTTAGTAATATAATATTTTTATAGATTTACTAGCTTTTTCATACAGATTAATAATAATATTAATATTTATTATTAATGTACTAAAATAAATAACTCTTTATAATAAAAAGAAAGAATAATTATAATGTTAATTAACAATTATTTTAACAGGAAAAATTAATTTACTGAAAATTAACTTATTAAAGTTAATTTAAATAGATAGATTTTAACTAAATAATAAATATAATTTTAAGGCATTATTTTATCCTCTCAAACATAAGATCAAATATATCATGGGATAATTCTTTTCCAAATTTTTCAAATTTAGTTACTGGTCTCGAAGTAGGTCGGTAAACATAATCGTTTTTTGGTGATAAATTCCGATAATCATTGATTTTACGCATTACATTTAAAATATGTTCAGCATAAGGCTTCCAGTCAGTTGTCACATAAAAGATACCACCTAATTCCAATTTGTTTAAAACAAGTTGAGCAAATTGTTGCTGTACAATTCTCCGTTTATGATGCTTTGCTTTATGCCATATATCAGGAAAAAAAAGTTGCACTATATTTAAAGAATTATCTGGCAACATTTTCTGTAATACCTCAATTACGTCATGACACATAACTCGTAAATTAGTTAGGTTAGCTTTTTTCGCTGATGCTAAACAAGTAATAATTCCCGGTATATAGACTTCAATACCTAAAAAATTTTTAGTTATATTTTTTTCTGCCATAGAAACTAAAGATTCTCCCATACCAAAACCAATTTCTAAGATCACCGGCGCATTATTGCCAAATAATGAATTAAATGATAAAAGTTTTTCAGTAAAATCTACTCCCATTTTAGACCATAATATTTCTAGAAGATTTTCTTGATAGGAAGTTAATCTCCTTTGACGCCGGACAAAGCTACGAATACAACGTATTATTTTTCCCTCTTTATTAATTTCTGGAGTAATAATATTTTTTATCATAAGTATTGAGATAATTTTTATAAATTATTAATATTTATTATATATAAAATTATATAATGATCAATTAAATTTACTAATAGTTTATAAAAGTCAACATTTTATTAAAAATAAAATAAAAAAATTATAAAAGATAATATTTGACTAAAAAATAAAATTTATATTTATCAATCTAGAATAATAACTATTATTGATTAATATTTTTATATTAAAAGTTTATGTGTTATAAACAGTATCTTAGAGAGAAAAATTTTATATGAATACACTGAAATTTTCTCATACCGTACTTAACTGGTATCATTACTATGGGAGAAAAAATCTTCCATGGCAACGAGAAAAATCACTCTATCATGTTTGGTTATCTGAAATAATGTTGCAGCAAACAAAAGTTACTACCGTAATCCCATATTTTAAAAAATTTATCAATCATTTTCCTGATATCATTTCTTTAGCCAATTCTTCGCAAGATGAAATTTTGTATTTATGGACTGGCCTTGGTTACTATGCAAGAGCTAGAAATTTATATAAATCGGCAAAACAAATTATCGAAAAATATAATGGTAAGTTTCCTAATAAATTTGATCAAGTTATTTCACTTCCTGGTATCGGACGTTCTACCGCAGGAGCTATTTTATCATTATCAGAAAATCAACACTTCCCGATTCTAGATGGGAATATAAAACGCATTCTTACTCGTTACTATGGAATTAAAGGCTGGCCAGGTAAAAAAGAAATTGAAAAGAAACTATGGGATATTAGTACTCTGTTAACTCCTATTAATGATGCGAAACATTTTAATCAGGCGATGATGGATCTAGGTGCTATGGTTTGTATCTCTATTAAACCTAAATGTAAACTCTGTCCATTACAAAAAAATTGTTATAGCTTTATAAGTAATAGCTGGCAAAACTTCCCAACAAAAAAATCTAAAGGACAAATTTTAGTTAAAAATAACTGGTTTTTAATTCTACAATATAAAAATTTAATTTGGTTAGAAAAACGTCCTCCTTCTGGAATTTGGGGTGGGTTATTTATTTTTCCAAAATTTGATACGATTAATGAATTAAATGATTGGATTAATGATTCTGGGATTAAATATCAAAAAATAGAACAATTAATTACGTTTCGTCATACATTTATAAATTTTTATTTAAATATTATACCTATTTATGTCAACATTAATCAGTTTTCTGTTTTTATGGATAAAACAAAAGGGCTTTGGTATAATTTAAAAAAAGATATAAAAATTGGATTAGCAGCACCAGTTAAAAAATTACTTAAAGAATTTAGAAATTAACTTCTCCATCTGAGGATTATTTAATGAATAGAACTATTTTTTGTTCTTTTTTACAATGTGAAGCTGAAGGTTTAGATTTTCAGATTTATCCTGGTGAAATAGGTAAAAAGATTTTTAATCAAATATCTAAAGAAGCCTGGAGGAAATGGATAAGAAAACAAACCATGCTGATCAATGAAAAAAAGCTTAACATGCTAAATTTTGAAGATAGAAAATTACTACAGAAAGAAATGGAAAAATTTCTATTTGAAGAAAAAAAAATCATATCGAACTTTCAAATTCCGTTTAAAAAATAATTATTTAAATCTATCAAAATTTTTAGCATTTTGATGAATTTTTATATAAAAAATACAAATGATATGAAAAATTTGCTATTCCTTTTCATCATTGTCCAACTTTTATCAGCTTGCTCCAGTAAAAAAGAAAGCTTTTTTTATCCTAAATACGTTGAAGATACTAATGGATTTAATATTTTAATTCAACAATTTGCTAATAATATTGAGAATATTTGGGGGATTCAGGAAGTCTTGATTGCTGGACCAAAAGATTATGTAAAATATACTGATCAGTATAAAACTCGTATCCATATTAATTTTGATATCGGAATCATTAAAATTGAAACTATCGCAGGTGTAGATCAGAAAAAATATTTAAAAAAAGCAATTATTACTACTTTATTAATGGGAGATGATCTAAGTTCCATTGATCTCTACTCTAATATTAATAATATCGATATAAATAAAAAGCCATTTTTATATGGACAAGTACTTGATTATACAAATCAACCGATCAAATGGAAATGGCGAGCAATAAAATTCGCTGACTATTTATTAAGAAATAAATTACAAAAACGTCAGTTAGGATTATACGTTATCTGGTCAATTACCATTCATTTACTACCAAATCACCTGGATAAACGTGCTTATAAATATTTACCTTATATTCAACAAGCAGCAAAAAAATATAACATCGATACATCATTAATACTGGCAATTATAGAAATAGAATCTAGTTTTAATCCTTACGCTGTTAGTCGTTCTGATGCATTAGGTTTAATGCAGATTATGCAAAACACTGCAGGTAGAGATGTTTTTCGTGCAAAAGGAAAATTTGGAATACCAAGCCGTAATTATTTATTTAATCCTGTTAACAATATTGATTTAGGAACTGCCTATTTATCATTGTTACAAAATACTTATCTAAGTGAAATTACTAATGCCACCTCTCGTCGCTATGCGATTATCACTGCATATAATGGAGGACCTAGTAGTGTATTGAAGGTGTTCCATAATGATAAAAAATTGGCAACAAAAATTATTAATAAAATGCTACCAAGTGATGTTTATCAAAAATTGATAACTAAACATCCGGTAGTTCAATCACGTAATTATTTAATTAAGTTAAATAATATTCATAAAAATTATCGTTAATAAAATTTTATTAATCAAATTGGTACTTTTATAATGAAGGATATCATTTCCCTGATCAATGAAAACTTCAAACAATTTTATATATTAATTAGTTAACTTATTTAAAAAATATTATCCTTCCAGATAAGAAGAAAGTTTTTATTAATATAGTGCTATTCTTAATTTCAATACTGAAATATAATTTACGATGGTAAAATACCTCTTCTTTATAAATTTAAC
>JBHEQT010000013.1:0-2618 GCA_046530785.1 Arsenophonus sp.
TAGCAATACAAAAGTATGATTAAGATCAATAAAGTTACTGATTAAACGATATCATCAATTTTAAAGAAAATATGATTTTCAACAAAACAGATAAAAAATCTATCTAAATTTTAATTTTTTTCTTTATGTTACCATGTACTTTATACAAAAGAATTTTTATAACTTTAAAACGAGATAAATTAAAGTACGTAATTATATTACTTTCAATGAATATATATATCTGATAGATTCGATTTTTTAAAAATATAACATTTATGCATTTAAGTTATTGATCTAAATGAAAATATATTAATTTATTTTTAAATTTTTTAGATCTTTATTTAGATCTAAATTGCCTTTATTATTATCCTCTTAAAATTAAATTATAAGAAATAATAACTTTTTATAAAAATATGTTGTTAAAACAAGAAATATTAAAATGAATTAATTATATTATATATAATTTGCTATATAATATAAGATTATTTTTAGGATTCTATCCTTACTTATAAAGGATAAACGCAAAATTTAGTGAGATAGTGAGTAATTTTTACTATAGAAAGGTTATAACGCTCTCTTAACTATCAGTTACAGTATAAAATAAAATACGATGATAAAACAGTTATAGGATATAGGAGCAGTTTTCATGTCCATTACGGCCAACTCACTTATCAATGATAGCTTTAATTTTTTTAAAAATCACCTGAGCTGCCTTTTTACTCTCTCATTGATTTCAGCTAGCATCAGTCTAATACTTTATTATTTTTTGATTCCTTTCGATGAAATAGTAACCATTATCAAAAACATAAATAGTCAAAAAAACTTAACTTCACTTTTAACTTGGATAAAGCAACTATCTGAGGAAGAAATAGCTCTCATTATAAAAGTTTCATTTCTCTCATTGATTTCGATTTTTATCGGATTAATATTATTGATCTCTTCAATAATTACTTATTTGTCAGAATTCAGTAAGAATAACGAAATTAATGCATTACAATCTTTTATACTTTCGTTGAATATGTTACCTAACATGTTAATGTTATTACTTATTTGTACTATTATAATTTATTTTGGTTTTATGTTGTTCATTTTACCTGGAGTTATTTTAGCTATCGGATTTTCATTATCACCAATTATTTTAATAACCAATAAAAATATTAGAATACTAAAAGCTATCAGTCAAAGTTGTAGAATAGCATTCTATCATTGGTGGTTAATTCTATTAATCTTGTTACTTTTATTAGCCTTACAAATATTACTTACTATACTACTTGAACAATTTTATTTCTTATCTAATATAATAAGAAATATTATTTCTTTTACATTAAATAATTTACTTATCTCTTTTGTATTAATTTATTTTTTCCGACTTTGTATGTTAGTTGAAAAATCAGAAGTTAAAAAATAAAATAATACGATTATTATTTTTTATTAAATATCGTTATAGGATAAAATCCTACTACTATTTAAAAATCAATAAACTATATTCGAATTAATATTCAAATTAACTTTTTATTTGTTAATTAATGAATTTTGTTAATTAGAAATCTTTTTTAAAGAAGATTTTTCTAGAAAATATTATTAAATTTATATCTAACAGTTAGTTAATTAATTATCAAATTCATATTTACTCGAAAAAATCAGGATAAATCTTCTTATGAAACAACTACTAAACTTTATTCCTCTTATTATTTTCTTTTTTGTATATAAAAAAGTAGATATTTTTTACGCATCTGGTGCATTAATGATTGCAACGACTTTATCTATGTTGATCATTTATTTTATCTACAAAAAAATTGAAAAAAGTTCATTAATTACATTAATTATAGTAATAATTTTTGGTGGATTAACATTGATTTTCCATAGTGATTATTTTATTAAATGGAAAGTAACTGTTACTTATTTTATTTTTTCATTAGTTCTATTATTTAGTCAATTTTTTACAAAAAAACCATTAATTCAAAGAATTCTAGATAAAGATATCTTTTTATCTAATGAAATTTGGAGTAGATTAAATCTATCATGGGGAATCTTTTTTTTTATTTGTGCGCTAGTTAACATTTATGTTGCCTTTTGGTTACCTCAAGATATTTGGGTTAATTTTAAAGTTTTTGGTTTAAGTACAATTACACTAGTATTTTCAATACTTAGCATGATTTATATCTATAAACATATTTCTAAATAAAAAGCAATCTATATGATTAAACTAATATCTACTTTCCGTATATTTGTTTTTAATAAATAATAGAAGTAAATTCTACATAATATAATATTAATTAATTATTTATATACTCTCTGTTCAACCTGGAAAACTAAGACACTATCTATATAGTGTTATTCTTAATACAAAAGTAAAGTTTAATTCATCCTATTTATATACTTTTTTCTATAAAATTTTTTCTTTAACTAAAGGCGGATTTGAATAAAATTATTTATTTAGGTATAAATCTTATACATCGTATATCAAAATAAAAGAAACTCATTACAGAGAAAATGTTAGAACCTCTTTTTGTTGTATAGAAACAGTGAGGAATATCTAAAAATACCGTTTTATCTCCTACTGTTTATGCATAAATAATATCATAAATCTGTAAATATAAAAATTGTAAAGACTATATCGTTAAAATTACTGAGAGTAA
>JBHEQT010000014.1:0-31214 GCA_046530785.1 Arsenophonus sp.
TAGGTTAAAAATATCAAAAATAAGTAATAAGAAGAATTTTTGCTAAATAGATGCAGATAAACGATTTTAAATATTAAATAATATGTGAAAAATTAGTTGATTCCTATCCAATTACTAAAATCGAACATTAAGTTAAGTTTTCAAACTAATAAAAAATTCAAGATATAGCGTTGAATATTTTAAAAGAATAAACATCTTATTTAAGATAACTAACAATAGCGAATATACTTGGTGTATTATCTTAATATATTCAATGAGATGAAGAGATTAAAAACATTAAAGATCACAAGATCTTCTGTATAATTCTGATTTATCTAGAAAGGAAATAAGAAAATATATTTGTGATTTTATCAGATTTATCATTGGTACTAAATACTATACAGTTACTATTAGAACTCTCAGAAGGAAAATTAGCTGAATTTTATAATACTCTATTAGAGACGAGAAATTATTTGTAGGTACGTATAATATACTAACTATTTGGTTAAAAGTAACATAATAGATATCTATATACTGTCCTCAACTATAATTTAAAAATTATTACTTTCAATTCACCATATAGTAGATAAACTTCTAATTAGTTTTTGATCAACAATGATCATTACTCAATATTTCATTTTTCTTCTTCATCCAGTATTTTTCTATTGTAAAGGGAAAGATTAGAGATTTAAATTTTGGCATTCTCATATTTTTATGCACTTAAGAAAAAATTAAATCAGAATACTCATTTTATTTTTCTTGAGTTATAAAAAGATAAAGTAGTAAAATAATCGGTAGAGAACTTTTTCAAAAAAAAATAAATAAGTAATAGTGAAGAAAGCTAGACAGCTTTTATCTTTTTAGAACCATATTAAATCAATGAATTTAATTTATTTATGTGATAAATATGTCCATGATGATTTTAAATAGTATTAAGTTTTTAAGATTTAATTTCATTGTTGTTAAAAAAGAAATTTCCTTAAAAAGGATATTTCTATAGAAAATATGGTTATATAATCTAATAAATTATTAATTTCAATAAAAATATCAAATCTTCGTCCATTTATAGCTATTGTATAGAGCTTGTGGACATCATACTGCAATTATCGGAATTAATGTGAAATAGAGGAAATATTAATTTCTTATGAGAATTAATCAAATTATGTAATCATATATTTTTATAGAAAAATTTAATCTAATAAGATATTACGGTTTTTCTTTATAATTACAATCGTTCAATCTCATTACAAACAAATCTACGATATTTTAAAGGATTAAAGTAAAAAAATAAAAAATAAGTTTTCCTAAAATGAAAATAGTTAATCAATATATTCATTCGATTATTACATTCTTTTAAAGAATACAAAATCATCAATTAATAATAGAAGCGTTTATTTCAAATAAAAAAGATATTATTATCTTATTAAGATCAATTGAATTCGGGAAGGTAGGGTAGTATAAATTACGTCTATTTAACTTTTTACAGTTCATTTGTATAAATTTTAAAAAATATTTTTTACAGTCTAAACCTAAGCAAGTATATAAAATAAGATTATTATTCCATTTTTATGAAATAATATTTTTCGATGAATTTAATTTTTTATTATAAAGAAAATAAATACTAAAATTATAATTTTAGTATTAAGAAGAAAATAATCAATTTTAAACGAGAATACTAAATTAATAATTCTTATTATTTAGTGTTTAAAAATTAAGGATAGAAAATATGGAATAAATTAAATTGCTATTTTCTATATTTTAGATTTTATGATCTTATTTTAACTTTAATTAATTTTATTAAAAGTTTCTTTGACTTGTAATATGGATGCTATCTTATATATAATCGTAATTATATTGTTCATTTTATGAACTATTAACAATAATCCAGTTCAATATATTTTATAATAAAAAGTATCATCTCATTAGAAAAATTCTTTCTTAACATTTTCTGCTATTATCAGTTGTTTTTAAGTAACTATTCTTATGAATATAAACTTATATTAAATATAAGTAATTTATTATATGCAACAAATAAATCAACAACTCTACTTCTCTACAATAAAGATTGTATATACAATCAAAATGAAATTTGAAGCTTAAATAATTTAAATAAAGATAAATTAGTCAAATTATTAATTATTTTAATAGATTCTTGATTTTTTGTAAAAATCGGATTAGTAGAGAAAATTCTGATACTTAATTCAACCTATGTGAAAAACTAAATTATATCCTTTAAAATTTCCAATTATTTTTTTGGATATACATTACCAATTTAACATATATGAATTAATAAAGATTATAATGAGGGATTTAAATAATACTTAATTTTTTACTATTTTTATTTTTTATCAAAGAATTCACAGATAAGATCATATCTTAGATATAACTATAATAAATAGATAATAAGTTATTTTTAATTTCATTATTTTAATTTTACTTTTATTTAATAAAATAAGATGGAATATTTTTCAACAAAAAATTATTTTTTTTGAAAGCTATTTTTATGTTAAAATAAATCATTAAATTTATTTATAATTATTTTATATAGGTAAATTTTATATTATTCAGTATAACTATTTATTTTTTTTAACTTCAATAATTATTTTAATTATCAAAAATATTTTTCAGTAAATTTTATATAAAAATAATAACTTATATTAGAAGAAATTTCTATAATTTAAAATTATATTTAAAACTTCTATTGATCTAAATTTTAGTCTATTATAGATCTGATTATTTTTAATATTTATTATTAAATTGATAATGAATTTCATTCTGATAAACTTTTTTATCTATGTTATTTTATTATGGGTATATAAAAATTAATATTGGTATCATAAATTGCAAAAATATATATGATCATTTTAGAATCAATTTATTGTGGATATCCTCATGAATATACTTTAAATATCGTTAAACTTGAACTATTTACATATATTACGCTTAATATTAATTATTACTTTTATTATTGAATTCAACTAAATTTACTAGTGAAAAAATCCAATCTAATACTATAACCATCTCTTAGATATTTTACCGTTAATTACTAAAATATATAGAATATGTAGCATCCTTACTGTGAAATATCAATTAATTATAAAATTTTTTATAATTTGTTGTTTATAATTGTTCTATAGTAACATAGTTACTTTATTGGGAATATTTTTTTAAAATTTTTCTAAATACATTCAGATAACAATATTCCATTCCATTTAAGGATTATTTATTGGTATAATTACTGGTTTCTTAATATCTTTAATATTAATGGAGATATATTGATTTTATAGAATTTTAATAAGAAATTTATTAATTTTAATCGATATTATTGTCTATTTTCCTTATCTGGTTTCTTATTTTAGAATTTTTCTCTCTTCTATTTTAAAGTAAAAATGATCCGACAGTAGAAAACATTGTTTATATTTACCAAAAAGTCAGTATTGATAATAATGTAATTTTTTGTTTTTTCGTGTATATACACTGAATAAATAACTAATAGTGGTGTGAAACCATAAAATAAATATGAAAAAAGTGGAAAAAATAAATGGTAAAAATTACCGAATTATTTAATGTGAAAGCACAATCGTTTGATGAAAATCAATTAATTTTAAAAAAAAAAGTTGCTTTTATTGATGAAGCTAATTGTATTGGATGTACTAAATGCATTCAGGCTTGTCCTGTTGATGCTATTATTGGAACAAAGAGATCTATGCATACAATTGTAAAAGAACTTTGTACTGGTTGTGAGTTCTGTATTATTCCTTGCCCAACAGACTCTATCAGTATGTTATTAATAAAAAACACTAGTAGGAAAAATTAGTAATTCGATTTTTTCAATATTCTAGTAAAAAATATTAGAATTTCATCAATTTTAACATCAAGAGTTGCATTTATTAGTAAGAAAAAAAGTAAACATTTAATATTTTCAAAAAATAATCTTATTTGAAAAATTATCTTTTTCAAAAAATATTATTTCCTCCTGAAATAAAACTCTATCAAAATAAATTATATTATATGATTTCAACATTACCTGATGAATTAATTATTCTTATTCAACAAAATATAATGTTATCTGACAATATTTTTGTAAAATCAGTGAATATATTTTAAGTAGAAATTTCTTACTAAGATTTCTAATTATAGATTTGTGTTCATGCAACTAACCAAGCCAGATATTATATTAGTAAAACAAGAAAATATATAACAACACAATCCTTCCTAAAATCGTTTTATATCGATTTTATATATAGATAGTAAAAATAAATGGTATAAGAGAAAAACTTACCAAAATATTTACAATATTTTCTTGAAATATTTTCTCATATATCGAGAAATCTTGTTATAGCGGAATTAAACGACGGAGAATTTTCCTATTGTAAGAAAGTTAAAAAATAATAATAAATTATTAATGATTTAAATATGAACCTTATATAACTATAAATGAATAATTAATGAAAAAGTAGGATAGTGAAATAATTGGAAGATATAAGTAAATACCTTTACATATTAAAATTAAAAAGTTTTTAACTACTATTAAAGATGATAAATCAGATAAATTAGTAACAATACTGGATTTTAAAAATATAAATCTTATTAGATTTTAAACCAACAAGTTTTAATTAAATTAAATGTAATGGAAAAATATCTTTTGATGAATTAAACTATTAATCAATATATTAACAGATAAGGAAATATTCAATGAAATTTATTCTTTTTATTGATAAGTAAATGAAAAATTTTCATTTTGTTTTTGATTAAAAAATCATTATAAGTGATCAACATTTAATTAATAGATTAAGTAACATTAACAAATTCTTCTATATAAAATTCTGAAAATTATTGGATTCCTTTTTTCCGCTCTTGTCGATTTTCTATTACAAATAGTTAGTATAAATGCCATAATTAAAACAAATATTTATTAATGTGTCCCCCAAAACATTAATTAAATTTATTTAAATTTAACTTAAGTGTTCATTTTATTAAAATTAAAAATTGAATTCTTATTTTTCATTAGAAAGATAAGTGAAATCTAACTATTAAAGAAATTTTTATTTACTACGACTTTTGTAGTAAAAATTATCTGGTTAATTTCTTCTCGCAAAGAACTTTACTGGTTTTGTCGAGAATAAAAACACAGAAACACAGATATATTATATTTATATAACTGTATAAAATGTGGTTCCTATATTTTATGTTTTCCTAAATAATATTTTTCTTGTCCAAAATACTATTGGATAAAAGATAAAATTAAAAAATGTTAAAGAAAAAACAATATATTTCTTACGGAAAAATTCATGTTTGAAAGCAAAAAATCAAACTGAACAAGAAAAGATTTTCTATCAAAATAGATGTTAAAAAATTTTTTTTCAAATTAAAACTAAAGGCAAAAAATAGGAATCAACGTAAAGTTAATATAAAATAATATGAAAAAATAAAACTAAATAATAATAAAGTTGAATTACAATACAACTAATAACTATATCGAAATTCTTAAATTTAAAAAGTAGAAGAAAGATAACTTACTGAAACAATACAAGATGATACAATATCGATCTTCTGATCTACGGAAAGTTACTATTTTTCAGATATTTTCTAAGTTAAAAAAATATAATGCGAAAAATAAAACCTTTTTAATAAGTGAGTTCAAAATAAAATCTAAAAATACTTACTGATCTTCGGATGAAGTGATTAAAAATTAATATTTTACCATTTTAGTCATAAAATACTACTAAATTCATGTTGTAGATTATTAATTCCTACTCATTCCTAAACAATATTTTCCAAAATTTATTTTTTAATAAGGAGACAATTTATTAATTTTCTATTAACAATTTTAACAAATTGTATTAGTGAAATAGATGATAATTTTAAAACTACGAAAATTACTGTTTATTAGTATTTAAAAAATAATTCAGTCTCTTCCCTAGTCCCGTATTACTATTATTTATTAGTATCCTATTCTTTATTATTCCTAGTGAATAGTAATCTTTAGGATACTATTTTATCTTATTAATTATTTAATTATATCTATATTGAATTAGAAACAATCTTTTTAATTAAATAATAAGTATATAATGTTATGTAGACCTTATTAATTTCGTTCCATATTTAAATAACCAATTGTTCAAAATAAATAAATCTTATTTTATCCATTTCGAATTATTTTAGGTAATTTAAAATAATTCTAGTATTTATACAAAAGATCTAAAGAAAATTAATTAAACTTAATTAAAACTTTATATTAATAAATATAAGTCAATAAATATCTTTTGATAAATTTAAACTTGGTTTATTAGCCAAACCTAAAACTAACAAAATATTTCAAGAACTTATTTATAATATTTATTAGTTATATCATTATTAAGTATAATTAGTTAAATTTTACTATTTTTGTTAAGTATTACTTATTCTTAATAATAGAATAAGTAGAGAAAATTTCCTTTTTATTTTAGTTGCGCTAATGTTTTTCTTATTATTAGGTTTCTTTTTTGTTTTGTCATCAAAACACACATTTCCACTTCTTCCATATAAAATATTATTTATTTCAGTAGTAATAATCCAAAAATATTTAATCTCTTTATTGCTACCAATTCTAAAATTAATACAGTTGCAATCAACACAGTAACGGTCCATCTTATTTATAATAAAATGATTATAGATTATTAACTTGGATTATTTATAAATTTATGCTAGTTATCATATAATGTTATTGTTTTTTAATATTACTAGAAAACATCTCCGCAAGTACCACTAATTGATCTCTATAGAGGACTTTTATTTTTATGGAATCAAATCGAGGAGAAATTATATTAAAATCTATTAAATATCATAAAGGATTAATATTGGGCTATTTGATTACATATACCAAACTATAATGACAAGATCATATTTACACGATTAAAAAAATGTACTATTAATAAAAAATCGATAATTCAACAAAAAATCTCTTTTATAAATCATTACCATATGAGTCAGAGTGGTAATGATTTATAAAAGAGTTCTATTTAGAGCAAATAACACGAAGCATTAATGTAATTTTTCTATATTATTATCATCTCCTATATTATAAAAAATAAAAACATATTTTTTCTATCATGGAAATATTTCACATGATAGATATTAATTTTATTAAAATTATTAATCAAAGATGATTTCTATAAAATACTCAACACCTTTCCTATAACTAAGCATTATAAATTATCTTGATTAAATGATTAAATTAACTTAATATATATTATATTTAGAAGTAAAATATACGAGACGATTTTTAATAAATTTACTATAATGGCATTATTAGAGTAAGAGAACTTATTAAATATTAAGTAAGGTGTTTTTTGATTCTTTATTACTAGAAACATAAATTCTTAAACTTATCCACATACATTAAAATTAATTATTATTAATAAAAAATTATAATTTTTTATTCAAGTTATATAGAAAAAAATTTTAATTATTATCTAATTATTAAAAATTTATTCTTATTTATAAAAATTTCTTTTACCTTTATCAAATCTATTAGGATTTTGGATTAATAAAATAACATTAATGCTATTTATTAGTAATATTACAGTCTCATCATTCTATGAATAGATCAAAAAATGAAATAAATACTTCAATATAATAATAATTTATTTATCAATTATTTTCGTTATATAGATATAAAGTAACAATTTAGATTTAATATATATTTTATTTTTAAATATTTTATTTCAATCATTGTCAATAACTGTATTTTTACTGGATAATCCGAATATTATATTATAAAAATGATATTTATAATTCTCAGAATTAGATTTCTTTAAATAATAGAAAATGTTAAAATTATTTCCTTTATTTTAAAAAGGAAATATAAGAAATTTTAGGAAATAAAATAAAATTTGATGATGAAGATTTTTTATTAAAAACTAGGATAAATATCTATTATATATTAAGATCAGTCATCTTAATTTTTCTTTTACTAAAGAATCATATACATACTTCTCTCTGATTTAATCAGATTAAATATAATTCAAGAAAGTAAATATTAATAAATAAAAATATAACATTCAAAAATAATAATGATTTATTGAAATAATATTTCAACTATATTTAATTAATTTAATCAATTTAATAAAATATGAACAAGAAAAAACAAATCGCTATTCTGACTCGTTTACGTGATAATAATTTAACGAAAACAACGGAGTTTATCTTTAATTCTCCCTTTGAATTACTTATTTCTGTATTACTTTCCGCACAATCGACCGATATTAGTGTTAATAAAACAACAGAAAAACTCTATCTTTTCGCTAATACACCTGAAAAGATGCTAACTCTTGGTGTCGATAAAGTAAAGCATTATATTAAAAGAATAGGGTTATTTAATACGAAAGCTAAAAATATCATTAAAACTTGCCAAATATTAATTGATAAATATAATGGAGAAATCCCTGAAAGTAGAGAAGCTTTGGAATCCTTACCAGGTGTTGGTCGTAAAACTGCAAATATAGTACTAAATATTATCTTTGGTTGGCCAACAATTGCTGTTGATACTCATATTTTTCGTGTTTGTAATCGTACAAAATTTGCTCCAGGTAAGAATGTTATAAAAGTTGAACAAAAGTTATTAAACATAATACCAATTGAATTTAAAATGAATTGCCACCATTTTCTTATACTACATGGCCGTTACACATGTATTGCCAGAAAACCACGTTGTGAATCATGTATTATTGAAGATTTATGTGAATTCAATGATAAATATTATCATAATATAAATAATTAAAACAAATAATTTTGCCAAGATAAATTTTGAATGCACTTTTTATTAAAAATATTATTGATCCATAATATCTCAATTTTACCAAAGTTTAAATTTAATTAAATTTAAAAAATAGAAATATGAATAGTTTTTTAAAATAATCTTCTCTTAATGAAGATAAAAAGAGATTAGATCTTCAAATCTTCCTAATACTAATAGATTTAAAAAACATAAATAACTCTCTCTTAAGAGATAAAATTATTGTAGTAAATTATAATGATAAGAAAAAATTATCTATTTTCTTTTTTCTGAAGATTGTATTTCAATACGGAAATAACATTTCTCATACATAAGCAATCATAATTTATTTTTCTATTTTCAAAAACTAAGAAAGAGCAAATGGTATCCGTAAAAAATTTATCGATTTTAAATCTTGTTATCATGAACACAGCTAAAGCCATATATAGAGATAAGTTGTGAAAAATTCTTCTAATCCAAAATATAGGATAAAGGAAACCAAAATACAAAAATCTACAAGTATAAAAAGAATTATTTTATATGACTTTAAATTCGTGGCCAACACGAAATAAACCAAAAATAGTTAAGTAGTAGTTTATATTGCTAAATTATTAAGTGCACTAATTTATCTATATAAGATTTTATCTATTTTAGAGAACTTCCACTAGAACAGGTAAATTTATCTTTATATTATAAATTTAATATAAGTAAGTTTACTTAGAATTTTTTAGACAAAGATAGATATTTAGATCTTCATTACTTTTGTCAGAATCCTCAAACTAGGTTATCTTTTAGAACTTTAAAATAATATTTATACTTTTCTTATTTTGTACAAATTCTAGTAAAGATTTTAATTGATTATATTCAGCGAAAAGAATTTCACAATTAACTTTTATTTATCTGCTCATCTATGATAAATGAAAAAAAATAAAAGTAATGTATAGTAATTAAATAATAATAATTATTCATAAAAATAAAAATTATAAAATTTGTAAAACAAGAAGAATTGATTGATCTTTTTCATATTCATTTTGTAGAAAATATAAAAAAATAATGATAAATCGAATTTATCTTAAAATAGATAATTTTTATTATTAATAATATTTTAATTTTTCATCTTTCGGTAAAAATATATTAAAGTTGTTTTTATACTATAGATGATACTGATCATAATAGAATTCGACATCATTTATTAAAAAAATAATAGAAATTTTTAATCGGAAATAATTCAAATATATATATTTATAAAGTAAATATTTTCTCCTTTATTTATAATACTAATTTAACAATAATTAGAAAAAGAAAAAATATAATAATAAAAATATACCAATTAAAAATAGGATATTAGAACGTTATGATTTTACTTATCTTAAATTTATTACTATCTATAATTCTAATATTAAAGATATAAATATTCCTCATTTATATAGAAAATATTTCTTCTATTTAATTATTATTTTTATTACCATTATCGATTCAATAAGTTTTATTCCTATAAATAGTGAATCAGATTTCACACTAAAGTAATGAAATATAAAAATTAATTACTTATCTTTAATATTTAACATTATAATTCAAAGATTATATCATTTATATAGAAAAATAAATGGCTAAAAAGAGAATAAGATTTATAATCTTTACTATATTATAAATTAAATAGAATAAGAAAAAATATTTTATCTATTTTCTAACTTATTCATTTGTATTAAAGGTTTAAGATAATTATTAGTACTTTATGCTTCTTAAAAAATTTATATTTTTATAATAACAAAAACGTCGAATTTTATCGGTTCCTTCATAAAAAGAACGATGATTAAAAATCAATTTTTAGGGAAAGTATTTAAATAAAAATTAAAATAAGTCTTTTAAATATTCTATTAAATTTTTAATTTACTCAGATTTTATTATTAATTATTAAAGGGATTTATAATCCCTCAGAGAATTTATTAAATCAATAAATAACTTAAAAAGTTTTATTAATCATAAATTTTAATTCTAAATTTTTTAGAATTAAAATCATTATTACTGCTTATTATTTTAAAAATTTGATATTTATATAATTTTAAAAAACTTCAATCGAATCCATATAACTATATAAATAGTCAATCATTTTTTTATTAAAATCTATTAATAAATAATATTTTTTATCACAAAACAATCTGAAACTTTGATGAAAAATTATTTATCGTAAATTTCTTAATCTCTTAAATGAACTAAACATAATGAATAAAATTATATATATGAAATATTTTTCAAAATATTTCGACAAAACCACTTTTTCTTTCAAAATAACCGAATTCCAATAGAAGTAAAATCTTTTTTATTCCCTTAATAAAAAGTAAACTATTTCCTTTATTTTAAAATATTATTTATGTGAATTATCTATAAGAAGAATTAAAATGTAATTAAGAATTAATTTTTTTTTTAATAATTAAATATATTAATTTTTATAAACTTAGTTATGTAATTAATATTAAGATTAAAAAATTTAAATAAAGATTCGAAATGTTATTACATAAATTTATAATTGAAATATTCCATAAATTTATTACTTATAATAAGCTATTTTATAGAATAAAAACATATTATTATGTTACTATTTTCATTCTTAACTTAAGTAATAGAAAAGATTTAATTTTAATTTTATTATCTTTCAATTATTAGTTAAATAACCAATCAATTTATTATACTGAGTCTCCCAATATCTTCTTTATTTGATCTAAGAAACTGAAAAATAATTTCTTTAACTCAGTAGTAAATATTTTATTAATTCATCTTTATTAAAATCAAAAGCAGTAATAATATATAAATGTAGTTATCTTCCTTCTTTCCAAAAATTTTCACGTATAATACAAATTAGAAACATCTTATTTAATTTAATTATAGGTAACTTTTCTGTCTTCTACTTTCCTATCAAATAAACTAATCAAAAGAATTACTCATGTTATCCCATCCAATTGAACGATTAATTTTTGCTAAGGTTAATACTGGATCAACACTAGATGTAATAGGGCGACCTATAACCATATAATCGATAGCAGAATTAATAGCTTGTTCAGGTTTCATAATTCTTTTTTGATCATTTTCTTCACTACCAGTAGGACGAATACCAGGAGTGATTGATAAAAAATCATTTCCACAAACTGATTTCAATGTTAATGCTTCATGCGCCGAACATACTACACCATCCAAATTACACTCCTTAACTAATTTTGCTAATTGCAAAGTTCGATCAGAAGGGTTTTGCTTCATTCCTATCTGTTGGAGATCATATTGTTCCATACTAGTTAGTACAGTAACCGCAATTAATATAGGGGCGTCTTTACCATATTCAATTAACGCTTCTTTAGCTGCAATCATCATTTTAACACCACCTGTAGCATGTACATCAACCATCCAGACACCAATTTCTGCAGCAGCCTTAATAGCCATCGCAACAGTATTAGGAATATCATGAAATTTTAAATCTAAAAAAACTTGAAATCCTCGCTTATGTAAGGTTTGAATAAATTTTGAACCATATAATGTAAACATCTGCATACCAACTTTCAGACGACAATCTTTAGGATTAATTTTATCAATAAAAGATAATGCTTTATTTAAATTATAATAATCCAAAGCAACAATGATGGGAGAATTAATCTTTATAGGAATTTTATTTTTTTGGTAAACTATCATTTTTACCTTTTAAATTTAATAAATGTACTATCTAATTAAACAAAATTATTGATTATCAAGACATTTTATTGGCTTGATAGTATTCCTAAGAACAGCATGAAAGGACAATATTAATATAAAGAATAAGTTGTAAAATTACATTTGCAACAACGATAATTAGGTTTATATCGGATTTGTTCAATAACCATATTACCGCAATAATTCTAAACTTTCTTTTGCTATATCCTTTTTATATCTACTAAATGATAATCTATCAGTTTATAAAATAATCGCATCGTTGGATGACGTTTTAGTTGTTTGTTTAATAAACATTTGATTTTTTCTGATTCTTTTCTTTTTCAATTATTTCAGATAAATACAACTCAGCAATATTGCTCCACAGTTCTCCGGAAACACACTGCTGGATATAAATCTTCCCACATTCATTTTATTTAACTAAATGATAGTAACTTTCATAAAGTATAGATAAAGAATCATTTACTAAATCTCTATCCATGATCAAAAATTTGCTTTAGTATTAAAACTGTATTTTCATACTAACCACGAAAAATATGAATTCGTCCCTTCATAATAGAAACTATAGCAAAATTTTTATCTGACCAAAGCTTGCTTTATTTAGTAATAGAAATGTATCTTCCTCAAGATCATTACTATTTAATTTTAGTAGCACAAGTTCACAATAAAAATGGACTATTTCTTCTTTTAATTGATAGTTATCGATTTTAACTAATTTTTTTTGGCAATATCTATTTCTTTATACAAATTGCTAACTGCTTGATAAATAGCAAGTAAAGATTGTAATACACTAAAACGAAAATCTTCCTCATCAACTAACCTGCAAAAAATATTTTTCGAACGATCATAAACCCTAGTCACTAAATAATTTTCCCTAAGATGTTATCCAGATAATAATTTTTCTTAATGAGCATGAATTACTTTCAAATAATGATTGATGAATACAAATAGATTTTTCAATTTCACCCTCTTTATTGAAAAGATTACCTAATGTTATGTAAGATTTAAAATCTTAACTATTTTCTTTTAGCGTATATAGAAACAAATAAATTTCTTTACCTTTGTTGATTAGAAAGTAAGAAATTGATACGAGAGACATAGTTACGAAATAAAAGTCTCCTTTTTTATCTTGTTGAGCACTTTTCTTCTAATATATACCAACTATAGGAAGAGGAAATAGACAGAAACAGAAACAGAATTTTTAATAAAAAATTATCTTTTGATTTATGATAAACATCACTTCAGTTCCATATTTACTTTGAGGTGATTTAGCTAATTAATTTTCTAATCGTTTAATTTTACGTTTTGCATTTAATAATGAAATTATCGCCTTAGCGTAGAATATCCCGCAAATAAGCCAACCAAGAACAAATCCCACGATAAAAAAAACTGCTAATAATGTCGATATTGGATAGTTGCCTTTTGCAATCAAATAATTAAATGTTATTATCTGATTATTACTTGACCCAAGTATTACAGAAACTATAAAAATAATTATAGCAAGTAATATTATTAAAAAACATTTCACATTTTTTCCTATTATTGTTTAATGATAGAAAAGTTCTTAAATCACTTTTCTTTTGTTAACTCAATATTTGATAATTAAATAAAGAAAGCAAGTTCTATCAAACTCTCTTTTATTTAAATAAACCATTTAAATGATAGACAGAAAAATCAGTTATAAAAAATTTTTTCATATCATTCTAATTTTCACAAATAAATATAAAGGAAAATTCCTTAGTGAAATTATTTCACTGTAAGAAGATGATATTATCATTAGATACTTTAATAAATAAATATAAACAGTTAGAAAATTTATTTATTTTGGTTTATTCCTATTAATCACTAAATATTAATCTAAATTGATAAATAAAATGTGCTTATAATTAAAATAGTTAATTTTTTACTAGTTATATTGTAGTAATATACACATATAATTCAGCTGTTAATAATAGGAGGTTCACTAAAACTTAGTAAGATATGTTGGTTAAATTAATTTAATAATTATATTTAACTATTTTGAGGAATTTTTACTTAATTTTAAATTTAGAGTTTAATTTATTATTATGAATAATACTATGCAGCTAAAATATATAGCTGAATCTAAACTACCTACTCTTTTTGGAGAATTTTTACTTGTTGGTTTTGAAGAAGTCGTTAATGGTAATAATCATATAGCACTTATTTATGGTGATATTACTGATGAAAAACCAGTTTTATCTCGAATCCATTCAGAATGTTTGACTGGAGACGCTTTATTTAGTTTACGCTGTGATTGTGGTTTTCAACTAAAAGCAGCACTCAAACAAATTACAGAAGAAGGTCGTGGAGTTTTACTTTACCATCGTCAAGAAGGGCGTAATATCGGATTATTAAATAAAATTCGCGCTTATTCTTTGCAGGATCAAGGCCTAGATACTGTTGAAGCTAATTTAAAACTAGGATTCAAACCTGATGAGCGTGATTTTACTATCTGTGCTGATATGTATAAATTACTAGCTATAAATGAAGTAAGACTATTAACTAACAATCCTAAAAAATTAGAAATAATGAGAGAGGCTGAAATCAATGTAGTAGAACGAGTTCCGCTCATTGTTGGGCGTAATCCAAAGAATAGTAATTATTTAAATGTAAAAGAAAGAAAATTAGGTCATATACTATCTAATAGTAGTAAGTAGTAAAAATAATTAATTAATCAGCTATCTATATATAATCAAAACTTTTATTTTTATAAAATTTTATTGAATTATATCCCTTTATTTTATTATTTAAGGAATAAAAAATTAAATAGCGTCCATAATTAAATTATGATGATTTAATTATCTTATCAATTTTAGAAATTATAATTATTTTTAGCATGCAATCCGATTTCCATCAGTAATAATTTATTACAATAATAATTTTAATTGTCTTATTATCAATTAATTTTAAATTTTTAAAATTTATATTAAAAGGAAATTCTAAAGATTAAAATCTCTATATTATTCAAATTAGAAAGATAAATTTGTTCATAATATCAATAGTAATAACTACTTTTGATAAAGATCATTAATCCTAAAATTAAGGATTGTGGATAAAAAATATCCCCTCAAAAGTATAATAGTTAATGTTATTTATTTTCTGAAGTTATATAAAAGTCTAGCATAAATAATTTATCTGAGTTTATATGGAGATATATCAAATAAATTATTATTTAATACCAAAGTATACCCTTCATTATGAATATATATGATTTGAAATCTATCTCTTATCGTATTTTCATAATTACCGAATATTGAATAGTAGAAATTAAAATTTCTCTTTATGAAAGAAGCTCTAAACAAGAATCCAATCCACAATATTTTTAATATTTTCAATAATGATGACTATTTTGTCAACTCTAACAAAATCACCTAAAATTTCAAGATTTATGAGGAAAAACCTTATAAATATCAATGATTATTGTAGACAATAAAAAATCATTCCATCAAAATATGGAATATGAATATAAATTAAAATTTATTTATTATGAAATAACTGTTTAAACTTTTGATATCTATCTTTACTGTATACCCACTATCAAAAATCGTATTCTATTTTTAGAATATATCTAAAATTTTACTAATTATAACTGTATTAGTAATTTTTTGGAAAATATAAAAATATTTTTAGTAATACATTTTTAATATTTTATCTTTCCGTAATAACTAAGTTTATCAAGATTTATTATTGTATTATCTGTTAAAGTATAAATTATCTCTAATCTCCAAACTTCTGAGAATATCTTAAATATAATGGTTATAAAGAAAAGAAATAAATAATTCGTATTATCATTTTACTCTTGTAATTTTATTTTTTAAGATAATTTCTTTTTAATTATTTATTCCTGGATAAAACCTTATCTCTATTAATTAAATATTTATGTTTAAATTATTTCTACAAAACTTATTGCAGAAATAACAATAAATAATTCTACTGTCTTAAAGCTGAAGATTTTACTATTAAACAGAATGATATAATGAAAATCTCTTTTTTAATTTATTTAATTTAAGTTTTACTGAATCTTTAAAAGATGAAAAAATTTATTAATTTAATTCTGATATTAATGAAAATTAAGACATTTTAGACTTACTTGATTGAATCAATACTGAATTTAATCTTAAATAATCAATAAAATAGATTTATTCATCTAATAACAATGTAATTCTTGTATTACTTTAAGTTTTAGCTAAAGGAAATTTATTTCCTCTAATCTAATACTATGTTTATGGAATATAATTAACCTGATTTTAAAAGGCTGAAAATTATATTTAGTTGATATATTAAAATGAGAATTTCATTCTCTGACAGATAAATTAATTACATCATTAAAATAAATCAAAAAATTCTATTTTACTTCAAATTTATGAATTATTTTTATTACAATTAAAACTAAATTTATGATGATTCTTTTTTATTAATTTTAGTAATTAATTTAATATTAAAAATATTAAGAATAAATATAAAATCGGTTATCTTAATATCGTATAGGAGGAAGATCCATACTTTTCTACTCCCTAAAACTACCATCGAATTATTTTTCTCATCGCCATATAACAATCGTTATAAATCAAGTATACTTAAATATATAAATAACTTTATCTTTTAATTAGTACCAAGGTGCCTTTACCTAAAGTTCTCCAGATTTTTCTAATAAAAACATTTGTTCAGAGAGAGCTAACTCTAAAACAATTAAATTCTTTCGTGTTTACAACACAAAATAAATAAGGTTTATAATTACATTTTATTTTAAATCCTTTTTATTTTTACTAAAAGATTTAATGATAAAATTCATAATTTATAACAGAATGATTAATACTTAAATATATTTAAGAAAAAGGATTTATTTTATTAAAACTATATAAATTAATTATATAACTTCATATATTGAAGAGAGATCAACAACTTTTGATATTCTAGTAAAATCCTGCATTAAAATTCAGACCAACGGATTGATTTAAAAAAAAATTAATTTCATTATACCTTAAAATAATATTAATTAAATATAACTTAAAAAGTTTTAACGTAAAAAGATATATTTTCAAAATATTGAAACAAATTTTTAAAAAGTAATTTAAGTATATTTTCCAGATTTAAAATATCACTATTATTTTTTAGTATAGGAAAACTAAAGTATTCCAAAGATGGTTTCTTCTCCAGAGAGAAGAATATGGGATAAAAAATCAATTTCTTATACTTAATAAAATAACCTTTTTTATCTAAATTATTAGAATATAACATATCTTATAAAAGTAAGATGTTAAAATACTTTTATTAAGTAACCTTACTAATTAATAAATATAATTATATTAATAATAATATAAAATATTAACAATAAATAGTTTTTTAATAAAAAATTTTTAAAATATAAAAAATAAAACGATTAGTAGAAAAAATTTAATTTTTTAAAATACTTTTAATTTGTTCATATAAATATACAAGAAATCTATTTATTAAAACATATTAAGACTTAAATATCGTAAAAGAGAAATAAAAATTTTATATGTACCTAATTAATAACTATTTTAATTAAATAGTTTATTTGATCCTGTAATTAAATTTACCTCTATATATTAATCAATAAATAATCCTTTATCTTTGATTAAGGTCAGATGAGATATTAATAATAATTTCTATATCTAATTATATCTTATATAAATATTAATAGGATCAGGATGTTTATCAACAAGAGAATTTTTTATAAAAATATTATAAAACATCCGCTAATTAAAAAATTAATTTATAAAATTATTGGTATAAATCAATAAGTTAATATGAAGGTAATTTCATTTAAAATTAATATTTTTATTTTTGTATAAAGAATTATAATTTTTAAAAAATCAATCGATTCGAATAACTAAAAGTTAGTATCTTACTTCTTTTTAAAAAAATAATAATTAAGTAGCAATTAGAAATAATAAAGTCACCATTATATATTTACTGAAATCTTGAATAATTTCTATCAGAGAGAGAACTATTGCATGGGTTATATACAATAAATATATAAATAATTGCTCAATAAATTCATTTAATAATAGGAGAAGAAAATTCTTTTTTGAAAGAATATGGTAATAATAGATAATATATTCTTAATAATAATTAAGATATTTCACAAAAGAATTTTAAATAATACTCAGTTTTATTATTATTTCTTGAGTGATTGTTATTTAATAATTTTTTTAGATAGAAATATTTGAGTTAATTACTGTAAACTATCCACACAGTACATATAATTTTTCACTTCTAATTTATTTTTAAAAATATGAATATATATTTTCTATATCTATTTCTGATGCATATATGTTTCATCTTTTAATAAAATCTTTAAATCATAATTTTTAATCTTTATAATCTAACATGATTTCTGAAATTTAAGATTACTCAGTATTCTTATAAATTAAATAAAAATTAATTATTTAATAACTTATTGTTTTTATAAAATTATTTATTTTAATAAATACTAAATAGAATTAGAATTCTAAATAAATAAAAAATTATTTATATTATTTTATAAATTATTATTAAATGAGTAAATTATTTTAAAAAATAAAAGATAAAAACTTATCTTGATTTTCTTAAATTTTTATAAATTAATTTTAAATGATATAAAAATAAATTTTATTTAAAAGTAAACTATTTTTTTAAATATCAGAGAGTATTTCTTAGATAATCTGAATATTTATCTTTGAATTTCATAAAATATTATATTAATAAATATTCTATTTAATTTTATTTATAGTTTTTAAAACTCAAAACTAACATCTATTATAATCAACACTACCATTGTTATATTTAATTTTAACTAAATAAATCTTTAAAATATTTTCTATTATCCATATAAGATATTTATATATTATAATCGTTATTATAAATTGAAACGACAACCTACACTAAAAAGTATTATATTATGTTTTTAGTAATTTCTTTAATTAGATGAAAAGATGAAAAATTCATTTTTCTATCCATTTACCATCTATATAAAATGCATTCCATCCAGTGGCTTTACCATTTTTTTTTGAGGAAATATATTGTTGTTTAGTTTTATGACTAAATTTAATAATTGTTTTATTTCCATCAGGATCTACCGATGGAGCTAAAGTTAAATAATTAAATTTAACTGGTAACCGATCTTTAAAACGAATTAACTCTTCAACAAAAGGTGCGCGGGTCTCTCTTGATTTTGGAAAAGTATTAGCAGCTAAAAATATTCCTGATGCACCATCTCTTAACATAAAATAAGCATCAGATTTTTCACAAGATAATTCCGAAAGGGGGATAGGATTTTCTTTAACTAAAGCCACTTGACCACTCTTTAAGATTTTTCGAGTATTTTTACAGTCTTCATTTATACATTCCATATATTTTCCAAATCGTCCTATTTTGATATGCATTTCTGAAGCACATTTATCACATTCAATAACAGGTTCATCGTATCCTTTAATGTGGAATTCACCTTCCTCAATCTCATAACCACTACATAAAGGATTGTTACCACATATATATAGTTTTCGTTTTTTATTAATAAAATAACTATCCATCACAGTAGAACAATTATAGCATCTTCGTTTATGTTTAAAAATATATCTTTTAATATCTTCTCTTTCTTCTACTAAGGAATTAGATAATTTATTTTCAGAAATTAAATTAATTGTTTTTTTACAACAGTCTTTTGCTGCCAAATTATAACCAGAACATCCTAGAAAAACACCAGTAGAAGCGGTTCTAATCCCCATTTGTCTTTGACAATCAGGACATTCAATTGATGTCAATACCATTGAATTTAATCGCATTCCGCCTTCCTCAGGCGCCTTATTTGCATTTTCAAGTTTCTTAATGAAAAGAGAAAAAAAATTATCTAATACACTCTTCCAGTTGATGCGATTTTCTGCTATCAAGTCAAGCTGATCTTCCATTCTAGAAGTAAAATCATAATTTATTAACTCACTAAAATTTTCATCTAATCGATCAGTAACTATTTCACCTATTTTTTCAGAATAAAAATGACGATTTTTAATTTTTACATATCCTCTGTCTTGAATAGTTGAAATAATAATTGGATAAGTTGATGGTCGTCCAATTCCACGTTTTTCTAGCTCTTTAACTAGTGAAGCTTCGTTAAAACGTGAAGGTGGTTTAGTAAAGTGTTGGCTATAAGATAATTTATTTAATTCAAGATAACTTCCAACTGTTCCTATTTGCAAAATTTTATCTTCATCAGTATTTTGTAATACTGGAATAATTTTAGTCCAACCATCAAAAAGAAAAATACGCCATTTAGCCTTTAATTCAAAATCTCCAGCTTTAACAGTTAATACCGTTGAATCAAATTCTGCCGGTCTCATTTGAGAAGCAATAAATTGATTCCAAATTAGGTGATATAATTTTTTAGAGTCCACTTCCATTTTTTTTAAATTATCAATATTAACGTTAATATTAGAGGGACGAATAGCTTCATGTGCTTCCTGAGAACTTTTTTGATTGATATAAATATTAGGTTTTTTAGGTAAATATCTTTTACCAAATTTATTCTTAATATAATTACGAGACATTCTTAAAGAATCCTGACTTAGATTAGTTGAATCAGTACGAATATATGTAATATAACCTGTTTCATAAAGCTTTTGTGCTATTATCATGGTTTTTTTAACGCTAAAACCAAGACGAGAATTTGCAGCTTGCTGTAAAGTTGAAGTAATAAATGGAGCGTTTGGTTTACTAATTATTCGTCGATCTTCGATATTTAAGATCTGATAGTGTTCATCTTTTAATAATGCAACAGCAACATCAATTTCTTTTTTGATCAAAGGTTTAAAAGGATCACCATTTTTGTGTGTTACTTGCATTCGAATTAATGTTTCATCAATGGTACGTAAATCGGCATAAAGATGCCAATATTCTTGTGGAATAAATTCTTTAATTTCACGTTCTCGTTTAACAATAAGACATACAGCTACTGATTGAACACGACCAGCAGAAAGACCGCGAGCAATTTTTTTCCATAATAATGGTGAAACCATATAACCAACAACACGGTCTAAAAAACGACGAGCTTGTTGAGCATTAACACGATCAATATTTAATTCACCAGGATTATCAAAAGCATTTTTTATAGAATTTTTAGTAATTTCATTAAAAGTCACTCGACTAAAACGATGGTTATCACCACCAATTACTTCTCGTAAATGCCAAGCAATAGCTTCTCCTTCCCGATCTAGATCTGTTGCCAAATATATATGTTCAGCGTTAGAAGCTAAATATTTTAATTCAGAAACTATTTTTTCTTTTCCTGGTAAAATTTGATAATTAGCTTTCCATCCATGATATGGGTCAACCCCTATTTGATTTACAAGTTCTTCATGTTCATCTTTTTTTGTTTTTTTAATCTTTTTGATTGAATTTATATTTTTTTCTGAGATGAAACCACCTTTTTTTGGCAAATCACGTATATGTCCTACACTGCTTTTAACAATATAGTCGTTACCAAGATATTTATTAATTGTCTTGGCTTTTGCCGGAGACTCTACAATAACAAGAGGTTTACCCATAGTTATCTTTACCTAAATAGTATTTAAGTGTACTGACTTTCTAGTTAAATCTAATTAAATCTATTTAATTTTTGTTAAATTTATAATGTAATAGATTTTTACTTAAAAATACTTCTTCAAATTTTTTAAATTTATGCTGTGATCATAAATCAACAATATAATTCTTGTTAACAACACAAAAATAAAAGTGCAATTATAGTAAATAACAAAAATTGTACTTAATATGATAAAATCATAAAAAACCTCCTCTTAATTTTATTTAATATGTTTTTATAGTTATTAAATTTCCTTATTAAAGAAGTGAATAAATAATAAAAAATTAATAAATTATATAAAATAACAGAGTTCTTAGTTTAGATAATTGAAAATTTATAAAAAATTAATTTTCAATTGAAATATATTTAATCTTACTTTTTTAAGTAATTACTTTTTTAAAAATTTAATTATCAGAGCATTAAAAATATAGGATGAAAAATTCCTGTATTTATTCTAAAATCATTCTTTTAAATAGAGGTTTTATCTTTTTTCCAGAAGTCTATTAAAAATTTATCTGAATTTTTCATAATACTATCCATTAAACGATCAATAAAACTCTTAGAGGGAGTATAAGTCACTTCAATAATTTCACGAATATCAATTTGCTTAATGATAATATCATCACTAACTCCTATCTCATCAATTAATCCTTTTTCCTTTGCTTGAATACCGTACCAATGCTCACCTGTTGCGACAGCATTAATATCAAGGGTTGGTCGTTTTTGATGCACAAAATTTTTAAATAGTTGATGTGTTTCATTTAAATCTTGTGCAAATTTCTGACGTCCTTTTTCGGTATTTTCACCAAATAAAGTCAGTGTACGTTTATATTCTCCTGCTGTATGTAATTCTATATCAATATCCTTTTTTTTCAGTAATCGATGAAAATTTGGTATTTGTGCAACTACACCAATAGAACCAATAATAGCAAAGGGAGCCGCCACAATACGATTGGCAACACAAGCCATCATATAACCTCCACTTGCCGCTACCTTATCCACAGAAACAATTAATTTAAGGCCTTTTTCTCGTAAACGATTTAATTGAGAAGCAGCTAATCCATAACCATGAACAACTCCACCTTGACTTTCAAGTCTAAGTAAAACTTCATCTTTGTTATCAGCGATCGATAAGATTGCGGTAATTTCTTCACGTAATGAATTAACTTCATGAGCATTCATGCTCCCTTTAAAATCAATCACAAAAAAACAAGGTTTTTTTAGCGTAATTTGACCAACTTTAGATTCCATTTTTTTCTTTTTTTCTTCAGTTTTACGTTGTTTCTTATACTCTTTTAACCAAGATTTATACTCAGGATCACTCATCTTAACCCGTTGCATTTCACGTTGACGTTCTCGATAAGATTCACTTAAATCAATAAGTTTTAAATTACCTTTTTTATTATCTTTACGCTGTCCAAAATTAAAAATAACTAACGAAATTAATATAATCACAACAAGTATTGTTACTATTTTAGCAAAAAATAATCCATACGATGAAAAAAATTCCACAATTCTATAATCCTTCTTTAAAAAAGATAAACAATGAGAGCATTGTAACTAAAATTTACTAAAGTACTTATAATTTCTGATTAATAAATTTCAGCAATCAAAAGCAAAAATATAATATTAAATTACAAAAATAAAACTGATTTTTATTTAACTAAAAATCATTTTTATTTAGAAATCCTATTCGATTTCATCGGACGAAAATAGAATTTTAATTTATTATATTATTTTACAATCTTATTTTTAATCTTTAAAAACCTCAAAACTAAAATAGAATTAAATAATAAAACTATTTTTAGAATAAATTTATATCTTTAATTTCTATTTATACCATTTGATTTATTTGTTAACGACAATCTAATTATAATATCATAAATTAGCAACTAACATTAACTAAAAATTATTATTATCTTAAGTGCTGTATTACATATTATAGATATGATCCATCCTAAGAATGGAACAAAATATTTTATTAATTTTCTCTATTTAAATTCTTTTATTTTATTAAAATAAAATCTAATTAATAGAGTAGGGGGAATATCTCCTTAAAACTTCTTTTTCATAATAGAAAATGAATAAAATAAAATATTTACTATAATATTTTTGTACATAGTAAGATCAAGAATAGACGAAATTTATAATATAGTGTGAATATTAGTCTACACGGTAGAGCAGAAGAATATATCTCAGAAAATATTTTTTTTTAATCGTCCAGTTCTTTTTTACAGAAACCACATCAAGTAAATCTTTTTAATAAAAATTTCAATAAACTTCTATGAGTAAGGTAAAAAGATTAATAAATAATGGGAAATAAGATCTCAGATTATCCAATTTTAGTTGACTGTATAATTGATAGTGGAGCGCACTCTTAATTATATTAAACAAACTTTAAAAAATCTTTAATTAAAAACTCTGATTAATATAAAGATATTACTTTATTTGTAGATTAAATCTTTTTTAATTTTTATCCAAAAATTGGAATTAAATTAAACTTTTCTATAAATGTATTTATTATTAATAATAAAAATTAAATCAGAATCGTAATATTTATCTTTCCATAACTTGGAAAAAATTAAGAAGTAAATAATCATGGGAGAGGATTTTTATCTTTTAAAATAATTAAGTAACACTGATGTCAATTTTGTTTTCCTAAAAAGTTAGAAAATGTACTTATCCGATATCAATCTAAAATATATTCGTGATTATCGTAATTAGTATCAGTTCTTTTTGTGCAATTTCAGAGTCAATAAAAAGTATATTTTTCAAAAGAAAAAACTTCTATACGAAATATCATTTATATAATTAAATATGAGGTGGTATTTTATAATTTTTTAAATAATCAGTATCAATCTCCCTTCTATCCTACAAAAGATAGTGTATCTTATGTGTTATTGATGTAATTATCAAAAATAATCGATATGCAAAATAAAAAATTAAGTAAGAAAAAATAATTAGAGAGAAGATGGGTATGCCAAGTATTTTCCTAAGAAGGATATTAATCCTATTAAGAATAATATCTTTTTTGATAGAAAGTATTTGATTTTTAATATATAAATACTTTTATACCTTTATTGATTAAGGAAAAATAAAGCTAAAAAATCAGATTTTGTGAAAAAATAAAACAGTTTATAATCTTGTTTTTTTACTAATCTATTTTATGCGATAATCATATAATTAAAATGCATCAAAAATAAAAACTTATTATTTTAAGAGATTTATCAATTTTTTAAGGGAGAGATCAATTTTTCTAGATAAGAAGATTATATCTATTTAATTTTATAGGATTTTATATAAATTTTACTCAGAATAAAATTCAAACTGAAAAAATAAAATATCTTCATTAAATATTCTAATTATGAATCAAATCAATTCTTAATACTAATAATTTTAAGTCTTAGCATATAAGAGAGTACTAATTTTCGTGATTACTCAATTTTCAAATCTGAAACAGAAAATATCAATTTTAACTATTATTTTTTAAATTATTAAATACTAATTAAATGGTTAATTTTATCAATATAAAAATAATAACATAAATGAAAGGTGATATACTGTTCATTATTGAATTTAAAAATCTAATAAATTTTATTCTAATATATATTTACTTAATACAAGAAGATCGTATCAAAGAATTTGTATTAATGAATAGAATAATAATCGTAAAAAAATAAAATTTAACATTAGTGTATAAAACTAATAATTGTAAAAATTACTATTAAGTAAAATACGGAATTATCAAATTCAAAAATAATTATTTTAATTAATAATTTTATAATTATTTTTTTTTGGAATTCTCTGTAATATTTATCACAAGAAAAATTACTTTTTCATAAAAAATTCTATAAATAAAACTTTCGCTAATATTATAAATATATTGGGGGCATAATGTTTCCATATAGATTTATACTTTACTCTATATTATAGATTATTAATATGGATATGATTTTATCATCATTACTGAAATTTGTAATTGTAAAGTATATTTCTAATGAAATAATTCACAAACTTTTATTTATTCATTCTTTTTCTCAAAAATATAAATATTTATTATTTTTAAATGAGTTATCTATTAATGATAAAATCAATAAAATTTTCCTTAGTAATATATTTTATACAATTCATTATCTTAATTATCTTTTTATACTTATAAAGAAATTCTTTTACCTATTAAAGAAGTAACTAAATTAATTAAATTAATAGTAAGTATTAATATAAGCACTACCTTTGAATTTTATTTATTTTAACAGGAAAAAAGGTATTGAACTTTTCCTTATTTTAGTCTCTTTTTATTTTTCTAGCTGAAACGAAGAAAATTCTCTATACTGTTTTATAGCAATAGGAATTTGATTTACTTTAATAAGGAATTTATTTTGTTTGATCGATAATTTGTAGTTTATTAAATGCAGTAAGATTAACTAATTGATATAAATAATTAATTTTTACTAAACCTAATTGTTTTCCATCTTCCTTTAAATAATCTTTTTGGTAGATAAATATCACCATAAGGAACTCGGATATCACCATAAGGAACTCGGATGAGGCAGGTAATTGTATTCCTAGAGCCTTCCCATAAACTTCTTGCTTCACAATTATGTATTCTCAATCAAAGTAATATTAAACCATTGATTTCTTCCTTTTCCACTACAAAATTTCAAAAATTTAAAATTAGCTTCACCATCTTCCAGTTGAATACCTTTTATTAATTGATGAATTTTAGCATCATTAATTTCACCAAAACCACGCACTACATATTCACGTTTAATTTCATAAAATGAAGGTATTAAACAATTAGCTAATTCTTCATCTCTAGTAATTATAATAATAAACCATAAATATTTATATCTAATTGTTCTATCGAAATCCATTGAGAACTATTTAATTTAAGTAAACGATCAAATACACAATTAGACGATATTTTGAATAATTATGAATACATAACTTTCCTTCTGGATTATAATAAGCTAACATTCGGACAAACTGTTTTATCCGATTTTTTGATCTTCAAAAGAAAATCATCTAAAAGAATTTTAGTATTAGATATAACTTTTATCGGATATCCAGTATCACTAATTGACTGTTAACACTGGATCCTATCCGGATTGAATAAAACTTTCTATTTTTCTACGAGAGTATATATAATAGCGAGAAAGTATTTTTATAACTTTTGATTTTTCTATTTTTAATACTCTATGGAGTATTAATCTCTTTTCTATGATTTAAAGAATTTATAATAATAAAAATAATTATAATAAAGTAATGATCATTATACACATGCGTTATAACATAACTAATCAGTACTTTTATTAAAAACTATCGTATTATCCATTCTAAATAAAATAATATTTTGATATTATTCGTTAAATTAGTAGACCCGTTAATTTTCACCTAAAAATTCTCCATTTATAATGAAGTTGATCTTTCTGCATCACAATTAAACTTTCGATCTCATATACCTTAATAACTTTATAAAAGGATAATACAAAAATGATTTTCGTATTATTAATTTTAAATTTATATAAAATATAAAGAATTGAACTAGGAAAACATATTTTTTATTTATTTTAGATAAGTAACACCATATCAAAATTTGATTTTTAATTAAAGCCTAACTAAAGTAGGAAATAAATTTTTATAAAATATTTTATCAGTTAAACTTATACTCAATTGTATAGCTAGATTCAGTTAAATAAGTAATAATATATCTCTTTTTAGTATATATTTACAGAGTAATTAATTAAATGAAATTTAAGATTTTGAAAATAAATACAAAAAATTAAACTAATTGAAGAATATAAATCATAAATTCTAAAAAATTCAGTTATTTTTTTTATTAAATGATTGTTATTGTACAACTTTAATTATATTAGTATATTTCTATTTAAAATATAAAAATTTTTAATTTTCTGATTATTTATTATAAAATAGGACATGAAAAAAATAATTCTTTTATTAATGAATAAATTCTATCCTCTTATAAAGTTTATATCATCATCCGAAATTTTATTTATTTACTTCAGATTAAATGGTTTTAAAACATAAAGAATACAATTTATTTATTCTAATTTATTATTTAACAATTGAAAGATCTTCCTCTTTTGTTTCCATGTATAGAAGGAAAGATTTAAAATCTTGAAATATAAATTAAGAAATAGTTGATTTTTTATCTTATAACAATTTTTTATTTTGATTATGATGTGAAGTTTTTGCATCTAAACTAATATTAAAACCACAATATAAATTTAATCTTTTAAAAAAAATATAAATTTTAATACCGGAAAATAACTTAAAATTTTACTTTTTTATTAAAATAATTTCCTTGTAAGAAAAAACTCTTAACCTTGTTATGAATAATAATCAATTATAGATTTTACTTTTATAAATGTTGTTTCTATAAAAACTATAATTGTGAAAAAACAGAATCAGAAAAATTTTATATGACTATGTAAGTTCATGAATAATAAATAACTTTTTATTTATATCTTAAAATTTTACTGTTATTTTATTTCTGATGAATATCAATGGTTTATAATATACTATAAATTACTTAAATTCAATTCTTAGATCTACATTTTAATAAAAAATTTTATTATTATAAGTACACCTTTACCATGGTTTTTTTGAAAAAAAATGATATGATATCTTTATCCTCTCTAAAATCAATTTATTTGAAAATTTCTTTAAATTAAAAGTTTTATTTATGAAAATAAAACAAAATATAAGATCAATATTTATATACTTCATAAAACTGGTTTTTATAACTAATTAATATAAATTTAAAAAGTAAAAACATGAAAAATATTGTACTCAACAAAATAGTTTTATTATATTAAAAGAGTATACTTAAATTATTAACTTAAATCTTATCTGTTATATTACTAGTTATCCAACCAAATAACTCTAGAGGAGTATTTTAATATCTATTGCTATTAATAATAAAAACCTACAAATCATATTAAATATTAAAATATTAAATTACTAATTATCCCCTTAAGCAAGACAAAAACATATTTTCTGCACTTATCCATAATAAATAATACATTGTTAAAACTATTCTTATAAAAAATCGAATCCCATATTATTTATTTAATTAAGATATGAAATCTAGTAATAAATTAATAAATTTATTATAAAATAATTAATTCATATTTTTTACGAAAGGTTATATAAGGATAAAATTCAAAGGAATTTCTATTCTTTTCATGAATTATGTATAATTTATCATTTGAAAACTAATAACAGAATTAATTAAAAAAAATATTATTATTAATATGGATTTATTTTCTATGATTAAGTTTTTTGCTTTATAAATTTATTGATATTAGTAAATGAGAAAAATCATTTCTTGATTACTGACTTTTATTTAAGTAAAGGTTATTTTGTAAATTAGCATGAAAGGTAATTTATAAAATCTTCATATCTTGTCAATGTTTAAAAAATCAATCTATATTGATAATTACTATATTAAATCGTCATCAAGTAATTATTTACATCATGCGACATTTTAGTAAATTATGTTTAATTTTAAATACTAATTAAAACATCAACACCTGTAGTAATTAATAAAAAGGATAATGAATATAGCGATATTGTTGAAAATTTAAAATATATATTAAAATGATCTTTTTTAAGTATTATCTTCACAGAAATTTATATTTCTATTTGCAATAAGATAAAATCTTTATCAAAGCCTTACAATATAATATCTTAAATCTTGTCATATTTTATATGAAATTTAGAAATATACTATATAATTCATCATATAAAAGAAAACTTAATTTTGAAGTTAAAAATTAAAAATTTATTATATCCTCAAAATTTTTTAAAGAAAAAACTAGTAAAAAGATAATCGGGATTTATAGATAATAAAATTAAACTAGAATTATAAATTGATTTAAAGAAATAACTGAACCAGATTATATTACTTTATTTTATTCTAAAATAAGATTAATTCGTTTTTGAGGAAAGGATAAATTTTAAGATATTTAATAACTTATAACCCATATTATTCTTATTTTTCAAATATTATTCCACCCTCATTCTCAAAATAATTTAGAAAATTAAAAACTGAATATTCTCGATATGTTTACGGATATCAATCTTATTTATATAAATTGAATACATTATATAACTAATACGAATAAAAGAAAAAGAATATCACTTATCCATTAGTATAGAATGAGAATTGAGTAAAATTATACTGTTTTTACAATTTTCTGGAGATATATATCTCCTTTAGATGAAGATAAGAAGTTTACTATAATAGTAGTAATATTTCTTAACGTTATTAGTAAAATATAATTATTTATAAGTATATTTTTCCTGAAAATTCTTCTTTTAAATCATAAGTATTTACATATATTTATTTATCTATAATTTTATGATAAAAATATGGAATAACTCTTCTTATTAAGATTTAAATAGCAATTTTGCATAATATTTAGCAGAATCTACAAAATTTATTGAGGCTTATCTTTTTTAAATCTATTTATAATTTTTTGTATATAATATACTAATATATAAAGTATATTATACTATTAATTTTTAATAAAACATCCTACTCTATTGTAGATAGTAAACAGTAAGGTTTTAATTCTAAATTTTTTATTAATCTTAAAATTACTTGATATATTTAATCTATAAGATATTCATAACTTAATTCCATTATTATTTTATATGATATAACATATTGTTTAATAGCATTTTCTCTCTAGAATCTTTCATTCTAATATTAAATTTTAATAGAAATACTCTTTTAATGATAAGAGTTATTTTTGTGAACTTATTTATTTTTTGAATTATTAAAATATTTAAATTTTCACCATACCAAATAATGATTGGTATTCCTTCACTAACCAAAAAATATATTTTTACTGTTATAATTAACAGTAACTATATTTTATATGGAATAAATATTTTATGAAATAAAAATATTTATTTTTTTGAAATAAAAGATATAAGGGGGGGTAAAATTATTTATTTAGGTATAAATCTTATACATCGTATATCAAAATAAAAGAAACTCGTTACAGAGAAAATGTTAGAACCTCTTTTTGTTGTATAGAAACAGTGAGGAATATCTAGAAATACCGTTTTATCTCCTACTGTTTATGCATAAATAATATCATAAATCTGTAAATATAAAAATTGTAAAGACTATATCGTTAAAATTACTGAGAGTAA
>JBHEQT010000015.1:0-33861 GCA_046530785.1 Arsenophonus sp.
GCCAGTGTTGCTCCTCTATTTTTCGTGCTATTTTAATATTTTCGTTATCAATCATTTTTTTTAATGGTTTTTGTTCTTCTTTCTGTTTTTTTTGTAATTCTTTTTGATCTTTAGGATATTTTTTTTTGTTATTTTTTTGATTTTGAAACTGGTAATGTTGCTCTATTGCAGAGATTGGATCAATCATGATTGCATCAATCACTTTACTATCTTTACTATCACTATCAATTTTAATAATTTCATTCAATGAACCTAGAATAATAAAAGCAAATACTAAAAAATGGAGCGCAATAGAGAACACGACAGAGCGACTTAATTTATTTTTTTGCTCTTTTATTTTTTTCAAAATTTATTTCCAAATAACTAATTATGCAATTAAATCAAATAGGGTTTGTCATAAATCCAACTGATTTAATACCAGCCTGATAAAGTGTATTTAGGACTTTAATAACTTCTTCATAAGGTATATCTTTAGCACCACCAATTAAAAAAATAGTCTGTGAATTTTTTGCTAAAGCATCTTTTGTTATTGCTTCAATTTGGTTTAGTGATAAAATTTTTTTTCGATCACCATTAATAATAACAGTGTATTTCCCTATTCTAGATACTTCAAGAATAATAGGTAGATTATTAGGATGATTATCCGATAGAATTCCTAATTGTGGAATATTAGGTAGTTGTACTTTTAGATTTTGCGAAATGATTGGAGAAGTTACCATAAAGGTCAATAACAATACTAATAGAACATCCAACAAAGGAACTATATTAATTTCAGCTTTAAATTCACGTTTATGTCGAGTTCGTAACATCTATTTTCTCTTCTTTGTTTATTGTTTATCAGAAACAAAATTTATTCGATACAAAATAGCCAAAAATTCTTCTATAAAATTGTCATAATCTTGCTCTAATTTATTAAGTCTGAGATTCAGTCTGTTATAAGCTATTACAGATGGAATAGCAGCAAATAACCCAATTGCCGTTGAAATTAAAGCTTCAGCAATACCTGGAGCAACCATTTGTAATGTCACCTGTTTAACTGAACCTAAAAAAACGAAAGAATTCATAATTCCTAAAATGGTGCCAAATAATCCAATATAAGGAGAAACTGATCCTGCAATAGCTAAAAAAGGGATATACGCCTCCAATAACTCTAACTCATGATTCATTGATATTCTCATAATTCTAGATGTACCTTTTACCACTGACTCTGATCTATCAAAATAGATCAGACGTAAACGAGAAAATTCTTTAAATCCAGAATAAAAAATCTGTTCTAATCCTGTTAATGTATCACGTCGAATTTGACACTCTTTATAGAGGTCTGATAATTCAGTACCAGACCAAAAATAATTTTCAAAAGCTTCCATTTTCTTAGTTGCTATATTTAAAGATTTTGTTTGTTGAAGAATAATAGCCCAAGAAACAATAGAAAATCCTATTAGGATCAATATAATCAGTTGAACTAAAAAATCCGCTTTTAGAAATAATCCTAAGATATTCATCTTACTCACTATTTAAACTTTGCGATAATAAAATTAGAAATTTTAATTATCTTTATTTTAAATAAATCAATAAAACAATAGTTATTTTACTATTAAAATTTTTCACGATATTTTCTATTCTATAGGTTTGAAAACACGAATAGTCTAGAGTACTTATTAAAGTATATCTTCAAAATCAACATTAGCTATTTCTTATATTAAATATAATAAATAAAAAATAACTTATTTTTCTTTCTTTTTTTTATCAATTAATAAATCACTCTTATTGTACTATACTTAAATTCTAGTCATTTATTGACTGATTCATAAGTAAAAATTTTAAAATATTGAAATATAAATCTCATACTAAAATAATATAAATTACAAAAAATAAGATAGTAATCTTGCAAATACAAGATTAAAACAATAAATAATGAATCAAAAGATAAAACTAAATATTTTTAAATAAAAACTAAATATTAGAGATATTATCCCAAATAAAGTTGTCAAACTTTAAAATAATCCTCTTCATTTGCATATAAAAAGAGAAATAGTATTTTAGATAAATAATATTGAATCTTAGAAATAGAAAAGCATAAAAATTTCATATAGAAAAGATATAGAATCCGAAATGAACTTTATACCTTTACACCTTAATAAGTAGATTTTATCTAAATTATTATTCAAAAATATTTTTATTTTTGTTAACAGTATTACCTGAACCTTTCATAAAGAAAGGTAATTTAATTTCAGTAAAAAATATAGGTAAATACATTTTTAAAATACAAGAAATACTATATTTATTCACTTATTAATGAAATGAATGCTTCCTTATTTTCAAAATTTTTTCATTAATTCAATCGAATATTTTATAATAGAAAAAATGTTACTAACATAACCTTTTACATAATTTTTAATATAAATCTTCTTCGAAAGAAGAGCTATTAAATTATCTAATTGACATTAAGATTTAATGATTAAAAACTATATATAATAAATTGGAAAAAGCTTTTGATATTGAACTTTAAAATAATACGATCAATTATCACTGAAAAATTAAAATATATATTTTCTTTATTAATTTTCTTTAAAGATCATAATTGATATTGAAAAATAAGAAAAATATAGGTAATGCAAAATAGAATTTTGAATTACTATTAAAAAATTAACTAATCATGATAATGATTTACCTTCTTTATACAATAAATCAAAAATAGGATAATGTCTAATTCTATCCTTAATAGAATTACCATCAATTTCATATATAAAACAAAATATATAGCACTAGCAAATCTTAGATAAATAAAATGCTATTATATCAAGATGATATTAGGTGAAGAAAGTAAAATGAACTTTTACATCTAAAAGTGTGCATCTTAAGATAAGTTATAGTTATAGAGATTTAAATGATTTATTCTCGTATTAAAAATAATCTCTACTAATAAAAACCATAAGGATTAAGTAAACCAAAAGAATAGAAATATAATCTAAATACAATTTCCTCATTGATTACAAAATTCAATTTTAAATAAAATTATAAAAACTTTAATATTCAGAGAAATAGGAATAAAATCGCTAATAAGTTTCTAACTAATGGTTCCAAGGGAACATATTGCGAAATTTAGAATTTTTACATTTAAAATGATAGTTAAAATCTATTTATCTAAAAATACTGAAAATATAGAAGATATAATTAAATATTACTACAAGATAAAAATCTGAGAATACTATAGACCATATAAATTATCGAATAAATATAAGTAGTGAACACAAATATTTATTAAAGTATTAATAACTATTTTTAATAAACTGTAAATAAGATTTATTATAATTTGATTATTGTATTGGTTTTATATAAATAATGATAAGATATCAAATATAATATCAAAATATTAGGTATTGAAAAAACAGATCAAATAAAAAATTATTTAATAATTACATCATAAAATATCATAACTTTATGATTAAACATAAAGAAATCTATTATTTATTAAAGATTATGAAGTAATATTTTTATTGATTATAATAATCACAGATCTATTATAATACTACAAAATTCCTTTTACGTTCAAATTTAAATATTAAGAATAAAACATATTGATTCCATATATTAAAAATCTCATTGAAGAAATTAGTCTTTGTAATATTTAATAATGAATGACAAAATCACTTATCAGAAAAATTTAACAATTTAAATATTTTTAAAGTTATATTCAGTAATAAAGAATCTTATTTAATAGAAAAATATTGTAATGGAACATTAAGATATGGCTTAAAAAACAAACTCTCTTTTATTGGATAAAATAGTTATATATAAAAAATTTGAATGATATAAAAAACAAATAATAATAAAATTGTAAATTAGTATAATAATACAAAATTTATAATACAAAATCTAGAGATCCTTAAAAAGGAATAACCATTTTGTATATTCTCCATTTAAGATTATTTTATTTGAATGAGTAAAATAAGATCTATAACGTTTTAATAAAATAATTCATAAAGAAAATTTCTTGCTATATCATGGGACTATTTTATCATCCTTATACGATTTTAATAAATTATAGGATTCAATCCTATTACAGATATGAACTTCACATTTGCATTCTTAAATTTTAAAAATGTAAAAACCAGTTATGTTAATAACCATATCTAATAATTACTATTACTCATGGAAGTTCTCCTATTCTAAATTTATATTTCATTTTAATATTTTCTATAAATTACTTTAAATAAAGAAAATATAGTTGTATTTTCATTTAGTTTCTAATACAAACAAATTTGTTCTTATGAAGATAATCCATCTTATAGTTAGATTTATTAACTTTTAATAAAAGGAATGAAATAAAAATAAAATAACAAAAAATTTTTCTGAAAATCTATCATGAAAAATTATTTAAAAAATCAATTTTCTATAAAAATGATAAATATTTTTTATATTTAAGATAAATATCTTACGAACGCAACCAAGCCATTCCCTTAATGATAAAAAAATCAATTTATATATCACTTCATTCAAAGATAATATTGAAAAGTAAACATATGAAGTTGAATGATTTCAAAGTTATAATTACAAACAATTAACTTTATAGATTAATTATTAGTAAAAAGATCCATAACACAAAAAAATAAAATTAAACTTAAATATATAATTCTAATTAACTATTTTAAGTTTAATCAAATAATCGAACAAAAGAAAATATAGAAAAAATTTCTCCTTTTAAGAAGGATCTTTAATCCTTTAATTATCAATAACGAATCAAAAATATCATCAATATAGTATAAATTATATGAAAAGTTAATTCCGAATTAGAATTCAATGATTAAATCTGTTAGAATAAATAAAATAAGTTAGTAAAAGATCACTTTCTAATATAGAATATATATATAATTTTTTATATAATATAATATAAATTAATGATTTCATTATGACTAATAAAAGTATATTCAAAATCTTAATGATAAGAATAGGGATAATCTGTTACAATTAAAGAAACAGTAATTGTAATATTTCAATAAAATTAAATATCTTAACCCTCTTTTGAATAAGAATGGTAGATTTTATATAATTTTTTTACAAATAAGCGATAAAATATCATAACTACTAGTTTATAGATATTTAAATAACAATTAAATTATATTAAAATATAAAATATTATATATTTTATTGATATATTTATATATTTGTTATAATTCATATATTTGATATCATAAAATTGAATGTTATAAGTAAAATAAAAACTAAATTAGTATAATAACTAAACATTAGTTAGAAATATTATGTTAAAGATAAAACTTAATAACATTAGTTATTTATTACTTTAATTTATTCATTCGAAATAAAATTTCAAAAATTCATTTTTATTATTTTAGAAATAAATTTTCTAAAATAATTTCAATAAACCATTAATAGAATATTCTTATCTAGATAATGTGCTAATTATTATATTAAAACTTACTTATTGAAATCTCTCTAAAGAGATGATTAACATAAAGGAAGGCTATTAAGTATCTCTTAACTTCTTAAGAGTTTTACCAATTTCAGTTAAACTAAGAACAATTTTTACACCTACCGATTCTAAAGCAGTAATCTTCTCATCTGCTGTACCTTTTCCACCAGAAATAATTGCACCAGCATGCCCCATACGCTTACCTTTTGGTGCTGTTATACCTGCAATATAAGAAACGATCGGCTTTGTTATGTGTTGTTTAATATAATCAGCAGCTTCTTCCTCTGCTGTACCACCAATTTCACCAATCATGACAATAGCTTCTGTTTTTGGATCTTTCTGAAATAGTTTCAATATATCAATAAAATTTGAACCTAAAATAGGATCACCACCAATACCAACACAAGTAGATTGTCCTAATCCTGCATCAGTTATCTGTTTAACTGCCTCATAAGTTAATGTACCAGAACGTGATATAATACCTATTTTACCAGGTTTATGGATATATGCAGGTTGAATACCAATCTTACATTCACCTGGTGTAATAATACCAGGACAATTCGGGCCTATCATTCTTACTTCAGTTTCATCTAATTTTGCTTTTACTATTAGCATATCTAATGTAGGAATCCCTTCTGTAATAGTAATAATTAGTTTAATTCCGCTATTGATTGCTTCAAGGATAGAATCCTTACAAAATTGAGCAGGAACATAAATTACAGATGCAGTTGCATCTGTAGCTTTGACAGCTTCACTTGTTGTATTAAAAACAGGTAATCCTAAATGTGTTGTTCCTCCTTTACCTGGCGTTACACCACCAACCATTTTTGTTCCATAAGCAATTGCTTGCTTTGAATGAAAAGTTCCTTGAATACCTGTAAATCCCTGACAGATAACTTTAGTATTTTTATCAATTAAAATTGACATTACTTATTTCACCTCCGCTATTTCTACTGCTTTTTGTGCTGCATCGGTCAAACTGGTTACAACAATAATTTTTAGATTACTATCAGATAACTTTTGAGCACCTAGATCGGCATTATTTCCTTCAAAACGAACAATGATGGGAACTTTTACTCCATTTTTTTTTACTGCTTCAATAATACCGTCAGCAATTAAATCGCAGCGAACAATACCACCAAAAATATTAACTAAAATGACTCTAACGTTTTTATCAGATAAAATAATTTTAAATGCTTCCGTTACTCGTTCTTTAGTTACACTACCACCTACATCAAGAAAGTTAGCCGGATCCCCTCCGTATAATTTTACCATATCCATGGTTCCCATCGCTAAACCAGCACCATTGACCATACAACCAATTTTTCCATCTAAAGAAACATAGTTTAATTTCCACTCTGATGCATGAAATTCACTGGGTCCTTCTTGAGAAATATCACGCATCTTCTGTAATTCTACTTGTCGGTATAGTGCATTACTATCAACGGTAACTTTTCCATCTAAACAGATTAAATCCCCTTGCTTAGTTATAACAAGTGGATTAATCTCTATTAAAGCAAGATCACGATCAAGAAAAATTGTCGCTAATCCGATAAATGTTTTAACAAAATGCTCAACTTGTTTACCTCTTAAACCTAGCTTAAAAGCAAGATCACGTCCTTGATAAGGCATAGGGCCTGTTAAAGGATCAATAATAGCTTTATGAATAAGCTCCGGTGTCTTTTTTGCTATTTCCTCAATTTCCACCCCTCCTTCACTTGATGCCATAAAGACTATACGACAAGTAGCATGATCTATAACTGCACCTAAATAAAATTCTTTATCAATATCTGTTGTTGCTTCTATCAAAATTTCATTAACAATCTGTCCATTTACATCTGTTTGAGAAGTAACTAAATGTTTTCCTAACCAATTTTCAGCAAATAGCCGAACTTCTTCTCTATTACTAACAATTTTTACACCACCCGCTTTACCTCGACCACCAGCATGTACCTGACACTTTATAATCCAAGGACTATTACCCAATTTCGTTATAGCGTATTCTGCTTTTTTTGTTGTTTTACAAACATATCCTGTCGGTACTGACAAATCGTAACTTGCAAATAACTGTTTTGCTTGATATTCATGTAAATTCATGATGCTTTATCCATAATTTATCCTGATAGAAAGATAAAACCTCTATCTATTTTATTTAAATATTAATAAAAATTTACTAAACATTAATTTAGAATAACTAAATAATTTAACTCTATAGTATTAATTAACTTAAACATCCAACAATAAACGAGCTGGATCTTCTAATAAATTTTTTATTGTTACCAAGAAACTTACAGATTCACGTCCATCAATTAATCGATGATCATAAGAAAGCGCTAAGTACATCATTGGTAAGATTTCAATCTTACCATTAACAACCATAACTCTATCTTTGATAGCATGCATCCCTAAAATTGCACTTTGTGGAGGATTAATAATCGGTGTTGACATTAAAGATCCAAAAACACCACCGTTAGTAATAGTAAAGTTTCCACCTGTTAATTCTTCAACCATCAATTTACCATCACGCCCCTTAATTGCTAACTCTTTAATACGCTTTTCAATTTCTGCCATACTAATTAAATCTGCATCACGTAATACCGGAGTCACTAAACCTCTAGGAGTGGAAACAGCAATACTAATATCAAAATAATTGTGATAAAGTACATCAGAACCATCAATCGATGAGTTCACTTCAGGATATCGTTTTAAGGCTTCAATAACTGCTTTAACATAAAAAGACATAAAACCTAAACGTACACCATGTCGCTTTTCAAAACTTTCACCATAATTTTTTCTTAAATCAAAAATAGGCTTCATATTAACTTCATTAAAAGTCGTTAACATTGCCGTATTATTTTTTGCTTCTAATAAACGTTCCGCAATACGTTTACGTAAACGAGTCATTGGTACGCGTTTCTCATTTCGATGAGAGGATGTTAATGATTTAGTTTTAACTGTGTTATTTTGTTCTTTAATTAATCTATTTGCAGTTTCTATTGATTTATTTTGAATATAGTTTTCAACATTATCACGCGTTATGCGTCTATGTACACCACTACTTTTTATATTGACTGTGTTTAAATCATGTTCTGCAACTAAACGACGAACGGAAGGTGTTAATGTATTATGACCTTCTTCATCAAGATTAATAGTTTGAAGTTTAGTTGGTAAAAATCCAATTTCATCTTTCGCATCATTCAGAATTTTTCTTCTATCATTAAGATCTATTGTACCCAATAGTTGTTTAGATAGAACGGTGGATCCCTCTTTTTCCAAAATTGATTTCAGAATACCTGAATCTGTTGCTGGTACTTCAAGTACAACTTTATCTGTTTCAATTTCTACTAAGACTTCATCACGTTCTACTTGATCACCCGGTTTCTTATGCCAAGCTATAACAGTAGCATCTGTAACTGATTCAGGAAGATCAGGAACAAGAATTTCTATTGTACTCATTTTCTCTATCCTTTTAATTATTTATTTTTATTGCATCGTCAACTAATGTTTTTTGTTGTTCTTGATGAACAGATGCATAACCTACGGCAGGTGAAGAAGATGCAGGTCTTCCCACATATCTTAATAATGAATCTTTTGGAATTACTTCCAAGATATTATTTTGACTATAATACCATGCACCTTGATTAATAGGCTCTTCTTGACACCAGATAAAATCGCGAATATATTCATAAGGTTTAAGAGCATTTTTTAAATCTATACAAGGAAATGGATATAATTGTTCAATACGAATTATAGCGAGGTTTTTTTGTTTATTTTTACGACGTTGTTCGAGTAGATCGTAATAAACTTTACCAGAACATAAAATGACACGTTTAGTTTTTTTCGGATCTATCGGATCAATTTCACTAATTACTGATTGAAATTGACCATTTGCTAAATCTTCCAAACTAGAAACCGCAAGGGGATGACGCAGTAATGATTTGGGTGACATAACAATCAATGGACGTCGCATATTCCGAAGTACTTGTCGACGAAGCATATGATAAACTTGAGCTGAAGTGCTCGGAATACAGACTTGCATATTTTGTTCTGCACACAATTGTAAGTAACGTTCTAATCTGGCAGATGAATGCTCCGGACCTTGTCCCTCATAACCATGGGGTAATAACATCACTAATCCACACATACGTCCCCATTTTTGTTCACCAGAACTAATAAATTGATCAATAACCACTTGTGCCACATTAGCAAAATCACCGAACTGAGCTTCCCAAATAGTTAAAACTCGTGGTTCTGTTGATGCATAACCATATTCAAAAGCAAGTACCGCTTCTTCAGATAAAACAGAATCCCAAACATTAAATATTCCTTGATTTTTACCTATATTAGCTAAAGGAACATAAATTGAACCATTAGTTTGATTATGAATAACGGCATGGCGATGAAAAAAAGTACCACGACTTACATCTTCACCTGATAAACGAACTTGTATACCTGCATCGACTAATGAGGCATAAGCTAAGGTTTCTGCCGCTCCCCAATCAAACAGTTTTTTACCACTAGACATTGCTAAACGATCACTATAAATTTTTTCAACTCGAGGCTGCATAACTATTTCTTCTGGAATAGTATTTAAACGTATTGCTAAATCTTGTAATCGTTTCTTTTTTATTTTTGAAGAATAAGGTTCATTCCATTCATGATTCAAATAAGGCGCCCAGATCGAATAATCTGTTTCTATTAGACACCATTCATCAATAACACAATCACCGTGATCTAATTTATCACGATAAAGATTAATCATTTCTATTATTTCATCGTTTGTGATCATCTTTTCTGTTATTAATTTATCTGAATAAATTTTAAGAATAGTAGGATGTTTTTTAATTTTTTGATACATAATTGGTTGAGTGACACTCGGCTCATCTGCTTCATTATGACCATGTCGACGATAACAAACTAAATCAATTACTACATCTCTTTTAAATTTATTACGAAAATCTAATGCTAATCGAGTGATAAAAACAACTGATTCTGGATCATCGGAATTAACGTGAAAAATAGGTATCTGAAGCATTTTCATTATATCAGTACAATATTGTGTTGAACGTGCATCTTTAAGATTCGATGTAGTAAAACCTATCTGATTATTAACCACAATATGTATCGTACCACCGACCTCATAACCACGAACTTGAGACATATTTAGCACTTCCTGAACAACTCCTTGACCAATTACTGCTGCATCACCATGAATAGTAATTGGCAATATCATATTACTGGAATTTTCATTTAAACGATCACGACGAGCACGGACAGAACCTATTACTACTGGACTGACTATTTCTAAATGTGACGGATTAAAAGATAAAACTAAATGAATTAAAGCACCTTCTATTTTAAAATTAGAAGAAAAACCCTGATGATATTTAACATCACCAGTACCTAAATGATTTTTGTTTTTACCAACAAACTCATCAAATAAATCCTTTGGTTTTTTACCTAAAACATTAATTAAAACATTTAATCGCCCACGATGTGCCATTCCCAATACTACTTCACTCATATTCTGTTGACCTGCGTAACGAATCAAATCTTTTAATATTGGGATAAGAGAATCTCCACCTTCTAAAGAAAATCTTTTTGCACCAGGAAATTTTACTCCAAGATAGCGCTCTAATCCTTCAGAAGCAATTAATTCTGATAAGAAACAAATCTTTTCTTTTTTACTAAATTGTTCGCTAATCGGTGTTCTCAATTCTAGGCGCTGTTGGATCCAATTTTTTTCTTTAGAATTAGTGATATGCATATATTCTGCACCAATCGAAGTGCAATAAATACGCTTTAATGCAGTATATAGTTCTTTTAATTTGATTATTTCCTGACCAATACCAAAAAAATCAACATTGAATGTTTTTTCAAAATCATGATTTGTTAAATCATGAAATCCAGGATTTAAATCAAGAGCATCTTCTTGTTTCCAAAGATCTAATGGATCAATATTTGCATTTTGATGTCCTCTAAAACGAAATGCATTTATTAATTGGAGAACTTTAAATTGTTTTACATCCAAAGACGTATCACTAACCGAATTTTTACAATATATATTATCTTTCGATAATGAATGAAAATATTCACCGCTAGATTCTATACTTTGTAGTTTATCAAAAATGTCTCTCCAGTCTATATTAACGGAATTGGGATCAGTTAAGTAATCTTCATAAAGATGTTCGATATAAGACTGATTTGCACCGGCTAAAAAACTCGAATCTAGCCAGTTCTTCATTATTCCGTTGTACATTATGACCCTTTAAACCTATAGGATTTAGTTGTTGTTATAGTTAATAAATACTACTGTAATTTTTTACTTTTAATAAAGATTATTTGAAATATGTTCTATCTAGAATTATTAATAAAAGATCTCTTTCATTAAAGCTTTTACTTACTAAAAAACTTTAAAAATTGCAATCACTTTTAAAAAAGATCCTCTTGTAAATTTTACCACAAAACTTAAATATCAAATTTAATATAAATATTTTCCTATTCTTTATTTTCCTCAATATTTTCATATTATGGAAGTTTTTACTAAAACTATGCACTATGTTTTAATAGCATCGATTTAATTTGATTAATAGCTTTAGTGGGATTTAAACCTTTTGGACAAACACTGATACAATTCATAATGCTATGACACCGAAATACCTTAAAAGAATCATTTAAATTATCCAATCTAGTGTCAGTTTCAGTATCTCGAGTATCAATTAAAAAACGATAAGCAGCTAATAAACCAGCAGGTCCAATAAATTTATCATTATTCCACCAGAATGAAGGGCATGAGGTTGAACAGCAAGCACAAAGAATACATTCATATAAACCATCTAATTTCTTTCTTTTTTCTGGAACATGTAAATACTCACGAACCGGTGGAATCTTTTCATTATTAATAATATATGGATGAATTTTTTCAAATTGAGTATAAAATTGGTTCATATCAACCAATAAATCTCGTATAACCGGTAAGCCTGGTAATGGTCGAATTATAATCTTTTTTTTATCAAAACATAAATCCGATAATAATGTAATACAAGCTAAACCATTTTTACCATTTATATTTAATCCATCAGAACCACAAACCCCTTCACGACAAGATCTGCGAAATGATAAAGTAGGATCTTTTTCTTTTATTTTGATTAAAGCATCTAATAACATCATGTCACGGACTTCATCGATTTCTAAACTATAATCTTGCATATGTGGAATATTATCAACGTCTGGATTGTAACGATAAATTGATAATTCAATTTTCATAATCTATTTTCTCCACACTATTATTAACTCCATTTGTTAATAAGTGCGTATTTTAGGTGGGAAGGGATCACGTAACTTAGGTTGCATATTTACTGCTCGGCGAGTCATAGTTTCAGACTGCGATAAATATAGAGTATGACATAACCAATTTATATCATCACGATAAGAATAGTCAAAACGACTATGCGCCCCCCGACTTTCAGTACGGAAAATTGCTGCATTTGCAGTTGCAAATGCAGTTTCTACCAAATTATCTAGCTCTAAACATTCAATACGTTGAGTATTAAATTCACGTGAAGTGTCATCCAAACGAGCATTTTTTAAACGTTCACGAAGTATTTTTAATTCTTCTAATCCTTTAGCCATTGTATCGCCTTCACGAAAAACTGAAAAATTATATTGCATACAGGATTGTAATTCTTTACGTATTTTCACTGTATCTTCACCACTACGTGCACTATTCCATCGATTCAAACGCGTTAATGCTGCATCAATATCAGATGCACTAGCATCACGCATTGATCCTTGCTCCAGGAAGGATTCTTTCAGGTACAACCCGACGGAACGTCCAAACACCACTAAATCAAGTAATGAATTTCCACCTAAACGATTTGCTCCATGAACAGAAACACAAGCAATTTCACCAACAGCAAATAATCCTGGAATCACAACATCTTCACCTTTTTTGTTAATCATCAAAGCCTGCCCAGTTATTTTGGTTGGAATCCCACCCATCATATAATGGCAAGTAGGGATAACAGGAATATGTTCTTTAATTGGATCAACATGAGCAAAGGTCCTAGATAATTCAAGAATACCGGGTAATCGTGACTCCAATATTTCTTTTCCTAAATGATCAAGTTTTAATTTAACATGTTTTCCACAGGATCCATCATATCCTCTACCTTCACGAATTTCTATCATAATAGAACGAGAAACAACATCGCGACTAGCTAAATCTTTTGCATTTGGCGCATAACGCTCCATAAAACGTTCGCCATCTTTATTAAGTAAATAACCTCCCTCTCCCCTACATCCTTCTGTTACTAATATACCAACACCAGCAATCCCAGTTGGATGAAATTGCCACATTTCCATATCTTGCAATGGCACACCTGCTCTGACAGCCATTCCAACACCATCACCGGTATTAATATAAGCGTTGGTTGTTGATTGATAAATCCTTCCTGCTCCACCTGTAGCAAGAATAGTAGCTTTAGCTTTAAAGTAAACCACTTCACTGGTTTCTATGCATAACGTAATACAACCGACTATGTCACCATCCTGATTTTTAACTAAATCAAGTGAATACCATTCAGAAAAAATATTTGTATGTTTTTTTAAATTCTGTTGATAAAGAGTATGTAAAAGAGCATGCCCAGTTCTATCTGATGCAGAGGCAGTTCGAGCAGCCTGCTCAGCTCCAAAATTTTTGGATTGTCCACCAAATGGACGTTGATAAATACGACCATCATTTAAACGTGAAAATGGTAATCCCATATGCTCAAGTTCTAATATAGCTTCAGGTCCATTTTTACACATATATTCAATGGCATTCTGATCTCCTATATAATCAGAACTTTTTACTGTATCATACATATGCCATTGCCAATCATCTTCATGGATGTTACCTAGTGCAACACTAATTCCACCTTGAGCAGATACAGTGTGTGAACGTGTTGGGAAAACTTTAGAAATTAATGCACATGACAAACCTAAATTAGAAATTTGCAATGCTGCTCGCATCCCAGATCCTCCCGCTCCAATAATAATTGCATCAAACTCTCTTATTGGTAATTTCATTTAAACTCTCCATAACACAATTATTCCATAAATTAAATAAGTCATTAATACAATAATAAAAAAGAGTTCTAATAACAATCGCAATGTAATTGACTTGATGTAATCTGTTAGTACTTGCCATAAACCTATCCAAGTATGTATCAATATAGAAATGAGGGTTAAAATAGTAAAAATTTTTGTTATCGGAAAAGAAAAAAAAGTCCACCAAACAATATAATTTAGATCTCTTGTTAAAATAAAACTTATAATGTAAAACACATAAAGGGCAATAATAATAGCAGACCCTCGAAGTAACAGCCAATCTTGTGTGCCAGTACGTCCTAATGTTAATACGTTAACTACCATACAAAATCTCCCCTACTAAAATCGATAAAATAGTAGTAATAATAAATGTAGTTATAGTTGTAATACGTCCTACAGATAAACTCTCTTCGATAAAACCAAAATCCATTAGCATATGACGAATACCACTACAAATATGATATATTATTGCTGTAGAAATGCCCAAAATAATAAATTTTATGAAAAAGTTATTCATAATTTCAGTGGCATATTGAAAACCTTCCATTGAAGAAAGTGATAATCCCAGCAGCCACAATAAAATACCAATTGCAATAAAACTAATAATACCAGAGATTCGATGTAAAATCGAAGCTATTGCAATAATCGAAAAATGAATTGTTTGGAATTGAAGATTGATAGGTCTTTGTTTTTTCATAAATTTACCTATGTAGATATTTATTGTTTTTCTCCTTCGTACTTAAAGCAAAAATAAACAGCAGGAGATCTTGCTAATAAAAGTACAATTCAATTAAAATTTCTCTATGAGATATTTTCAAAAATTATTAATTATTAATACTTTCAGCACTTTCTTCTCCTATTTTAAGATAAATTTAGGAACCTTATTTTATATTATATGGTCTTCATATATCGATTACAATTACAACATATTATATTTAAAGAGATTTATCTTTAATAATAGTGGAATATTTGATCCATTATTTTAAATATCTATTATTAAAAATAATTAATTTATAATTCATAAAATTCAAGTTTTATTTTATGTTAAATAGAATTTAAAATTTTTTATAATAAAGATTACTCTAGAATTTTATTCTAGAGTAAGGAGGTTCTCCCCTCCTCTCATAAAATATAATTTTATTTTTTTGAATAATTTAATATATAGAAAATATAATAAATTATGAAATCTTTAAAAATTTAATAAACTCTCTTAAAAATATGAATGAAATTTCATTTAATAACTTTTAGGAAATTTTAAAAGCATTTTAATAATGATTTTATTATTATTAGAAATTTCTCTTAAAACAGAAAGAGGATCCCCGGGTGATAGAAAAATGAGATTTTATTATAAAATACTTGGAAAATATGTAAAAATTAAGTTTTAGATATCAAACCATATATTGTGATCAATATAGTTAATGTCCAAAGATCAATTTCTAAAAATTATTTAAACCTATATAATTCTTATTTTATAATCAAACTTATCTTGTAAATATACAATTAATTATTTTATAAAGATTGAAGATATCACTTTTCATATCAAGTATTTGATTTGATCAAATACCTACTATTTTATTTATTTAGAATTTTCTATATATTTTTTATGAGAAAAACGTCAAAAGGCAAAACTTCTGGTAAGGATTTTAAAAATTTATTATTGAGTTATAGAATGATTTACGATTAAATTACTTCTCTTCTTAAAAAGATTTTTTGCGAAATTCTCATTAAATCCTAATTTTTTTAACAGTTTAACTGATAAAAAATTGATTTTCTATCAAAATTTACTGGATATTAATAATTCGATTTCATCTTGAAATTTTGATATTTTAGGTCACTAATCAAAATTTCTGATTTTACAGAAATTTATTATAATATTTTATTAGTAAGTATTTTGTTTTGAATGAAAGATAATTTCACTTATTAATGAATTTTTCTTTACATAAAGGTTTCTATCTTATAGAAACATCGTGATTAATTTTATTGAACGAAAATTAGATTTATTATTTTTATATTCTGATATATTAAATAAAATACTTAATTTTAATAATAAAATTTTTCGATTTTTATAGTTAATATATTTTCTTTTATTATTTTTAGAGTTATCTCTTTTTAAGAGAGATTCCCCCCTTATTTTGCTTTATTAAATATACTCTTAAGAACATATTTAATTATTCTTTAATTAAAAATTAAAATAGTAGTTACTAAAAACGATAAACCTGATAATAAAATTTATCTTTACTGTTTTTAATATTTTATGAAAAAGTTAAAATCCTTAATGTTCTCTATTCATTTAGCTCGTTGCAATATTCAAATTAACTACACGTAAAATATACAGAAGCTTTATTATTTATTACCTTAAAAATATTTACGTTTTTAAAGTCAAGATTCAAGGTTATAATCCCTACACAACTCTTATTAAATGTGAGAACATAACTCGCGATATTACATTTCTAATAATACTACCAACGAGCTAATTTATCATATTTATTTCATTTTAAATATTGATTAACAGTAATTTTTCTATAGAGAATTCATTTTCTTACTAATTTAATATGACTACCATTAAAAATGGTAAAGCATCTATTATTTATTTATAGAATTATTTTTTTTATATATTAACTCATTTTAAGTTATAATATTATTACAAGTAAATGATTTTTGGTGTTTCACTAAGCAAAAATAAGCTTTTACTATTTATAATTAATAATAATTGTATTTTATATAAATGGACTTATCAGCTACATAATTCAATTTTTCTCGTTATTCAATATTACAAGATATATTCAGAGATTTATCAGGGATAAGAAAGCTATCTTTACTATAAATTTAATTTAGAAATGTAGAAATTAAGTTCCTTTTTATAATTAAATAAAAGATAGAAATATTTCTAAGAAAGAAAATTTCATCTTTTAAATATTTCTAAGTTAAAGAAAATCCTATATTTATTTTGGTGAGATATTAGTTACTCTATAAAATATTATACAAGTATATTATAACTTATGAATATAAGAATCCAATAATTAATAATCTATCAATACAATAAATAATAAAATTATTTTGTGATTTTAATAATTTATTCTCTGTTGTGACTTATTTTAGTCATCATTTACTTCTATTAGTAGAAAACTGATCTGGACTAATCGGAAGAATTAAAACATAAATATAAACCTTTCTTTACTTCATAATTGATGAGATTTTATGTATATTTTATTAAATTTGTATCTATATAAGAAATTTTTCCGTATTAAAAATAAAAAATTAAGTATGTAATGGAAAGTCCTTTAAAGGACTTTCCATATCTTTAATATCAAAAACTAATTAAATCAAATATATTATATGTTTTGGATAAATAAAATAAATAATCCGAATAATAGAATATTGTATAAAATCCAGTATTTAGATGCTATATATACATAAACTTTATATATTAATATTAATTTCTTTAAAATACATAATCAGTTGTTGGATTATGATTTAATGTAATAAACTTTTTTACGAATTCTATAAAATTTAATTTTTCAAAAAAGTTCTTAACTTTATCAAATAAAAAACAAATAAAGATCATCTTTTCTATTTGATAAGATATCTATCTATCGGATTTACAAAAGTATGAACTTTTTCATTCTTTATAAGATATATTGCGATAAATTATATTAAATTGTTTGAATTAAAAAATAATATTATAAAAATTCGAAACAGTTAAGAGTATCATAAAATATTAAAATATTTTAATTAAATATCTTAATCGAACTATGAATTTCTATTCATATATTATTTTAAAATCAATAAAAATCTCAATGAATCATTACTATGCTATTTTATTTTCTCTCTCGTACAATTTTGTATTTTTCAATAAAATAAATGTAATATTCCCAGAATTAAAAAATTTTTTCTTGTTTATATTAATAATATGAATAATATAAATGAAGAAGTTGTATAATTATTTAATATTTAATAGTTCTATAAAGAAATATTATATAGGATAATGATGAAGTTCTCTTCATGAGTTAAGTTTCTAATCTAGATTTAAATTTTTCACAAAAATCAAACAGGATTAGGTATATCTACAAAAGTAACCTTAAACCCATAATCTTTTTGTAACCATTCACCTAATGCTTTAATGCCAAAACGCTCCGTTGCATGATGACCTGCAGCATAAAAATGGATCCCCATTTCTCTAGCAATATGGATTGTTTGCTCAGAAACTTCACCAGTCACAAAAGCATCAACTCCAGCCTCGGCTGCCTGTTGAATAAAATTTTGTCCAGCTCCTGTACACCAAACAATGCTACGTATTTTTTTAGGACCATTATCACCATAGTACAATGGTTGACGCGCTAACCTATTATTTAAACGTGATATTAAATCATCAGGAGTTATCGGTTTTGCAAAATTACCTATTGGCAATAAAGGCGTAATATACCTATCAATCTCAACCTCCATGATATTTCCTAACTGCACATTATTACCTATAACAGGATGAGCATCAAGTGGTAAATGATAAGCATAAAGATTTGTATCATTACAAAGCAAAGTTCTTAATCTATTACGTTTCATATTAAGAATAACAGCAGCTTCATTTTTCCAAAAATAACCATGATGAACAATAATTGCATCTGCAGCTAATTTTATCGATGCATCGAGTAATCCCTGCGATGCAGTCACACCGGTTATTATTTTTTTTATCTCTGAACGCCCTTCAACCTGAAGACCATTAGGGGCATAATCTTGATATTTATCAATGTTTAATTTCATATTGATTAGTTGTTCTAATTCAATATTATGCATAACTTATCTATCCTATTTATAAAAATGATCTTTGTAAAAAATTTTAAAAATATTTTTCAGGATGCTTAAAATAAAAACGCATAGAATATAACTAGTATTAATTTTTTAATCAATTAATTACTTCATTGATTATATATTTAGCGTTAATTAAATAAAATTTATTATTTCTTTTATCTATCTACAAAATATAGGTAAGTATAGAAATCCTCTTTCACCAATGTCAAAAAAATTACAAAAAGAAAATTCATAATGATTAATAATATAAATATAATAAGGAATACTAGAATATTCTGCAAAATTTATTTAAAACATTCCAGATATAAAAATCCTTCTTAATTAAAACTATTAATTTATATAAAATATAGATTTATTCTATAAAAATAGAAATAATTTAGATTAGATAAATACTTTTAGAAAATTTTATTAAAAACTTAGATTTTTGTATATTAAAAGATGATGTAATAAAATTGGTTTTAGTTTATTATTAAAAGAATTATTCTAATCGGAATATCATTTTCTATTTGATATATAAAAATTATTCATGATACCAGTTTAAATAGGTAATAGTAGTTTATTATTAATTTCTATTTTAACTCTCCCAGTATTTTTATAGTTAAATTTATAGAAATTATATTTACTTTATTTATTGCAAAGTAATTTTATTAAGTTTAATTTTCAACCTATTATATAGTATATTATAGAGGGTAAATAGATAAAATGAACCCTAGAGGGGGTAATATATTTCCATATTATTGCTGTTCAACGTTACTAACGTAATATATTTTTTCATTAATAAATGAAAGTTACCGATCAATATATAAGATTTTATCATTTTAAACTTAAGTCTTGAACTTAAGACTTCTATTAGATTTATTATTAACACTAACTAGTAAAAACTATGATAGAAATAACACTTAAATCATTTTAATCAAAACAATTACTTTCATTGTAAATAATTTTTATTTTCACGATACAAGATATTATAGTATTTCTTTTGGATAAGTGTAATTTGATACAGATCATATATAAATTTCTAAAAATTATCTTATACGATACTGTTCTTGTCAAATTCTATTTTTGATAAAAATTATCATACCCTTATTTTAACGGTCGAAGTGGTTCCTATTATAAAAATTTTCAGAAATTTAAAATATTTTTTTTAAAATCCTAACAGAATTATTTTTCTAAAGTAATTCTGTTTTTTAGTTTTCAGAAAACCATATTTTTTAACTTACTATCCATCTATGATAATTAGTAGTTGATAAAGATAGAAAAATAACTTATATTTAGTAGAAATTATTTATCATTATTTTATACTATTGTGATTTATAAAGAATACAAGACACCTAATTAAATTCTTCCTTTAAGGTTCAAACCTTAACATTAATATGATAAGAGGTGAAGAAAGTCTTTTAAATTTTTTAACTTCAGCTCTTTAATAATCTATTTATCATAAATAATAATTTCTCTATAGAGCAGAGTTTTTAAAATTTCTGGTATTCGAAGTTTCAGTAATTTTTTATAAGTTTCAATTATTATTAATAATAATAAGATTTTTTTTGAATTAAATATTAATTTGTAATGTAAAATATTACTCTTAAGTATTAATTTTTTCGGTTGTTTTAAGTTTAATCAGAGAATTAATGTCTATTAATTTATTGGTATTTATATTTCTGTAAATTTAAGATAAAATAAAATTTATTAAAATTACAAAATTATATTCAATTCTTTAATTCCTTAATAAGGAAAAAATATTTTTAGTTATTTCTTACTACTCATTTTGTTTCTACATTTTTATTTTACATAAAAGACAAATTATAAAGTTGTAATAATAGAATGATTTTCAACGGTTATGATATGTTAAAAGTTGTTGAGTACTGATATCAATAAAACAGAGATACATATTTTAAATTACTAGAATTTATGATAGATTAATTCTGATAATTTCAACTTAACTTTCTCTATTATTTAAATCGAAAATGATCAATTCCCTCTTAAAATAAAAATATGTATATCTTAGGAAATTAATCTATTTTAAATGTTGGCAAAAATAGTAATTAAATTTGGGTTCTTCTCATCTTTACGAATATATACAGAAGAAGTTTAATTAATATTCTTAAAACCTTATAATTTATTTTTTCATAATTTTGAATATTTCAAATATCAAAATAATCAGTGGAGATCTTTATTTTTAAAAAGTAATTGAATAATATTATCGTTAAATTATGGTTAGTTTTCTGAAAATTATGAAAAATTGAATTTAATCTTTTTTAACTATTAATAAAATTCATAATCATTATAAATTCTATTAATTTTTATAGGTAATTGCAAATTCAATATAGCTGAAAAGTAGGTTCTATGAAAAGAACCAAATACGTAATAAAATTTATTTATATAAATGGGGTAGATAGTTTTTCTTCAATAAACAATTATTAAAATTGCAGTACCATTAATAGTATATTGAATTAAGTATAAAAGTTTTATGTATAATCACTTATATCTTCAAATCGAAGGATTCATATAGAAAATAACTATCAAGCACGAAAGAATTATTGATAATCTATAAATCCATATTCTAAAATGTGTAGATCCTAATTTAATATTAGAATTTTAATTGAAATTTATTCATTTTTATTTTACTAAATATCTATTATATATAAGAATTTAAAATAGAAAGTTCAAAAATATAGTTTGTTCCACAAATGAAATATTTTACTAATATTATGATCTTTACCAATCTTATTAATTTAATAATTCAGGTTATTCTTATCCGTTCAGAACTAGAATTTAAGAAAAGAATAATTGTTGGATAAGCGATCTCATTAATTTTAAAAAAGTTGGTATCTTAATTAGCAACTATAAAATCATATATTAAAATTCAATTTTACGTTTTATTTGTATATATACTTAATAAAGATTATATATTATTTAAATCTATAGGAAATAAATCCTTTTATTTTAATTTTTAATAGTAAATATTTTTATCAAAATTCAAGATAATATAACTTAGTTATAGAAATTATGATTATTTTATCAAGATTTACTTCAAGAAAGATACATTATGTTACCCAATTACAGAATAAAAATATTTTAATCTCTAATAACTTCTTTAATAAATTTAATTGCTTCCTGTTCAATTGATTTAAGATGATTCTTTCCACGAAAACTTTCACAGTAAATTTTATAAGCTTCTTCAGTTCCTGAAGGTCGAGCAGTAAACCATCCATAATTCGTTATTATTTTTAAACCACCAATAATAGCACCATTACCTGGCGCTTTAGTTAAGATAGTAATAATCGGATCACCAGCCAACATATCTGCAGATACCATTTCAGTGGTCAATTTAGTTAAACGTTGTTTTTGTTTATGATTAACTTTAATTTGGGTTCGGCTATAACAAGACTTACCAAAACGGCGAACAAGTTTTTGATAGTATTTTTGTGGATTTTTACCTGTCACTGCTGTCATTTCAGCCGCTAACAGACAGAGAATGATGCCATCTTTATCAGTCGTCCATGGAGTTCCATCGAATCGAAGAAAAGAAGCTCCAGCGCTCTCTTCACCAGCAAAACCATACTTACCTTGATATAAACCATCAACAAACCATTTAAAACCAACTGGTACTTCAACTAATTCACGCCCTAAATCGGAAACTATAAGATCAATCATAGAACTTGAAACTAATGTTTTGCCTATTAAAAGATTTTTTTTCCATTTTGGACGATGTCGAAAAAGATAATCAATAGCAACAGAAAGGTAATGATTTGGATCCATTAATCCTGATGGAGTTATAATTCCATAACGATCATGATCAGGATCATTAGAAAAAACTAAATCAAATTTATTACGCAAAGTTAATAGTCCTTTCATTGCCCAATTTGAAGAACAATCTATTCTAATCACACCATCATGATCTAAAGGAATAAAACTAAATGTTGGATCTATTTTTTCATTAATTAATTCTAAATCGAGTTGATAATATTCAGAAATACGTTTCCAATAATTTATTCCTGCACCACCTAACGGATCAACACCTATTTTTAATTTTGCTTTTCTAATTTCATCCATATCAATTACATCACTTAAAGCAACTACATAAGGCTCGAGAAAATCTTGTTGCTGATAGTGAGAATCTTTAATAGCTTCTTGATAATTACTACGTTGAATAGTTGATAATTGATTGGTAATAAATTGATTTGATAAACGTTCAATTTCAATTGTCAGTAATTCATTAGCCGGTCCTCCATAGAGAGGATTATATTTTATACCTCCATCCTCCGGAGAATTATGTGAAGAGGTAATCACAATACCATCTGCTTTTTTATCATTCTGAAGATTATAATTTAATATAGCATAAGAAATAGCCGGGGTTGGGGTAAAACCATCATCTTTTTGTAAAATGACATAAACTCCATTACCAATCAATACTTCAATAACTGTCATAAAAGCAGGGGAAGATAAGGCATGAGTATCTTTTCCAATAAAACAGGGACCAGTAATACCATTTAATTGACGTATTTCTACAATAGCTTGTGCAATAGCTAAAATATGTTTCTCATTAAAACTATTACGACAAGCGCTACCACGATGACCTGATGTACCAAATTTAATGCTATGATTCGGATTTTTTACTTGCGGTTGTAGCGAATAATATTGTTCAATTAATTTTTTAACATTAATTAAATCACTTTGTTTGGCAAATTTTCCAGCACGTTTATGAAATACCATTTAATTTCTCTCTGAGAAACATTGTAATACACAAAATAATAATAACTAACTTACTAATAATATTATTTAAATGGCGTTATACTCCTTATTAAACAATTCAACGAAAAAACTTTAATATACTTTATCATTTATTAAAATCATATTTCGTATACGATTTGTATTTATAATTATTCAATAGCCATCTATTAAATACACAGAAAAGGTTTTCTATTTATTAGTTCTTAATAATGGAATATCTATTCGCCTTTAGAAGGAAATATTCTTTTTTCATACTCTTCTTCTATTATTGTCACTAAAAGATTTTTTTCTTTAATTACATAAAATCTATATAAGAGTAGATTAGTTAAAAATAAGAAGATCAATCACTTTTCTTTATTTTATTTTGTTAGAAACTAATAAAACATACATTATAAATTTCTAATGATCGAAAGAAACTGATTTATTTTTCACTAGCTTCATTATGTTACTTACGGTCATAAAAGCAGAATATTTAACTTACTAACTTTAAATTATATATAGAAGTAAGTAATACGGTTGATATATTTTCACTTATCTACTTTATACACCTAGAGTAGCTATATAACGATGAAGTTTTTCAATTTCAATTTTCATGTTATTTTAATATTTTTAATTAAAAATATTTAATGAGTATCAGATATAAAATCTAAAAAATAAAATGAAAAATATTTCAATTAGTAAAATTTTTTAAAAGCTTTATCTCGTTTTTCAATTAGTACTGAGACAGTTTAAAAATTTTCTTATTGAAAAGAAAGTATTTTATTGATTTTGAATATTATTCAAACTTACTTAAGATATATATCGGAGAGTATTAAGTATTAGTTAATATTAATTAATAAAAATAAAATTACAGTTTTATTGGTTTTTAAAAATATATGAAATTTTCAGAATTTTGCTAATTTTTTATAAAAACAGATATTTTAATTAATATTTAGTTATTATCTTATTATAATAATTAATAGGTAAGGAATAAGATAAAATAACTTAAATTAAAAGGTTTATTACTTTATGGCAAAAATAGGTATTTTCTTTGGAAGTGATACTGGCAATACAGAAAATATTGCAAAAATGATTCAAGAAATTCTTGGGAATGCTGAAATTAATGATATTGCTAAAAGCAGTAAAGAGGATATTGAAAAATTTAATATTTTACTATTCGGTATTCCTACTTGGTATTATGGTGAAGCCCAATGTGATTGGGATGATTTTTTTTCAACATTAGAAAAAATTGATTTTAGTAATAAGATTGTAGGTATTTTTGGTTGTGGTGATCAAGAAGATTATACGGAATATTTCTGTGATGCGATGGGTATCGTAAAAGATATTATTGAACCCAATGGTGCTACTATTATAGGTCATTGGCCAACAGACGGTTATCATTTTGAGGCATCAAAAGGACTTGCTGATGAAAATCACTTTATAGGTCTTGCTATTGATGAAGATCGACAACCGGAACTAACCACTGATCGGTTAGAAGTCTGGATAAAACAAATATCTGAAGAGATAAAATTACAAGGTACTATTCAATAGATATATGTATAATATATGTTATAGATAATAGTTCCTACAAATTACATGACGACATCACAAAACATATTAGATTTTTAAAATCATTTTAAAATAAACAGCTATTCTATTGCTAAGAATATTTTATATTATTAAATTCTCTATTAATGCAACAAGGTAGAATCTGCATGATGAACAACAATAAAGCATTGAAAAATGCAGGGCTTAAAATAACACTTCCACGTCTAAAAATTTTAGAGGTATTACAAGAGCCAGAGTACCATCACGTCAGTGCGGAAAATTTATATAAAAAACTCATTGATATGGGGGAAGAAATTGGCCTCGCAACAGTTTATCGTGTTCTAAATCAATTTGATAATATAGGTATTGTTATTCGCCATAATTTTGAAGGAGGTAAATCGATTTTTGAACTTACACAAAAATATCACCATGATCATTTAATTTGTTTAGATTGTGGTAAAGTTATTGAATTTAATGATGAATCAATTGAAAAACAACAAAAAAATATAGCTGAATGCTATGGTATTCAGCTATCTAATCACAGTCTATATTTATATGGACATTGTTCCAAAAAATCTTTTTGTAAAGAAAATGATTAAATAAATTCATTCGTTAATTTTAATAAAGAAAAATAATAACCTATTCTATTATTATTTTTATGATTAATCAGTTAAAATAAAATCAGAATAGCAACAAATTTCTATTTATATTTTTTATAATAATTTTGATATAAGATCATATCTTTCTATTTTTTTCCATCTTTCTATCAAAAAGGAAGAGGAAACTAGTATTATATCTTTAATAATATTTGTTATATATTCGTTTTATATTTACTTTATTATTTTAAATGAAAAATAATTAATAATCTTTTAAAATTTTTCTAAATTTTCATCTGTTTTTAACAAATAGATCACTAATTTTAGACAAAATTAATTCTTAATAAGAACATACTACGATCGAATCAAATTTTCCATAGTAAGTTCTTTTAATATAAAAATATATAATCCATTATCCACATAATTTAATGATTAAATATTAATGAAAGAAATGTATTTCTTTCATTTCTCTTTATTTCATAAGTATTTTAAAATCAACTATTAGCTGATTGATGATTAGTTTTAATTTCAAAAAATCAGTAATAATATAAAGTAAATGATTACTATTCTCTTTATATTGATTAATACAATTTATATTATTTATATAATCTAGATTTTCATCAAGTTATAGTAAACTAATTCAATTTTTATTAGATACGAAATAATAAGAGAATTTTCTTTTTATATTTATTCAGAATAAATATAAATTATTAAGCCGATAACTTTTGTCCTTAATAGTTCATTTTATGGATCTAGTTTTATATCTTTTTAGGAATAAGCTCTCTATTTATGAAATAGTTTCAGATTAAACTATCTCCAAAGTTATTTATTTAAAGTTATAAATAATATCTGGCTAATAAAATTATTATAATAATATTTGATTATCCGATTTGTTATCAATAATTTAATTATTAATAACAAATTTTATTTATTAGTATTTTATAATAATAACTCAAACATAATTCATATTGATATTCTAAATAGAAGAAAGTTACTGCTATTAAGTAAATATTAATTTAAATTTACATAATTGAAAACTGTATATCTATTCTGATATACAGTTAATTATTTTAATGATTCTATCTAAGATAGCTAGCATTATATTTTGTTTTAATTAATAAATAAAAATATTATTTTTATCCAAAATGACACTATAAAAAGTATGATTATAAACTTATCTTTTATTATTATGAATCTAAATGAAATATAATTTCTTAATTAGTTATTTTTGAAAAACTATCTTTTAACCTGACAGTACGATTAAACACTAGATGTTCAGCAGTATGATCTTGACTATCAGAACAAAAATAACCTTCTCGTTCAAACTGATAACATTTTCCAGGTTTTGCGTTAATTAAACTTGGCTCAACAAATCCATATCGAATTACTAAAGAATCTGGATTAATATCATCTAAAAAATCCTTTTTTGAAACAAGATTAGGTATAGTGAATAAACGATCATACAACCTAATTTCTGCTTGCAAACAATGTAATGCACTTACCCAATGGATAACTCCTTTAACTTTACGTTTATCCGAAGGAGCTTTATTTAAAGTATCATCATCATAATTACAATAAATCGTGGTAATATTACCTTTTGTATTTTTATCAACTCGATTAGCCTGTATAATATAAGCATTACGTAAACGAACTTCTTTACCTAAAACTAAACGTTTATATTGTTTATTAGCTTTTTCACGAAAATCAGCTTTATCTATATAAATCTCTCGGCTAAATGGTACTTGACGAGTGCACATTTCAGATCTATTTGGATAATTATACATCGTCAGTATTTGCTCATCATCAGACATATTTTCAATCACTAATTTTATTGGATCTAATACTGCCATTACCCGTGGCGCATTTTTATTTAGATCTTCACGAATACAAGATTCTAATACTTCCATTTCAATAATATTATCTTGTTTAGTTACACCAATACGCCGACAAAACTCACGAATTGATGCAGCAGTATAACCACGTCGTCGTAACCCTGAAATGGTTGGTATTCTTGGATCATCCCAGTCTTTGACTTTATTTTTTTCGACTAACTGATTTAATTTACGTTTTGACATCACTGTATAAGAAAGATTTAAACGAGAAAATTCATATTGTCTTGGATGAGAATTAATCGTAATATTATTTAATACCCAATCATATAACTTGCGATTATCTTGAAATTCTAGGGTGCAAAGTGAGTGAGTAATCCCTTCTAATGCGTCCGAAATACAATGGGAAAAATCATACATTGGATAAATACACCATTTATTACCTAATTGGTGGTGTTCAGTATATTTTATTCGATATAACACAGGGTCTCTCATAATAATAAATGGAGATGACATATCAATTTTAGCACGAAGACAACCCTTACCTTCTTCAAATCCACCAGCTCGCATTTTATCAAATAGGTACAAATTCTGTTCAATACTACGATCGCGATATGGACTATTTTTACCTTTTTTCTTTAAAGTTCCTCGATACTTTTGAATGATATCAGGATTTAACTCATCAACATAAGCTAATCCTTTTTTAATAAGTTCAATAGCATATTGATAAATATGATCAAAATAATCTGACGAATATTTAATGTCACCATTCCAATTAAATCCTAACCATTTCACATCTTCTTGAATAGAATTTATATATTTAATATCTTCTTTAACTGGATTGGTATCATCAAAACGTAAATTGCATTTACCTTGATAATCTTTTGCAATACCAAAATTCAAACAGATTGATTTCGCATGACCAATATGTAAATAACCATTTGGTTCAGGTGAAAAACGAGTACATATATGGGTATGTTTACCTGTATCTAAATCTTTATCAATAATCTTCTGAATAAAATTTTTTTGGTAAGTATCTCTCATAATTTATTATCATAATAATATTGTATTTAATTAATAAAAGTTTCTATAAAGAAAAATAGAAAATTATAAGGTTTTTCGTTTTATCTGTTGGTTATACGAGTTCATACTATTTAAGTAAATAATAAAGATACTTATTTAATAGAATATAAATTCTCCATTACTTTAATCGGTTGTCAATATTATTCAAATTCATTATAATTATTAATATTACTGATAATAAATTGACTTATCTTAGGTTTTATATCTTATTTTAAGGATAGATTATTATTAAAGATAATAATCTATGATTGTACTATTTTACAATTATTATTTTAACTAAATATTCTTATTTTTGATTTTGTAAAGTTATAATATCAATTTCTTAAATATAAGACGATTACTTCAACACTATAATTATTCTAAATATAGAAAGGTTATTTATGTAAAGATTTATAATCTTATGATTAATATATAAATAGTTACCTTAATCGCTAAACCATCAGTGAAAAATAAATATAGAAGAATTTTTATCAAAAAATAAGTTCGTTTTAATAATAAGATTAAACAACTATTATTAAAAAATTTTTCTTAATCAAAATTCTTATTTTACATTTTACTAGGTGTAGGGAAGAATAACTTCCTAATTTTATTAAAAATAAAAATTAATTTAAAAGAAGTTTTTCGGAAATTTTCATTATTTTCGTAAATACCTTTTCTTTAAAGGAGTAAAAATAATATTTTTTAAATAAATAATTAATAAAAAATTATTTTTTATAAACAAAGTTATTGTTAAAAACATAAAACTCTTTTAGACATAAAAATAAATAAATGATGTAATTATCAATTACTATTAAGTTATCTATTACATCTACCTTTGAAAAATATCACCATGTTTCATGTATAAAATACTTATCTTTTGTTGTTTAGTAACAATAAAGATCAATAATATTTGAATTTAATAATAATTAAAATAAAAAATTAACCATTAAAATACAGAAAGTATGCTGCTGAAATAGCAATAGATTATAGATTAAAACTAATATTTGACTAGAAAATAAAATAAAGATCTAAGTATATGAATATCTCCAATATAAATAAAATTCAATTAATAAAATATTAATTACAGAAAAAATTTTTCTTAAATAAAAGAATTTAAAATTTAAGAGATTAAATATTTTAAATAAAATGTAGTAAAAATTCTTTATTACTTTATAATACTAAGCAATAAAAATTTTTGATCATATCTTGAAATCAAAATTTGACATCAACTAAATTTCTGAATAATTATTTATCTTTAAACAATTAAACTAAAATACTGAATTTAGTGTATGATGTAATTTAAATAAGATTAATATGATGATTTTAAAAGTATAAATACTACCTATATTTTTATAATCTAAATCTTTAATATGATTAATAAACAACTTTCATGCATTTTAGATAATAACCAAATTTTTTATAACAATAAGACAATAAGATCTTTTAAGATAAAGTTAATATAAGTACTGTACATGATTATTAAAAAAACAGTGATTTCAGTACTCAAACTAATATAGAAACTATAAAGTTCTACGATTAATATCTTGATATAAAACTGATCATTAATTTTGTTAAATACTATAGCTATTTAGCTCGACAAAAGTTCAATAATTATTAAAAATCAGAAAGTATAATATACTCTGTTCCTAAAATAGATAAAGTAGTTAATGTTTTCTACTTATTTTATATTTCTATAACCTTATAAGAAATATTAACTAAAAATAATATATAGATATTTTGTGGATTTTATCTCCTATTTTATCAATAAAAGAAAGGAATTTTAACATTATTCTTTTATAGGAATTATATTAATTCAATATAATATAATTCCAATTAAAATTTCTTCGAGAATCAGTAAAACAACAAGTTGTAATACTAGTAAAATTTATTCGTTCTAAATAACTTTAACATACTCACTTATTTTTTATTCGAAAATTGATGATGATCAATATCATATAATCAATATTATAAATATTTAATTTTATATTCCTATAAATTCTTATTTAGATCTCTCTTTTTAAAGTTACTTTGTTTTAATTATAATAATTTTAATATGTCTACAAAAATTATTTCTGATAGATTAGATTTTTCTACTTTGTTAATAATCTAGAAAATAAAAAATTAAAGTGATTGTAATAATAGATATTATATGTTCTATTTGAATTCGATCAAAATAGCAGTGAAGATAAAATGTTTAGACTTATGTTTAACACATATATTTATCATAATGAATTACGTCTTAATAAGATTATAGATTAAATATAAGCATTACATTAGATAAGCTACTAGAAATAAATAGACTATATTTGATCCAGGATATTTTTACAAATACAATATTTATTATTAATAAAGATAAATTTGTAAATCTTTATCGTATATAATTGTTACTTTCATGATCTGTAAGAGAATTTTAATGTTAAAAAATTGAATTATAACCAGTATATATATATTGATACTGATAAGTAATAATTTTTTTAAAGAAATTAGTAATCTTGACTTACTTAAATAAGTAGAATACTGGTATTCTATATTAGATTTTTAAATAAAATGCTTCCATTTCTAGAATTTAAAAAGTTTAAAATAAAATTAATTCTTATTTTATAGTTTAAATAAAAATAGATAGGTAAATATATTAAAATACTTCAATTAAAGAAGTCATACAACAAAATTCTATCGGTATAGTTTTAATTATATTCTATTTTTTTAAAATCCATATTATCTAGAGTAATTTGTGAAATTAACTCATCATGATTGCAAATTAGCAAAGATTTACATCTTAAACAGATAAGTCTCTTACTAGAATATCCTTAGTATTATCGAAAACTAATAGAATATTACCTTCTTGTATGAAAACTAAATTTATTTATCAGATATTTTAAAATAACATACTATTATTTTGACATGTATAATAATATATCTAATACTGAATCTCAGTATATAACTAAATTTTCGAATACTTGTTTTAGTTAAACAATATATAACAAAGATGATTTCAATTGAAGTTTTGCGGTAATAAAGATATAGAAAATACTTAAAAATTTTTTAGCAATACAGGAAAAGCTATTTACATATTTTCTTTTAAGAAAATATGTAAAACTAAATCTATTCATAATAGAAACTATCTATCATGTTCTAAAACAAAACAAACATAATTATGTTTTGATTAATTCATTATTTCTCATACCTTAGTTTTGTTGCCTTATTTGCAAAATAAAAACATCAAAATCAACCATTATTGATATCTCAGAAAATCTGAATTACAAATTAATTTTTTATTGATTGATATACGAATTGATTCTAAATTAGAAGATTTTTCAATTTATTATTTAAAAATAATTCTCATCATTCTACTCTATAAAAGAAATTAAAGACTCAGAAAAGAGATCTATGAATTCTTTAACTAAAAACATTAAGATTTAGAAGATCTTAATTTATAAAAAATTGATATTATATTATTAATTTTGAATGAGATTTCAATTTCTTATATACAAAAATTAAATTCACATAAAAATATAATTTACTTATCTCAATAAAATTGAATATATTATAAAATAATAGAAAAAGAATAAAAATTCTGTACAAATACCAAAAAGATCAATTTATTACGTAATATAATTACTTTTAATTTAAAAAATAAACTATATTAATTAATAAAAATTTAATAATACTTAAGTTATAAAGAAAATCTTAAAGATTTTAATAATATAAAAGAATAACTTTATAAGTTAAATAATAAGTAAAGCTTATATCACTTAAGATTAAGTTAGTGTCAAAAGTTAGTGATAAATTAAAGTATCTGACAAAATAGATATTGCTGAAAATGAAACATCGAATAGTTTTAAAACTAATAAAAATTTAAAGAATATGAGTTGAATTTTAACTTTAAAATATTTAACTATTATTAAATAAATACAATTAATAATAAAAAGTATATTTTTTATTAAAAGTAAAATCTTTTGAAAGAAGATAAAGATATTAAAATAATAAAACTCATCAATTTCTTTATAGAAAAACTGATCTCTACCAAAAACAACAGGAAGAATCTTTCCTAAAATAAGAAATTTATTTACAGAACTAGGAAAATACTATGCATTTTATATCAAAATTTCTTATGAAAACTTAACCAATTTTCAATAAAAATTATAATGGGAATAAAACATTTTTCCTTGTAAAAGAAACAAGAAGATCTGAAATTCTATGAATATGAGTAAATTCTTAATTTTAATATTAATGTATAATTAATCACATGTATATATTTTTCCAAAAATTCTCTTTAAGATAAAACATTAAAGAAATAATTATTTATATAAAATAATTATATCCGTACCGTGATGAAGAGATTCCCTTACAGAGGAGATTATCCTTTTGTATAATAAAAATAATAGATATTAAAAACTGTTCTTTGATTACTTAATTATTTTATACAAAAGACATCTTCAAAATTTACAAATAAAATAATTATACCGTTTCTGATGTTCAAAGATATCGGGATCTGTAGGAAATAAGAAAAGGTGTGAAAATTTTTCCTCAGTATAATTTAATACATTATACTAACTTACGATATAAATTTTGAATATCTTTTAATAAAAGTAATTATTACTCAATATTTTTATTTTCTTTTATAGAGTTAATATCTTTCTTATCTTTCTAATAAAATTAGAATCATAATTGAGCTTGTTTTCATCTCTCTTTAAATAGTTACCAGATAAAAAATTATATTAGTATCCTTAAATTCATTTTTTATAACTCATAGAAAGGTTAAGCAATAAAAATAATTAGTGGTAGATTTTAT
>JBHEQT010000016.1:0-3560 GCA_046530785.1 Arsenophonus sp.
TGTAAAGTTCATTCTAAGAAATAAAATTATTTACAACAATCTAAAAATAAAGAATTATAAATGATATTGCCTAAATCCCTGTCTCGTAATTTTATTCAAATAATCAAAATTTGATAATAAAGATTTACTAATCATGTTTTTTAAAAAATTCTATTGGTTGTTTTTTATTTATCATTTCCAAAGTTATAAAAAGATGAATATGAGAATAGTGAAATTAACTTCTTTATAAGAAGAAAGAGTAAAAGAGAAGCTCAATTTTAATTTCTCATCTTTCTCATTAATCTTAGAAAAGATTAGCTGCTTAAGAAAATAAGATTTTATTAAATAATGGACTTAATTTAACTTTAAACAAAATAAATAAATTTTACCTGAGATTCATAGAAACTAATTTATTGTTTAATATTGTACTCAGGAAAATTTTAAACATCAGCTCTTTACATGATGAGTTAATATTTTACTGAATAAAGTAATTAAAGATTTACATTTATAAATTTATCATATTTATTTTGTATAAAATTACAATGTAATATAATAAGAATATTTTCTAATATTATTGTTTTTGTATTGCAGGGTCATGATTCACATAGAGAATATATTTTTCTCATTTAGATTCAAAATCATAAGTATATTTTAGATGAATAATTATTCCATCTTATCCTTAATTTCAGTAAATAATTTTATTTATTAAAATAAACGTCAAATATAAAAAATTATCTTTCAATACTTAAAGTAAAGAATAATATTAGATTAATAAATTTTTAGGTTTTATCACAGAATTGAAGATGTAATAATTTTGTATATCATTTAATCATTTTTCTTTATCCTTCTATAAGAGAATCTCTAAAAGAGAGGAATTTATTAGTGTCTTCTTATTCTTATTTGTGGGATTTAAGTAATTACTAGATTTGTTTTCTTTATTTTTTTTGTTCATTATGTGGAACCACGGAATGGAAAAAATATGAAATTACTAAAAATTTAGTAAAGATTATTTTTAAAATATGGACGATTGATATATTTTATAAATCGAGTATATAAAAGAAATTATTTCAAATTTTTAAAAGATTTTTATTGAAATATTATCTATTTCTGACTTCTATTCTAAAAATAGCTTAATTAATATTTTAACAAAAATAATAAGGAGGATAACCTTATCGAATTTATAATATTAATAATATTTAAGTAATAAATTATTAGATTTTATTAATCTTTTCAAAATGAATAGAAAAGTAATTTAAAATATTTTTCCAATATAATTTGTGTGTGATATTTATGCTACTTTAGTTTGATATTAAAATTTGTTATATATAACAAGGTTATTCTAGCTATAAATTTTGATTAACAAGAGAGAATAAAGAATTTATTTATCTATATAAATTATTATTATGTTTTATTTTTAAAACTTCTATATATTATTGAGAGGTTAGTTTTGAAAATTGCTATTGTAGGAGCGGGTCATGTTGGTCTTTCGAATGCGATGTTATTAGTTCAGAATCATGAAGTGGTTGCGTTAGATATTATTGCTGAAAAAGTAGAAATGCTAAATAAAAAAAAATCACCAATAGTAGATAAAGAAATTGAAAAATTTTTAAAAGAAAAAAAATTTAATTTTAGCGCAACAACAGATAAAAAATTAGCTTATCAAGGAGCATATTATGTTATTATTGCTACTCCTACCGATTATGATGTTAAAACTAATTATTTTAATACCTCTTCTGTTGAAAAAGTTATTGATGATGTAAACTACATTAATCCAGCCGCAACCATTGTCATTAAGTCAACTATTCCGGTAGGATTTGTCAAAAAATTACAGAAAGAAAAAGGGTATAGAAATGTCATTTTTTCACCGGAATTTTTACGTGAAGGGAGAGCATTATATGACAATCTTTATCCTTCTCGTATTGTGGTTGGTGAGCGTTCCGAAAGAGCTAAGATTTTTGCTGATTTATTATTAGAAGGTGTGTTAAAAAAAGATGTTGTAGTACTATTTACTGATTCCACCGAGGCGGAAGCAATAAAATTATTTTCTAATACTTATTTGGCAATGCGAGTTGCTTATTTTAATGAATTAGATTCTTATGCCCATAGTCGCGGATTAAAGAGCTGCCAAATCGTTGAAGGTGTTTCACTTGATCCACGTATTGGCAGTCATTATAATAATCCATCTTTTGGTTATGGTGGTTATTGCTTACCAAAAGATACTAAGCAATTACTAGCTAACTATGATGATATCCCAAATAACTTAATTAATGCGATTGTAGAATCAAATAGAACTCGTAAAGATTTTATTGCTGAAATTATTATTAATAAAAATCCAAAAAAAGTAGGAATTTATCGTTTAGTTATGAAAGCTGAATCAGATAATTTTAGAGAATCTGCAGTACAAGGGGTGATGAAACGTATCAAAGCGAAAGGAATAAAAGTGATTGTTTATGAACCAATTTTACAACAAAGAATTTTTTTTCATTCAAAAGTTATAAAGGATTTAGCAGAATTTAAAGATAAGAGCGATATTATTTTGGCTAATCGATTTGTATCTGAATTAGAGGATGTAAAAGAAAAAGTTTATACTCGTGATTTATTTGGTCACGACTAATTATTGTTGATATTTTAAGTGATAACTAGAATATTAAAATTAATAGAGTCTCTCTCCTATCATATTTTTTAAAAACAATTGAATTTCATATTATATAACTATAATTACTTTAGTAACTATTCTTATATTTAAAAGTTAAGTTACATAATTATAAAAATAAGTAAACTAATCAATACTAAAATGTGATAAAATTGATAATTGATTATTAGAAAATCAAATTCATCAAAAATAGGATTTTTATTAAAAATAAAAAATCATATATTTATTTTTCAAATTTAAATTTATAAAGGATATCTTTCTATAGAAAATACGTATAGTAAATCATAAAATTTAAATTTTAATAGATCTTTTATACTTGCCTATTAAAAGGAATTATTTTTTAAAATTGATAATATTCTTTAAGTAAAGAAACTTTTTCTTCTATTACTCCCCCCCTGTTTTCACAGAAGTAAATAATGCGATTTTCATATAAAACAGGTTGATAAAGATTAATATTACTAAACTGTTTCTTGTATTTAAAAAAACTAAGGTTTACGGACTTTTAATCTCTTAAAACCAATATATTCTTTCGTAAGAAAGATGAACACTTTTATTTAAAAAGAAAACTTTATAATGTTTTATTATATCAAAATTTCTTATAAAAATAAGTAATATATCCTTTTCTTAATTATTTCTTCTTAATTTAATACTTTTCTATTCTGTTACATTTTATGATTCATAATAAAAATGAATAGTTGTAGAATCATATTTTAATAATTGTATTTTGATTCTGTGTATTAAAAGATCATGATCTATCGATATATATAACTAATTCTTTGCCTACATACATTCTCTATCTTTTTTGCAAAATCTACTTTTCAGTTAGTACTGTAAAGTTCATTCTAAGAAATAAAATTATTTACAACAATCTAAAAATAAAGAATTATAAATGATATTGCCTAAATCCCTGTCTCGTAATTTTATTCAA
>JBHEQT010000017.1:0-9035 GCA_046530785.1 Arsenophonus sp.
GGTCCTTAATTAGGCACATTATTACATCTAAAGCTTATCTATATCTAGCTATGTACATATACCATAACACTAAATATCAAATTTTATTATCTTTAAAAAAGAAAGCAATTTTACAGTTTGTAATTCTAATGAAAATTAGAATAAACATTCTTCTCGATTATTATTCGCAAATCGATACATTTTATTTGGAAAGATAATAATATAAATTGTTACTTATAGTAAGTTATTTTCCGAAGATTTCATTCATCAACAGAGAATTTGTGTATCTCACAATCACAAGGAATAATCTCCATAAAAATTTTGTATTAATCCGATTAATTACTGCACTTAAAAATTCTTGCAATAGTTCTTTGTAATAAAATATCAATGATACCATCATCTCCCCATCTGTCTCACTCTCTCAGAAAGAGATCGATATTAGTGACAGATCGAAGAAGATATTTTTCCATAATGATTTTCTTTTTATAAAAGCAAATGTTCATTTTATTATTATCATCAGAGATAAAAGATTTTACAAACGCTAATTATTTCCAAATAAAAAAGGATTTTGGAAAATTTATTTACCTCTTTCGAGCGAAAATTTGACTTGTTTTAACCATTGGAAAAGAACACAAAAAAGAGACGTTATAATCTGCTAACAATTTCTATCAATTTTTATTGATATTCTAAGTCATTAGTTTCCAGAGATAAAACGAAGTAAAAGTGCAAGCGCTAAAAAGGCAATAATTTAAGGAAGTAGATTTGTGATTCTGATATTTAAAAATATTGTTAAACTCTTCCCAAATTTGGGTAAATATGATTCTCTTTTTATCTTCTTTAACTATTAAAAAGTTACTTTTCTATTATTCTCGGTTGAGACAAAGAGGTGTTTTAATATAAATTTTTGTATTTAACTATATGAAGAAATAAACAGATCGCGTTTATAATTTTGCATATATTTTTCTTTCCATACGATGATTTAATCACCACTAATTAAATTAAGAATCATCGTAATGACGTATAATCGTAAAGAAAAATTTTCCAGTTTATTAAACAGAAAGATCTTGATTTTTATGTTCTACTAAAAATAAAAACTGCATTTATACAATAAAAAATTTTTGGTCTATTATCGTTCACTTTATGTTTATCCTCTTCTTATATATGTAGATTTGCAAAAAGTGCACAATAATATCTTCCATAAATTCCACAAATATGTTTAATTTCTCTGTATTTTACTATCTAGATCCCACGCAAGAGATTGATATCTAATGAAAATTGGTAAATGGATGGATTATACAAAGTCTTCAGTATGACTCTCCAATTTCGGTAAATTAAAATAAAGCAATGTTTTCCATTGATAAATCATCTTTTTTAAGAAGGTATAAAAAATTGCTTACGGTTTGCAACAACAATTTTGTTGTGGAAATTTATCATATCCTATTCCCTTTTAAAAGCACTACTTTACACAATGGTTAAGCTGATTTTCAACGTTCTTCTTAGGTTTTAATAAACAGATAATATCAATTATGAATTTTCTTCTAACAAAGTTAGAGGAAAATAAATTGTTGAGACTGTTCTGTATTGCAGGCATATTTTCTCTATATCCCTTTGATATTAATTTAACCAAATATTTTCTAATTTCTCATTTAATAATATCTTTTTGTCAACAGAAATAATTCCGTTCAGGATGATATTAATATTAAATAGAAAATAATAAAAAGATCTAAAATCGATATTTTCGTCAAGTTTTTAAAATAGGGCTCTATCCGAAAAATATTATCACCTTAACAAAAACCAGATTAAATTAAATGTTTGCTATAAAAATACCTACTTTAATTATGCGAAAATTTCCTAACCCATTTTAAGATAGTAATTAAATTTAGAAAAAGTTTTGTATCGATCTCATCGATTTTTTGTAGCTGACCAAATCTTTAATCAAGTACGTCATCAATGCTATAATAAGAATCTATAATTTTTGTTTATTTATCTTAATATTGGAGAATAATTACTAACTTTGAGTTGACTGTGAATTGAGATATTATCAGTGTACTATATAAAATCTTGTATTTGCAGATTTTAGATAACATCAAAAACAGCAAATTAATCAAGTCTAAAAGATAATTTACTTCAAAATTTTCTGAGTTTTCAAATAACGGTAATTTACCAAAAAGGATCAGACCTTCCTCTATTTCGCTGTTTTTTTGTTTTCCCCCTATTATTTGCACAATATCCCACGAGAAACCCAGTTTATGAAGAGATCGAATATAATAACTAGAACAATCGACGAAGTACTAAACAAATATAGTGTTTAATCGTTACTATTTTATCTTTTTTCTGAGAGAGATCAGAGGAATAATTGATCTCATAATTAAAATATGATCAGAAAATTCTGTTTCTGTTTAGTCCATTCCCAATCAAAAAAACTACACTTCTTTACTTTCTAATTTTATTGATAAATTTAGTTTCTTTTCGATTAAAATTAAACAAAGACCACAACAAAACTATCTAGTAGTTTTTATTTTTATTCATGGATTTTAAAAACAATGTTTTCAGTTTTATCCTCAAACAAGTCAATATAAATTTTTCAGGAAGTAAAAATACTGTTGTGGTGTTGTGTATATATGCATCTTTAAAGAGATTCATAGTAAATTCTAGAAAGAGATTCTGGCAATCTAGTAGTAGTTTTACGCGGATATATTCAAAAAAGATTAATATAAAAACCAGAGTGATAATATTGGATATCTAACATCTCTAAAAAAAAGAGATAGCGATTACTTATATATTCGCTGTTAATTATGATGTTAGCAACTTTTTCCTATTCTATATAAAGTTTTCAACTTCCTTAAAGTAAGGAAGAATTAGGTAATCGAAAAGATTGATTATAGTATTTTATTATTAGGTGTAACGACATTTACTTTATTTTTCTTTAAAAGAAAATTTAAAAAGCTTTCAATCCTCACTAATCACGAAGATCGCTTATTTCTATAATAGATAATTTTTTTTATTTAATAAAACATTATATATCATTCCCGAATCGACGAAGATTTAAATCAGTAATCTAAACTTATAACTTAACACAAAGTAACCGTTGTTAAAAAATACTCTATTCCAATTAGAAATTGTCATTAATATTTTAACATTTAACACCTTTAATATTAAACATAATAAGAATATTTTCCCATCTTTATATCAATATCGATTTTATGATTTCTGTAAACTTTAGTATAGATGAATAATTTTATGGATTATTTAGGTCAATTTTGTGATTATTGGTGTGATTATTTTACTATTGACTTTGCATTTACAACTCTATCCGCCAACTGTTAACATATTTAAAAATGTGGATTACCCCCACTCACAAACACCCTAGATTGGTAATAATAATCAGTCTTTGAATCCATTAATTAAGTGTAAATGAACGAGGGATTTATCGCATATAAGATATAATTATCTATCCTGTATCTTCCTAAGAATTATAACGCAATAACAATACACAGAGGAGGAGTGACCAGAGGATGATGTTTTTCCTTAAGCAAAAATCAAAAAGGAATCAGAATGATTCTACGGTAAAGATCTTTCAAGATGTGCACCGTTTTTAAGAGAGGTAGTCGCAAGAGGATAAAACATCATTCCCAATATTATTCATTTCTTCAGTATGTCATTCATGTATATATTCAGACAGAGATGAGAAAAATATATTCTTTCATTTTCTGTGGATTTTAGGTAATTAGAAAGACATCATTAATAACGTTAATGCATCCCAGAATATTATAGAAATAAAATAGGACAAAAGGATTTTTAGAGAAAATCTACTCTTACTAGATATCATATAGGATTATTGAGAATTGAATAGTTGATAGAACAGTTAATTGTTTATAAATAAATATGTGATTTTTATTACTATTCTTGATTAATAATCGAAATGTTGAAAACTAAAATTTTTACTTTTAATATTAATTTAATACTGTTTCTTTTATTCTGAGATGCTATTTTTTATCTTACAGTACTTTTTTTAGGTATTCACACTTTTTCATATTTTGATTAATTTATTCATAATGCTATAGATAGAGGAATATCACCAATATCAATAAAATCGAAACAGAAAAATCCATCGGATTCTATACTTTTTATATTTTAATATTTTAAAAAGTAAAAGATGAAAATAAAGTTTCATTTTACTTACTCTTATTAATTTTAAAAAGAGTACTGTGTAGATTGATGAAGTACGTACGAAGTTTTTTAAAAAAAATAAAAATAAAAAACGGTTTATTTTTCATGTAGTAATCGTAATTGTAACATCACTATTTGCTGCAGTTAATGACCATAATAAAATCAATATAGAAATTTAAAGTAGCTTATTTTCTTCCAGAAAGATAGATCCAATTAAGATAGGAGTTTTATTAATTTACTAAAAATAAAGAAATCCTTTTTCTAAATAGATATTAATTGAATTTTATAAAGATAGTTTAAAATTATTAAATTATATAAAACAATTTTTAACTTTAATTAAAAATGAAAACTCTATTTTCTTAACTTAAAAAATTCTATTCTAGAGATAAAATAAATAAGTAAGTAATATAAAGGAAAAGAACCTGAAAAATTTAATTTGGATGAATTTATAACTATTGATCATCTATAATGTATTGTAGGATAAAAGAAAAATAAAAATAAAACTTGTTAAAAGTAAAAATCTTTTTAATCAAAAATTAAAATTATTAGTTTTGGAACTATTTTATTTTTGAAGATATTATGCATATAAATAATTCCAAAGTTAATAAATGTAACGATGTTAACACAATGAAAGAACGCTTATTTAATGTTAAGGAAAAACTCTTATTTAATTTTGATAATAATATAATATGGTTATTTTTTATAAAAATATCATAAAAAATAGTTTTAATTATTAAATTAATGAAAACTTTTAATCCTAAAATATTAGATAATTTAAAGTAATTTACTTAATCATAAAATTTTTAAAAGAAATAAATATGGAAAATTAGTCTTAATTTTAAGATCTCATCACTGCAGCATTTAGCTACATTCATAATATAATAATGTTAACCATTAAAATAATTCTCGATTTGTAATATCTATTGATTTAACAAATCTTCTATCTCCTAAATTAATTAATATTATATCGTAAGTAATGAATATATTTCCAATTAATTAGTTTCATCATAAAAATGTTCTCTATTTAAATGGATAATCTTCTTGTTTAAAATCAATGTAATATTAACTAAAAGAAAATACTATATTACATATAAATAAATTTTGTTAGTTCTAAATCAACAAAATAATCAAAAAATAGTTCCCCTATAAGGAACCGTCTAGTAGTGTTATCTAGATAGCACAACATCGATATTACTAACGGTAAAATATCATTTCATGATAAAAATCAAAAAATATTGCATTAGGTAAAAGAATATTATCATATTTTTAGATATGGCATTATCAGATTAATCTATAATAAAATAAAAAATATATATAGCTAATTCTCTCGTTTATTATTTTGTAGCGAATAAATAATATTTGAATAATGATTAAGAAAAAGGTTTATTTCATAATAAAATTATTGAATTCTATTTTTATAATATTAAAATTATATACCTTGTAAACTTTTCCATTAAATAAATGTAAAAATCCTATTTTAATTGTGATATGAAGAAAATTCTTTATTATTAAAATGAACTCTTGTTCAATTCTATAAGTTTATATTTTTAGTTTTGTTTTATGTAAAAATAAAATTCTTTTGATTATTTAAATATCACCAAATTATACGGTTACTTATATTTGATTAATTGTTAAATCAATTTAGCTATGATTTTTACGAAAATATTTTTTATTTTATTTTAATTTACCAAATGATTTTTTAATAAAACATTTATTTCTTTTATGTATTCGATCCCCCAAAAATAACTTATCTGCTCTGACAATCTAATTTAGATACTTTGACCGATATAATACTCCACTTTTAAAAATCTGATCAACACTTCTTTCTATAATCTCTTCTCTATCGGTTTCCCTCATAAGATTTATACCTAAATAAGTTATTCCGATTTTTAATCCTCTTAACATAATATAATTTTAATCGTTATTCTTTGAATTAAAATGATAACTAGTGCGACCACAATTTTTACCACATAATACAAAGAAGAATTGTTATCATATTTTTCGTTAATTCATTTTTTAGTTTAAACTGGGTACCGATTTTATGAATACAAATTACATTCTGTTTCTATTATGAAATTTCTATGAAAAATTTTCCATTAAATTACAAAACTCTTGTTTTTATATATTGGATTTATTTTCACATAAATATCCTAAATGTGCAATAATACGTAAACATAATAATTATCCATGTCTTTATAACAAACTATTATAGATGATTATTTTAATTTTTAACACATTTTAACTGCATTAAAATTATAGGTGTCACTGAAATTTAACACCAATAACACTTAAAAAGAGGAATATAATTGTATGAGCCAACTTTTTCAATATTTTTATCTTTGTTATTTATTTAATTTTCTAATTTTTCATAAACATACATGATGATTGATTACAAGTGTTTATTCTTTCATAAATAAAATACGTTTTCTCTCACTATCATCTCAGTGTATTAATCACCGCTTAACGAATAATTTAATTAATTTTTATTTTTACATATCTTCTCTTTTTATCGCTTTCAATGATCAATATAAAAATTCACAATTATTATTTTTAAAACTTGATCTATTATATACTATAAATAATTCTTACCTTCATTAGTGGGATCATATGAATGTCAAAAATTATTTTTATTTTTCACTTTGTTTTCAAGAATCTATCTAATAAGAGATTTAATCTTAACTACTTACTCATTGTGTGTTATCTAAATTAACTAGAAAATATTTCCTTTATCGTCCCCCCCCCCTAGTTAGATAATAAATTTTTCACATCATCAATAAAATTCTTCAATTTTTTTATATATTTTATATGTTTTTATCGTTAATTAGAAATAGTTAATTAAGAACTCGTATTTTGCTATTCAGTTAACAAATATTCTAATCAAATTCTCGTAATTTTATTACGTATTTTACATAATTTTCTGATTTGCTTTTTAAGCATACAAAGTTTTAAATTTAAATTTTATTTAAAATTGAAAATGAACCTCTTTAGATAATGTTCATCCATATTTTTTCGTTCATTCTTATTTTTTTTGTGAATTTCACCTATATATGTAACTATAATTTATTATTTAAGTAATCTCTATATCTATCTCTCTTTTATTTTATGAAATTTTTTTCCTTAGATAAAATTTCTAAGATAATATCTTTTAAAAATTTGTTGACATTACGAATATCTTCTTCATTACTTATCCGTTTTTAATTTTTGATATTACTTATAAGTTACTCTGAATTTTAGCATTTTATTTTTATCTCTAAGAATCCTTGTGTAACAACTGGCATATTCACTTTAAATTATATTATTTAAGTATGTATAACGAGATTCATATCTTGCATCAAGTTCTAATATGTTGGATTTATATCTGTCGATTCTCTCCATAATCTATTAAATTCTCTTGTGTATTTTTCAGCAATATTTGGTAGGTTACGCAAATAAATAACATTTTCTGCGTTGCGAAATGCGGCACTTTTTGTATAGTTAAATGATCCAGTTTCAACCGAATGACCATCTACAATAATAAATTTGTTATGCATAATTGCATATTTATTATTGAGTCTTACTGGTATACGATGATTAACTAAATAAGTTACAGCCGTATACTTTCCGCCGTTTGATTTCTTATCAGCAACCATACGGATATTGACACCTCTCTGTTTAGCATCAACCAAGGCTAATGCAATTGGTTTGCTGGTAAATGAATAAACAGCAATATCAATCGATGTTTTTGCCTCTTTAATAGCCAATAAGATTATTTGTTTTGCCGTCCTTCCTGGAGAAAAACCAACCTCTATATTCTGAATACTTGTACTAATTGAAATAGGGGATATGAAGGTCAGAAGTAGTGAAAAAATCAGAAAAGTTAGTTTTAGTTGTTTATTTATCATTAGAGCGATGCCTTGATTTTGATAGTAAAATTTACTATTCTCTTCTTTTTTAAATAAAAGTGCAAAACATCGATAAAAAGGTGTTTTGGTAAATTAAGCATTTAGGTTTATTTCTCACAAAATAAATAGTAAAAACTATATCTAAATAAAAAGGAGGAGTTACGATTTTATCTATTTCCGTAAAATACTTATCAATACGAACAAATATTTTTGTGAAAAAACAGAGAATTACAAAACTAATTTATTTAGAAATATTTATAATTTTAAAGAATATAAATATTTCTAAATAAATTATATTGTGAATATGATCGATCTAGAATGGGAAAAATAACAAAAAATTCCGATCATAATAATTTATCCAATCATTAAACCTAATCTTTTTACTTTATTCTTATGGGTAAACATCATTTTTCTTTTTACTTTTTATCTAGTTTTTTACTTTTCTGTTCCCTAAGCTCCCCAAAAACTTATCAGATTAAAATTATTAAAAATCAAGTATATCTTCTTTATTATCATAAAAATGAATAAATCTAAAAGGTTGTTTTTCCTTAAGAAATTCTTAAATCTTATGCTTAAAATTTTCAACAAAATAATAACTTTATTACTTAGATAGAGTTTTAATGGTTATCGTAAAAGCTTACAATAATTACCACACTTATTAGAAGTTATTAGATAAATATCCATATTATTTTCTGATATGGAAGTATTCCACTATACTGATTTTTATTGCTTTTATGAAACTTTTAATAAAAACTGATTCGATCAAATATCTTCTATCATATAAAATATATATCATCTTTTATTTTTAAAAAAAAATAATAACTATTAATCAATTCCAAAAGAATAATTTTTTATCTTTACAATATAAAATATCTTTTTTTTATTATGGTTTCTTCAATTTAAATAACGATTTTATCTATTGATAATTTTTACTTCCCTTTTTGACCTCATCTTCGGTAATAGTGTATCTATTTCAATACATCGCAAAACTATATCAATATACTG
>JBHEQT010000018.1:0-3526 GCA_046530785.1 Arsenophonus sp.
AAGAATAAATATTAACTCTTTTATTTCATTTAATGATTGAGAAATTTTATTCTAGATTGATTTAATTTTAAAATAATGTCTATTATTAATAGACTAAACCATTTTTATATAGTAATAAAAGTTTTTTGAGGAACTTTTACATTTATTTAAACAAAATAAATAATTAACGATTGAATTATACATTTGACTCAATATTAAATAAATTATATGTATATTAAAGATTAATTTTTTTCAAAAATGTGTAGATATAATAAAACTCTATACCTTGAAAAAATTTTTTGTTAGAAATATATTTCTATAACGATTTACAGTATACTTTATACTAATAATATTAAAAGATTATTCTTATAACTTAATAAGAATCTTAGAAATAGTTTACGGTGAAGCAATACTGTATCAATATCCTTTATTTTCATTACGTAAAGTATTTTTAAATTGATTATTTTCTATTTTTAATTTTATAAAAATCTTTTCATTTTTATTCATGATAAATTATGATAATCAATAAAATATATATATTACTAATACTTCATAAAATGAAATTCCAATTATTTTTTATTTTTTATTTCAATCGTTAACTCTTTTTAAGAGTGTTTGTATCAACAAAAATTTTTTACTAAATGGAAATAAAAATTATTTTAATTAATATAAGATAAAAATCTTTATTTAGAAGAAGATTTTTTTGATATCTTATCGATTCACTTTATACTTTTAATATGATAATAATCGATATTATTTTATATCCTAAAATTTTAAGAAATAGTAAAGTTAAATACTAACGACATTAATATTTTCTCATTGCAATAGATTTTATTGATACTTACTTTAATATAAAGAGTATTTAATATTACTTATAAAGTTTTTAATAAATTATTTAACTAACTCTAAAGAGTTGTATCACAGTAAAGGTAACATATTCTATTTTATAAAGATTAATATTGATTTTTTTATTAGTTTTTACCATTTTAGTAGTTATATCCTATGAATATTTAAATAATGGAAATAACCCAAACTATATAATAAAACTAATTTTAATAAAAAAAGGAAACTTAATATTTTATTAAAATTAAATTTTTCCATTAATATAAAAATAAAGTTGTATCGAAATACATATTAATGTAAGAGATAGAATAGCGAAATTTATTAATTAAATCAGTAGGTACTTTTCTTTTTATATTTTCTTATATAAATGAGATTTCATTAAAAATATTTATGTTTGTTTAATACAATATAGATAGTAAGAAAATGAATAAATCATTATTTTTCTCAAAATATATAAATATTTTAAATTATTTAAACACAAAAAGTTATCTATCATAGTTCATCATGATTTATTAAAATTTTATAGTTATTTGTTAATTATATTAAACGGTTTATAATTATTTAATATTTTAAGTGGACTTTTCGATGGATTATTCAAAATACTATTTTTCAGGACGACTCTTTTTGCAAGGAGCAGCTGCCACTATTCTATTAAGTATTAGTCCTTTTGGAATACCATCGTCTTCAAATATACTTGCTATTCGTATTTGGCCTTCATCTGCTTATACTAGAGTAACTTTAGAATCGAATATTGCTTTTAAATATCGTCAATTTTCTTTAACTTTTCCTGATCGTATTGTCGTAGATTTAAAAAAAATACAATTAAACAATACTTTAAAAAGTATTGGAAAACAAATTAGTTCATTTGATCCTTATCTGAAATTAATTAAAGTAGGACAATTTGATCAAAAAAATGTTCGATTAGTTTTTAAAGTAAAAACTCATGTCAATCCAAAAATATTTGTTATTTCTCCTATTTCTGGTTTTAAGCATCGTTTAGTTATTGATTTTTATCCTACTTCAAATATTCACACAAATGATGATCCTTTATTAGCATTATTAGAAGATAACAATAAAGGAAAACTGGGTAATGTATTACCAATTCAAGAAAAAAAATCAGATAAATTAAGGAGAAATAGGCCGATTATTATGATTGATCCTGGTCATGGTGGAGAAGATCCTGGTGCAATAGGAAAATATAAAACAAGAGAAAAAGATATTGTATTACAAATTGCGCGGAGATTAAAAAAATTAATTAATTATGAATCTAAAATGAAAGTTTATATGACTCGTAATGAGGATATATTTATTCCTTTAAAAGTACGTGTTGCAAAAGCACGAAAAATACAAGCTGATTTATTTATCTCTATTCACGCTGATTCCTTTACTAATCGTAAAGCGAGAGGATCTTCAATATTTACATTATCGATAAAAAAAACACCCAGTAGTAACATCGCCCATTATTTAACTAAAACACAAAATGAGGTAGATATGATTGCTGGTATTAGTAAAAGTGGTGATAAATACCTTGATCATACCATCTTTGATTTAGTTCAAACGGTAACTATTAATAATAGTTTGAAATTTGGTAGAGAAGTTCTTAAAAGAATGAGTAATGTTAATAAGTTGCATAAAAACATTGTTGATCAAGCTGGTTTTATAATATTAAAAGCACCAGATATTCCGTCTATTCTAGTTGAAACTGCTTTTATTAGTAATATTAAAGAGGAACAAAAATTAAAGACAGAAAAATTCCAACAGCAGATGGCAGAATCTATTTATCTTGGTATTAAAAGTTATTTTTATAATGGAGGAAAACGAACTTTACGTTAGCTAAATTTATTAAATAAAATAATTAAACGTTCATAAAAGACTCAAATTATTTTGAATAAAAATATTTGCTATAAAAATCTTAATCATTTTTAAAAAACTACTATCTTCTAGATTTTGTATTGAATCAAATATCACAAATCAATTCATCAAACTTTTTATCCCTCTAAATGGATATAGAGCATAAAAATATTATGTGAAATATTTATTCATTTTAATATACTGTATTAAAATGAATAAGATACCTTTTACTAAAATTAGATAGAAATTTGCATAATAGTATTTAGTAGCATTAATAAAACTTCTGAAATACTAAAAAGGATGCAGAGCTCATATTTCCTCTCTTTTGTAAATATCAGATAGTCTATAGAGAAGTTTATAAGTTTTATCGTTTTTAAATCTCTATAGATTCTTTTGTATATCTTAAAGTTTATACAAAAAGCCATAGTCGTTATTATTAATTATTTTAATAGAAAGTATTTTTTAACCTAAAATTTGACGTTATATCTCATAATTTTCATCATTTTACAAATGATTTTATATTCCTAATTTCTAGTAATATCATAAGTTAATAATCAGATATGATCTTACAATTAGATATTTCTTACTAGGAATTCTCCCCCCATTTAGCTAAATTTTTTATTTTTATTTCTGATTTTTTATACAACTAATCTTAATTTTAAGAATTTATCTTTTTGCAGTCTTATTTATTTTCCTATATCATTAAAATATTTAGATTTTTCTATATAAAAAAAACGTTATTGATGGTTTATTAGCTCGAAAGATAGGATTTTTTTATAATTAATCAATAATCTATTTTATATAATATAAGTATCTATAAACTAAATTATTCAATTTTCTTTTTATTCTGATA
>JBHEQT010000019.1:0-2780 GCA_046530785.1 Arsenophonus sp.
TATAGATATCATTTATTTTAATCTAAAATAGATTAATCAATAATTCAAATCGTGAATTAAATCGAGTATTAAATAAATTATATGTATATTAAAATTAAAGTATCATTGTCTAAAAGAAATATAAACATATATGCGTAATATATTGCAATGCTTGTATAACTTTATTTATAGTCTATCATAAAACAATAAATTTTATCAGATTTTAAATAAAAAATTCATAACATCTCCATCTTTCACAATATAATTTTTACCCTCTGCTCGTACTTTCCCAGCTTTTTTAGAATTTTGTTCACCATTATAATAAATAAAATCGACAAATGAAATTGTTTGAGCACGAATAAAACCTTTTTTAAAGTCGGTATGAATTTTCCCTGCTGCTTCTTGTGCTGTAGCACCAATTGGAATAGTCCACGCACGAACTTCTTTTACACCTACAGTGAAGTAAGTTTGTAAATTAAGTAATTTATAAACGGCAAGGATGACTTGATGTAATCTTGGTTTTTTAAGACCTAGTTCAGACATAAATTCATTTCGCTCATCCTCGTCTAGTTTTGCTATATCAGCTTCAATAGTGGCACATACTGGTATGACAACTGAGTTCTCTTTTTCAGCAATAACACGAACTGCATCTAGATGATGATTGTTATTAAATCCATCTTCACTAATATTTGCAATATATATGTTTGGTTTTAAGGTTAAAAAGTTGAGATAACGGATGCTAGTTTTTTCCTTTTCATTTAACCCTAAGGTTCGTAACATATTTGCATTTTCAAGATGTAATAAACATTTTGTCAAAATATCTATTTGAATTTTAGTATCTTTGTCACTATTGTTAGTTTTTTTTTGAAGGCGATAAATACTTCGTTCACAGGTATCTAAATCAGCTAATTCCAGTTCAGTATTAATAGTGTTAATGTCCGTTAATAGATCAACTTTCCCGGAAACATGAACAATATTTTCATTATCAAAACATCGAACTACGTGGATAATCGCTTCAGTTTCACGGATGTTGCTTAGAAATTTATTCCCTAAACCCTCTCCCTTAGATGATCCCTTTATTAGACCTGCAATATCGATAAATTTCATTAAAGTTGGTAATACTCGCTGTGGTTTGACAATTTTTGCCAACTGATCAAGACGAGAATCTGGTATCGGTACTATACCGGTATTAGGTTCAATAGTACAAAAGGGAAAGTTCGCTGTTTCGATATCACCTTTGGTTAGTGCATTAAAAATAGTTGATTTTCCTACGTTAGGTAGCCCAACAATACCGCATTTAAATCCCATAAATATATTACCTTAATTTTCATTCATTCAGTTTCATATCACTAAATTAATAAATGTAAACAAATTTATTGATAATTATACACGTAAAATTAGCCTATTGAAGGTATAATCAAGAACGATTAATTTGATGCATTAAAATTATGTAACAGGGTTATTGCTTTATTAAATCCTTCATTAAAAATGATCGGTGTACAACGTATTGCTTGATTAATAATTTTATCGATTAATTTTTTTTCTTCTGTGGTAGGTTTTTCTAATACAAACTGGACAACTTTAGTTTTATCACCAGGATGACCAATACCAATACGTAAACGGTAAAAATTAGGATTATTCCCAAGATTATCTTGGATATTTTTAATACCATTATGTCCATTATTGCTACCGCCTAATTTTATTTTAGCTATTCCTGGTATTAAATCTAAATCATCATGAGCAACAAGAATTTCAGTTGGTTTTATACGATAAAAACTTGCGAATGCTAGCACTGATTTTCCACTGAGATTAATATATGTTGTCGGTATTAGTAAGTAAACATCATTATCTTCTAAATAAATTTTGGAAGTATAACCAAAAAATCTACTTTCTTCTTTTAGTAATTGATTATGTTGTTTAGCTAATGATTCTACGTACCAGGAACCTGCATTATGCCTAGTTAGGATATATTTAGAACCTGGATTAGCTAGACCGACAATTAGTTTTATATTACTCATCATGGTTTCACTATTCAGAAATTTTTATTAAAAAATTTAATTTTTCTTTTTGATAAAAAAATGAAAATTGGATTTATAATAGCAAAATAGAATATCTAAATTAACTGAATAAAGGTTATCATTTTTAATAAAAAATTTTTTATGCTTACCTTTATAAGTAAAAATAATCTACTAAGATTACATTTTTAATTTTAATTTGAAAATAATTATTATTATATAGGTAAAAGAGTAATATTTTTATTATTAAATCTTAAAATATAGTAATAAGTATTTTGAAGGATAGAGTATAAAAATAGTTTTTATTGGATACTTTTCTGATGGTAATTAGAATAGAATTGTAATAGTTAATATTAAAAATATTACTTACAGTTTTATTTTTAAGTAAAATACCAGAACGTTTATTAGAGATATCCACTTACCCATTCTATTATATAAATTCTTTGATTTAATTATCTGAAAATGAAACAATAAAGATCATAGAAACATTTCTGATCCTTATTGTTATATAAGAAATCAGGATCATGATTAATAATAGATATCCTTTATTTTAAGTAAAAGTATTAATATAAATATATTAATTATATTTATAATAACATATTTATTTGTTTTTAATTATACTAAATAGTTTTTTTTAGAAAAACTTTATCATGATAACTATCTATATTTAGATATTTCTGATTTTTGCTAAAAATTTTTAAATAATTTCTCCAATCAAGAATAGTTAAAAACTATATCTTTCTAACGATATATCGTATTTTTCCTTTATTTTTTAAATTCTTTGTA
>JBHEQT010000020.1:0-5172 GCA_046530785.1 Arsenophonus sp.
TATAGATATCATTTATTTTAATCTAAAATAGATTAATCAATAATTCAAATCGTGAATTAAATCGAGTATTAAATAAATTATATGTATATTAAAATTAAAAGTATCATTTTCTTTTACAAGAAAATCAATAAATTTGATCTTTAAAAATTAAACTTAATATTAATTTATTATTTAATATTAAAACATTGCTGATATCGATTCTTCATTGCTAATTCTACGAATAGCTTCAGCCAGCATTCCTGAAAGCGTTAAAGAACGAACTTTGTTAAGCTGTTTAATTTCAAGTGATAATGGAATAGTGTCACAAACAACTATCTCATTGATTACTGAATTTTTAATATTAGAAACGGCATTACCGGAAAATATTGGATGGGTAGCATAAGCAAATACCCGTTTAGCTCCTCTTTCCTTAAGTGCTTTAGCAGCTTTACACAAAGTGGTACCAGTATCAATCATATCATCAATCATTACACAATCTCGATTAGCGACATCACCAATGATATGCATAATTTTGGAAACATTTGCTCGTGGACGACGTTTATCAATAATAGCCATATCGGTATCATTTAATAATTTTGCAATAGCTCGAGCACGTACCACTCCTCCTATGTCAGGTGAAACTACAATAGGATTATCTAGATTTTGTTGTAACATATCCTCCAATAGTATTGGACTACAAAAAACATTGTCCACAGGAACATCAAAAAAACCCTGAATTTGTTCAGCATGCAGATCGACAGTTAAAACACGATCAACACCAACACTCGAAAGAAAATCTGCCACTACCTTAGCAGTGATAGGGACACGAGCTGATCGTACACGACGATCTTGACGTGCATAACCAAAATAGGGAATGACAGCGGTGATACGACCGGCAGATGCACGACGTAAAGCATCAACCATGACAATAAGCTCCATTAAGTTATCATTTGTTGGAGCACATGTTGATTGTATGATAAAAATATCACCACCACGAACATTTTCATTAATTTGTACGCTAATCTCACCATCACTAAAACGTCCAACCGCTGCTATGCCAAGGTTTATATACAGACGATTGGCAACACGTTGAGCAAGTTTTGGTATAGAATTACCAGAAAAAAGCTTTATATCAGGCACGTAAAAACCCTCAGGCTTGCGTCTTTATTAAGGATATTATCGACCAAAAATATTTTATTGATGGGTTTTAATATCTGGAAATCTCTTTGCGGAATATATGCAAAGGAGATTGGTTAACACCTTGTGCAACAAAACCATTCACCCACTCTGGTGTTTTATTTAACACATTACGGGCAGCTATTTCAGTTTCAAATTCAGCAAAAACACAAGAACCTGTTCCTGTAAGATGTGAAGATGTATATCTTAACAGCCATAAAATAATCTCTTCAACCTTAGGAAAACGTTTTCTTACGATTGATTCACAATCATTTTCGTATGGATCTTGTAATAATCTAATTAGCGAACGTTTTTTTGAATTTCTTTTTAATTCCGGATCAGAAAAAATTTGTTTACTAGAAATAATTATTCCAGGATTTCCTACTAAATACCATTTTTCTTCAAGATTAATTGGTAAAAATTGATTACCTATTCCCTCTGCAAAAGCGGCATGACCTTTTATAAATATAGGAACATCGGCACCAAGCTGACGAGAAAGTATTGCTAACGTATCATCATCAATATTAGTTTGCCAATGATAATTTAAGGCAATTAATGTAGTCGCTGCATTAGAGGAACCACCACCTAAACCGCTACCATATGGTAATATTTTATTAACATAAATATCCGCACCTTGATAATTATTATCTCGGTCTATTGTAACGCAATAATTCTGTAATAAACGAGCTGCTCTAATAATAAGATTATTTTCTGTTGGTAGATTAATAAATGGTGTAAGTAGGCGAATTTGTTTATCTTTACGTGGTTTAATTATGATTTCATCACCATAATTAAGAAATTGAAATAATGTCTGAAGATAATGGTAACCATCAGATAAACGCCCGATAATATAAAGAAATAAGTTAAGTTTTGCTGGTGAAGGCCAGGTTAATATCATTCGTTTATCGTCCACGCATCCATTTTAAGATTGATACGTTGCTTACCTTGTCTTATTTCAAGACGGCTAGGTAGATTAAGTTCTCTATTTTTATGATAAGAAAGGTAGTTTAAATGCCAAATTTTTCTATTTTTTCTATATTTTATAGTTTTTAATAGCCCATTTTCGTTTAATGTAAATGATATAGAATTAGTTGGTAAACCGATTAACCAATCTGAAAGGTTTTCAGTTGGAATTTCCATACCAGTTAATTCATAAATCATATGTGCTGGATGATTATTGATATATTCTTTACCTGTTTTATCCATTAACTTGATAGCTTTTGGCGTCACATTGAGTTCTAATTCTGTTGTTCCTAAAGGATTTGTTAATAACAAGCGATAATTAGAATGGTTATATTGTTGCCAAAAAAATTTAGCATAAGTTTTATTATCTATTCCAATATAAGCAAAATTACCACGAATTTCAAATTTTTTTAGTTTATTGAGTTTTTGTTGATGAGTTATCCATAATTTATTGATTGTTAATCTATTTTTTTGAGTTATCAATTTTTTATTGAATGTACAATTACTTAAAAAAATAGAAAGTATCAGAATAAATTTCCAAGAAAAGTAATGTAAACAAGTAAATTTTTTACTAATAAAAATCATTAAAATATCTCCTTTTACAAAAAATTGGTATCAATTTTGATATTGATTAAAATGTTATTAAGGTCCTAATTTAAGTAATATTGCAGGAAAATACCCGATTTATTTATTTTCTTATTATTTTAAGATCTTTAATTGCTTACTTGTATAAAGTAGAATATTAATTCAAAATTTTTATTAAAGTTATTGGTTTATTTTATGTGCTTAACAAATCTTAAGAGATCCATTTAGTTAATTAATTTAGTGAATATGACATTACTTACATTTGGTATAAACCACAAAACTGCGCCTATAACATTACGTGAACGATTAATTTTTAGGCCGGAAAAAATTGAACATGCACTGGATAATTTATTCCAGCAGCCTTTTATTCATAGTGGTGTTCTACTTTCTACGTGTAATCGTACTGAGATTTATCTATGCATTGAGTCAGAAGAATCTTTAAAAGATCAATTAATTGATTGGTTATGTAAATACCATCATTTAAACTTAGATGAAGTTAAAGAAAGTATTTATTATTACCAAAATAATACTGCTGTTAGACATTTAATGCGTGTTGCTAGTGGATTAGATTCATTAGTTTTAGGTGAACCACAAATTTTAGGTCAAGTTAAAGAAGCATTTTCTAAATCTCAACATTATAAAAAATTATCCAGTAAGCTAGAATATTTATTTCAACGTTCATTTTCAGTTGCTAAACGTATTCGCAGGGAAACAGAAATTGGCTCTAATGCTGTTTCAGTTGCTTTTGTAGCATGTACATTAGCTCGTCAAGTTTTTGAATCATTTTCTAAATTATATATTTTACTGGTAGGTGCCGGTAATACGATCGAACTAGCTGCTCGGCATCTAAATAAACATCGTGCTAATCGTTTGATTATCGCTAATCGAACTAGAGAAAATGCTTCACGCTTTGCTAATCAAGTTGGAGCAGAAATTATCACTTTAGATGAAATTGATACTTGTTTACCGGAAGTGGATATTATTATTAGTTCTACCACTTGCCCTTTACCGATCATTAGTAAAGAGATGGTTGAACGAGCAATGAAGGTAAGGTGTAATAAACCTATGTTGTTAATTGATATTGCTGTTCCTCGAGATATTGAACCAGATATTGAGAAAATTAATAATATTTATTTATATAGTATAGATGATTTACATGCAATTGTACAACATAATGCGGAACACAGAAAAATAGCGGCAGTTCAAGCAGAGCTTATTATTAAGAAAGAAAGTGCTTATTTTATGGATTGGTTGCGTTCTCAATCATCAATCAATACAATTCGTGATTATCGTAATCAGGCAGAGAAAATAAGAATTAAAATGGTAGAAAAGGCTCTTGCTTCGTTACGAAATGGTGCAGATAGTGAGAAAGTAATTCATCAATTGACTTATCAGTTAATGAATCGTTTAATTCATTTACCAACTAAATCACTCCATCAAGCAGCAATAGATGGTGATGTTTACCGTCTTAATATTTTAAAAAATAGCTTAGGACTGGAGCGAAATTAAATTAATCCTTAGTAAGGTTTACTATAACAAATGAACTCTTTAATAATTGAGAAGTTAGAAGCAATGCAGGAACGATACGAAGAAATTCAAAATCATCTGATTGATGCTGAAGTGATCATGGATCAAGAACGTTTTCGTGCATTGTCTAAAGAGTACGCGCAATTAACTCATATAACTAAATGTTTTCAGTCATGGCTTGATATTCAGAAAAATATTGAGAAGACTAAAATATTACTCCATGATCCTGAAATGTGTGAAATAGCTCAGGAAGAATTAAAAGAAACAGAAAAGCATAATGTAAAATTTGAAAAACAATTAGAGATTTTGCTATTACCAAAAGATCAAGATGATGAAAAAAATTGCTTTTTAGAAATTCGTGCCGGTACTGGTGGAAATGAAGCGGCAATATTTGCTGGTGATCTTTTTAGAATGTATAATCGCTATGCTGAATCCCGTTGCTGGAAAGTTGAAGTTATGAATGTTAGTGATGGGGAACATGGTGGTTATAAAGAAATTATTTCTAAAATTTCTGGTGATAGTGTATATGCTCGTCTAAAGTTTGAGTCAGGTGGACATCGTGTTCAGAGGGTTCCTGAAACAGAGTCTCAAGGTCGTATTCATACTTCTACTTGTACAGTAGCTATTTTGTCGGAAATTCCGTCAACAGAATTGACTAATATTAATTTTAATGAGTTAAGAATTGATACTTTTCGTTCATCAGGAGCTGGAGGACAACATGTTAATACTACTGATTCTGCGATCCGCATTACTCACATTCCAACAGGAATTGTAGTTGAATGTCAAGATGAACGTTCTCAACATAAAAATAAAGCTAAAGCTCTATCAGTTTTAGTTGCTCGTATTAGGGCAATTGAAGTTAAAAAACAACGTCAAACAGAAGCATCTGAGCGAAGAAATTTACTAGGATCAGGTGATCGTTCCGATAGAGTTAGAACCTAT
>JBHEQT010000021.1:0-44291 GCA_046530785.1 Arsenophonus sp.
TACTAAATTAATTTAGTATAAAATATATTATTTTCTCTATTTTAACTGTGTTAAGTGCTTTTAAAAACACGATGGCACTGTAACTTTTCTGCAACTTTGCATTTATAGATTTTCAAATGTATTTTATGCAAAAAAAATAAAAAGAATATTTTCTAATATCTATTTTTCTGTTATATCGAGAAGAGTTAAGATTCGATCTATAAAGAATTTTATGTATTTCAATATTATATTGAACTCCATATCCTTAGATAAAGAATTTTTATTCTTCTTCTATTTGATAAGGAATTTTTCTTAACGAAATATAAATGAATTAGAAGAATTATAATTTTCCGCTAAAGTGGAAAAAGAAGATTAGATTAATAAAGTCTTAATTTCCAATGAAGGGAAAGGATATATTATATCTATTATCTTATAAGTTTATTGATAAATTAGCGTGTTTATATTTAGTAATCCTAAATTGTTTTATGTAAAAATGATATTCTGTAACTAACCAAATTCCATGAATATATTACTATTCATTTACAGAGAAACAGTAAATAAAACAATGAGAAATAAACTTAATATTAATTTAATTAAAATAATTTTAGATAGAATACACTTTATTATTAAATTTTTTGCAAAGTATTGATATAATAAAAAATTTTAAATATCATATATGATTTTGATCATCATTAATATATCAAAAAAATTTCTGAGTAAATAATCTATTTTAATATTTAATTTTACCTGAGTTAACAATTAGTTTCATTAGAAATAATTCATTAAATATTAATTAATTATTTAGTAGTAAAAATATTTTTGATAATCTGTATTTCCATTTGGATGGAATCGTAATTTATACTTTAAATAAGTACTAAAAAGAAAATTTGAGTTTTTATTTAAAAATATTTGTACACAAAAACGATAAAAATCGTAATCCATTGATCTATCTTTATCTTATAGATAAAATGAAATATAGAAACATATTTATTCCTTATTTAATCATTTATATATATAATCTTTTTATTAAAAAACTTTTAATATAAAGTAAACATGGTAAATTTTATCTATAATTTAAAATAAAGAAATTTTTTATTAATTATCATTTTTATTTAAATATTTTCAATGTGAGGAGAAAATTATTTATTACTACCAATATGAGCCACCTAACTATCATTCTTTTATAAAAAATTCCCCAACATAGATGATTTAAGCTGCATTTACTAAATAAATTCTAATAACCTATGGAATAAGAAACATTTTAGTAGTAGGAGGATGGGGGAGAAAGAATTCTTTTTGTGATTTTATCGATAACATATTTTCTTTACTATTATTAATTTTTACAATGAAATCAATTATAGAAGATATATTTAGAGATGAAATATATCTTGGATATTTATTGAATGAAATTATTATTTTTGAGTAGTTTCATTGATTTAATATTTATTCATGTTTATTTTACAATAACCATGAAAATCTCATCTTTAATATATTGATAATCTTATAACTTGTTTTTTGTTATTTCATTATATAATTAATGTTTTTAACAACGATATTATTATCTTTTAGTACTTTACTAAGTAAGTATTTTTTAGATATACTTTTTCCTTTTGTTCAATATTTTGATTTTTTATAGGAAAAAATAATATTTCAGGAAGTTGGTAGTAAACTCTCTATATAGTCTTCGACTGTTTGGTAAAAGGCGATATTTTACCGATTTAGCTGATTCATTAATTGGTAAGCTTTTTCCTTTTGTTCAATTTTATCAAGAATGTTATTAGAGTCTATTTCCTTAATAGAAAATGTTATTTTTTTATTAATTTTCAGTATACTTTTATTTTCTGATAAAATTTTATTTGATTCATTTAATTTAATAGGATAACGAACCCATACCTTACCTGAAGATAATTCAGGAGAAGCAACGGCCATTTTCAATGCTACTAATGAATTTTCTTTATGTTCATCACGATAGCGACGACGTCTTTGCCCACTAACACGTAGATGGCGAGGAGATCGTCTTGATCTTCTAGGAATGATGCTCTTTTCTCGTTTATTAGTATAATTCCTAGATGTTTTTTGAAATTCAGAATCTTCTGTGCCATACGGTATATTTGTTCTTTTTTGTTTTTCTACTAATTCAGTTGGTATAATATTTTTAGAAATTAAAAAAGTAGGAACTATTTCTTCTTTGTTTTTAACAGGAAATTTAATATCCAGACATTCTTCATTAGAAAGTAGTTTTTGTTTTTCACTTATATTATTTGAAATTAGTTCAGATTGAATTAATTGACGTTTTTGATTCCGAAGAGGAGAGATATCTCTTTTCCTTATTTCAATCTCTTTTTTCTCTAATTGTTGTATTTTAGCTTTAACCTGAAGACATCGTTTTTCTTCCTGAAAATATCGACTTTCGGTTTTTTGTTCACGATATTGTTGTTCATTTTCATGTATAGCGATATCTTGAGTGTTATTAGAATAATTTTTCTGATTACGGATTTTAGTTAATTGAAGTTCATCGATATCTTCATGATCTTGAAGGCTATCCATATTGTTATTTTGTTTATGACGTTGAGTTAATTGACGATTATTATGTTGTTTATCGTTACTTCTTTTTAATTTTTTTACTTTTTTCTCAATAGTTTGTTTTAATTCAGTAAATAATTTTTTAAAAAAATAGGTAATTTGATTAAACAAATTTATTAAATGTTTCTTATTTTTTGATTTATTATCTTTGCTTGATTTATAGTTAGTAATCTCTGTATTTTTTATGTTTATTTCAGATTGGAGAGAAAAAGAAGAAATAGCAGGTTGTTTGGGTAACTTCTTTTCACCATAGATATTTTCTATGAAATTACTTATTTCAGTTTCATGGTATTGTGCAAGATAGTAGCTTAATGCTGAAATTTCTTCACCTTTACGAATTCGTTTTACATTAAAATGAGGTGATTGCATCTGATCGTTAGGGACAATAATAACTCGTATATTATATTGACGACGTTCAATTTCATTAACGGTTTGACGTTTTTCATTCAATAAATAAGAAGCAATTGGTACAGGTACAATAGCATGTACTTCATGAGTATTTTCTTTCAACGCTTCTTCTTCAATTAAACGTAAAATAGAGAGTGAAAGTGATTTATTGTCACGGATTGTTCCTGTACCACTACAACGAGGACAAACATGATGACTGGATTCACCTAGTGATGAGGTCAAACGTTGCCGAGATATTTCAAGTAAACCAAATCGTGATATTCGAGTAATTTGTATACGTGCTCGATCTTGACGTACAGATTCACGTAATCTATTTTCAACTTCACGTTGATGTCGAATAGGTGTCATATCAATAAAATCGATAACAATTAATCCTCCTAAATCTCGTAATCGTAATTGACGGGCAATTTCATCAACTGCTTCTAAATTTGTGTTGAATGCTGTTTCTTCAATATCTCCACCACGGGTTGAGCGTGATGAATTTATATCGATAGCAGTTAATGCCTCAGTGGTGTCGATAACCAAAGCACCACCAGATGGTAAGCGAACTTCACGTTGAAAAGCAGATTCAATCTGTGACTCGATTTGATAATGACTAAAAAGAGGAACATCTCCTGTATAGTATTTGATTTTACTTGTAAAATCACCACGACCAATTGCTTCAATATGATGACGAGCCATTTCGACAATTTTCTCATTATCAATTAGAATTTCACCAATATCAGGGAGTAAATAATCACGAAATGCCCTTACAATAACGTTACTTTCTTGATGAATAAGGAAAGGTACAGATCGGTTCTCTGCTGCTTTTTTTATTGCTTCCCAATGTTTTAGACGATATTCTAGATCTTGCTGTAGTGTTTCTGCTGATTTACCTATACCAGCAGTACGAACAATTAATCCCATACCATCTGGTATCTCCAATGAGGATAATACTTCTTTCAGCTCTAATCGATCTTCACCTTCAATACGTCGAGATATTCCACCTGAACGAGGGTTATTTGGCATTAAAACAAGATAACTACCAGCTAAACTAATAAAAGTGGTTAGAGAAGCACCTTTATTTCCTCGTTCTTCTTTATCAACTTGGATAATAACTTCCTGACCTTCTTTTAAAATATCTTTTATGTTAATGCGACCGTGAGGTTGATAACGACTAGGAAAATATTCACGTGCAATTTCTTTGATAGGAAGAAAACCGTGCTTTTCTGATCCATAATCAACAAATGCAGCTTCCAGACTAGGTTCTATACGAATAATTTTTCCTTTATAAATATTTGCTTTTTTTTGTTCGTGTCCAGGATTCTCAATATCTAGATCATAAAGACGTTGCCCGTCAACAAGAGCAACACGCAATTCTTCTTTTTGAGTTGCGTTAATTAACATTCTTTTCATTATTAATACTCATTATTCTACTAAGTCAAAAGTTACAACTATAATGGTTACTGTTGAACGATATAGTTTCATGACTTTTGCAAAGTTTTAACCTTACGGTTTTCTGTTTTATTGAAATGTAATTTTTCGCTAAAGCTATTTTTAAATAAAATGCTACATCTTTAAATTACTATTTTCTGAATTTATTTCTTTAATATAGAGTTTAGTAATTCAGTAAACCTTTATTTGAGATTCAATAAATATTTGATATTAAAACTATTTTAAACTATTGTTGCGTTTATATCTCATCAAAAAATAAAATTGAGATAGTTCTAAAATTACGCAATTCTTATTTAAATAAAAATTATGGAAACATTCTATTATTCCATTGCTTATGGGTAGATATCAAGATAACTTTTCTATTTATTGTTTTTATAGAATAAAGTAAAAAGATTCGTCAAAAGAATTGATAAATTTTAAAAAACTAAAAATTATCATAATATTTAGTTATAATATTTAATAAATTTAAATTTAAATAAAATATTATAATTAAACAATGAAAATAGAAAATCAGATTCAATTTTTTATAATTGATAATAATGAAGCAGGACAACGTATTGATAATTTTTTATTAACTCGTTTAAAAGGCGTTCCTAAAAGTAGGATTTACCGAATTATTCGAAAAGGTGAAGTAAGAATAAATAAAGCTAGAATCAAACCTGAATATAAAATTCAAGAGGGTGATTTAATTAGAATTCCACCTGTTAGGTTAACAGAGAAAAAACAGAATATTATTTCGAATAAATTGGATAAAGTATCCGTACTCAGCGATTGTATGCTTTATGAAGATGAATATTTGTTAGTTTTAAATAAACCTTCTGGTATGGCTGTTCATGGTGGTAGTGGGATAAATTTTGGAATTATTGAATCTTTACGAATAATGCGCCCTAAAGAATATTTTTTGGAGCTTGTACATAGGTTAGATCGTGAAACATCAGGTGTTTTGCTAATAGCTAAAACACGATCAGCTCTTAGGATATTACATCAACAGTTCCGTACGAAACAGATCCAAAAAAAATATATTACTCTTGTGAAAGGGAAATGGCCTTCGTATATTAAAGTTATTCAAACATCTTTATTAAAGAATACTTTACAAAGTGGCAAACGAATAGTGAAAGTCAGCTGTGATGGTAAATATTCAGAAACTCATTTTAAAATTGAAGAACGTTTTTCTAATGCCACTTTGCTTAAAGTTACTCCAATAACAGGACTAACACATCAGATTAGAGTACATACACAATATGTAAAACATCCTATTGCATGTGATAATCGTTATGGTGATCTCGATTTTGATAAACAGTTAATTATTACAGGTTTAAAAAGACTTTTTTTACATGCCAGTTCATTAATGTTCATCCATCCGGTAAGTGTGAAGAAATTAACTTTCAATGCTCCTTTGGATCAGCAACTTAAAAGCTGTTTAAAGATCTTATCTAGGCAATAATTCATAATAATCAACTTAGTAAAAATTATTTTTAATTATAAAAAGATTTTCTTTTGTATTAAGTAATACTTTTCTTGAGAGTACTGATATCCTATAATCTCGTAACATATTGATTAAATTAATTAAAGGTAATTTTATAAATTATTATTAATTTCATCAGACAAGTCTTTTAAAAACTATGATACATAACTTTTTATATAAAAAGAATCTGTGCATTGATGAGTGGTATTTCATAAGATAACTCATTTTTCTTTTCCACGATTTTAAAAAAAATGGAAGATAAATTAATGAAAAGTTCAAATTTAAAATTTTGTTTTTTAATTTTAATATTAAGTTGAACATAACTTATTCATAAATCGAATTTTTTCGAAAGATTACTTCAATTTATTAGTTTCTTTTCATGAGAAAAAGATTTTTATCATTTGATTTTCTAGAATCGAGAGTTAATTCAGAATCTATTAGTAAATATGAATTACTAATAGTTATTTTTTTAATAAGAAAAGAAGTAACAAGAAAGCTTTTGGTTTATTGATTAATAAAATTTAAACTTATTTTTTTTATAAGTTGCCGAATAAAAAATTAAATAAAAATTTAATACTAACTTAAAGGTAGTAGTGTATTAATGACATAATATTCAATTAATATAATTGATTTAATTAAATATTTAAAATATTTAATGAAATTAAATGAAGTAAAAAGCTTTCAGATTAAATAAATATTAATAACAAATATTTTATGAAAAATAAGAAGAGCTTCCTTTGCTTATTTTTTATTACAAAGATATGATGCGAATTTGAATCTTATACAAAATATTTAGTTCTTTTTAATTTTGCACTTCTTAATAAAATTAAGAGCATTTAAATTTTATTTGTTGAACAAACTTTTTATATTGTAATATCAATATTAGTATTTTTTTAATAAATAATCAACATTTAGTTATAATATAAAAAATGATTCTGATATCCAAGGAGTTACGTTAAAAATAAATGTTACAAATAAAATTTTTACTACTATCTTCATGTAACTTATTGTTTTAAAATTATTATTAATAATAAAAGATTGAATTTTTATTTGGAACAATATAAGTTAATTATTGCTTGATTAATTTTTAAAAATAGATTTCTAGAAATAATTAAAGATGAAATAATCCTTTCTTTATCAGTGAGAATCTTAATTCGTAATTCTTCACGATCTGAAGATTCTAAAAAAGGATATGGTTTTTTGATTATATCTCCCTCATAGGGAGGGGACTGGCTAAAAACTAAACTTCATTTTTCTTTATTAGCTAACTTAAAAGAGAACTTAAGGAATAAGATTAAATGGCCGTACAAAAAAATAAACCTACTCGTTCTAAAAGAGGTATGCGTCGTTCACATGACGCATTGATAACTTCTGAATTATCAATAGATAAAGTTTCTGGTGAAATCCATTTGCGTCATCATTTAACTCAGGATGGTTATTATCGTGGTCGTAAATTTATTAATAAATAATTTATTGAGTTTATTATTAAGTGATTAATATCTTAGTTAATTTAACATTAGAATTAGACGCGATCTTCTAAGATAACGTGTGAGGTCCCTCTCCATATTACTATATCTGCAATGAAAAGACCATCGCATCTAATCGATAGTTAAAATTATTACTGTAGTTTTAGTATTTCAAAAATTTAAATCTACTTTTAAAGCTCAGCGTGTGCTGAGCTTGAGTTGTTATTTGCAAATTATTCTTTCTGAATATGTGATATTTCAATTATATCAATCTATTATGATAAAGTTGTATAAACGAAAAATTTGTCGATATAAGTCCATTTAGAATTAATGAGGTCTATTCAATGTAAAATATGTATTAATAAAGAAATACTGGATATATTTCTGGAAGTCAGCAAAACTCATATTAAACCACTAAATGGTATTGAAACATCATTTCTGATAACGATTTTTCCAAATAAAATAAGGTAAAACCATTGTTTTTTATTTAAGAAAATAATGTTAACTGAGTTACAAATTCTAATAGAATTCTACGTAATAGAAGTAATCAATAATATCTGAAGAAATTGCTTAATATAAGTATATTACAAGTAGGATTATTAAATAATAGAGATGAAAAGTAAGAAATTAGATAATATTTACGAAAATTCCCTCAATAGTAAAATAATACATTCTATAAATTATATTACTTTATTTAGAAGGTAATGAATTTATTGATGGGTAAAGATTGATGTATTTCGTTTGTGACGACTTTCGTTAAATTATGGTGGCTTAAAATAATAGAAAGCATAATGGAAAACACGTATTATTAAATTTTACTGTAGGATTTAATTATAGAAAATAAGAACTTATCATGAATAATGAGATTAATTGAACTCTAGTTATAAAACTTACCAAAAAATGTTTTGGATACCTGGGATCTTGACCCATATAATAACGCTTTGTTTTAAGAAAAATGTTATTTTAATCAAAAACTCATAAAACAACAAAACAAAAGAATTTAAAGCTGAAATTAAACAGCAGATTTAAGAGATAGAAAAATAAATTCCTAATAGAATTTCTATTCACTTGAATATCTTACTATCAAAGAGTGATTAAAGTAAAATGTATACAAAAATCTTAGGTACTGGTAGTTTTTTACCACTACAGATTCGTACGAATGCTGATTTGGAAAAAATGGTAGATACCTCTGATGAATGGATAACTACCCGAACAGGGATTAAAGAACGACGTATTGCAACAGGAGAAGATAATGTATCTACAATGGGTGCTAAAGCTGCACAAAAAGCGTTGGCAATAGCAGGTATTGTAGCCAATGAAATTGATTTAATTATTGTAGCAACGACATCTTCTACTCATGCTTTTCCTAGTGCAGCCTGCCAAATTCAAAAGATACTAGGAATTAAAAACTGTGCCGCATTTGATGTTTCTGCTGCATGTGCTGGCTTTACTCATGCATTAAGTATTAGTGATCAATTTATTAAAACAGGGATGATAAAGAAGGCGTTAGTTATTGGTTCTGATGTATTGTCTAGGGTATTAGATCCAAATGATCGTAGTACACTCATTTTATTTGGTGATGCAGCAGGTGCAATTGTTATCGGATGTTCACAAGAACCAGGGATTTTGTCAACCCATTTGCACGCCAATGGAAATTATTGTGATTTATTAACTTTACGCCATCAAGATCATAATAAACGATCAAAGCCAACGTATGTCACAATGTCAGGTAATGAAGTTTTTAAATTTGCAGTGAATGAGTTAGCTAATATTGTGGATGAAACATTAGAAAAAAATGCGTTAGATAAATCAGAATTAGATTGGTTAGTCCCTCATCAAGCTAATTTAAGAATTATTCAAGCAACAGCAAAAAAATTAGCTATGCCAATTGATAAAGTTGTTATTACTCTAGATAGATATGGTAATACTTCAGCAGCTTCAGTACCAACAGCATTTGATGAAGCAGTCCGAGATGGTCGTATACAGAGAGGACAAATGGTATTATTTGAAGCGTTTGGTGCTGGTTTTACTTGGGGTTCAGCTTTGATTCGTTTTTAACTTATATAAAGGAAAAGTAAAATGCTTAATTTTGCAATGATTTTTCCTGGACAAGGTTCCCAATTTCTGGGAATGTTATCTGATTTAGCAAAAGAGTTTTCAGTAGTAGAGGAAATATTTTCTGAGTCTTCTAATGTATTAGGATATGATTTATGGGATTTGGTTCAGAATGGTTCTCAAAAAGAATTAAATAAAACTTGGAAAACGCAACCAGCAATTTTATCTGCATCTGTAGCAATTTTTCAAGCATGGAAGAAAAAAATGGGTAAAATGCCTAAAATAATGGCAGGTCATAGTTTAGGCGAATATTCTGCATTAGTTTGTGCTGATGTCATTGATTTTAAGTCAGCTATAAAATTAGTTGAATTGCGTGGAAAATTGATGGAAGAATCTATAAGAACAAAGGAGGGTGCTATGTATGCAATTATTGGTTTAAATAATGAATCCATATTAGCATCATGTGAACAAGCTGCGCAAGGACAAGTGGTTTCTGCTGTTAATTTTAATTCGCCTGGACAAGTTGTTATTTCGGGAGAAAAGACTGCTGTTAAAAGAGCAGCGATTTTATGTAAAACTGCTGGTGCAAGACGTATTCTTCCATTAACTATCAATGTACCTTCACATTGTTTATTAATGAAGCCAGCAGCAAAGAAATTAGCACAAGTATTAGAAACAGTTGTGTTTAAAAAACCTAATATTGCTGTTGTAAATAATGTTGATGTTAAAATCGAAAACTCGGTAGATGCTATTCGGTATGCTTTAGTTAGACAGTTGTATAATCCTGTACGTTGGGTTGAAACTATCGAATTCATGGCTGAACAAGGGATTGTAAAATTACTAGAAATAGGACCAAGTAAGGTATTAACAGGTTTAACTAAACACATTATGAGTAACATTAATTCAGTAGCGATTAATGATTCCGTATCATTAAACGATGCGTTGATAAATAATTGAGGAAACATGAATTTTGATGGGAAAATAGCTTTAGTGACTGGTGCAAGAAGAGGTATTGGGAAGGCAATAGCTGAATTATTCGCTGAGCGTGGTGCAAAAGTAGTTGGTACTGCTACTAATAAAAAAGGTGCTGATATGATCAGTGCTTGTTTTGGTGATAAAGGTAAAGGTTATATCTTAAATGTTAGAGACCCTATATCTATTGATAACACTCTTTCTAAAATTCGTGAAGAATTTGGTGAAATTGATATATTAGTTAATAATGCAGGTATTACTAATGATAATTTATTACTGAGAATGAAAAAAGAAGAGTGGAATAGAGTTATTGATACGAACTTAACCTCGATCTTTAATTTATCTAAAGCCATATTGCATTCAATGATAAAAAAACATTATGGTCGTATTATCTCTATTGGGTCAGTAGTTGGAGCATTAGGTAACATTGGACAAGCGAATTATGCAGCAGCTAAAGCAGGTGTTATCGCTTTTAGTAAATCATTAGCGCGTGAAGTAGCTAAGCGTGGTATTACAGTAAATATTGTTTCACCTGGTTTTATAGAGACCGACATGACTCGAGCATTAACAGATAAACATCGAGAAATAATTTTAACCAGTGTTCCTTTAGGACGACTCGGTGACGCAAAAGAAATTGCCAGCGCTGTAGTATTTTTAGCTTCTGATGAAGCATCTTACATTACGGGTGAAACATTACATGTCAATGGTGGAATGTGTATGATTTAAAAACCAATTAATCATTTGCATGATTAATGTTAAAATAGGATATAATAATGCAAAATCAGATTCTAATTACCCAGGATTAGTTTTTACTTTTCCTGTATCTAAAATACGAAACCATCGTGAAAGCGAATTTTAATAGGAATTTAAATAGTATGAGCACTAAAGAAGAACATATTGACAACAATATTGAAAAACGTGTTAAGAAAATAATTGCTGAACAGTTAGGTGTTAAAGAGGATGAAGTTAGAAATAATTCTTCATTTGTTGAAGATTTAGGTGCAGATTCTCTTGATACTGTTGAATTAGTCATGGCATTAGAAGAAGAATTTGATATTGAAATTCCTGATGAAGAAGCAGAAAAAATAACAACAGTACAGGCAGCTATTGATTATATTGATAATAATAAGTCTTAATCCTTAAGTTAGGTATAGAAAAGAGAGATTTATACAGATATTCAGGCGGTCGATCGACCGCCTATATTTTAAAACTTATTATCTTTTTTTTTGGAGAAAAAAACGTGTCTAAACGTCGAGTAGTTGTGACTGGACTCGGCATGTTATCTCCTGTCGGCAATACAGTTGAATCATCTTGGAATGCTGTATGTGCTGGACAGAGTGGTATCAGTCTTATAGAGGATTTTAATACTGAAAACCATATAACCAAATTCGCTGGTCTAGTTAAAGATTTTAATCATAACGATTATGGTATTTCATTTAAAGATGCGCGCAAAATGGATCTTTTTATTCAATATGGAATCGCTGCTGGTAAACAAGCTATCGAAGATGCAGACATTGAAATCACAAAAAAAAATGAGCATCGTATTGGTGCGGCAATTGGTTCTGGAATTGGAGGATTAGGCCTAATTCAAAAAAATTGTGATGCATTATTTAATAATGGCCCACGTAAAGTAAGTCCTTTTTTTGTTCCTTCAACTATTATCAATATGGTGGCTGGACACTTAAGTATTATTTATGGTTTTAAAGGTCCAACTATCTCCATTTCTACCGCTTGTACTTCAGGAGTTCATAATATTGGTCATGCAGCGCGTATTATTGCTTATGGAGACGCTGATATCATGTTGGCAGGTGGGGCAGAAAAAGCAAGTACATCTTTAGGTATTTCTGGCTTTTCTTCTCTTAAAGCTTTATCAAGACGTAATGACAAACCTGAACGAGCAAGTTGTCCTTGGGATCAAGAGAGAGATGGTTTTGTATTAGGAGATGGTTCTGGTATTTTAGTATTGGAAGAATATCAACATGCTAAAAATCGAGGCGCTAAAATTTATGCTGAATTTGCTGGTTTTGGAATGAGTAGTGATGCATATCATATAACATTACCACCAGAAAATGGTGAAGGTGCAGCGATGTCTATGATAAATGCACTACACGATGCAGGTATAGATCCAAAAAAAGTAGGGTATATTAATGCTCATGGGACATCAACACCAGCAGGAGATATTGCTGAGGCGAGAGCAGTTGCATCGGTTTATCAAGATGAAAGTAAAATATTTCTTAGCTCAACTAAATCTATGACAGGTCATTTATTAGGAGCAGCAGGTGCAATTGAGGCTATCTTTACAATTTTATCATTAAGAGATCAACTTATTCCTCCAACAATTAACCTTGAAAATCTCGATACTAAATTAGATGAATTAGTAAAAACAGGCCGATTAGATTTTGTTCCGGAAGAGAAACGTAAAGTTAAAAATATGCAGTATGCATTATGTAATTCTTTTGGTTTTGGCGGTACAAATGGTTCAATTATTTTTCGTAAAATTAATTAATCTAATAAAATAACTCTATTTAATATAGATATTTTCATTTATATAAATGAAAATATCTAATAAACTATACTGACAAATGCTGAATATTCAGTTTGATTGATAAGTTAAAATTATGATTTGTTGGATTAATGGTGAGGAAAGAAATTATATTTCTATAATGGATAGAGTTGTTCAATTCGGTGATGGTTGTTTTACAACTATACGGATAGTTGGACATCAACCTGCTTTATTGACGTATCACATTTATCGATTACAAAAAGCTATTAAACAATTACTTTTGCCTACATTAGATTGGAAAAATCTTACTTCTGATGTAAATCAGATAGCACAATTAAATAAAAATGATTTAGCAGTTATTAAAATTATTATTAGTCGTGGTGAAGGTGGAAGAGGGTATAGTATATCGAGCTTTAAAAAAGCAAGTGTTATTATTTTATTATATGATTATCCATCTATATATTTAAATAAACGAAAAACGGGTATTAATTTAATATTGAGTACTGTACCAGTAAATAATAATCGTTATTTAGCAGGTATTAAACATTTAAATCGGTTAGAGCAAATTTTAATAAAACAACAAATTGAATTATTGAATGTTGATGAAGCTATTGTAACAGATACCAATGGTATTTTGATTGGTTGTTGTGCGGCAAATATTTTTTTGCGTAAAGGAAAAAAGATTTATACTCCAAATTTAAATTATGCTGGTATTAAAGGTGTAATGCGTAAAAAAGTTATTTCTTATTTATCTAATACTGATTACGAACTTTTCTATATCAAGGATAATCCTAATATATTAGTACATATTGATGAGGTGATTATTACTAATTCTTTAATGCCAATATTATCAGTTAACTGCATTTTCAATCAAGAAAAACAAAAAGTATGTCAGTATTATTCTCGTGAATTATTCAATTTTCTTTTGCCATTCTGTTTATCATTAAATTAATTTAATGATTAATATTAGATATATTTTAAAGTGTAATATTAGAAAATGAGTTTTAAATGAAGTATGAAAAACAAATATTGAGATTAATTATTTTTTCATTAATATTGAGTGGGTGTATTTTTTATATATTTTATCGTAAAATACAAAATTACGCTGATACAGTTATTAATATTTATAAAACAATTATTTTTACTTTACCTTCAGGTATAGATCGAGCACAATTAGAATTGTTATTAATAGAAAAAAAAATAATAAATCCTGATCATAAATTTCAGTGGTTGCTAAGATTAGAACCACAATTAGCAAAATTTAAAGCGGGAACATATCGATTAAATCTTGGAATCTCTTTGCGAACAATGTTGGAAATGTTCTTTCTTGGTAAAGAAGCACAATTTAGTTTGTTATTTATTGAAGGATCTCGTTTTGAAGATTGGAAAAAAACGTTATATCAAGCTCCTTGTTTAAAACGAACTATTAAAAATAAGTCTGATGAAAAACTAGCAAAGCAACTAGGATTACAGTCTGGTCAATCACTAGAAGGGTTGTTTTATCCAGATACTTATTATTATACAGCAGAAGTTAGTGATATTGAAATATTAAAGCAGGCATATCAGAAAATGTTAATGGTTCTTGAATATGAATGGAAAAAACGAGACTCTAATTTACCATATAAAAGGCCATATGAGATGTTAATAATCGCTTCAATTATTGAAAAAGAAACTAGTATTGATATAGAGAAAGCTAAAATTGCTTCGGTATTTATTAATAGATTAAAGAAAAAAATTCGTTTGCAAACGGATTCTACTGTTATATACGGTTTAGGTAATAAGTACCATGGGGAACTTTATCGTAGTGACTTAAACAATCCGAGTTCTTATAACACGTATTTTATTTTTGGTTTACCACCTTCACCAATTTCTATGCCAGGAAGAGCTTCAATTAAAGCATCGGCTCATCCTAATAAAACTAATTATTTTTATTTTGTTGCAACGGGTAATGGTGGACATACTTTTAGTAGCAATTTTAATGATCATAATAAGGCAGTTAAACATTATCGTCAGATAAAAAATAAAAATAAATGAAAGGTAGTTATATAGTTATTGAAGGTCTTGAAGGAGCAGGAAAAACTACTACGATAAAAACTGTTGTAGAAATACTTTCTAAAGTGGGAATAACTAAGATTGATTTTACACGTGAGCCTGGAGGAACACCGTTAGCAGAAAAATTGCGTAAGTTAATTAAATATGAGATTTTTGAGGAAAAAGTCACTAATAAAGCAGAAGTACTAATGATCTATGCTGCTCGTATTCAATTAATTGAAAATATCATTAAACCTTCCCTTTCAAAGGGAGTATGGGTTATTGGTGATCGTCATGATCTATCATCACAAGCTTATCAAGGTGGAGGACGTGCACTTTCTTCTCAACTAATGAAAGTACTACGTAATACTATATTAGGTGATTTTCGTCCTGATCTAACACTATATCTTGATATAGAACCAGATATAGGATTAAAGAGGGCAAGGGATCGTGGTGAATTAGATCGAATAGAAAAAGAGTCATTGAATTTTTTTAAGATAACTCGTCAGCGCTATCTTGAGTTAGCATCTAAAGATGAGACAATCATCACAATTGATGCTAATAAATCATTAGAGGAGGTAAAAAAAACTATTCGTAATGTATTATTAAATTGGTTAATAGCTAAAGGTAAATAGAATGAACTGGTATCCATGGTTAAATCAGGCATATAAGGAAATAATTTCTTTTCATCAGAAGAAACAAGGACATCATGCATTATTATTACATACTGATATTGGAATGGGAAGTGATGCTCTCATTTACGCTATTAGTCGTTGGATAATGTGCCAATATCCAATTGGTATAAAAAGCTGTAGTACTTGTAATAGTTGTCAACTGATGTTAGCGGAGACTCATCTAGACTGGCATAAAATTACTTTAGAGAAAGGGAAAAATACGATAGGAATTGAAGATATTCGTTATTTAACTAAAGTTTTATTTAACCATGCACATCAAGGTGGTGCTAAAATTATTTGGTTTTCTTGTATTGAAGCATTAACCGAAGAAGCAAGCAATGCTTTATTAAAAACTTTAGAAGAACCAACAAATAATACTTATTTTTTATTAGAATGTCGTAATCCTTCACTCTTATTGACGACTTTACGTAGTCGATGCTTTTATTATTACCTTTCTATTCCGAATCGTAAAATTGTAATTCCTTGGTTACAAAAACAAAAAATATTCTTATCTTTAGTTGATATTGAAACAGCAATGAAACTTAATGGGGGTGCACCACTTACCACTTTAAAATTATTGCAGCCAGAAAATTGGTTAAAAAGAAAACAATTTTTCCAATCATTAATACAACATTTAGCAAATAATACACTTTTTAACTGGTTACCTGAATTGGATAACCAAGATACTATAGAACGGATTAGGTGGCTGATAATCCTATTGTTGGATGCAGTAAAATGTAAACAAAAAGCAACTAATTATTGTATTAATCAAGATCAGTTATCATTAATTTCTACATTAGCCAGCATCAATTCTTTAGATAACTTATTAAAAAGTGCTACTGAATGGCAAAATTGTCGTTATCAATTAATATCAGTAATAGGATTAAATCAAAAATTACGATTAACGTCTCAGTTAATTAACTGGAAAAATACACTATATCAGAATACGTAAAAATTATTATGTTTTTAGTTGATTCACACTGTCATCTTGATTGTTTAGACTATAAAAATAAACATAAGAGTATCGATGATGTCATCGAAAAAGCGGCAACTAACGAGGTAAAATATATTTTAGTTATCGCGACAACGCTGTCAGGTTTTATTGCTATGAAAGAGAAGATTGGTCAGCGTGATAATATAGCATTTTCATGTGGAATACATCCACTTAACCTTCATACAGGTTATAATTTTGATGAATTTATAGATTTAGCATCAGATATTAAAGTTATTGCGTTAGGTGAAACAGGTTTAGATTATCATTATCAAAGTGATAATGATAAATTGCAACAAACATCTTTTCGTCAACATATTCATATAGGTTGTCAATTAAAAAAACCAATTATTATTCATTCTCGAGAAGCCCAAAAAGATACATTAAGAATATTAAAAGAAGAACAGATTTCTAATTGTGGTGGTGTTTTGCACTGCTTTACAGGAGACAAGAAAATGGCTAAAGCGTTATTAAACTTGGGACTTTATATCTCATTTTCTGGTATAGTTACTTTTCATAATAGCGAACAGATCCGTCAAGCTGCACGTATGGTTCCTTTAGATCGTATCTTGATTGAAACTGATGCACCTTATTTATCTCCGATTCCTTATCGTGGTCAAGAGAATCAACCAGCTTATTTAAAAAATGTGGCGCAGTTTTTAGCAAAATTAAAAGGAGTAGATATTGAAGAAATTGCGCAAGTTACTAAAAAAAATTTTTGCGATCTTTTTCATTTAACAATTTAATGAAATTAAACTATTTATATTTTATGTTAAATAGATTTAAAGGATAAACCTAAAATGACAGCAGAAACAATTTTTAATAAAATTATATACCGGGAAGTTCCTGCTGATATTGTTTATCAAGATGATTTAGTAACGGCTTTTAAGGATATAAACCCACAGGCGCCAGTTCATATTTTAATTATTCCGAATATCTTAATCAATACTATCAATGACGTGAAACATGAACATGAACAAACATTAGGTCGCATGATCATTGCATCTGGAAAAATTGCTAAGCAGGAAGGCATTTCTGATAGTGGCTATCGTTTAATTATGAATTGTAACAAAGATGCCGGTCAAGAAATTTTTCATATTCATATGCATTTACTAGGAGGCCATCCATTAGGTCCTCTGTTAAAAAAACCAGATAGATAAATTTAAAATCTTTTTTAATTAATTTCTTTTTACAAAAGAGAAGGATATTACTTTTAATTTTAATTATAAAGAATTTATATTTTTATTTTTAAATTTATTATTCAATTTATCTTGTAATTTAAAATAAATAGGGAGAAGGATAAAATGAGATGTATTTTTCAGATTATTGTTATTATAGTAACATTAGTCGGTTGCTCATCAATAACGAGTAAAAAACCGGAAAATAATGCTTCAATTGAATCTACTAAAAAATCAATAATAGTAATATCTCCAGATATTGTGCCCAAGCTTCCAAAATTAAGAGCAGTAAATTGGTTAAAAACAATTATTCCTTTAGTTAATCAATTAGCAAAGGCTAGTGGAAGCGAGAAAGGTGAGATATTATTTATTAATTCAATAAAGAATAATACTAATATGTCAATTCAATTAACCAAAGTAACTGATGTTATTATTAATGCAATTAATAATCAACATTTATTTAAATTAGTTCCACAATATTCTGTGATAAATGCACGTAAAGATTTAGGATTATCTCAAGAAGATAGTTTAGTTAGTCGAAGTAAAGCCATCGGCTTAGCACGTTATTTACAAGCTAATTATGTTCTTTATTCGGTTATTTCAGGTAATCAAGAACAGAGTGAAATTGAATTTCAATTAATAGAAACTCAATCTGGTGAAATTCTATGGTCTGGGACAAATCGAATTGAATAAAAAATAGTTATTATATTATAACTATAAGAATATTTGCTAATAATCGAAATTAACACCTTTTAAAAAAGAACTTCTAGAGAGAAGTTTTTACCTTAAAGAAATTTTCAGATATTTAGTTATTTTTTTATTTACTAATAAAGAAAATTAATAGTTTTAATAAAAATAGTATTTTTTAAAATAATTTTTTAATTTTTAATATTAGTTAATTTTAGTTTAAATGAAGGGATGTTAATAATAGTTTAATTATTATTTATAAACTAAATTTTTGTTAATAATACTTCACCTATTTTATGAGAATTATAATCAACCATTAAATTGTATATTATGTTTTATTATTTTCATATTTATTATGAAGTTTATTTCACTAAATTTTAACCGACTTAAGGTTGATTAATAGTATAAAATCCACAGAAGAGTATCATATTATTTTCTTTTAAAATTCACTGATTTCAAGATTCTTGAAAATTTAAAAAATAATAAAATATTTTCGTATTTTAGTATTAATCATATTAAATATAATTTAATTAGTTTAAAACTAATTAAATTGAAATCATGAAGATAATTAATACTATTAAATTTTTTAATAGCTTTTATTTTTATTAATGATTGCAGAATAAAATAAAAAAGTAATTATTAAAGAAGTTATTTTCAGTACTCATATGTCTATTAATAATTTTTATAAACTAAGTTAGAGAATTATATTATAAATAATAATGGAATTATTCACATAAAATAATTTGTATGGAAATACACTTTTTTAATTTAGAGAAAGTATCTATAATATAGTTTTACTAAAAAATAATTAGAAAATACTTTAATTTATTTTTTATTCTTAAGTAACTATTTATTAAAAAATAAACTAACAAATAACTTATAGAACTTATCATAATAGATCGAAGAAATAGTTTTTACATTTTCATATGAAATTTTAAAAAACTTATTTTTGTGTTAACTTTATAACCCTAAAGAATAAATTCTTTCTTATTCTTAAAGATAGCAATCTTAGGACTTCTTAAATTATCGGTAAAATAGTTAATTAGTATAAATAAAAATAATTTTAAATCAATATTAATATTAGATTTTTCTCTAATTTCCTTTTGTATTAAGTGTAATTATATTACGATCGATAATCAAATTATTCTTTATTAAAAATTTAATAACCCTTATTATTATGGATAAAGGTCTTATTAATATAATATATATTATGACAATAAAAGAAAAAATATAAAAAACTTGCTTATATTAAACGAAGCTCAATATTAATTCGTATTAAAGAATCATTAATTTATAATCATATACTGGGTATGATCAATTAAGATAATATGAAAATCTTTTATATATTTTATCTCTGATAGGATCATCATTTATATTAGGAATATATAGACTAATCTCGTGTTGTAAGATACTATTTATTTGTAACAATTATATTGTTTCAATAAATATACTTAGATATTTAATATAATTATATAAATATTTTATTTAGATAATAAAAATCTATTTTATAGTTGTAAAAAATTCTCCATTAAGTTCCTTACATAGAAATAATATATAGCTAAATATGATATATTTATTTATATAAATTTTATTAAAAGAATTTAATTAATTATAAAAAAATATAATTACAATTTATTAATTCGATGTACATCTTTTAATTGCAGGAATACTATATACTATATTTACGTTATAATACGTATGTTTACTTGTAAGAAGTTCGATGAAATTTTATTCCTTTATATTAAATGAATAGAGATGTATAAGTTATGAACGTTGGGTTAGGTTTTTTAAATAACAATTATGTAAAGAAATTTGTATTTTAATAGAAAATTATAGAAGATTGACTTCTATTTTATATCCTTATAAATAATATTATCAAAAATAATAGTTCAGAAGAATAATTAAGATATTTAATTATAATATCTAGATAATTTCAGAAATGATATATATAATGTATTATTTGATATTATCATCATCCATATAGTAGATTTAGGATTTAATCTTAATTAATATGTATTTAATATTAATTAAGATTATAATTAATAATTTTATTAAAATGTAAATATTGATTATATCGATAAAATCGATACTTTAAATTTAAATAATAAGATTAAGAAAATAGATAGTTTATAATAAAGTAGTAAAATATAAATATTTATTTATAAGTTATATAGTTTTAATATAGAACTATTACTTTATTTATATTTATATAAATATTATGAAAAGTTAATAACATAATATTTTTATTAATTTAATTAAAATTTTTTAAGTTTAAATATGAATTTTTTAAAAAAATTCATAAAATTAAATAATATTAATTAATTTTATGAAATAAAATAGAAAAGAATTTATATTCTTTTTTTTTCATTACTAATAGTGATTAAATGAAAATTTAATAAATAATTTTATTAATAAGTAAGGTTACATTTGTATCATTAATAAAATTGTTCAATATAAAAAATTATTTGTATAATAAATGATATTATATTAAATGTATTTAGTAATAATCAAATTATAAAAATTTGATTCTATAATTAAATTATTAATTTTACATGAAAATAAATTATTAGTGTAATAATCTTATAATCTTTTAAAGATAAAAGTAATTTTTAATTAAAAATAAAAAAAATCTAAATATTATATATATATAATTCATATACCTAATAGTATTATTATTTAATTAAAATAAATAAGATTACTATTAAATTATTTAATTTCTAAAAATTATTTTTATATTAATAATTTAATATGATTTAAAATAAATAATATTTATATTTGATTTATTTAAATAGAGTTTTTAATATAATATAAGTTATAAAAGTAAAATAGATTATTAATCGTTAAAATTTAAAAATATTTATAAATTATTTATCAATGTAAATAAGTTTAGTTAATTAAGTAGATAACATTTTAGAAGTAATTAAAAAAATAGAAAAACTATAATTACTAGTATAATGTTATATTAGTAATTATTAAAATAGAGGTGATGTGAAGTTGATATTTTCAATATTAAAATAATAAGTAAATATTTACTAAATTACTTAAAGATTAATTTATCTTATTAAATAGTTAATACTAATTAATTATTAAATAATAATAAAAAGTTTATTAACTAATATATTAATTAACTTATAGAATTATATATTAATAGCTATGGAATAATTATTTATTACCTTAAAATTGAAAATAATTTCATATGAATAAAATTTTCTATTAAGAATTATTTTAATATTTATTATATTATATTAACGATATTAATTAATATATAATAATTAATAATTAATATTATATAAAATTGATTATTTTTAAAATAAGTAAATATTTTATGCTATGTTAACATATAAATGCTATCTATAATTTAAAAATAAAAAATATAAATTAATTTTTTATATAAGATGATTATTTAATGATTATTAACGATAATAAAGATAGTAATACTTATATAAAAGTATTACATTAAAAGTAATTATAATTAAAATTATCAAGAATTATCACTTATGATGATAAGTTAATGATGTATCGTTTATTATTTAATATTCAAACGATATTGATAGATAAAATAAATCGTCTACCTTCGTTAAAAATTAACTTAAAAAATATAGAAAAGATTATTTTTTCTTTTGCTAGAGGAGATTTAATAAATAAATTTTTTCATTTATAAGATTAATTACTGATATGAAATAAAATTTTTAAGAAAACTATTTTTATATCGCTTATAATAATATTGGATTTAGTTAATAAAATATTTTATATACTGAAAAATAATTTCATTATCTTTATGGAGTAGAGAAAAATATAAATTTTAGTTATCAGAGTTATGCAATTTTTATTATTTAATTATTCATTTTTAAATGAAAATAAATATTAAATGGAACTTATTATACTTAAGAAGTTGAATAATTTCTTATATTTAATTTTATTAAATAAATTATTCTTTAATAATTCCTATTAAAATTTAAGATAATTAAAAATTAAGAGTAAAATATTAAATTGAATAGGATTTGATTATTAATCTTATTCTATCTCTATTTGATATATATAAAAATTTCTTTTAAGAAACTTCATAAGGTTTATTTTTTAGTTATCTATATTGGTTAGTTATTATAGATTTAATATTAAAATTTTATAATTCCTAGAAAATTTTTTAACAAATATATCGTTTCAAAGAAAAAACAATATAAATTTTTATGAAAATATTACTAATTTTAATGATAATATTATAAGTTTTATTTTTTTAATATTTAGTTATAAATAAATTATTTTAACAGTAACCTTTAGATAAAAGTTAAGATTTATATAAAATGATTAATTTTTTTAAAAAATTAAATAAAATTATTTTTTTTAATTCTTTTATAATAAGAAATTATCTTCTTGTTATTTATTTAAATAAATAATAAGAACTTTTATTTAGTTATATAAAATATATAATATTTAAAATTATTTTTAAAATTTAAAACGATTTAAATATTTCTATAGGTTATTTAACTTAAATATATAAAACTAATATTATAGAAAACAATAGATAATTTAGTAAGGTATAATTAGAAAAAATTAGTAGTGTATTTGGATTTAATATTAAATAAAAAGACTTAAAGATAAAACTTAAATTTCTGATTTATTCTGTTGCAACAAATAAAATACTAATATTAAATGGAGAATTTGATAAATTGATGTGATGATTAAAAAAATTGAATTCATTAAAATAGATATGATCAAGTATCATATTTTAATTTTTGATTTTATAAAATAGTTATTGATATTTTATATATATATATAAAATATCAATAACTAAAATTTAAATAAATATTTTTAGAAAGCTGCTATTCTCAATCTTTTTCTTTGAAAATTTATGATATATTAGTCAATAATTATTTCTCTTTTTAATTCTGCTTCTTCATACTTAAAAATAAATGCGATTACTGTATAAAATAATTTGTTAAAAATCAAGATTTGTGATTTTTTATAGAAAATCCATATTTTATGATTTTTATTATTCTTAAAACTATTAAATTTTCATAGATTTTCTCTAATAAATCCTAATATTTACTGTTAAAACCGTAATAGTTTATCAGATTAAAAATTTTTTTAGAAATATTAAAATATATGATTCCGATCGTTTTCTTGATTTTATAGTTGTTTTCTATTATGGATTTCCAATCCTAGTGATTATAGTAATAATTAATATAAAATCTCCATATACTTTATTTGTAAAGGAATAATTTTAATTTTATTTATTCAAGATGAGGTATTCTCCTCTATATGGCGTTTATATAACTGAAATTTTGATGAAATTCTTTTTATAAATGTACTTTTATATATCATGGATATTATAACAATAAGAACTAATTAGATTCCTAAAAAATCACTAATATTCTTATTGATTAATAACAATTAAATTTATTATTATCTAGCCTTTAGTAAATTTAATCAAAAAACGAATTATAATATTCGTATATTACTTCTAAAAAATGAAAATCTTCACTGATTATTTTTCTATTTAACCACCTAGAAATTATAAAAAGATAAATAGATTATAATGATTTAATTTTCGTTTGTAAGATAGGATCGGATAAGTTGAGAATAAAACCTAATTTAAGCCTCATTTTTAATAAAATCAAGTAAAGTATTTATTATATTATAAAAATAATTATTTTAACTAATCATAAGTTTTGTTAAAGATGAAAAAATTCACCTATATGATAAGAATAAATTTTTATTAATTATAATTAAGACAGAGCGTGGATCTTCTTTGTTTCTCTAAAGCTTAACATTTTTAACATTAAAAATATTGTATTGTAAATTTACAATTTTTAGCTGTTTTTTGTAAAAATAATCAGGAAATAACCAAATGATATTTTTGATATCCATTATCATTTCTATAAATTTTAACATCCTGGTCTATGACGAGTTTTTGTTTCACGATTACGCTGGATTTTATTTAAATAAATAATTATTTTTCAATTTTTATTTTAAAGAAAAGTTTTTATGATAAGGTATTTTATACAAAAAATTATATTTTTAATAATATAAAGAATAAAACTATATTTTTCGTTATAGGAAAGAAAATAATATTGTTTTAATTATCAGGTTAATCATTATTAATAAAGTTATTAATAATGATATTAAAATAGTAAAGATACTTAATCTTATAAAAAATATTTTATTTTTCTAATATTTTATTTATTATAATTTATAATAAATAAAATATTATTTTTAAACAGAAAATTTTGAATAAAACTATTGATGTTAAAAACAATTTAATGATTGAATTATCTTTAGTTTTATTTTATTAAAAAACAAAAACTGAAGAAATGATTTAATTAGTTATCTACATCTAACTATATTTAATTTTTTATGTAGATCTTAGTTTATTGATAACTTTATAATAATTAATTAATAATAAATAAAATTTTAATAATGAAAATATTATTTTTCACTTTTTTATAAAAATTATATTATAAAATACCAAGACAAATTTAATTTAGTTAAATTAGATATTAGAAAATAATTAAGCTATGCTATGATAATTTTTAAAAATATTTTTAAAAACCATTTAAAATTTAATTATTAAAGTTATTAAAATAACAAAAATATTAGGATAAGATAGTTTATGATGACTCCAAAAACTAAGATTGTCATTGTCGGTGGTGGGGTAGGGGGATTAGAACTTGCAACTAAATTAGGGGATAAGAATAAATTTGAAGTTATATTAGTTGATCGTAACAAAAGTCATTTTTGGAAATCTTTATTGCATGAAGTAGCAGCTGGATCTTTAGATGATAATATCGATGCTCTGAGTTATTTAGCTCATGCATCTAATCACTATTTTCATTTTCAATTAGGGTTTTTGAAAAGCATTAATCGTGAAAATAAAAATATTACTCTTTCAGTAATATACGATAAGGAAGAACGATTATTAGTTCCTGAACGAAAGTTAGATTTTGATATTTTAGTTATTTCGTTAGGAAGTGTGTCTAATGATTTTAATACCCATGGAGTAAAAAAATATTGTTTTTTTTTAGATAACCCTCAGCAAGCGAATCGTTTTTATGATAGAATGTTAGATCTATTTTTCAGTTATTCTGTTCGAGATAAATCGAATGATAAGATCAATATCGTAATTGTTGGTGGTGGTGCAACTGGAGTAGAACTATCTGCTGAACTTTATAATACTATTGAACAATTAACTAGTTATGGTTTTGAAGGATTGAATAAAAAGAAAGTTAATATAACAATTGTTGAGGCAGCAGAACGTATTTTACCTTCTTTACCTATACAAATTTCTACAGTTGCTCATCGTAAATTAAGTAAATTGGGTGTTCATATTTTAACACAAACAATAGTAAGCAGTGTGGATCCTGATGGACTTAACATAAAATCTGGGAAAAAGATTAACGCCGATCTTATGGTTTGGGCGGCTGGTATTAAAGCGCCTGATTTTATGAAACAAATTGATGGTTTAGAAACCAATCAAATTAATCAATTAAATGTTAAACCAACACTACAAACAACACTAGATAGTTCTATTTTTGCAATTGGTGATTGTGCATCTTGTCCTAAAAAAGAGGGAGGAACTGTGCCTCCACGTGCGCAAGCTGCACATCAAATGGCTGCTTTATGTTATAGAAATATTCTTGCTTTACTTGAAAATAAAGGATTGAAAGAGTACACTTATAAAGATTATGGTTCTTTAGTTTCATTATCTCATTTTAGTACAGTTGGTTTCTTGAAGGGAAATTTAGTGCATGGTAATATAATGGTTGAAGGTAAAATCGCTCGTATAGCCTATAGTTCACTTTATAGAATGCATCAGCTAGCATTACATGGTTATGTTAAAACTGGATTAATAATATTAGTAGATGGTATTAATCGTATTATTCGACCTAAATTAAAATTATATTAATTATATCTGATTTAATTTAAAATCAGCTATTAATTTTTTAACAAAATTGATCCTTTCACTATATTTTATTAATGGTTTAACAAATTTTAATTTATTATTCCCATTTAATCGATAAATATTAGAGGAATCCTTTAGTAAAGTAATAAGAAAATTTATGTCTATTCTATTTTCTTTACTAAATTTAATAAATCCACCTTTTTCGTTAGCTTCTATTCGTTTAATATTTAATGCTTCTGCATTTATCCGAATTAAAGTAGATTCTAGCAACTGTTTTGCAGCATCTGGTAGTTTACCAAAGCGATCAATTAGTTCAATTGTTAATTCATTTATCTCATTTTCATTTTTAGCACTAGCTATTCTTTTATAAAAAAGTAATCTAAGATTTACATCGGGAATATAATTATTTGGTAAAAGTACTGGTATTCTTAGTTCAATTTCAGCCTGTTGACTGGTTAGATCTTCTAAAGAAGGTTCTTTACCTTTTTTTAAAGATTTAATGGCACTTTCTAATAGTTCTATATAAAGGGTGAATCCGATACTATTCATCTGCCCGCTCTGTTCTTTACCAAGTATCTCCCCTGCTCCTCGAATTTCTAGGTCATGGATAGCCAATGAAAAACCAGAACCAAGATCTTCTACTGTTGCAATTGCTTTAAGTCTCTTTTGCGCATCAACCGTTATGATTTTTTGGTGTGGTGTTAAAAGATATGCGTAAGCTTGATGATAAGAGCGACCAACTCTGCCACGTAATTGATATAACTGCGATAAACCAAAATGATCTGCATGTTCAATAATAATAGTATTAGCGGTAGGAATATCAATTCCTGTTTCAATAATAGTAGTACAAATTAATACATTGAAACGCTGATGATGGAAATCATTCATTACATTCTCCAGATCTCTTTCATGCATTTTTCCATGCACAATTGCAAAACATGCTTCAGGTACCAGATGCTTCAAACGATCTTTAGTTTTCTCAATATATTTTATATTATTAAACAGATAGTAAACTTGTCCACCACGTAATATTTCACGTAAAATTGCTTTCCGTACAATTAAGTCATCATATTGAAGAACAAAAGTTTTAATAGATAATCGACGAGAAGGAGGAGTAGAAATAATAGATAAATCACGTATTCCATTTATTGCCATATTAAGAGTTCTAGGAATAGGTGTTGCAGTTAATGTTAAAATATCAATATTATTTCGCATAGATTTAATTAATTCTTTTTGGCGAACACCGAAACGGTGTTCTTCATCAACAATTAATAATCCAAGTGTTTTCCAAGATATGTTATTTTGGAATAATTTATGGGTTCCAATTAAAATATCTATTTTTCCTTCAGCTACTGCATTAATAATCTCTTTCTGTTCTTTCACGCTACGAAAGCGTGATAACATTTCAATACGTACTGGCCAATTAGCAAAACGGTCTCGAAAATTACTGAAGTGTTGTTGCGCTAATAATGTTGTTGCTACCAACATTGCAACTTGTTGGTTATTATTTATTGATAAAAAAGCTGCCCGCATAGCCACTTCGGTTTTACCAAAACCAACATCACCACAAACTAAACGATCCATTGGAATTGATTGACACATATCATTTAAAACAGCATTAATTGCTATTTCTTGATCATTTGTTGTTTCAAATGGAAAATCCTGACAAAAAAGCTGATATTGCATTTTATTATATTTAAAAGCAAAACTAGACTTTATATTACGTTTAGCATGCATATCTAATAATTCAACAGCATTATCAAAAATTTTTTTTTCGGCTATTTGTTTTTCCTTAATCCAAATATCACCACCTAATTTATGTAAAGGAGCTCTTTTATCGCTAGCGCCACTATAATAATGCCTAATTAAATTTACTGATAAAATAGGAACATAAAGCTTGTCATTATCTGCATATGTTATTATTAAGTACTCAGCTTGAATACCGCTAACTTCTAAAATGGTTAATCCATCATACCGTCCAATTCCATGTTTAAGATGAACAACTGGTTGTCCAATCTGTAACTCCCCTAAATTACGAATTAAAATATTGGTATTTATGATTTTACTTTGATCATTGTTACTATAAATAATCGGCCTATTACTAAAAATATCGCTTTCACAAATAAAAGCGAGTTTTTGATCTTGATTAATAAAACCTCGTTCACTTGAACCAACGATAATATAAAATCCTACTTTATTCGCTTCATTAAGAGTTTTAATAAAAGAGGGATTTATTTCTATACGTTCTAAAAGTTCTAATATTGCTCTAGATCTCTCGGAAGTTTTTATTGAAAAAATAATTCGTCCAGTAAAACGTTTAATAAATTGATATAATTTATTAAAAGAAGATTTATTTTGATCACTAATACTTAAATCAGGTAAAGATAAGTAGGAAAGGTTAGTGTTTCCTACTTTTTTGGGAACTGATTCAGCAGAAATTTTTATAGAAGGCCATTTTTTAATGGCTTGATGAAGTTGTTTACTGCTCAACCAAAGTGTATCAGGAGCTAATAATGGACGAATAGGATCAATATTTCGATTTTTATAACGCTGATAAATATCAGTCCAAAATTTATCAACAGCCGTTATTAAATCTTGTGTGACTAATAAAGTATTAGGAGGAAAATAGTCAAATAAAGAGGATAATGGATAATTAAAAAAGAGAGGTTGTAAATATTCAATTCCTTCTGGTAGTATTTTTTTTCTAATTTTTTGATAAATATCCTCAGAATAATATCGTATATCAAAATATTTTTTCCATTGTCTACGAAATAATTTAATAGCTTTTTCATCTATTGGGAATTCCTGAGCTGGAAGTAAATTTACATGCTCAATTTTACTAACACTAACTTGGTTATCAATATTAAGAGTTTTTAAATTACTTATTTCATCATCAAAAAATTCAATTCGAATAGAATCGAAACTTCCCATTGGAAAGAGATCAATTATTCCTTTATGAATAGAATATTCACCATGTTCAATTAGTTGTTGAACATTTCGATAACCGACATTATCAATATGATTACACAATTTTTCAAGAAAAAGTTTTTTCCCTTTATATATAAGCAGTGTATTGCTATTTAAAAAATTAGTAGGACAAACTTTTTTCATTAATATATTAACCGAAAGAATTAATAAACCTTTTTTCAAAAAAGGTAATTGATAAAGATTACTTAATCTTTCTGAAATATTTTTTTTAGATGGTGAAAAACCATCATAAGGTAATGTTTCCCAATCTAAAAACATTTTTACTGAATTTTGAGAAAATTGTTGTATTTCATTATATAATTTTAAAGCGCTATATGTATCTTTAGTGATTAAAATAACAAGACCAGGATGGCGTTCAACAATATCGGCACATTCAATAGCGGCTGCTGATGTAATTAGACATCCTAAATGAATAGCGTCACTTTGATTTTTAGGTAGTTGGTAACAATATTTTACAGACATAATAATTAATTGGTTTTCATTAAAAATTATAATAGTTTTTGTTTACGTTAAAAAACAAAAATAGTTTAATCTATTAGGTTAATTATAAATATTATAAATATTAATTTAAAGAGTAGTTTTATTCCATGATATTACCATTTATTATCTCCAAACATTTTAATTAATAACAGAGAGGTATATCGGATTTCATGTTTCAATCTGTTATCTTTTATATTGCTCTACGTTATATACGTGGACGAACAAGTGACCGATTCGGTCGATTTATATCTAATTTATCTATGATTGGTATCACATTAAGCGTTATTGCCTTAATTACTGTCATTTCTGTTATGAATGGTTTTGATCAATCATTACAACAAAATATTTTAGCATACATTCCACAGGCTATTTTAACGACATCTAAAGGTAATCTCAACCCAAGTCAATACCCAAAAAAAAATATAACTTATCTACAGGGAGTAGATCATATAACCCCAATTGTAGAAAGTGATGTTGTATTACAAAGTAGGAAAAATTTTGGGATTGCTGTAATGATTGGAATTGATGAAGCATCATTTGATCCTTTGTTAAATTATCTACAAAAAGTAGATCCTAAAGTACTAACTTCCGGTAGTTACCATGTTATTTTAGGAATAAAATTAGCTGAACAACTAGAAGTAAAACAAGGAGATCAATTGAGATTGATTATCCCTGGTGTTAGTCAACTTACCCCTATAGGAATAATACCTAGTCATCGTTTATTTACTGTATCCGGTGTTTTTGTTACAAAAGGAGAAGCCGATAATAGCGAATTATTGATTAATCAGAAGGATGCAGCACGATTAATGCGTTATCCGATCGATAATATTACTGGTTGGCGGCTTTATCTTAAGGAACCTCTAATTGTTGACACCTTGAGTCAACAAAAATTACCAACAGGTATGATATGGAAGGATTGGAGAGAGCGAAAAGGTGAATTTTTTCAGGGAGTGAAGATGGAAAAAAATATAATTAGATTATTATTGAGTCTCATTATTTCTGTAGGAGCTTTTAATATTTTTAGTTCACTTTCATTATTAGTGATGGAAAAACAGTTTGAAGTAGCTATTTTGCAAACATTAGGTTTAAAACGATTCCAAATAATGGCTATTTTTATGCTGCAAGGAGCGAGAGATGGTATCATTGGTACAATTATTGGAATAATATTAGGCCTGTTTATAACAAGTCAACTTAATATAATAATGCCAATATTTAGTTTATTGAGTAAAGGTATAGAATTACCAATATCTATTGATCCTATACATATTATATTGATTTCTTTATCTTCAGTTATTATTTCATTAATTGCCACTATTTATCCATCTTGGTGTGCAGCCACTCTTCAACCTGTAGAGGTTTTACGTTATGAATAATTATCCCTTATTAATTTGCAAAAATCTCTATAAATCTTATCAAGATGGAAAAATTTTGACTAATGTACTTAAAAATATCTCTTTTTCTATCAATAAAAGTGAAATGATGGTAATTTTGGGTAGTTCAGGTTCTGGTAAGAGTACGTTACTCCATTTATTAGGTGGATTGGATACGATAACTAGTGGTGATGTTATTTTTAATGGTAAAAAAATCAGCTCTCTTTCTATCAACAAAAGAGCAGAAATACGAAATCAAGAGTTAGGGTTTATTTATCAATTTCATCATTTATTAGCGGATTTTACTGCATTGGAAAATGTTATGATGCCATTATTAATCGGTGGGATGACATGCATAAAAGCAAAGAAAAAAAGCGATAAAATGTTAGAAGCAGTAGGATTATCGCATCGAGTTAATTATCGCTCTTCTGAATTATCTGGAGGAGAGCGTCAGAGAGTTGCAATTGCTAGAGCAATAGTTAATGAACCTACTTTAGTACTAGCAGATGAACCAACAGGTAATTTGGACTTACACAATGCAAATCTCATTTTTAATTTATTAATAAATTTTAATCTAGAAAAAGGAATGGCGTTTTTAATTGTAACTCATGATTTGCGACTCGCTAAACGTATAAATCGTCAGTTAAAAATGCGTGATGGTTATTTACAGGATGATTCAACCTTAATGGGATTCCAATGATTATGCTGGAATTATCCAATTCCTTAAAAATTGCACTTAGGTTTATTCGAGAAAAAAAAAGAAATAGCTTAATATCATTAATATCGATTATCTCTATGGTTGGTATTGTGGTCGGTGTTGCAATCTTGATTATCGGTTTAAGTGCAATGAATGGTTTTGAGCGTGAATTAAAAAATCGTATACTCTCAGTTGTTTTTCATGGACAAATTGTAGCAGTCAATCAACCTTATTTAAATTGGGAATATGATTTAGATAAGGTTCGAAACACATCAGGTGTTCTTTCTGTATCACCTTACATTAATTTTGTCGGGTTACTTGAAAATAGTAGCGTATTGAAAGCGATCGAAGTAATCGGTGTTGATTTATCATTAGAACGATCAGTCAGTTCATTACCTGATTTTATCTTAAATAATGCATGGAAAAATTTAAAATCAGGTAATAACGAAATTATTTTAGGTCAAGGAATTGCAAAAAGATTAAAAGTTTCTCCTGGAGATCAGGTAATCATGATGATTCCTAATCATCATGATGAATTACGCATTCAACAACCTAATCGAATTAGTCTCAGAGTTATAGGAATATTTAAATTGAATGGCATGTTAGATTATCATCTAGCAATCGTGCCATTGCAAGATGCACAGAAATATTTAGAATATGGTTCTGGCATTACCGGTTTTCAGATCAGTGTGAGTGATATTTTTTCTGCTAATAATATTGTTTATAATGCAGGTGTAAATACTGGCCATTATGTTACTATTAAAAGCTGGATAACAGATTATGGTTACATTTATAATGATATTCAAATGATTAGGGGGATAATGTATCTATCCATGATATTAGTAATTTGCATTGCTTGTTTTAATATTATATCTACATTGATGATGGAAGTTAAAAATAAAGCTATTGATATCGCGGTCTTAAGAACCCTCGGTGCTAAAAATGGGTTTATTCGAGAAATTTTTTTATGGTATGGATTAATAACTGGAATGTTTGGTTGTTTTATTGGTATTCTCCTTGGGGTTTTTATATCACTAAACCTAACGAATATTATTAAATATATAGAAAATATTATTGAGTATCCTATTTTTTCAGGTGGTATTTATTTTATTAATTTTTTACCATCTGAAATAAATATTATTGATATATGTTATGTTGTGTTAAGCACACTAATTTTAAGTTCATTAGCTAGTTGGTATCCATCTAAACAAGCAATAAATATAGATCCGGTAAGGATTTTAAGTCGAAAATAAAAGTTATTATTTTACTATGTTTTTATTTAAAATGGGAGATTGTTTAATTGAAAGTAATTGGGATTGTTTAGTATGAATGGTACTAAATCAATGATGCGATTTTATTGTCGACTTAGAAAGTTACGTAAAAAGAAGAAATTATTTCGAAGAAGATTTCGTTGTTTTCTTTTTTATCAAAAAAACAATTATTTGATAATGTGAAAAGAAAAAATTTTTTAGTTTTTATTTAAATTTTTTCTAAATTTGAAATTTTTTCAAATAAAACCTGATGATTGATTAATAAGATCGTTTAGTTGAAAATCTCACGAAACTAGAAGGTTTTTAAAGATTTAGAATTAAGATAACGGGTTTATAATAAGCGTATTATCAATTAGATAGAGAGACTAGATATAAAATTTAATATAAAACATTATATCTTAGTAAAATACGAATATTTCTCTTATATGAGAAATCTTGTTTCAATATTCAAATATTAAAAATTTTTATAAAAGTTTGTAATTAGCCCCCTTATTATTAATTTACATAATGAATTATTAAAAGATCAATATTGTTGTTAATCAAGTTAAATTATTGAATAGAAAGTTGATTTAAAAACAGATAATTCTTATCTTTCTTAAAAATTTCCTCAACATTTATGTATTTCTATATTTTAGAATTTTCTGAAGTAAGAACTATTGCTGGTTATTATTTAGAGTTCTTTAATCATCATATGATATTTTTATTGAAATTAATACCTTTGAAGAAGATTAATCCCCCTCTAGTCGCCCTTAAATTTATATATGAAATTAAAAATTATTGAATATACATACCGTTGAATTGAATTTTCAGTTAAATCAAATTGAAAGTTAGTTTTGTAAAACTACAGTAATATAATGAAATTATTAAAAACTATATTAATAATTTTATTGTTATAAAAAATCATGATTAAGTATCATAGAAAGTTTTATTAAATTATATTACTAAAGTTTAATTTGACGTAATAATTATAATTAACAATTTTTTCATAAACTATAATATTTTGTTGAGAGAGGGAAGGATAGATAAATAATTTTTAGAAATAAATTGCGATTAATATGCAATTAAAAGTTATATTAAATTTAATTTAACTATCTCAGATCAGTAATATTAAAAATTTGTTATTATTAAATAACAAATCTAAGAATTTATTCTTACTATTTTTTAAAATACCTAGATAATAGAAAATCTTATCCACAAATATTGAAATATTCTCCCTTCATTTTATTCGTTTTGTTTTGATATCGATACAATTCCTTATATTTTATTAGTAAAAGTATTAAGATGGAAATTGATTAAAATTATCGCGATTCTGATATTTTTATATCAGAAATTAAAATGTGGGGGGAATTTATCGATTAGTAATATTATTTATTATATATAAATTATAGATAATAAAGATTATCATTTAATATAGAGAAGAATATTATTCTTGATGAAAGTAAAGATAGAATATCTGAATTTATAAGAAAAATAAGTCTATTAAAATTAGTAAAATACTCTTATAATGATATTTATATTCTGTATACTATAGATGTTAAATAAATTATAAAGAAAATATCATTAATTTCAAAAATTAATATATAAATCATTAATAATTCAGTTTGGTATCAATTCAATTTAGTAATAAAATTATATAGTAGCTTTTTCTGAATAAAGTTTATATATTTATTTAAAAATGGAATTTAATATTTTTAATAATTTATTCATGTTAAGCATAGCATAATCAAAAATATTTTTTAATTGGATAAAAATCCATAAAATATTATCATAGGACAATAAAGTGCATCTCTATAAACAAAGAAATATATAAAAAGGTTTATGTACTACTTCTAATACCTTTTTCTATATAAATGAGTTTTGTTAATGAAGATATATGTAGAATTACGCTTTTCTTTATTATAAAATAAATAATAAAACTTATTCACTGAAAATTATCTATTGATATAATTTATCCAATTATGGGGGTTTTTGCTAGAAATTTAAAAAAAAGGGGGAGAAGATCCGTATAATAAATATATTATGGATAGAACTGGTAAGTTACTTTAGAAGTTTTTGAAATAAAGATTTATTTTATATATATTAATTAATATGTTTTGAATTTATTTTTATTGTACTAATGATACTAGTGATCGTGTATCACACGACCTAATGCAAATGTATCTGAATTTATTCATTTAACAAATATTGTAATTATTTAAGGTCTGTACCATTAATCACATTTATAACAAAAATAATATAACGGTTCTTTATACTTTAAAATAGTCTGGATAAAATCTTTTTTTATTTAATATATTATAATCAATAATATTGAAAGTTTAAGATAAAACATTAATATTGATCCTATCATAATTTGATAATAGTAGAACTAGATTAATTAAAGTTCTTATTTATTATGAATTAATAAGGGTAAATACTAGTATTATTTAGCTTGCATAAAAAATATAAGAATTTTTTTGTTTTTCAGTATAATAATAACGGATATTAATTCGTCTATAATTATTTTTAACTCTAAAGTTACTCAATCTTATTAATAAAATATACTCTATATACTTAATTTTTAAAATATAGATACTCATTCGTACAAATTGGATTTTTGATCTTTTATTATTTATCATTAGAAATACCTTATAGATTATGAATAATTTTAGATTTAAAATTATTTCTTCAGATAAATATTCATTTTTTATCTTACGAGCTTATTAATTTAAAGGTGAACCAAAAGACCCTATAATATATTTTGCTAAATAATAATCACTATAATTTTAAAAATTTTTAAAATATAAAAAGAGATTAATTGGATATTTAATATAATATTTTAATCTATAATATCTGGATAAGAATTATAAGTAAAGAGAGATTTATTAAAGATAATAACACTCTATAGAATTTATAATAAATACTTTGAAATTTGACTAATTCTTATTAGAAATTAGATTCTCAAACAAAATAACAAAGTATTTTAATATTAAATCAATATTTAATTATTCTTTAATTTTATTAAAGAAGTAGTTTAAAAAAATTAAAATGAATTTATATTCTTTTTGATTTTGTATTTAAAATTTTGATAAGAATATAAGTTAGCTATTTGTTTTGTTTCTAAAAAATAGAATTGTGATAAAATTTTTTTCTGATTTTATATTAAATTCATTATTCATAATATTTCTTACGAAATTATGAAATTTGTTTTTCAAATTTCATATATAATAAAATTATTAAACAAGAGATAATCAATTGCAATATAAAAACTATTTCAAAATCAATTTTTAGTATTAAATATATCTATTTACTAGAAAATTATAATATACTTTATTTTTATTAAAGAAGCTAATTTTTAGCGTAATCGTGAATTTAGTTTTTAAAGATTTTAATAGATTATTAATTTCATTATTTGAAATTTAAATTTAAATAAATATAAAATTTAAACAGAATATTTATAAAGTATTGAAAATTAAAGTATAAGATAAAATCATGTTTTATTCAAAATTAATAATTTTTTTTATTTATAAATTAATTAATGTTAAATAATTAATATTTTATTATTTACCATTAAATAATTTGTTATTTGAGATATCCATCATATATTATTTCGTAGTTTTTGTTTTTATAAACTATATTAATCGCTATTATATTTGTTTTAAAAAATTATGAATTATTCATTGTTAAAAATATATTAATCCGAAATATATATTTCGAAACTTATTGAATTTATCAAATTTTATTTGATATTATTAGGTAGAATTTAGTTGATGTTTTTAAAACAGTAAAAGATATATATGGATATAATATCCATAGTTAGAAGTAGTTCTTAGAAAGAAATATTGTAAAAATATTAAATTTTATAATTAAATAATTAATTACTATGTTACTAAATTATATCAATATCTGATTTAGTTACAAGATTATAGTATATATTTTAAATATAGAATATATAAATTAATAAAATAATAATTATAATCTAAGTTATTATTAATAATGATAACTAAAAGCATTAAATATTTTAAATATATTTAAAAATATGAAATTTTCTGAATAATTTAATAATCTTTCAATAAATTTTTCTTTTGGATCAAATTGATATAACAATGAAAAGATATATGTAAAAATATGGACCAATTTGGTTCAATCAATAATGATTATTAAAACTTCAATTTAAAGTTGATTAACAATATAGATAATATTTTATATGCAATTCATTTCTTAGAAAATGAAAATAATCAATGATTTATAATGTTTATAAATTTGATTATATCAAAATATATAGTCATTGAAAATGATAAAATCACATATTATATTTTTGGTTTATAAATTCTATAAAAGACAAAAATAAAATTAAGAAGTAAAAATTCAGATAAATACTCTTAATAAGTTTATTAAAACCATCTCTTCTTTTAAAGAAGAAAATAATATAAACAGTAAATTTTATACCTAATTTAAATAATCTAAAAACAGTATTATTATCAAATAAAATAGATTTAAAAAATTAATAGTATTGAATTATTTCATCTGTAGAAAAATAAAGTTTTTTTGATTCTACTTCAATCCTTAAAATATAGTAGATTTATTGATAATAAAAATGAACGATTTTGATTTAAAAATATAATATTTAATTATATAAAATATTTTATTTAAGAAATGAGAAGTTTATATTTACTTGTCGAATTATTTCTTTTTAACTTAATATTTATTTTACTATCTAGTCTCGGTTCGCTGATTATGGTAATCTGATGAATATATATAACTCCTATATTACTTCTATAATAACGTAGTGATGCTGTAAAATTAAAGACAATAAACCATATTTAGCTCTATATAAACTAAAATTTTCGGAAATTTCTCTTTTTGGAAAAAATTCTTAGGAATTCTAATAAGAAATAAATTTAAACTATTCCTTTTATAACTTTTCACTAAAAGTATTTATAAATTTATGTTATTAAATTTTTTTTAATTAATTTCTTTTAAAGAAAATGAATCCCATCCCCATTTTATTATTTTGTTTACTTAATCTTTCAAGAATTACAGAAAAATGAATATCAATATTACTGGATTTAATTTTCGTCTATAAATACATATAACTAAGAACAGTATAATTTAGTTAACTATCTCTTTTGATAGTATCAAAATATACTATCTATACAAGAAATAATATTTCAATTACTGACTTATTTTAATTGAAATGAGTTAGTAAAGTTTTTATTTTGGATAGTAAGAATAATTCCTTTTATAATTATAGTTTAGATAAAATGTATATTTTGTTTATTTTTTATAACTTAGTAATTTTAATATCCAATAAGTATACTAAATACTTTGTATTTAAGAATTTGATAAATATAATTTTTAAAAACAATTAGAAGATAAATAAATAAATAATATTTTCTAATTGTTATTATTTTATATCGTATATTACGATTTTGCTATAAGTAAATTTCGTATATTTCGCGATATACTAAAATATTTATTTATATAAATAAATATTCCAATTTTTTTAAAATAAAAGAATTTTAGTATAAAATATAATAATATATAATATGAATACTATTTTAGTTACCTATAGAAAGTGAGGGATATGGTTTATTATTAGATTATTGAATTTAAGTTATAAAATTATATTATTTAAATATGTAATGAAAAGATACAGTTTTTTATAAAAACTAACCTGATAATAAAATGATAAGCATCATCTTACAATTGATAGTGTTAATACTAATTGTATTCCTGAAATTATAAGTAGAAATCTTTTTTTTAGCGAAAAATTTTTTGTATTTAAAAAATTAAATAAAATTATAAGAATATATTAGATTAAACTAATAATTTTTCCAACGAATTTCATAATTGCAGATTTTTAATCGTTTGTTTAAAACATGGATTTTATTATGTAATTTTATTCAAATAAAACAAAAACTGTTGGTATAATCTCTTTATTTGTCACTTTATATTTTAAACTAGTTTATATTTGATATTATCTTTCTGTTTTTAATTCCTAAACCATATTTGATCCATTATTGTTTATTAATTTTTAGTATTAATGATTTTAATATCGAGATTCTTTTTTTATAAAGAATCGAATTTTTTAGAATTTATTCTTATTAATTTATACTTTATAAGAATTCTATTTTCACTTTAGTAGTTTAAATAGTGATATTAAAAGAATATTATTTTCTACAAATAGATTTATATAAAATTTCAATTTTTCAATAAATCTAATAAAGAAAATAATAAATTTTCTTTATTAAGAAATAACTATATTGCGAAACGATTTTATTATTTTATTGATTGATTAAACAAAAGGTAAAGTATTTAATAAAATACTTCTCTCTTTATTAACATTATTTTAAATTGTCAACTAAATTTCTTGAATAACCAATATAATTGGAAGGAGTCATTTTTTTTAGACGATTTTTTTCTTTTCTTGGTAAGTTTAAATTATCAATAAATATTATGATGTCTGATTCTTTAGTTTGTTTTCCACGAGTTAAGTCTTTTAACTTTTCATAAGGATTTTTAATTCCATACCGACGCATAACAGTTTGAATAGCTTCAGTTAGTACTTTCCAATTATCATTTAATTCAATTTGTAAATTTTTCTTATTAACTTCTATTTTATTTAAACCTTTCAGTGTAGCTTTATAAGCGATTAAAGAATAACCAAGACCAACTCCTAAATTACGTAATACTGTTGAATCAGTTAGATCACGTTGCCAACGTGAAATCGGTAACTTATTTGCAAGATGATTTAATAGAGCATTTGCTACTCCAAGATTACCTTCCGAATTTTCAAAATCAATTGGATTAACTTTATATGGCATGATTGATGAACCAATCTCACTGGAGACTATTTTTTGTCTGAAATGATTCAGAGCAATATAAGCCCAGATATCTCTATCAAAATCGATTAAAATCGTATTAAAAAGACTAATACAATTAAATAATTCAGCAATATAGTCATGTGGTTCAATTTGTGTTGTGAATGGATTCCATTTTATACCTAACGAAGTGACAAACTCTTCACTGAAGAGATGCCAGTTTATATCTGGATAAGCTGATAAATGGGCATTATAGTTACCAACTGAACCATTAATTTTTCCTAGAATTTCGATTTTTTTGAGTTTCTGATATTGTCGTTCCATACGATAAACAACATTGGCAAACTCTTTACCTACAGTAGTCGGAGTTGCTGGTTGACCATGAGTTCTTGATAGAAGAGGAAGACTACGATAAAAATGTGCCATTTCTTTTAAATTATTAATAATTTTTCGCCATTGAGGAAGAACTGCTTGGTCACGAGCAGTTTTTAGCATTAAAGCATAGGAAAGATTATTAATATCTTCAGAGGTACAAGCAAAATGAATGAATTCTGAGATTCTTTTTAGTTCAGGAATCGGTTTTATGGTTTTTTTTAAAAAATATTCAATTGCTTTTACATCATGATTAGTTATCTGTTCAATTTTTTTAATTTGGATTGCATCATTTTGATTAAAGTTTATTATAATTTTTTCAAGAAAAGTATTTGCTTCGATACTAAATGCAGGAACTTCTTTAATGTCAATACACTCTGATAATTTTTGTAGCCAGCGTACCTCAACTTCTATACGATATTTCATTAAACCAAATTCACTGAAAATTGGACGTAATATACTGAGTTTATTGCTGTATCGGCCATCAATTGGCGATATAGCAGTTAATGACGATAATACCATCTTGGGTAACTCCAAAATTTATTAACAATAAATCAAAAACTTATTTTTATACGATCGGACCAGATCTTATCTTGAAAGTACTAATGTAATGCTTTACAAGAGACTTAGCTACTAGAGAGCAAGGTCTACGAATATAAATAAAGTAATACATCCCACCCATATTTAAGTTTATATCGATTTGTTTTAATATGTCAGAAAGAGACGGTAACTTGAATTTAAGATGAATAAAACTATAAAATATCTTTATATAAATATCCTTTTCATCACAGTAAATACTTACTGGAAATAAATTAAAATTTAATATTAAAATAAGTTTCAATACATTAGTTAATTTATTAATCATCCCACTAATTGAATGGGTTTTATTAAGTAGGATTCCTAAATCCGATTAAAATTAATAAGTAATGGACTAAATATGAAAAGATCTTTATCTAAAGCTATAAATAGAATAAGTAAAGTATTAAAATTAAAAATTTTTCTCTTTATATTTTATAAATATCTAATATAAATATTGGGTATTAATCCTTTGTCTACTATTAGTTATCAATTTATATTCATTAATATAAATGTTTCCTCTATAAAATAGTTTATAATTAAATTATTTGTTTCTTTAAATATCGAAAAAGTGAATCTGATGTTTAAAAAGTTTTGTTTACATTAATTTCTTAAATACGTTTTTCAATAACTCCTCCTCCTAAACAAATATCACCTTGATAAAAAACTGCTGATTGACCAGGTGTAACAGCTACAATAGGATATTTAAATTGTACAGCGATTTTATTATCAGTAAGCTCCTTAATTGTACAGGGAATATCTGGCTGTCGATAACGAGTTTTAACTGTATATTGATTGGTTTTTTTAAATACTATTGGATTAATCCAATTAATTTTTTGAACAATAGCCCCTTCAGAAATTAAACTTGGATGTTCTTTCCCTTGAGCAACAATTAAACGATTATTTTTAATATCTTTATCGACTACATACCATGGATCTTTACTACCTTTTTTTATACCACCGATACCTAATCCCTTACGTTGACCTATTGTATAATACATTAAACATTTATGTTCACCTAATATTTTTCCATCAACCGTAATAATTATACCTGGATTAGCAGGAAAATAACGAGCAAGGAAGTCTCGAAATTTACGTTTACCAATAAAACAAATCCCTGTTGAATCTTTCTTTTTAGCAGTAATTAAACCAATTTTTTTAGCGATATGGCGAACAGCTGATTTTTTCAGTTCGCTGATTGGGAAAATACTTTGTGCCAATTGAGATTGATTTAAAGAATAAAGAAAATAGCTTTGATCTTTATTATTATCCATAGATCGTAATAATTGATGACAACCATTAACACTTTTTCGTCGAGCATAATGACCAGTGGCAATATAATCTGCAGCTAGATTTTCAGTAGCAAATTTTAGAAATTCTTTAAATTTAATTTCTTTATTGCATAAAATATCTGGGTTTGGTGTGAGACCAACTTTACAATCAGAAAGAAAATAGGAAAAAACATTATCCCAATATTCTGCTGAAAAATTAACAGTATGAAGCTCTATGTCGAGTTTATCGCATACAGATTGCGCATCTGAAAAATCTATAGCTGATGAACAATATTCTTCATTATCATCTTCTTCCCAGTTTTTCATGAAAAGACCAGAAACTTGATAACCTTGTTGTTTTAATAGGTAAGCAGATACAGATGAATCGACGCCACCAGATATACCAACGATGATTTTCTTTAACTTATTATCTGACATAAATAAATCCAATTTCAGTACAAATAAATATAAAATATATTAAACATATTATTCATAAATTTCACTATAATAAGTATAGAATCAATTCATACTAATTAGTATGAATTGATTATGATTCTATCAATTTTTAGCAAAAAATATTTCAAATTATAAAAACGTATAATTTTACAACTGAAACTAAATAAAGATTAGGAACCGGAACCTACTAATATGTATATTTAATAATACATTTGTAAACATTTCTTAATATCGGTTTCTTCTAAAGAAAATTTATGAATTTCATCTAATTGATATTAAAGAAAGAAATTAGAAGAGTATAACTATAATGACTATTTATTTTGATAGATTTTTATTAATTAATTGGAGGAGGAAATTAATGTTGTTTTTCATAGAAGATCACCAAGGGATAGCCAATAGAAAAATTCTTTCCTTAGATTTAAATCTCCTCAACAAATTCACTCTAGACTTAATTTATTATTAATAATTTCTTCTACATTTAAAATTATCTTTAATTTAAATTACATTAAAACTATAATGTTCGATTTAACATAAAATAAATCCTAATTTAATTAAACTAGAATATAATAATCTATCTAATTAAAATTAGTGATATCGTAGCAAATCAATCTTAATAATAGAATTATATTTCCTTATATATACCATATATTTGTTAATTTCGTCCTTCTAATAAATTGATCTTTAATCAATAAAGATTGTATATTTTATATTTTGATAGGAGAAGATTTATCTGAAAAAAATAAATCCTGTATAAAATAACAAGATTAATTTTATTAATTTAGTTAAATTATCGTTTAATAGTTAATCCGAAATAAAATTTCATAATAGTATTTATTTCTTTATAAATAAAACTTGTCTCATAGTAAATTTTTATTTGAACAGGATTCGTTTCTAATTTAGAATAAATAAATTTATTGTAATAGGTCTTTACTATCAAGATTTAAATCTTTCCTTGCGATATAGATATTTGTAATAAAGAACGTAACTTCTAAATTTTGTCGACAAAATTTTATACTATTTTATTATAATGTTATTTCTATTTACTTGGATAGAAATGAAAATTAATTATGACAACAAAGAAATAAAAATAAAATTTTTAATACTTTAAATAAAAATTTTTTATAAGAAAATTAGTTAAATAGCATCTAAATATTTTTAGATAAATCAACAGTATTGAAATACTATAATAAAGAAGAGATTAATGGAAAGAAAATAGTTATTCCTTTACAAGATAAAATCATACTAGTAATAATCTGGATATTTTTAATAATTTAACAATTTCTTATATATTAAAAGAGATTTTATTGTCTCTGAGATTTTCCATTATTCTTGAAAGCGATTAATTAAAAAGTAAAATACTTTCATAATGAAAAATAGATTTTTTAGAGGGGATTTATATCGATAAAATTATTCCAAATTTATGGAATGATGTATGATCAAAGGTAATATACGATCTCATATAACAATACTATGTCCCTATTAAAGAAAAATTAAATACATTTACCAATATAATTGGTAATCCTAATTTTAAAAAATTATTTTATATTAAAAACTGTATCTTTATATTTTTACAACCTAATACAGAAAGGAAAATTTTCCACTAATAAAATAAAGCTATTATAAATAGCATTTTTGAAATTCATTTTTTACAATCTATTAGCTACCTTTCTTAATAAAGAAAGGT
>JBHEQT010000022.1:0-6633 GCA_046530785.1 Arsenophonus sp.
TCCGTTTTTTTATTTTACGGTTATCAAGATTTATTTATGTTTTTGATTTATTTTAAAAAAGATTTTTCTTTATTAAGAAAACAATAAATAGTTTCTATGATGATAAAAGTTTCTTTTGAGTATTTGCAAATATATTTAATACTGCAAACAAATTGAATTTCAGCTTTTATAATTTAGTTAAAAAATAACTAGTTGATGATTTAGTTATGTATTAAAATCTAAGTGTTAAATAAGTTATTTATATTAAATCTTCTATTTTTAGAATATATGTTATTCCATACAAGGAATGGTTATAAATAAAAATTATAATTATAAACGAGTATATTATAAGTAATTATTACTATATTTTATTATACTAGTATAAATTATAAGAACACAATATAAATTTAATAAAAAGAGATATTAAATTTATCTTATCAGCCATTAGTGATAAGAATAGTAAAATACAATGATCGATAAAAAATTAAGAAATTTTAGAGTTTATTATATAAATAATAAAGATAATGCAATAAGGTTTCCATTATTTTCTGAATTTATCTTTATTAGGAAATGAGTATATATGAAAGAATTAATAGTTTCTTTAGTTATAAAAAACTTTTATTAAATAATAAAAAATTAATTTTGCTTAATTATATTTTATCAAAAAATAAATAACAATAAGATACTATTAACTTTTTATTTTAAAGGATAAAAATTATTTTTTATAGTACCTACCATATCTTCAGGGCGCACCCAAGTATCAAATTCTTCTTCTGTTAAATAAGCTAATTTCAATGCCGCTTGTTTAAGAGTTGATCCTTCTTTTTGTGCTTTTTTAGCAATTTCTGCAGCCTTATCGTAACCAATATGAATATTTAATGAAGTAACTAGCATTAATGATTCATGTAATAATTTATCTATACGTTGACGATTTGGTTCGATGCCTTCAGCGCAATAATTATTAAAACTAAGGATACCATCCGCTAATAAACGAACTGATTGTAAAAAATTATTAATAATCATAGGGCGGAAAACATTAAGTTCAAAATTACCTGATGAACCACCAATATTGATAGCAACATCATTACCCATAACTTGGGCACAAAGCATAGTTAATGCTTCACACTGAGTTGGATTAACTTTTCCTGGCATTATCGAACTACCAGGCTCATTTTCAGGGATTATAATTTCTCCAATACCACAACGAGGGCCTGATGCTAACCACCTTATATCATTAGCAATCTTCATTAATGAAGCTGCTAATCCTTTTAAAGCACCATGAGCATGAACTAAAGCATCACAAGTAGCTAAAGATTCAAATTTATTGGGAGAACTAATAAATGATTGGCCAGATAATTTTGAAATTTTACTGGCGACTTTAATGGCATATTCAGGATGGGTATTTAAACCTGTACCAACCGCTGTTCCACCCAATGCTAATTCAGAAAGATGAGGAATGCTCTCTTCAATATGTCGAATATTATGAAGCAGCATAGCTACCCAACCAGATATTTCTTGACCTAAAGTTAATGGTGTTGCATCTTGTAGATGCGTCCGACCTATTTTAATAATATCATTAAAAATATCAGACTTTTTACTAAAAGTACTTTTTAGTTTTTTTAATTTGGGTAATAGTTCTTGATATAAAGAAATTACAGCAGCAACATGCATTGCCGTTGAAAATACATCATTAGAACTTTGGCTTTTATTTACGTCATCATTCGGATGAATTAAGCGTTGTTGTCCTCTTTTTCCTCCCAAAATTTCACTCGCTCTGTTCGCCAATACTTCATTTATGTTCATATTAGTTTGCGTACCAGAACCAGTTTGCCATATTACTAATGGAAATTCTTCCATATGTTTATTTGCCAAGATTTCATCAGCAGAAGCGATAATAGCATTAGCTTTATCCTTCGTTATCAAACCTAAATCAGCATTTACTTCAGCTGCTGCTTTTTTAGTTAATACCAATGCATATATTAAGGCAATAGGAATTTTTTCTACTGAGATATGAAAATATTTCAGTGAACGTTGTGTTTGAGCGCCCCATAGCCTATTTGCAGAAATTTTAATTTCACCCATTGAGTCTTTTTCAATTCTATATTTTGACATTATTGTTAATTCCTTTTTAGGATAAAATCCTTTTATATATATAACCTACTCTTTTAAATAAACTAATTATAATTAAAATCTTTTTAATTTCAAATTTAAAAGATAAGAAAGTTTACTTTTAAAGTTGAAAGTTTTAACTAAAAATATTCTTACATATTTAAAATAATCAATAAAAGTCAATTTTTAAATTGAAGAAATAAAATATAATAACTAAATTTTGTTAAATCAAAAATTCTCAACATTTACCGATTTTTGAATTTTTAATGGAAACCACAATCTATAAATAATTTATATTTATTGAATATCTTAATATATAAAAATATCTTTAGATAAATTAATTTTTGTTCTATCCGAAAGTATTACTTCTATAAAAATTACAAAAAATTCATAAAATATATTTGATTTAAAATAACGTATGCAAATAAAGAAATTTTTAATTTAAATATTATCTAGGGAAATCAATAATTTATTTTAATATCTATTGGAAGATGCTTCCACTAATCTTTCGTCTTTAAAAGACGTCAAGAAAATTTCAACTAATATGATATCTTTATCTATTTATAAATTTTTCAACAATAAAATAATTAAATTACTTAAAAAATTAAGATTTCTCCTAAAAAGGGGGGTCTTGTGGAAAGAAAGTACAATTGAAATAATACCATTATTTTCATAATATAATGGATATTTACAGTATTGTTATTGAACAATTATTAAATCTTAATAAAATGAGAAATATCTATTGTTTCAGAATATTGCATTATCTATAGCGAAGATAATTGGATTAAAAAATATATCTAATTCTATAATTTATAGTCCTGCAAAATTAACTAAAAACATATTGATACTCTTGAAATTATTAGCTAAATTTATTTTTTTCTAAAAATTCTGCAATGTATTACACAATACATAAATATCAAGTATATGCAAAAGATTTTTATCTTATTCTAATTAAATGATTCTTTCTCCTTATATCTATAATTAATAGTCTAATTAATTGACTTTTATATAAAATACATTATTTATAATAATATTTAATTTTAAAGAAAACTATTTATAGTTTTAGAAAACTCTAAGAATCACAGATTTTATCTGGAGAATTTATATTTATATTTAAAATTATAAAAAAATTATTTTTAGTAAAGAAGTAATCTAAACCTAAATTTTAAATATTAATAAAATTAAATACATATAAATTGATATATAATATTATATTATCAGATTTAATTATTTTTATCACATTAAATCCATTAAGGGATAGATATATGAAAAATCTTTGATATCTGTAAAGTATCATCTTATAATTCTTATGATCATTTTACTAATTGTACCTTACTTTACCCAGTAAAAAATGAGAAAGAATATAATTTTTGATTAATAGTGGTAATAATCCATATTAATAATTAATCCATCACAAGTTAAAATTAATATAAAAAAATTATCAACGTGGAATTTTTATTTCTAATTGAGTTCTTATAATATAAGAAATAATAAAAAAATACTATTTTAAATTTATAAAAAAAATTTTTCAGGATCATTTCTTATTAAAAATATTTAAACTCAAATCTGTTACCAATCTTAGTATATTATATCTTATTAAATCTTATTTAAAGAAAGAATAGAGAAGAACTATATAAATATATACTTAAGAGAAATCTTTTATAATTGTTAATATTGATGTAGATTTTAATAAAAATTTAAATTTAAATTTAGACTTAAATTCACTAAATGATAATCCTTATTGGAAAAATATAACTTTTAGTAGTACTAAAATAATTATATAGATAACAAACTATTCTTAAAGATATATAATTATCTCTTATTTTTAATAATTTTATTATTAAAAATAAAAATAAAATAGGAAATATGATCATTAAAGGAATTAGTTTTCAAAGTAATTTATCACTTACTTCATTTAATTTTTAATCTCGTAAATAAATTTTACGATTAAAGATATTAGTCTTAATACTGAGAGAATTAAATTCTCATTTAAAAATTCTTTATTAATTTGGATTTAATACTAAAAAAAATAAAATTGACGGTAAAACTTTTATAACCCTATTGATTTTATCTCTAAAGAAGAGATTAAGTAGTTCTTTAGTTAACCTTCGACTATTAATAAGAAATAGATCCTAAAATTTTTAGTATTTTAAAAAAATATAACGAGAAAATTTTTCAAAACTTTATTAATAAAATCCTATTTATAATATAAATAGGATTTTACGATAAATTATTAATTGATAATTCACCAATTTTATTGAGAATATTTTCTATAATTATTATAGAATCATTTCTATTAGAAATGAAACTTATAATAGGAATATCAAAATAGATATAAAATATTGAAACCTTAAAATGTTCCAACTAAATTATTTTTATGCTTAAGAAACTATTTTAATCAATTAATTGAAGATTTTAATGATTTTTAAAATCAATTTTGATAAAAATTTTTATATAATTAGAAATATTAAGTTGAAATGATAAGTAAATCATACCCGGAACAAAAAATGTTTTTCAATCAAAAAATAAATATAAAAATTAATAAATTTTATACTTCAATTAAAAAAAGTATATTTTATCTCCCCAATCTAAGGAATTTGTTTTTAATCAAAAAATTTACAATTAAATTAAAAAATTTTTCTTTTATGAATTCTAGTAAAAAGATTAATATATGGAATATATAGACATTAATTACGCCGAGGACAACTGGAAGTTAATAAAAAAAAGTTTTAAATTAGATCAATTTCTAATTAATATAAGGCTTGATGAAGAAGCATTCCCTTCTCTCGTTCTATCAAACAACATCTATAAAATTTTAAAAAATTGAATTTAAATTTAAGTAAAATAGTATACTATACTGTTATTTTTATTAATATTTAACGTCAAAAACAATATCGATGTGTTACTATTTAAATTAAAAATTAATCAATATTAAAGATATTATCTTAATAAAAAATATTAATGAAATTATTTAAAATAAACGATTTAATTAATAAGATTAAAAAATCTATTTATTTGATAAACAATACTTATTCTTCAATTAAACTCATTTTTTATAGATATAAAGATTCATCAAAATTTGATATTATATATTAATTTTTAATAAGTCAATTTTAATATAATTATTTTATATAACTTAAATGATTTAATTTAGAAATTTTATTTTTATATAACAAAATAAAAAATTAAATTTTATGAAATATTTTGTAAAAAACTTATATTTAGTTGAAATTTCTCTTTATCTATTATCCTTTTATTAAAAAATAAATTTTTATAGGTTATATAAATTTTGCTAAAAACTATAAAATATTAGACTAAATTAAATAAATATTTATTATCTATTAAACAACATTAATTATTAAATCCTCTATTAATATAGAGTTAAGATAATATTATAGATAACATCCAATTAAGTTTAATGTAAAATCATCAATAGAGTAGCACTGTATTTAACATCAAGAAAATAGTAGTAAAAAGATATCTAGTTATAGATATACTATTAAATAAATCTCTTTTAGAGATAGAAACTCGTTTATTTTCTCTACTTACTTTAATTAAACAACACCTTTCCTTAGAAAGGTATAAATATTTAAATAAAATTGCTTTCAGAAAACAGAAATAAACTATTTATTTCAATGATTAACAGACGAAGCTATTCATTAATTTTATATATATTCACCTAATGAACTTCCCCCCTATCCACTAAAGAAAGTGATTAAGTCAGTGGACAAAATAGATAAATAATCAGAAATAACAATTAACTTAGATAATAATTAATTTATTTTACTATTAATGAATTAATAAATATTATAGTAATTTACAATAAAATTGTACTGGTATTAAACAATAAATCAATATTTTTATGATTATCAATATCTTATCGAGAAATCCTCTCTGATATTATCGAGAAAATGTTTTCAACAATATGAAAGCAGATATAATGTAAATTATAGAATCAATATTCTTACCAGAAACAGAAATAAAAGAAATTGAAATGTACTATCAAAGATCAAATAAAAAATTAAGAAATCTGATATAAATAATCGGAGAGATCCAAACTAATCACAAAAGATTCGATGATAAAATCACAATAAAAATAAAGGTTTATTATAAATTAATTGATTTAATCTCTCTAAAATAAGAGATTAAAATTAAAATAGCTTAATGAAAATTTAATTTATAAAGTAATCTACTATCTATTATTATTAAATTCGAAAATAGAACTTTTATTCTCTAAATATATTCCCAATTATGTAATATAGATATTTACGAATTTTGCTAAAAAATAGAAATAATTTTTAGTATTTATATAAAGTATCTAACACTGAGATTAATGCACAACTAAATCATCAACTAGTTATTTTTTAACTAAATTATGAAAGCTGAAATTCAATTTGTTTACAGTATTAAATATATTTGCAAATACTCAAAAGAAACTTTTATCACCATAGAAACTATTTATTGTTTTCTTAATAAAGAAAAATCTTTTTTAAAATAAATCAAAAACATAAATAAATCTTGATAACCGTAAAATAAAAAAACGGA
>JBHEQT010000023.1:0-1504 GCA_046530785.1 Arsenophonus sp.
AGTTGATGCTTCATTGAATTTTGGTACATTTCTTGTACTAGGTTAGTTTTGTTTGTAATTTAAAGCTACCCTCGCATCTCTATTTCATTATAAGTATAATATAGTACACTCAATTATGTCACTGTTGGTGATGATGACTCAGATGTACTCAGTTTGTATGGTGCCAATTTATAAATTGTTTAAAGTCAAACACTGATTTTGAGTTGACTTTATTTCTTTGAAATATTATTTAGCTCTATACTCTGTTCACATTCACATTTTGTCTTGTAAACAGCAGTATTTTGGTTATTTGAAAAAGCACTGTTCTAAACATAATTAAATCCAAAGGTTTTAAAACAATTTAGGTAAATACTGAAATACATATTTGGAAAATGAATAATTGCAGTAAATGTTTTAATTCTAGATATGTGTATGGAGGTTGGACATTTTAAAAAGATTTTTTAATGAGAAATAATTGTTTTTACTACAAAATTTTAGGGTATTTCATAGGATTAATAATAGAAATTCATCATAGAAATCATCATAGAAATTCCCATCAAGTCAAAATTTGTATGTAATCGCATATTTTATAAAAATAATATTTGAAATGTTTTGATTATACTTTCAGTTAGATATATCTGATGTTTCACAGGCGATTTGTCATCAGGAGATGGTGAAAAACGATCTCCTACTGATTTTGCTCTTTGGAAAAAGTCTAAACCAGGAGAACCATGGTGGGAATCTCCATGGGGACATGGCCGCCCTGGTTGGCATATTGAATGCTCTGCCATGGCATCTGCTATATGTGGAGAGTCTCTGGACATACATACAGGCGGTGTTGATTTGAAGTTTCCACATCATGATAATGAGTTAGCACAAGCAGAGGTATGACCGATTAACAGTAGCATATTAAGGGTGGGGGACAGCTGGTATGGGCGCCATATCTGAAGAGTGGGAGGCATAAATGAGTATATAAAGGGCTTAAAAAAGAAAAATGTTTATTTTATAAAATACAGACATGATTTTTTAAAAGTTTTGATTAGGATTATAGCTTCATTTTGATACATAAAATTACACAGTTCTCTGTTGAACTAGGATAGCTATCAGTCTTAAGTTATCTAGACAGCTATCTTGACAGTTACCATACGTATAATTATATGGAATCATGATTCATGATGGTAGTAAATTGAACTGACACATTTTACTCAGATTGCCTGTTTCGTAAATGAAAAAATTAGTTTTCAGTTTACTGGAAAGCTGTACTTGCAACAAAGATAGAATACAATTCTATCAGCACTCTTCAGTGATGATATGAAAAGATTGTGTACCATGATGAAGTGAATTTGTTGGCCATCAGTTGGTCTATGTCTCGAGTTTGTGATTAATATAACTCTTTGAATATAGCAGAATATCAGTTATCATTTGTTGGTGTGCCAGTTTTTAGTTGTTTGCGCCACTACCATTTTGTTGGTGCGCCACCTCATGTTATCAAAATCTTGAGGTGCACCAACTTCTAAATTAACTT
>JBHEQT010000024.1:0-874 GCA_046530785.1 Arsenophonus sp.
CAATTATATTTGAGTAGAAATTACCTATTAAATTTATGACTACAAATACTCAGAACTTAATTAGAACTACAAATACTCAGAACTACTACTGGCTACAACCTGCGTTATATGTTGGCTACAAACACAGTATTGCATACTGTTTATTATTTTGATAAAATTATTCCGTTATTTATATTATTCAACATCCTGGTGCCTGGTGCTTTTAATAATCTTATCTTTTTTCTCTAGGGATCTTCAATATAAATGTTTTCCTCAGGAAAGTGAAATCCAAAATATTCAAGATTATTAATTAGAAAATTAATTTTTTGCATAAATTTTGAATGTTAGTTTGCACATTTTTGTATAGCTGAAAACATTTATTAAAGAAAAATTTGTATAATTATTTATTATATTATATTTATAATATATACACAAATTATTTAATACCAGTTGATATAGCTGTAATGTGGTTTATATAACTCATTTGTAAAATGTTTCAGTACATTCTGCCAGCAATTGTACATATCAACTATCAGCCTAGACTGTTAAGAGGTGATGGACCAATAGCACTTGTTCTGGCTCCTACTAGAGAGTTGGCACAACAGATTCAGCAAGTGGCAACTGACTTTGGTTCTTCAACATCAGTACGTAATACTTGTCTGTATGGTGGAGCTCCCAAGGGTCCTCAAGCCCGTGATTTAGAACGAGGTGTTGAGATTGTAATAGCAACTCCAGGGCGTCTTATAGACTTTTTAGAAAGAGGAACAACTAATCTTAAAAGATGTACTTATTTAGTGTTAGATGAAGCTGATCGAATGTTAGATATGGGATTTGAACCACAGATACGAAAAATTATTGAGCAAATTAGAGTAAGTACTTAGCTTTATTGTTTAAT
>JBHEQT010000025.1:0-24269 GCA_046530785.1 Arsenophonus sp.
TAAACAGTAGATGTTAAAATTCTAAACGCTTACATTTTATAAAAGTAATAATATCTTTCTCTAACATAAAACAAGTTTATATCATAAAACCTTCAATCTCATTGTTATCTTAATAAGTAACGATTCTTAATCTTTATAAGAACAATTATTCCTTTAATCATTCTTCTATTTTTAGTTTATGGTAAAAATTTTTATTTTTTTTAATATCAAATAAAATAGTTCTCATAAAATATCCCAATTATTTAAAAAATCGATACTGTCTTTATTCTGAAGCTACAATATCTTTCAATTTTGTTATTAATGCATAAATTAATTTTGAAAGAATTACTATTCTTAGTGAAAAGAAAATAATAATAAGTTTTGATCAATCTTATATTTTAGGATTAAATATCACTGGGATAGATGTTGATGTAAAAACAAAAGATAAAAGTTATAATTAATTAGCCTTCTTAAATTTTTATTAACAGCAGAAAAATAGATTATTCTGAAATAATTCGGCGTATTACTCTCTATTTAAAATTTTATAATTTCTTTTTTTTCTCTCAAAATTTACTCATTTTTTATCTTAAAGAACTTTTGTATAATAATTTAGTATATAGGGAAATACCTCATTTTAAATAGATACAATTATCTATTATTGTATAGTATATATAAAGTTATATATGGATTTTTAAAATCCTATTTTCTACTTTGTTCCGTATCTTTAGAATAATTTGTGGTGTTTCTCTAGAAAATAAAAGAAAATTAAGGTATTCTCTTTCTGGTAATCCTTCTATTATTAACAATATCCATCCCTTTTCTTCTTTTAAACACGAAAATTTCTGACAAAAATATTACTTAATTTTTTTTTAATGTTAAATTTGAAAAATATGTAATCTCTTTATATTTTCTGGAGTTAGATTTATTGAAATAAAACTATAATTTTCATTTTTCTTCTGATGTAAAATTTGTTTGTTAAAACTATTAATCAAAAAAAAGAAGGGAGAGAAATTTTAATGTTAAAAATATATAGTTTTTAAAACTCTCGATTATTAATATCTTTGTATATAATTATAGAGGAGTTTTATTCTATAAATCCATATTTTTAATTTTGGTGAAAATGAATTTAATTTTCATTCAAGCTATACAATTATAGATAAAGATACTTTCTAAAGAAAGTATGAAACCCAGTATATATTTTATAAAAGAAATGGTAGAGAAAATAAAACCTTTTGCATAAAATAATATTACTCCAAAAAGTGGAGATCTAAAAAATATTTCAGAATTTATTTTATAATAATAAATATTTAGAAAATTAATAAGATTATAATACATGATATTAAAATTTATAAGTATAATTTCACTATGAAAATATTTTCTGAATTCCTAACAGAAAAATGCAAAAGGAATTTAATTAGAGTAAAGAGATATAACTCTATAGATAGAAGACATAAATAACGCGTCGTTATGTTATAATTAGAATATATTTCAATTTTGACTGCCTATTTTTATTTTGTAATAAGATTTTTTTCTTTATATAACTGTAGACTATGTAATAGTAAATTCTTTTTATTGCTTCTCAAAGAAGTAATCACGGTTAATTCCGTTCCATAACCTTTTCTTTTCTACTGAGTTGTAAAAATTCTTTAATATAAAATTTTTTGTTATTTATAACAAAAATATCTTGGTATTTAAATATTTTATTAACGATTAATATCTAGATTTCTCTGATTAGAGAGATTGTAATAATTTATGATCTAGTAAATATAAAAGTGGGTGAAGATATAAATAATTATACCTATTTATTTGGCCACAATTTCAATTTTAAAAATATGATTTTTATTGATAATAGAAAATAAAACTAGTCAAATTTTTCTAATTTTGCATCTCGTGCTGTTAAGGAATAATCAAAAATTATACTTCTAATAAAACAATAATTTTCTTAGTAAAAATTATTGTTTACTTAAAATTAATGACATTATTATTAGTCTTTGAACATATAGTCGTTGATTTTTGAATGACAAGAATTCTCTCTAGATTATATTCGTGCTTTTATGCTAGAAAGATATAATTAATATCTTTATTGCGCATTTAAAATTTGAATTTAAAATCAATGCTTAATATGTTAGATCTTTTTAGGATTAACGAAAATTATAATTCTGATTTAAGATATGTGAATATTTTTTCTGATGAAAATAGAGAATGGTGCAAAAATAAATTTTGAATTTTTTAGCTAAACAAAATTAATAATATTTTTAAATATGAATATATTATTAAAGATTAAAGATAGTGTGAATCATTTTGATGGAAGTTGAAAAATAAAAGAAACATTATTTGGAAAATGTTTAAAGAAATTAGCAATTTCCTGAATGAAAGGCAGTAAGGTTAAGATTAGGGTTATTTCCTAAAAAAAAGAAGTTATATAGTTAAAAATAAAAATAAGATTTTAAAAAACATTAACAGAAAACAAAAGATATTTAGATTATCTATAGAGAATTCAAATGTTTTTAAACTATATATTCCTAAACTGAAGCAAATTCAGAAATTAGAATAATAGAAACTGAATATTTAAAAACTATTAAGAAAAAATTTTTAGATCTTTAATAAGATCTCATAATTTTGCTATATCTAAAAATAACCACTTTTCTTAATATTTTATATTGATAAATAAAATTTTATTGAATATTATTAATAATAATAATAATTATCATTATTAATAATATTCAATAAAATGGAAAATAAAAAATGAAATTCTTTTATTACGCCAATATTTTAGGTTATTCACTATTCTCTATAATAGTATTTGCTCGAGAATATCCTCTTGGTAAACCTATTATTAAAGAGGGAATGGAAATACAAGGTGTTTATCTTCAACCAATCACTATGGATATTCAGAAAGGACAACACCATGCTATTTCTCCTCACCTTCCTGCAGATAAAGCAGATATTCATTTAGAAGCAGATATTCATGCGGTTGAAGAAAACATAAATGGTTTTGCTGAAGGTGATTGGATCCCTTACTTAACTATCGAATATTCCATTACCAAACTTGATATGAAACTGCAAACACAATCAGGTACATTTATGCCAATGGTGGCTAGTGATGGTCCTCACTACGGTGAAAACATCAAATTAAATGGATACGGTAAATACCGTGTTACCTATAAAATATATCCTCCTTCTTATAATAAACAAGTTTCTTTTGGTCGCCATATTGATAAAGAAACTGGAGTATCTCAATGGTTTAAATCATTTAAAATTTCCTGGGATTTTTATTATTCAGGAGTAGGTCGTAAAGATAGTTATTAATATCAAAAATAAATATATTTTAATTGACTATTTTAGGTTAGTAGAAAAATTAAGAATAGATCTTTTTATTTTGTTTTGTTCTTTTTTTAATTATTTGAGTTAATATAATGAAAATATTATTAAGTTTAGTCTTATTATTACTATATATATTAATACCGAAGTTTATTTTTGCTGCTGAAAAATTCACTATTGAATTGGAAATGAAAAATGGGGATTTAATTCCTCTTATATTAAAAGTGCCATCAAAAAAGATCATTCGGATCAAAATTACCAATACAGGTACTGAACCCTCTGAATTTGAAAGTACTCAATTGCGTAAAGAAAAAGTTTTATTTCCAGGAGCAAAGTCAGTATTGGTGATTGCACCACTTAAACCTGGTACTTATACCTTTTTTGACGATTTTCATCTATTTTCTCCAAAAGGAAAAATAATTGCTATAGAATAGGATAGATTTTATGGGTCAGGTTTTGTTTGTTATTTGGCGAGAAAGTTTTGAAGCCCTCTTAGTTATAGGTATTATTTATTCTTGGATTAAAAGGCATCCTGATGCACATAACGGAATAAAATTTCTTTGGATTGGTGTTTTTTTTGGTGTAGCCTTTTCTATATTATTAGCATTTTTAATATACGGTGTATTCAATTCCTTTGATGATAGCAAACAATCTCTATTTATGATCTTTATGGAGATTTTTTCTTGCATCTTGATTGTTAAAATGGTCTATTGGATGAACAAACACGGTGGTTCAATAGAATCTGAAATTGAATTGGGGATAAAACACAATATTGATCATCGTAATTGGTGGTATGTTACATTGATTATCGTTATTGCAATTGCTCGTGAGGGTAGTGAAATTGTGATTTTTCTATCCAGTTTTATTATGTCTCTTACATCAAACGATTCGTTAGAATTTTTTATGGAGGTTGCAGGTGGTATAGTGATTGCAAGCTTAACTTTTTATTCTTTCTTGATGACAAACCGTTTTATCTCTTGGAATATTTTCTTTAAAGTTACTGGTATTATTTTGTTATTTATTGCCCTATCACTGCTACTTAAAGGGGTTGAAGAGAGTGTAAATTTATTAATTGAATTTGATTTTTCTATACCTGAATTTTTGAGTTATCCAGTATGGAATACCAGTATATTACTAGACGACTCAGGGATGATAGGAAATTTTATTGCCTCATTTTTTGCCTACCGTTCACAGCCTATTTTGTTGAGTCTAATTACTTTTATTTTTTATTGGTTTGTTATAGTTACATTATTTTTATTGCATGGTAAAAAACATGCGTAGTTTTTTCAATCAAAATATAATACTTGTTTGTAATTTTATCTTTTTTTCTGGAATTTCAGAATCGGAATATTTGAAAAAACTATACTCCAGTGTACAAATAGAAGATAATATTATCTTTGCTAAAGGAAATATTCCAACCAATAAAAAATATCATTCATCTATCAAATCTTATCTATCTTTTATCCTTTCAGAATTTCATGAAATAATTATAGAATTAGATATTTTAGAAAAAAAACTAAAAAAAGGTGAATTGAAAAAGGCTAAACAAGCCTACATTCAAGCTCATCAGCATTATGAAGCGATACGCCCAATTGTTATCTTATTTGGTAATAGTGATCGTATAATTAACGCAAAGGATGATTATTTTCTTAAAGGTGTTAAAGATTATCGTTTTACAGGATTTCATTTAATTGAATATCAACTCTTTTATTGTAAAAATATCAAAGCTTCATTAAATGCTACAGATCAATTATCAATGAAATTACGTGACCTTAAAAAACGCATATCTACTGAAAATCTCGATATTATTAATCTAGTGCAAGCATCTATATATTTTATTGAAATGATCCTTGAAACAAAATTAGCAGGTAAAGAGAATATTTATAGCTTTTCTGATCTAAATGATATTGCTGCTAACTTACGTGGATCTAAAGAAGTGGTTAAAGTTCTTTCACCATTTATTGCAAAAAAAGAATTATCCCTAATTTTGAAGAACTATCAGAAAAGTAATGATATTCTTTCACATTATCAACTCTCTCAAGGTGAATATAAGTCATACAATCAATTAAGTAATAAAGACAAAATGACTTTTTATTCTATTCTTTCACAACAAGCAGAATTTCTCGTTGCATTGAGAGCTCAATTAGATCTTGATCTATATCATAAATATTGAAAAAATCTATGAATATTAAATAAAACAACAAAATATATAAAATGAAATTTTTAAGAAAATATGTTAAAATTCTTAGAATTTTTTAGAATCATTTTTAGAAAAACTATTATTAAACGTATAAAATACATCAAGCAAAATTATGATAAATAATCTCATATTTAAACGCGGATCCCACCTAGTATGATATTTAAGATATTCAATAAAACATCTTTTATTTTCTTAAATATTTAGATTAATAAACACTTAAATAAGTTACAAAATTTATTTAAAGTATATTAACTCTCAGATAGTTATTTATTTAATAAAAATAAAAAAATGATTAATCATAATGATAAAGTAATATTTCTGATTTTTTGGATTCTATACTTTTATCCAAAACGTAGGTGATTGATTCTTATTATTTCCACTTACTAAAACCTATTGATTCACGTTCTTCTAGAAAATTAAATAAATTTTCTGAAAAGAAGAATTAATAATTTTTCAAATGAATGGTTGGGGGAAATCCAGAGCGTTTTATTGGTAATAACTTATTAAAAAATGTGCTAATAATTAATAAAAAAATAATTTATTTTCTAAGTAATATTTAATGACACACCTCCACTTCCAGTATACACTAGAATACTATCTATTTTCATTAAGGATTCATTCTTTTATGCTTTCTCTGTAATGTTGATCAATATTCGATATCTATCGATTTATTTGGATTCAAAAATAGAGAATGTATAGTATATTAATTAATGATATAAAATTAATGAAATGATGATATGAATTGAGTAATAAAAAGATTATGAACCAACTTTGTTTAACGGAAAGAATCATATCAATTGTTGTACGTATCATTTATTTTAAATCTAGAATTTTGAGATAAATATTCCTAGAAGATCAAAAACAATTTTAGTAATCCTAAAAATTAAGAATTCTATAAGATAAAATAAGAAATTAACTACCATGAAATTTAAAAGGATCCAAAAGGTAATCATATCTTATTTTATTTTCATTTTTCTCATCGCTAAGAATTAAAAAAATTTAAATTTTATAACAAAAAAATAAGAATTTTATAGATGAAAAGCTACTCATTTAGTATCAATTGTAATTTTTACTTAAAATGTATTAATCTTTATTTATTTTTAAAAAATTAAAAATAATTTAAATATTAAAACCCATTAATAGTGAACCAACATTATAGATATATCAAACTGTTTGGTCTAAGGATATTTAATTTTTGTTGTAATTTCTAATAGACTAAAGAAAATTTTTAGCAAAATTGTTACTTAAATAAAGAATTAAATAAATTATTAAAAACCTCTTCTTAATTTGAATATTTGCTCTTAAATAAGAAATACTCATTCTTTTTATAAATTAGTTTATTCTATTTTATTAAGTTAAGAATTAGTAAAGACAAAATGTTATTTTGTATAATCTTTCCTATCAATATTTCTATCAGATATATCTTAGAAATTGTTATATTATCACGAAATAAAGTAAAAAGATCCAAATAAAATAAATTAGATAAAATATTATGACTGATATTTTTTCTATTGTTTGTATTATATTATTATACGTTCCTTTATACCTTCATATTGCTAAAGTTAGATTTTTTATAATATTTATATAGTTTAAAATCTTTTATGATTATTTTATTTTGTTGTATAGTAATGTATTATTAGATTAATAAGTAACTGACAGAATCTCAGATAAACCATGTCCTATCTATCCTAGTTTATAACTCTATATAGAAATTGGGGGGTATATTTATTTTGAGAGAATATAATAATGTTAATACGTAATTATAAGATGCCTTTATAGATTTTAGCTTTAGTTTATATAAGAAGAGAAAATTATTCTTACTATCAATATCAAATCTACCTTTAACGATTAAATAACCAAATAAAAAATAATTGTTTCTATTTTTTACTTTTTCTTGCTTTGTTACACCCCAGCTTAAAGTTAGTTACTAATATTCAAAATATAAAAACTGAATTTCCGCAGAAATGCTAAAAAGAAAAATCCTGTCATTAAATGAACAAGGCTAAATATCCGATTAATATTTTCGTTTATTCATTCATTTATTTATCAGGTAAGTCCATTGCAATTATTCTTGGTTTTTGATAATAAACATCGAGATCTCAATGTATTATTGTGGTTTTCTATAAAAAATCAAAGATTAAAAGGAGTATGTTCCCATAATTTATTTGGATAATTACCGAATATAATAAGGAATTAATAATAATTATTTAATTAATAAAAAACAAATTTATAATTTTAAATGTTTATTCAGTTGAAACGAGTGTTTAACTATATAAAATATACACCACTCTAAAACTTAGTAAGTATAATTTGCATTCCTAATTTACCAAAATATTTCGAAAATACACACGAGAATTTAGAAAAATATAGAGAGAAGTGAAGGAAAAATAAATATAAAAACATAAATAATAGCACATGTTATATAAATACCTCGTTCTTTGCTAGACAGCATATTTTCTAGATAAAATTGAAAACAATAAAACAACGTAACAATAGAAGAAGGATATGAAAATCTCAAATGTGATTCAACTGAACTGATTATCTTCAATTTAGTGATTTTTAAAAATATTTTGTTAACTATATTTTAAGAAAATAAAGAAAAGTGTTTACTAAATAAATTTATATAAAGATCATTTTGATCAGCTTTATAAGTTGCAATTTTGCTTTAATATAAAAAAGAATAATAAAAATAATCAAAAGAAAAATATAGTTAAGATATTTATTTAAAGAAACTTATTTCCGATTAAATCAAAATTCAGTTGTGAACTATTGCTAATTCTTGAAAGAGATATCAAAGAAATACGTAAAATACATAATGAAGTTGTATGAATTATTAAAAATATTTTTAACTGATATAACAAAAGAAAAATATTACTAGTGAACCATTAAAAACGCAGGAAAAAATATAAAAATTCAACGTTTTAATTGATTATATAAAAGAAAAAGATTAACTATTTATTTGAAGAAAGTAAAGAAATAATCAGAAAAAATATTTTACAGTCAAATTGTTAAATAAACTGATGAGAGTTTAAGATTAAAATAGAAAAATATTCTTATAAGAGTTACTGTAAAAACACCAAAAACAAGAATATCTACTAATTTCCATAAAACCAATAATATGGTAAAAATGTTTAATAGGTTTCAGAAAACAGAATTTTAAAAATAAAAGATCCATAAAATTTTCTTGAATAATCTGAAGTTGATGAAGGCATAATTAGTGAAATAAAATTAAATATATATTTTTCGTAAAATCACTTTAACAGAGCTGATTTATGATGCAAAAATTTTCCTTTGAGGAAAATAAAGGAATGGAAGTATATAAGAAATATTATATTTTAGTCTAGTATAGACTATAATATAATATAGATATACAAGGATAAAAGTATCCTGAATCTAGTTTACAATATTGTTTTTCACAAAATATTGTCTCTTTAAATTGAAGAAGGTGATTTTAAATTTTGGGAAAAGACGTTAAAGAGTATATATTCGGATAATTTTTACCATTTATCATCAGAATGGATTATAGATGCTATTCTATATTTCGGTATTATTTTGAATATCTAAAATAATTATAACAAACAGATTAGTATATAAAACAGAATTTATATGATTTTTCTAAAAAGTTCTCTTTGTAATTAAAATGGGAGGGTATAATCTATAATCTATGCTTATAACTAAGCAGTTATGAATTAAAAAATAAATTAACGTAAAAAGATGATTAATAATCTAGATTGTATTAAGTAGAAAAATTTAGCTATGTCAGTTTTTCTTTAAATCCTAAAATACTTCTAAAATTATATCAAATTGAAAAAATGAAAAATAAAATAGAAATGACCTATTTTAACTATAAACCTGTTGGAAGGGAGATTTCAGCGCAAACAGATTAAGGATAAGAAAGAGTAATTAATTTAAAAAATGGAAAGGTGCACGATATTGAAATATATAAACTAGATTATCAGTATAAAGCAGGTTTTTTAAAAGAGAAATAATCACAATAGAAACAATTTTTGAACTTAAAATTGTGTGGTATGGATGAAGGGTAAATTGTTTCTGAAAAATCAAAATATACAATCTGGATAAGCTAACAAAATATATAAATGTAGAATAGAAGTATTAAAAATTTAAATATAGCAATATTTTCTCTGAAAGAACAGTTTCAAAGGGGATAAAATTAATCTATATCAAATTTAATCTGGAGAGGATTATGAATCTTTATAAGTAAATAATATTTTATATTGATGAAAATAAATTTTTTCTCACTAGAGTAATATTCTTAAAAAATTTTTTATAATATCTAAATTGTAATTGAATATTCTATAAATTCATTTATTTGAAAACTTTTTACTTCTTTAAATTTGGTATGAAGAAAATAAAATTCGATAATTTATTGAAGCAAAATATTTTCATCCCTAAATATTAAGATATTCTTTTTCAGATATAAAAGAAAAAAGTTGGTTATCTATATTGTTTATTTTAATAAATCATATAATCTTGCTCTATACACGAAAATCCTATAACATTTCCCTTTGATACGCTAGTTGTTTATAATCCGGAAATAAAACGTCACCTCTTAATTTGAAAATAGTGATATTTCTGATCGATAAATACTTTTTTATCTGATTTTTATCAAAAGAATTTCACTCTATCCTTAATAATATTTCATTTAACTAATATTTTTTTTACTAATTCAGAAAATAGTAAAGCTTTTATATACCAAGAATTCAGAATAGTTTAAGTAATGATTATTTTAAAAAGGAAATAATTCAGAAATCAACACTTTTGATATTATAAAAGAGATAACGGGAAAAACATATCTTAGTTTTATCTCGCAATGTGATTATATTAAGTTAAGAAATAGCGTTTTTCGCTCAATGAATAGATGTTATAATCAGATCTATTTATGTTTAAATCTCGTTATATTATAAGAATAAAGAAATATTATTGATAAAAATTTTTATATTAAATTTCAGAGAAAAAACTTGTTATTGAGAAGTATTAATGAGTAATATAAACCAATTACGAAAAATAGAGAAGAAGATGTAAAAAAGATAATAGAATCTACTAAAAATATAGTTAGTCAAGTTTTAATTAATCTCTTTGATCGAGAGATTCTTAAAATATTTTATTTACTTTATCTGATATTGAAATTAATTCTTTTATGGAATAATCGATGTCGAGTGATGTTATTTTACCACGATCATTTTATGATCGTAGCACACTTTGTGTAGCAAAGGATTTGTTAGGAAAAATTTTAAAATTTTCTGACTATTATGGTATTATCAATGAAGTTGAAGCCTATATAGGTCAGGATGATCCAGCGTGTCATGCCACAAGAGGTTGCACATCACAAACAGCGATTATGTTTGGTGCTGCTGGGTTTTCCTATGTTTATCTTATTTACGGTATGTATTATTGTTTAAATATTGTAACTGAACGTAAAGGGTTTCCGGCTGCAGTTTTAATTAGAGGTATCGATTTATATAAACCTATCTGTCTTTCTTTAGAAGGGCCCGGTAAGTTATGCAAAAAACTAAATATTACTAAAAAAAATAATAAAATTGATTTAACAAAATCTCACAATTTTTGTGTTTATGATTCTACATCTCAACTGGAATATATTTCCACTCAAAGAATAGGAATAAAAGTTGGTACCAATAAATTATGGCGATTTAAGAAAAAAAAATAAATCTTTAAAATATAATCATTTCTATTAAAATATACTTTTTCTAATTTTTCACATAATCTTTATAATTTAAATATTATATAGCGATTGGATAATATGGAATCAATCACTGTTAATCTTACTTTCAGTAATTAGATTACCAAGTGATTTTTACGAATAAGCACATCATAAAAGTACAATGGTTTTCTTCAGATAATTATTTCCATTATTAATAATGGAAGAACGGTATTCCATAGTAAAGATGATGTTAATTACTTCATTTTTTAATACTCTCTTAAAGAGATAGTCAACTAAAGTGATAACGTAAATGAAGTATTTATTACGACAATTGAAATTATTGTTATTTATCAATTTTAAAGAACTCAATCTAAAAAATTAGCATACCATTTTCTGTAATTATATCTTTAATACAATGGTTTAATATTCGATAAATTTTCATATATTTTACGTAATTTGATATTTCAAAAGGAATATTTATTTTAGAATAGTAATGTAAAGATGAACAATATCAATCAAAACAAATTTATTAAGACTTAACACAGATCCTATAAAATTTATTGAATTTGAACATATAATTTTTATTATTATCATCATAATAATAGATGTTATTATACAGTTAATAGTGGTTGAATCTTATTAAATGCTTAATATTGTTAATAAATATAAAAGATGTCATTATATAAGATATAATTGCTGTTATTTTTTCTGAATACAATTTTAGAATCTGGTTACAAAAAATTTCTTCAATCTTTTCGATTTTTATTTTTTCCAACGATTTAATCATAATCATTTTAAAGATTAAAAGGTTTTATAACTAAATTATTCTTATTTTATAACTAATTAAATATATTGAAAATAACTCTCTTTTTTACCAAGTAATATTATTAACCTAATTAGAAATTTACTACTATAAAATAACAGGACATTTTACTCTTTTCTTTACAGAGATTAAATATCAAGTGTAGATCACCAGGAAATAATTAGCAATTAAAATTAAGATAGTCGAAATATACTTAATAATATTTATATAAAAAGATTCAATATATCAATAAGTTCAGAAAATTTTAATAAAATTGATAGATAATTATTATCTTAACTGAAATTCTTTTCTCTTCTAAATCTCTATAATGTTATTAGAATTTAAGTCTATTTTTCATGAGAATTATATTTTAATTTTTATGATAACTGAATATAAGAAAGGAAGTAATGATAAAATTAATTTATGTCACTTTTATATTTTATCATAAGATATTTTATTTTTTAATAAAAAAATTTAGATTAATTTCTCTTTATTGAGATATAATCGGATATAGAAATAAGATTTTCTTATACTTAAATATATTAATTTATCATTGTTAAATTATATCTTACTAAATATTATGAGATTAATGTTTATTATAATTTTTAACTAGAAATTAATGTTTTTATTATCAATATATTATATAAGTTATTTATTTAATTTTTTCTATATAATTAAATAATATTTTTATTTTTTGAAACTTCTTTGTCAAATTTATATTGATTATTTTTAATTTAAATCTGTGTACTACCCCATTACTACTCCCAGATATTTATTTCAAAAATTTTTAAAAATTATTTTTTAGGTACTTTTTATAGTAATAAAATACTAAAATATATAATATTGGTAAAGATGTCTGTTATCTAAATAACTTATTTTTCTTTAATAAATAAAATCATTAGGATTCGAAATATGAAGGAAAATTATATAAATTATTTTTATAATATTTCTTATTTTTGGAGCTAAAAATTATCAATAAAATAATAAAGTTATACTTTTCTCAATTGTATTGATTTTATTTTTATCTTCATTCTCTAGAATGTAATACATTTTTCCTTTATGCTTATATCTTGATGAAAAGTTCACTTAAATTTAGAAATAGTTGATTTAAAATAAATATTTTCCCTCTACATTTTTATTCTAGTATAGATTTCTTTAATAGAAGATAAATTAATGAATATTTTCCGTCAACTTTTTCAATAAGCTTCATTAAATTTTCTATTTTGTACAGTGCAAAATAGAAAATATGGATATTTAAAAATTTTTTAGTATTTTAACAGAAATAATAAAATTAAAAAAATTTTCCACATATCTAGAAGAATAACAAGAAATCAGAGGTAGGTTTCGTAGAAACTACTGAAAGATATATTAATCAATGTTAATTTTTATGGTGAAAAACATAAGTATATAAACTTTAGAATGTAAAGAATTTTACTTTAAGTATTTTTCAAAACGACATGGATTTCCTAGAATCATTTTTTGATTTTGATTTGAGTACAATTTATCAAATGTCTGAAAATTTCTCTCCAGAAAGTATTTTTTCAATATTCTGGTAATTATCTTTGAAGTGCTTCTTTATTTCCTATCACAAAACAGAATTCGATGATTTAAAATCCTATACAATTTTCGAATGCATGGTGTGGAAAACATAACTATTTTAGAATATCTTGGATTCCTATTAATATTTTAAATACAGAAAGCTATGATATTTATTACTTCAAATTTAATCAGTTGGAACTAAAAAATGATGATTCTAACAAAAATAAATTATGAAATGCTAAATTATTAGTATGGTATAGAATATATCCAATATGGAAAATCCATGATTCTAATCTAGATCCCTAAATAATCTATTTATATTATACAAAAATTTATCCAATCATTAATATTTTACTAAGAGAAAAAAGTAAATAACTTATTCAAAAACACAGATTCTTTATTAAATATCAGTTGGCAAAATCTCTGTTCAAATATATTATGAAAAAGGATATCTCCGAGTCATTGCTACGATTTAATAAAAAAGATAGAATTCTTTTACTTTATCAGATATTACAGATATAAAAACAATTTTTTAAAGATTTTAATGAATTAATTATAAACTGACGTAAATAATGACTCAGCAGAATATCAGGAAAAATCATCTCTCTTTTAGATTATTGATGCATGTTATCAGTATACCACAAAAGCAAGATAAATACGGATCTTATCAAAAGCGATAAAATATTTTTAAATAAGTCTTACTTATATTAGTTCCGAATGAAAAATAATTCATATATCCTCTTTCTTTAAATAGTGAGAACATCGTATGGGAATTTTCTTAATTTGAATAATGAATTTATTCTTTGATATTCATCATATTGATAAGTTCAATATTTATAACGAGTAATTTCTTGACAAGAGAGATACCCTCCCTCTATGGTTCGATCCCATTCTGTTTTCTCTATTTTGTAATCAAGTCTTTCATATACTAAATATCTTGTAATCATATATAGATAAGTTTTAAAAGTAGATAAATAATGAGTTCTTTAGATATTTTTATTGTAACAATTTTGAATTAATAGAAAATTAAACACTTTCTTAATTTTTGAAAATTTAATCTCTGGAAAATATTATGAATAATAAATCTTTAAAAATTAATATGATAATAAAATGGATATCTAGTTACCAAACTTGGATGTGAATTTGTGATAGATTGCATGTTAAAATTAAAAGTTGATTCAACGAACTTTGAAGTAATAAAAAGTCATTAATATGAAACTATGTTCAATTTTTATTAATAAAAAATTCATTTCAGTGTAGAGATATAAAAAGTTTTCCTCGTTCCCTCCCCTCTCTTTTAATTTTGACTGTCTTATGAGATTATCTTAAAATTTACTCAGCATAGACGAACTACAAATTAAAATATTTAATGAAACCTTTTACAATTAAGTATGAAATGCAAGATTAAATAGATTGCTATATGAAAAGAATTATATGTAATAAGATTAAAGTAAAGTATATAAAAATTTTGTTTCGATATTGCTATTATTCTTTCTCTATAAAGATCTTTCTACATTCAGTATTCTTATTTTAACGAAGATTTCAAAACTAAAATACGAGAAAAGTGGAAAAAAATCCTACAAGAAGTGAATGAAAATTATTAATAACTACAAAAAAATAAATACTTGTAAAGGACAAACTATCAATCTAGACTTTGTTTACGTGATATTCATATGGGGATGGTATCGAAGATTAAATAGATGAAATATAATATTAAAGATTTAATAGAGACAAGAATTAAGTTTCAATAATCTTCTGTTATCAGAGAGTCAAAGTAATAATGATAGTAAAAGATTATATGAATATTTTAAAGGATTTTATTTACTATAAACTGAATAAAAAGAGTAATTAACCAGAATTATAGAAGATTGTGTGAGAAAAAGCACATCAATAAAGAACTTATATTTTGCAAAAAATGATGGATATACAGAAATAGATTAATCTAGGAATGAAAGAAACTTGATTAAATTGAAAGAAAGAACAGTTAATACAAAAATATAGGAAGAAAATTCAGGGTTTAACAAAGATAATTTAAGACAAAGAGCAAAAGAACTAACTTAATTAACTCACTCTTTTTCGTGAAAAATGAATCTTAAAATCGAATACCCCAATATATTAATAAATTGATAATCTAGAAAAGATAAAAGTATTTAAATAGAAAAAGTATAACATCCATTTTGTATTTTAAAAATTAATGATAATGAAAAATAAGGAATAGTGCTTTCTATTTTTAAAAACTTTTTAGCAAAATATGAAAAACTTAAATACATTAATTAGTGATATAAAATCAAGAAAAGTAAAATCAAAAAATAATTATAAGGATAGTTAATTATATAGAAAAAATTGTAAAAGAAGTAAAGATATCCGTAACTCTTGTATAATGAAAAAATTCTCTTATTTATTTGAAGATTTTGGTAAAAAAACCAAAATATAATAGAATGGTATTCAATCATTTAAGACGAAACATATAAATAATTGTAAAATGCCATCAAACCAATATAATATTATTGAAATATTGATGTTTCTTTATATAGTTATAGAATTTGTATATTCGAAATAGACTGACAATACTTAAAAAGTTTAGTAAAATTATATATAAGACTTAGTCTTCCATTCAATAGACAAATTCATTACTGTTAATGTAACTATAAAAATAAAATGAAAATTCTTTTATGAAATGGAATCTTTTTCACTTTTTATAATTCTGTATTTACTCTCTACTTGTTGATCATTTTGCTATTAGATTATCGCTGGTAAGTATTAAAATCCATTAAAATATTTAATTTATAATTTTTCTAAGGATATGTATTTTATTACTATTCTATTTATTACTAATTCGCTATCGCGAATACACTCGATTTATTTTTTATGAAATTAAAAGACTAAAGAAGGATTAGAAATAAAGTTGATCCCGTTGTTTTTATTTGGATCAATCTTGAATAAAAATTCAGTAAGATAATATTATTCTCTTGCAAAGATACCAAAGTTAGTTCTAATAGATTATATAAAAGTTTTGAGTAGATATTTCTCTATATTAAGCATTATTAGATAGATGATTTGATGCTGATTGTTACTGATCCGGTCTTATCTTGCTTACGGGAGGTTATTATTTCTCTTGATATTTTCTATTAGCGTAAAAATTTTTCTTTTTATTTAAAATGTAATTTTTAAAAAATAATTTAATAAATTTTTAGAGTTTTAAGATATTTTCCGTATGTATATACATACTATCGAACTTTTATTTATTATAGTAGAATACTGAAAATTTAAATTTAATAATCGTTTTTTATAAAAAGTTTAACAGATATTATTATTAATTTAATGGACATTAAGATTAATTACATGTGTTACTGGAGAGTATTAATGTTATTTCATTGAAATCTTACGGAAAAATTTTCTGTATCATTATTAATTATTGGATTTGCAATATTAGAAATAGTAATTCTGGAAATGAACAATCTATAGTACTATGATGCTGTCTGTGGGCGGTAATAAAGAAAATTATTTGAAAAACAAGGAACTTATTTTCGCAAAATGGATTAATTTATGGGAGAGTTATGAAAGTGGAAATTGTGTTGGGAATTATCTTGATAAAAATCCAGTAATACTGAAAAAATATCTGAATTTGGATCGTTGTAGAAAGTGGATTTATTTTATATCAGATAAAATTTAGCAATAGACGCTATAAGTAACAGAGGATTATTATCAATCATTTTGTTTATGGATAACCATAATTGTGATTTGGTTTATGGTACTATTTTATTAAATTAATTATTTTGTTAAAACCAATAAAAGTAAAATATAGGGAAAGACTATAAAATTATTTTTTATATTCTTTTCAATGATCCTTCACATAGAATTAGGATTAAGTAAATTATTACTTTCTATAAAACCTTTCCTAAAAAAGCCAATAAAAAAACTTATCTATCAGCTCAAATAATAATAAAAACTTTTACTTATTATTTCTAATTAGTATATTGATAAGAAATATATACCACCTAATATTCAAAACCATATTATGTGTATCTGCTAATATGGTTCTGATAAATTCTATGGAGAGATGATTAATAATATATTAAACAGATCGAGTAATATGAATTTTAAAAAACTTTAAGAGATATATTTTTAAACTGGATAAGCGCAACTGAAAAAAATGGTTTTATTTTTGTGGATTTTTCTTTATATTTATTGTCTTATATTAATTTTAAATAGTTATGTGATGATTATTCTTTCGTTAAAAATAGAATAAAACGAATTCTATTTTAGAAATTCTTATTTCTGGAGAAAACAAATTCGATCACCGGAGTTTATTAACTATGAAATTTTCAATAAAAGTGAAATTATGAAATAAATCTAAAATGAGAAATATATTAAATAAAGGAAAAATATAATTACTTTTCTCTTTAAAATAATTACGATATTATATCGTAGGAGTTTTTAAAGAGGATCAATGGAAATAATTTACTTGCATCGCGATATTTCTTTATTTCAACCTATACGAATGATGTTTATAAGAACATGGAAAATTGCTACTGATAACCATTATTTTAATTTTATTAGTGGATCCTAATAAAACGGAAAATAAAGTTACTACTATTCTTTTTAATAACTATCAGAGATATAAAAAGTTGTAAAAACATTGAATTCTTGATAAAAAATTTTTGTTAAATTCGTTAGATTCTAAAAATAATTAACAGGAAATTCTTCAGGAAATTAATTAGAAGAGTTTTATCGTAAAATCTATACCATAGAACAAAAAAGATAAGCGGATAAAAAGAAAATAAAAATCATTATAATCTCTGTTATTAATTATGAAACAGATGAAAACGGAAAGAGTTTGGATTCCACAAAAAGCCTATTTGATAGCAAGATAAACACTAATTGAGATATAACGATGATAAAACAATAGTTATCAAAACAGAAAATTTTTTTATCAATATTACTTTTAATAATAAGGGAATTTGAATACTAGATACTTCTAATAAAAAGGAAGAGTTTTAAATATAAAACATGATACCTAATCGGACTTATATCAAGTATTTATCTATAACAAACATCAAAAAATTAACAGAAAAGACGTGTAAATATTACACAGGCTTACAAAGTAAGAGGTTAAGAAAAAGTACTTAATGAACAACTAAACAACCAAATCTGTTTTTGTATAACGACCAAACGCTGTTACATTAGATATAATTACTGGTAAATGAACAAGAGTAAAATTGTGAGAAAATAAGGTTATATATTTAATTATACAGCTATTAATAGAAGAAGATCATAAAAAATAAAAATAGCAAAAGCACTGAAAAAGAATCTAACGGATTTTAAATCGAAAAATCTTAGTAAATTTTCGAAAATATAAAGTCAATGGAATTTTAGGATATTTTTATATAATGTAATAAAGATGCTGGTATGATCAGTGTAAATTTTTACTATGATGATGAACGGATTTTTTATTTACCTGAAATCTATTCTGTTAAAACATCGAATTTTGTTTATTAATGGCAAGAACGAAATTATTAATAGAACAGTACAAAAAGAGATTACAACATACTGGTTATTCAGTATGTTAGAATAAGTGATTTATGTTTCTTTATATCAATTCCGTTATTTATATTATCAATAAAAATTTAGATAAGTGAAAATAAGCGGATTATAATCTCCGATATCAAAATAAGTTGATCATTTAAAAAAAAGAATGAAGAAAAAAGATAAACAAATTCATGAAATCAAAGAAAAATTAGTTGAAAAAAAGAATAAAATTGTTTTCATACCTATGAAAAATAAAAATAAATGAATACAATTTCATTAAAAAGATGAAATCAGAAAAATAGAAGAAATTAAAAATAAAATAATAAAAAGAGTGAATAGAATAGAAAAGTGACTGATCAAATTAAAAAGAAAATAAAAGGTTTTTTAAAAAAAAGAAACATAATTCTAAGTATTATTCTTTTATTATTTTGTTGGGATGATATTTTCGTTGTCTTCTTTTTAAGAAGAAGACCACCAACGAAACAGTAATAATGATGTTAAATAACTTCTCTCATGGAATGGAAAAATTTAAAGAAATATCCAAGAGAACAGAAAATAATTCATTTCAGATAGAAAATCTATCTGAAATTTCTAGTGATAATACTAGAAGTTATAAAAACGATAATCTTGTATCCGATTATTACGATCATTAAAATCGCTCTCATTTTCTCCGTTTCTTCTACCCATTAGTAAATTCCATTAAAAATAAATAAAGTGAAGCATAATAATGAAACGAAAATACCCTACCCAATTTGGATTTGTAGATATAGGAAAATTTCGTTATTCTGTAGTGCATTAAAATTAATAAATTTATCTTTAATATTGTTTTGGAATCTGGAATTTAGTGTATTCACTGAATATATTCATATAACTCTAGTATCAATAAATATATGATTAATAAGATATAGGAGCAGAATTGGTTTCCAATATTAAATATAAACATAGGAGATTGATATATTATTATATGATGTAAGAAAAGAGGGGGGGCGTCTCTCAACTTTTTCCGATTATAAACCAAGATTAGGATCAAAAATCCAAAGACACACATTATCTAGATATTTCAATTCGGAAATTAGTATGGATTTTGTATTCTGTTTCAGAAAAATAGGAATCTGTAGTTTTAAATAGAATTGATAGTTACTCTACTTCAGGAAATTAAGTATTACGAATAATAGTAAAAATTCTCCTAATATGATAATTGTGATCAATAAAATAATGTTGCTTCAGTAAAGATAAAATACGAATTTTATGCAAAATATCAATAGGTTAGGATGAGATGTTTGCAAAATATCAAAAAAATCCTAAAAACAAGTATTATTATTCAAATAACATTTATATAAAAATTAATAAAACGTTGTCAACGGTGGTAGTAATTAATCAGAATATTGATTTTTTCTATCTACCAAATTAAAATAAAAGATAGATATATAAAATATATAAATACAGTTCTTTCAAAAAATATTTATTTCAATGAATTCGCATCACTAGTGCGAGAAAATAGAAAAGGATTGTTATTTCTTAAAAGCTCTTAAACTTTGAAGATTCGATTTCTATTTTTATTTTAAGAAAAATATTCAATTTTATTAGTAAAATACCGACAAATATTTTAAAATATAAAAGTGATTTTGTTTAATATTTTTCTAGAAAAGCTAAAGTTCAATTCTCTGTTTTATTCTTACTATAGATGATGAAAATGTTGGGGAGGTAGAGTTTTTTCTATTAGAATCTTTCTCTTTAACCCTCCTTTTCCTCTCTAATATTTTTGTTTCCGTGTGTGCTCAAAGTCATATTTTAAACAATGATTGTGAAGCGTTGCTTGGTTTTTATATTGAATTGTTTTCAGTTTCCGTAAAATACGACAGAAATATCTGAAAATAGTAGTCTGAAAACTATTTTTTCAATTGGTATAATTCTGGATTTCTAACTGCATAGTTAACTTTAAAAAAGTTATTTAAAAATTATTATGAGTGGATTTAAAAATTAAAAATGATCATAAAAGTTACCTTGATAAAAGGATATACTTAATAAAATCAAGAACCTGTTTAAAGTTAAAAATAAAAAACCTAAATTTAATATCAAAGAAAATTTTCAGAAAACCCTTCTTTTATTCACCTAAAAATTTGTTTTGCAAAGATAAAAAAACTACAACGATTTTTTATTTATGTCTATTCAAAAAGAAGTTACTATTCATCTTTATATTAGTTGTGATATTTCAAAAATTACTGATTAATTATTTAACTTGATTTCATCTTTGTCGTTTATTTCAATATTCTTGAAAACTTAGATTTATTACCTAATAACCGATAGGAACTTTCCTATTCTCTTAAAAAGTTTTTCGTAATTATAATTACAGATTATGTTAAAAATATATCAAATTTTATCTCTAATTATAAATTAAAATATTGCTTCATCATCTATTCGAAACTTTTCAAGTTTATTGAAATTTTTAATCTATATAAGACAAAGACTCTAATATCGATAAGCCTTTATAGAATTTTTATTAGATTAATAAAAAGATGATTTCGATAAAATATCTTGGCACAAGTTAGCTAAATGACGTTAAAAATTAAAGTGAAAGGAAAATCCGCAATAAAAATGACTAACGAGTTACATGGATAATTAGAAAATAATATGCAAATATTTATTAGTTTTACTCAGATAGAATATCTTTGAATATCAAAATTTAAAGAGTAATTCTATTATCTTAAAAGGTGAATATCTGATTAAAATCTAAAAATCACTTTACTTTAAAGATTCTTTTATGAATAAAATAATTGAGTTCTCAAAATGTTTGATGAGTGTGAGACGTAATACAATAGAAAAATTCCTTTAAAATTGAATTTAGATTATCCCCATTGTTAAGGATTTGAACTAGAAACTATTAATTCTGCCTAGTTGGTAGGAAATAATTCAATCTCGTAAAGATAAAAATCTTAATAACTTTCTCATTTTTTATAATGTTAATGACTAAACTAGATAAACTATAAATCAACAAAAATAAATTATAAATTTATCGTTTTGATAGTTATTGGAAATATTTTTAGCCGATTTTGTTCCCTATCTACTCTAAAAATCTCCAACGGTAAACTTCATATTTTCCAATTAAAATAACAAGGTAATACCTAATTGAAAAAATAATTTATGATTTTAATAAAGCGGTAATGGAATAATCCTTCAGATTGTTACTTTTCCGTAATCATACTAATTAGGTAATCATCTTAAATAAAAAATTAAATGATATTTAAACAATAAACACTCACAAAAAAGATAAAAGACGTATTTGACTATATCAGATTAAGATAAAATGCATAAAAGAAACAGGAAATTCCCATTACTCCAACCAATATCTATTCTATTAAATTAGATAATCTTGTTGATATTATATTATTTCGATAAAGAAAATTGTCAGATCATTGGGTATTATCAAATAAAAGTTCGTCAAGATTATAATTTTTTAATCATTAGAGTAATAGAAATAATGATGACTCAAATAATTATAGATTATCAGTATTAAAATAAATATATCACAGGAATCAGAGAAGGATATAAATCCCTATATTCATGTTCGATTAATGATTTCGAAACCAAACTAAAGTGCATCGATCGATAATAAATTACTTACATCGATGAAAATACTAAAAAAGAAAATATGACAAAGTATTATAGATAAAAGGAAAAGTTAAGATATTGGGTTTTTATAGTCATCGGAAATACAATTACCTTGTATCGGGGAGATAGAGTGAAAATTGAAGAATATTCTGAGAAATATCAGTTAATTATTAGATTAATATACTTCTAAGATTTATTATTGATTTTAAATCCGAATTTTAAACTTTTTAAAGTTATACTAATCTGCAAAAATCCGTTTTATGTTGAAAATAATAGCTATAAATATCTGATACAAATTATTCTAAACTATTAGGTATCTTAATCTATGTGGGTTACTTTAATATTCTTTTTCTTTTTATGAAAATTTTTCTGTCGAAATTTTATCAAAATTAGCATTAAAATTATCTCAATAGTACAGAAATGAAAACTATCAGATTTAAAATAGTCAATAAAAACGGTTTATTATATCAATAAAAACATTAAATGAATTATCATTATAAGATTTTAGAGAGAATTAAACTTCTAATAAAAGTTGTGTTAGTAACGAAAATTTATATCATGACACACACAATTCTCACTAGAGAGATAAAACTGCAATTCATCGCTATTTTATTTGTCAATCTTTTCATCGAAATTAATGGCGACGCTAAAACTTAAAGATGCAATTCTAAATTATTGGAATCGTCAGAAATCATCGATTTATCGATAAAACGAAGGGAATACATAAAATTCTTATATCTGAAAAAATAATTCTAAGATTAGATTAAAAAATTATTTATTTTTAATTTTAAAAGTAAAATTTCACTATTTTCTGTTCAAAGGGGAATATTTCTATAATATATGTTGAGGATTTCATATATTTAAATTCAGTTATTTTCGTAATTTTTATTATCCTGATATTTTTAATGAATTTTATTTGTATATGAGATTTCAGGTTTTTATTATTTAAAATATCAAATTTATACTTTATCTTTAAGAATCAATTCATATTTTTACTTTGAAAGTAAATATTATTTATTAATAAATAATATTTCAGAAAAGAAAACAACCTATTATTCAATAATATTATTTACATAATTGATTAATTTTCCTGAAATAGAGAATTAATTCGTTTAATTTCTATTATTTTTCTTTTCATAAATAAGATACTCCATTTATCAAATGAATAATGTTTTACATAAACGATTTTTTTAGTTGTACTTTTATTAATTGTTCTAGAATTATTTAGTTTTATCATTATTTAAAAGTTAATCAAAACATTAAAAGAATGAAGAGACAGCAGAAAAGATAAAAAGTAAGATATAAAAATTATCTTTTCATCATCAATATTAAGCGAAAAAGAAGAGATTTAGACAATGTGAATACTAAAATTCCTACTCATGCGAATCATATGTGATATTGGAGAAAACAATCCCATAATCCTCGCAATAAAATCCAACTTTAAATTGTTGTATACCTTTCTCTGTATTACATATATACAACCCACTAATACCAAAAACTCTATCAAATTCAAAAAACTCATTCATAAACCAACTCTGCAATGAAATATTTTTAAAAGTATATTATTCACGACTAGTATTATTTTGTGGTTTCTGCTATCTCACCGGATA
>JBHEQT010000026.1:0-7827 GCA_046530785.1 Arsenophonus sp.
AAAATTAATTATTTTTAACTTTCCTTGAACATTAACTTATTCTATGCTTAAGGAGTTAGCGAGAGAAAATTTTTAAGATATGGGGAACAGTTTCTACAATTTTTTAGAGTGTGGTGAAAATCTAAATTTTTTTCAAGATTCTTAGACCTTTTAATGATTATTTTCTTGATTTTAATTAATTTTAATTAAATCTAATATTTTATTTGCTTTAGATGGAATTTACTAAACAAACAATATTTTAATTATCTTGTATTATTTTATTAACTTTTTATTAAAAAGTTAAATTATAGAGTATTAATATGACCTTAAATTATTAGATTTAACTGTTATTATTATTAGTTAATGATTAATTATAAAAATAAATATTTACATTACTTCTCATTTTTAAAATTTTATTTAGTATCTCATTTGTAAAATGGAAAATTCAGCTAAAGTAATAATAGAAAGTAAAATAAAAATATTTTTTATTTATGTTAATAAGATATGTAAATTATATCGTATATTAAAAAATTAAATATTATATTAAGAGATAAATAGAAAATGAGAATGAAATTTACAGGACGATGGAATAAACAAAGTTTTAAAAAAGCAATTTGTGATGCAATTGATGAATTACAATTTTATAAAGTTGAATTTTTATCTGGAGTTAATCTCTATTTTCATAGTGAAGACGTTAATTTTGATAAGATCGAAATTAGAAATGAAAATGATATACCTGTTATATTTATATATAACAATAACATTCCTATTATAAGACCCTCTAAAAGAAAAAAAAGAAAAGCGTCTGTAATTAAGTTATCGGATTTTAAAAGAAGTAAGATTCAAAAAAATAAATAATCTATAATTAATGAAAAATACCTATATGTTTAAAACTTTTTGTAATTTTATTGTTTATTGAGAATACTAAATAAACAATAATTAATTTATCTAAACTAGTCAAATTTTTATTTATTTTAAATAAAATATTGTAGTTTCGTTTTGTAAATATCTATCTCTAAGTAAAGATAGATTATCTCTTAAGAATTGAAAGAAAAAATAAAATGAAACAAAATTAGATTTTATTAAAGAGATGTAGATAAATATTATTAGATGATAGTTTTAATAAATACATATTTAAATTTTAATTTAACAATCTTTTTTTTTATAAAAACTTATATATTCTAAATATAAGTTTTTATTTTTGAATTATTTTCATTAAAAACTGTTTTTAACATTTATTAAATATTAAAAATCTTAATACTAAGGTTTGGCATTATATCATAATATATTCCCTCTTCTGTAAAAAATTAATAATACCAAGAAACAGGACTAATCTTGCTATTTAAAAAATATTTATCATAAATTCGTTCAAACGTTAAGAATTAAAACTAATTTTTATTTCATAAATTGAGATTAAAATATATCTATCAAATATAGAATTTATGAAAGATTATTTCGATAAAATAAATTTTATATTATGAATCTTTTTTAAATTTGGTAAACTTCTTAAGTTATCAGAAATAATTTTAAAATTATATTTCGTGTATTTTATGTTTCTATTATTTTTTCCTTTTTGGAAAAGTGTTTCATTAGAAAAAATTTTCTAATAAGGTTTATTTTTTTGATTTCGTTTTAGATACTTTTTAGTGTTAGTTTTATTTTTATTTAGTGATTAGCTTTATAAATCGATTTTAAGGGCTCTATAATTCTCTATAAAACGTTTTTATCTATCAAATCATAGGAATGTGTTTGTTTAGTTTTATAATTTCTTAGAATTGTTTTTAGGAGCTTTTATCGTTTTAGATACCATCAAATATAAAAGTGTTTCTCAATATTAATAAAACCCACTTAGAGTTAAACCGTTCGAAGTATATGGAGAGAGTCAAAAGATGAATATCTTACCACATAATTTATAAAATTATTTCTTTCAAAAATACTTTAGTTTTGTGGTGCTTTTAAGGGTAATGGTAAGAATATTTCACGTTCAAAAGAAACAGAAAGCATTAGAGTAAAATTTTTAAGGAAATAAAATTTGTTCAAGATTTATTGATTGAAAGTTATTCATTAGTAGATGAATTTACCTTAAAAGACTTTTTTTTTAACTTATTTTAAACTTATTAAAAACTTAAGAGCAATTGTAGATATCAAAAAAAAACCTTTAAAATAAATAACTTAATGTTTTAAAGGTGTTCAGATAGGCCGTTAAAGGTGTTCAGATAGGCCGTTAAAGGTGTTCAGATAGGCCGTTAAAGGTGTTCAGATAGGCCGTTAAGGTGTTCAGATAGGCCGTTAAAGGTGTTCAGATAGGCCGTTAAGATCTTTTATTTAATTTTTAATATTGAACACTATTTAAGTTTTATAGTAATAGTTTATTCTTCGATGTAATGAATAGGTAGCTGACTAAATGAAAGTGAGCAAAAAAACAAAAATAAGACATCGAAATGGTATTAATTCAACTCTTGCAAAAATGCCATTGAGTTCAAGGCGAGTTTTATTTTTAAGTATAGCTCAACTAGATTCAAAAAAAATTATGGAAAGAAATGAAGCTTTTCGTGTTAATGCCTCTGATTACGCAGAACTTTGTGGAATTGATAAATCAACAGCTTACAAGCAATTAAAAAAAGCAGCGAATCAACTACAACAACAAGTGATTACAATACCAAGAGAGCAACTTCTTCCTCCAATACCAAGAGTTGGAGAACCGTTAATGCATTGGAAAAAACTAGAAGGAGGAGTTCGGATTCTTAATATTACTGAATATTGTGATTACATGGATGGTGATGGATATATTGATGTTGTATTTTCCAAACAAATGGAACCTTATATATGCCGATTAGAAAAGGACTTTACAACACAGATATTACTTTCAGCAATTAGATTAAACGATACAAATGCAATTCGTATGTATCAGTATCTTAGAGAAAAGATCAGTGCAGGAAAGCTAAAATATTTTGATATTTCTCTTGAGGATTTGAAAACTGATCTTGAAGTTGCTGATTTAGAACATTACAAAGAATTTAAATATTTTAATAATCAATTTATTAAGAGATCTGTATCTAAAATTATTGAAAAAACAGAGTTTAACAGTATAAAAATGGATGTGATAAAATATATAAAAAGACGATCAATAGAGGTTAGAATTAGTTATGAATATAACAATTATTAAAATTTTAAATCTTCAATACTTTAATGGAGATTCGGAAAATCAAACTATTTAAGTTTAAATTTTGGAGATTCAACAAAAAGTAAAACTATGATAAAATCTATTTTGACGTTTTTATCTGAATCCAAAATTTATTAATGTAGTTAAAAAACTTTTTATATTTTAAACAATTTAAATATTTCGTAAATGTATGAAATTTTTTAAAAAGTGGAATATATAAGAATTTTCAATATAAAATATAATAAAAAAATTAAGTATTTGACTTCAGAAAAATTAAATGCTGAAGAGGTTGAATAATTTTTTATATTTTGATAAAAATTAAATTATAAAAGTGGTGCACTGTGGGGGGATATACATTGTAAAATTATTGCATTATTTCAAATTAATTAAGTTATTAGCATTTATACTCTTTTGTTTAGTAAAAACAATAAATTTAACCCTAATTTCCTAATTTCGTCATGATATAAGAATAGTTATTCCTCCTACCATTCTTTTGTCGTATTTTTTTTAAAATAAATTAATATTATCACTATCTAAATGAGATTAAATGTTAATTAAATAATGGTAACACACTAATACCTAAAAAGCAGTATAATTTAAGTAAAGATTTATGTTTGTACTTTTATTCGTATTAACGATTTATTTATAAAATAATTAATTCTAAATTTTTTTTTAGAACTTGAAAAGTGATATTTAGTACTTTGTAATCCCTTTTCGTCTATTTTTCTATTATATAAAATTATTAACAACATTAATAAATATATTTATTTTAATAAAACAATCTTGATCTGATTTTTATATATCCCATTTAATATATTAATAACGTATGAAGAAAATCCAGTTACTTAATAATAATATTCAATGTTACCTTAAAAGTCTAATTTAATATCACAATTTAACTAAGTATTCTAACTATATTAATTAGTGATAAAAATAACTCTTATTTTTCTTTAATTATTAAGATTTTGGATCTTATCAAAATTATTATTATCTTAACAGATAAATTTATTAATTTATCTGTTATCTTTTAAAGATATATTCTATAGTGTATATATACTATACTCAAAACTTCATTAAAAATTATTGAAATAATAATATCATTCTTATTAAAATAAACAATAATATTAGAACCTTATTTAATACTAATTTTAGTAAAACCTAATATAGATATATCTCAATTAATAATTAGTATTATTTGAGATATGAATATCAAATAATAAATCAAATCTCATACCTTAAGGAGAATTGTTTTGAGTTAATAAAAATATTTTCAAATGAATAAATTGATAACTTTTATTATTTAATAAATTTCAGTTTAAATTTCTCTGATTTTGTTTAAGTTTTCTAAAAATAATTTAAATATTTTCATAAAAATATTTAACTAAAACATAATTTAGTAAGGATATTTAAATTTTAATGAGTAAGTTCCTTTTTAGAGAAAATAATAAATAACTAAAATTTTAGATAAAAGTTGTTATTTTAATTTTCTCTTTTATTTTCTATTAAATTATTAACTTGTAACTTACAAAAAAATAATTCTCTCATCAATTCTCATATGCGTTTAACTATCTCAACACTCTTTATGTTTATAAAGACCTCCATTTCCACTATTATTTTAAGTTCACTGTTAAACAAAGAATTTATTTTTATAATGCGACAGAGATTTGTTATATTAATCACAGATTATAATGTGTATTGAAAATAAATTACTATTATTAATAGCATTATATTTACTTATTAATTTTTCCTAATTTTTTAATTAGTCAATTTTTTACCATTGGATTTAATTTTTAATTGAAAGTTTAATTAACTGCTTTTTTCAAATTCTTACCTGCTTTAAAACTAGGTAAGTTTGTCCCAGCAATTTGAATAACTTCTCCTGTTTTAGGATTACGTCCTTCTCTTCCCGCTCTAGGCTTAACTTGAAAACCACCAAATCCAACTATCCGTATATCATCGCCAGCCTTTAAGGTTTCTGTCACGATTTCAACGAATGCATTAAGTACTTTTTCTGAATCTCTTTTACTTAGATTTGCTTTTTCAGCGATTTTATTAACAAGTTCTGTTTTGTTCATATTATTCCTGAATTAATAGATATATTAAGTAGTAATGCTACTTTTAACAACTGGATAGCCGCAATTCTTCAGTTATTAATTAACTCAAAAAAACTTTTTAAGAATTAGCTCCAAAATCAAGAGGCTTTTATAGTAAATATAGTGTTTATAGATTTTTAGTATTAAAAATATAAATCTTTAATTTACACATAACTTATTTTAAGAGTAGATAAAAATCTTATTAAATCATTGATTATTTAACTAAAGTAAATAAGATTTGATAACTACAATTTAATTTATTTTCATTACTATAACACAATGTTACAAGTATTCGTAAAAGAGTAGATAACATTATAAAATTCCAAAGATTTTATACATAAATGAAATTTACTTTTTAAAGAGTAAATTAAAAATAACATTCTCCAGATTATAAAATAAAACAAGAGTAGTTACATTATATTTTTATTATTAACAATTTGTTTATACTTAATTATTTTTACTTATTTACAAGTAAAAATAACGAATAAAAAAATAAACTATTAAAGATAATGAGTTTATGAACTACAAAATAGTTTATTAGTATATACTGCAAAAAAAATGAATTTGCTAGTTTTACTTAATTTTTAATCTATGACTGATAGTAATTCTAAGCCTTCTTTTCTAAAAAAAAAGAATTAATGACTTACAAAAGATATAGTAAGAATATTTATATTAAAGATATTAAAATATAAAAGAGATTGATTTGAAAAAGAAAATTTATATCCACTATAGACGATAAACAGATTTAATTTTTATTGCATACAATGTATGGATTAGAGGGTTTCATATGAAGTAACTTTCTTAACTTTAGCTAAAAATTAAATATATCTACAAAATATAAAATGATAAAAGTAATAATTGGATTGTATATCTAAAATAATGTATTGTTACAATACAGTTACTTTTAAATTAATTATAAGAAAAAATTCTAATCTTTTGAGTGAAGTAAAGAAATAATAATGCTTTAATCGTATGATAAAACTAAAAGTTTCATAATATAAAGTAAATAAATTTTATAATTATAGGTAAATTACTATATTATGGTAAAGACGATTGTATCAAAATTAGTAACTAAAATATAAATATTTTTCCTAAAAGTAATACATGTGGTTAAGTAATATTCGAAATTAGATATATCTAATGAACTTTAAGATTGCTAGTATTTATTAATAATGGAACATTGAATCATTTTTAAGTTAATAAAATATAAGGCATAGTTAATATCATGGATAAAAATTTTAGATACTTTATTTAAAATGATTAATAATATTATAATGAATTTATGATTTGTTATATTATCTTAATTCACATACTTAAAGAATAAGGAGGTGGTGAAAACATAAAATAGGTGGTAAGGTCTCTTGAATACCTTTATTTATAATTGATTATGAAAGAATATTATAAAAAGTAATTTTCTTAAATTTTAAAAGTTTTTCAGGGATTATATATATGAAGTTTTTATTTAAATATTTTAAAAAATAAATTATTCAAATTGAATATGTAATTTTTTATCAAATAGATTAATAATAATATTGAAAAGTAGGTAAATTAGATAGAGAAAATATAAAAGATATTAAATATAACTATAACTAGTAATAGTTTTTTTATTAAAAAACCTTTTTTAAGTAAAAATTAAATTCTTTAACTATTAATGGAATCAAATCATTATTTGATTCTAAACCATAAATATAATATGGATTTCTTTTCAAAGAAATACCCATTTTAAGTTGAATAACTTTTATAAATAATAAAGATTAAATAATATTTTAATTATTACAATGTTTATTTATTATCTGTTATCATAACATTTTAAACAAAATTATTTTTTAGGAAATTCTTTACGTAAATTCATTATTTAAATTCTCCAAAGTAGTTAAAATCAGCTAAGTTATTTGAGTCTAATAAAATCAACAGTACTTTATCCGAGTACTCTAATTAAATATATATATTTATGAATTAATTAATTATTTATAGTATTTATAATTCCTTCCCTAGTAGCTTGTATAAAAAGGAAAATGTTTAATTAATTTAATATTAACAATAATTTTTATCTATTAAATATTGAATTAGAACTTTATTAAGTAATTTCTTGCTCTTGAATATAATTCATATTAACTAACCTTGTAAAGAATTACATGAATTTTAAGTAGTATTTTTTTTATACTTTTATGAATTGATTTCAACTGGATTAAAGTATCATATAAAGATTGTAACTCTATTCTTAGACAAAGTAAATAATATATAGATTAAAACTTAAGAAATTTAAAGAAAATTACTATACATAACTTACTAGAGTCAACAAGAATTAATTGAATGTCTATATACAATTACACATAAAAGAACAAGTTTATCGTAGGAATCTTTTAAGGATTCAAACTCTAAAATTAAATCTGTTTATTTAAATAAATTATAAAATCTTCTTAAAATAAGAAGATTTTACTTCAAACTGTTAAGAATTATAGTTTTTAGTTAAAAATAATTAATTTTATTCTAAAAATTAATTATTTTTAACTTTCCTTGAACATTAACTTATTCTATGCTTAAGGAGTTAGCGAGAGAAAATTTTTAAGATATGGGGAACAGTTTCTACAA
>JBHEQT010000027.1:0-31685 GCA_046530785.1 Arsenophonus sp.
ATTTTTTATCCTTAATAGAAAGTTACTCTCTATAAAAATAAAATTTTGAGCAATGATTATTTTTTCCTAAAACTGAAAAAATTTATCTTTACCGTGAAATAATATATTTCCAATTACAGTCAGAAAAAATTATGGATCTTTTTGTTACTTACCCTATTATTGATCAATAACTTTATAGTGGATCAAGATATTATTATACAGTATTTTATTCAAAAATTTTTCTCTTTAATTGTAGTTTTCTATTTAAAAAGAAATCAGTTGATAAAATAGTATTTTCTGATCTCCATTATTTTTATAATGAAGTTTTATATGTTTTTTTAACAAAGAAGCTCTTTCATTACGATGAATATATCATCCATGTTTAGACGGATAATTATTTCATCAATTATTTATTTAAAGAAATTAATTTTTATTAAAAAGAAATTATTAATAATAAAATATATTATAATTTATTATTAATATTTAAGAATAAAACTTATATTATAATAGAATCTTAATTTCTATTCATTATAGAAGAGTTTATATTATTAAGAAGTTGAAAGAACAAAATTTCATTCTAAAATTATGCATCGTATGCAAGGAAAGGAAAGAATAGAGAAAGAATTTATTTTTCTAATCAAAAACAATATAATTTAGTAATCTTTTGCCTACATCAATTTCAAAAAATAAAGTATTATATTGGATATTATTACTCCATTATAGAGTTTTTCATAATAAAAGTAAAAATTTCAATTAGATATTTATCATAGTAAAAATTATTCTTTGATTGGTTTTTATTATTATATTTCTTGAAAAGTTTAATAAAAATATTTTAAAGGATATAAATATTATTATTAAATAACAAAGAATTAAGGTTAATAAAATATTAAAGAATACGGCGTATTAACTTATCAATACGTATCCTATGTAAACGATGAATAAGTTTTTTAACTTTTATTGGATAACGTTGGATATTTTCAAGATCCTGATAATGTTTCATAATATTAGTATTAGCTATTATACATTTTAATTCTTTCTTTTTTTGCTGTAGCAAAACTTTTTTTGGATCATGAATTAATATAGCATTTTCTAGATCTAATCTCCATGCACGAGGATTGAGATTATTACCGGTTATTAATTGCCAGTTATTATCTATCCAAATTCCTTTTAAATGATAGCTATTTTTACCATCTTTCCATAATCTGATGGTTAATTGCTGGTTATCTATGAAATTTTGTAGACGATAAATAAATCTACGTAAATTAGTTTCATATAGATAAGGTAATGCACTGATAATTTTAAAAGGTTCTTCTGGTGGAAGATAAAAATCATTAGCTGTTTTATCTCCAATAATAATTTCAATTTTCTTGCCTTCATTTAATAAATTACTAATTATACGCGTTAAAATAGTTGGAAAATTAAAATAGGGTGTACAAATAGTCATCTTTTTTTCTGTACTATTCATTAAATGGGTAATAGTTTTATTTAATTCATTTTTTTTTCCTAAACCAATTAATGGAGTTACTGCTAACTCTTGATCTGTCGCATTATTTTGAAATTGATATTGACAGCTTTTTAGTTTATGGCGAAATTGTTTAATTAAACTTTTAATTTTAGTATTTTTGGGTCGATATGCTTGATCTAGACGCTGAACAGCAGGTGAAGATAATAAGATTTGATCGATAAACTTCTTCATCGTTGAAGCTAATTGAGTATTATTTAATATATGATAACGATCATAGCGATAACGTTGGTTTTGTTGAAAATATACATTATTGATACTAGCACCAGTATAAATAACGGTATCATCAAAAATGAATCCTTTTAAATGTAAAACACCTAGTGCTTCACGTGTATTAATAGGAATACCAAAAATAGCAATATCAAGACCTGGATGAGCCATTGCCATTTGATAATACCAATCTGCATTAGTCGTGGTAGCATTTTCACCAATTCTTCCACGTTGAGCGCGATGCCAATCAAGCATTATTTTGATATCTAATTCTGATCGTATCATTTTTGCTTGATAAAGCGCATTTAGTATATCTTGTCCTGTATCATCATGTTCAAAATAAAGTGCAGTAATATAAATATATCGTTTAGCATTAGAAATTTTTTCTAGTAAAGCTTTACGAAAACTTTCTATTTGGTAAAGAGTGACAACTCCCGTGGAAGATTGTGGTAATTTTGATAATTGTTCAAGATATTGTTGATGCTTTATTTTTTTTAATTTAGAGAACATCACAGCGTAAATTTTCTCAGTTTATTAATGAAATAAGGTAAGGATTATATACTCTAATTTAGAGTATATTGAAAAATAAATTTCATTATACCATTAGTTTTATTTTTTGTATCTATATAACTCCAGCTATATGTTTACCGATTTTTATCCACTATTTATTATATATGATCAAGTTTACTTATTTAGTTAGAAAATCATTTTCTTGATATTATTAGATCAAGGTTAACAAACACTATTTTAAATTTAAATTAGAGTTATAAATTTAATTTATTAATGTTTTAGTATTTTAGAATTCTAATTTTTTAAAATCCTTTTTAAATATTTTTTCTGCAGCTATATTTAAACGATTTGTTCCATTAAGATATAACCCAATCCAAAGATATAATTATCTTTTATATCAGAACGTATTAAAATAATAATTTTTATTGATTTTCAGAAGAATCTTCTTTTATAAAAAACTATAATAATTTTGTAAATTTTATTAATAGAAATAAAGAATACTTTTAACTCATAATTAACTTTTATTATATTTGCTGAATTCAGTATTTGAATATTTACTAATTTCATTAAATTAATAATGAAAAAGATTTTTATTACGATTAATAAATTCTTTGGATAAATCTTTTTTTAAGGAAAATAGATATTAACTAGATATTTTATCATTGTTTAAAAATAATTTATTTCAATTCGTTAAAATTATGATTAATGATTTAACTCCCGGAGGGGAGAGAGGGGGGAAGGATTTCTTACAAAATTTATTTACAATATAAAAAATTTTTATAAAATATTAAAATGACTAAATATTTACTATTTATGATTTTTAATAATCTATTAGTAAGTTTAAATATGAAGGGGGTAATTGGTAAAGATTATAATTAGTTGATATTATTGCTAGTTTAGAGAACTAAGCAAAATCTGAAATTTAAATAAAATTAAATTTTTTGAGTAACAGAAAACAATTCTTTCTATTCAATAGAATTATTTTTTCCTTATTTTCAATAAAATTGTTAATAAATTTATTGGGTAATAGAGAAAGAAATAATTTTGATTATAACAGAAAGAAGTACTTTATTCATACTAATAAGATGGAAAATAATCACAAAATAAACAAATGTAATGGTGTATCATTTTATTTAAAAACGGTTGAATTATTTAAATTTTTTATTTTTTTTATTTAAAAGATTATCGATCTTCATTATTTATCATTTTAGTGATGACTGTACTATAAAGTATAGAGAAAAATTCTAATATAGCGGTTTGAAGGAAAGTTATCTATATCTCTATTAAAAATTCGCATTATAATCCTATATTACGGAAAAATTTTAAGATAATAATTAGTTAAATTATTGAAAATTTTAGTATATAATATAACTTATATAATAAGTCTATTTTGGTAAATATGATTCGATCTCTTGAATTCTTTCATCCATTTATTAAATTATAGAAGTAAAAAGATAATATCATTTTACTTATTAAGTTTATTTAACAGAAATTCGTCTTGCATTTTCTAATTATAATTAACAAGTCTAGAGTAACAGTGATTTCAATTATTAAAAAAGTAATGGAGGATTATTTATTATTTCTCTAGAAATAGCAATATTTTAACTTATATCAGTGATAGTTCATTTAAAAATATACTTATTATTCAAAATTAACTTGCTACTAAAAAACTAATTCTTTTCTTGTTTTTTCGATAATTACTATTTATTAACTTAATAAATAGTATGTTATTTAATGGATTAAATTGGTCATTAACTAAAATAGGGAAATTCTATACTTATCTTTTTACGCTGTACTTCACCTAATTTCATGAAATATTTTTAATATTAGATATTCTCCGTTAATTACGACTAAGTCTTTGGTTGATTCATATTAAGGTCTTTAATTAAGTAGTTTGTTAGATAGATTTCATCCTAATATAAACTAATAATAACAAATTTTTCTTTCAATAAAGATTGAATCTCTTATCATTTTAATACTAATATTTAAAGAAATTTAATTAACTATAAATTTTTAGTGAAACTTTTATTAATGAAACTATCCTAATAAAAGGATAACTTCTTGGTATTTACATAGAATCTTTTATCCTAAATTAAAACGAGATACACTATTAATAACCTATTAGTAGTTAAATTAATAGTGTATTGATTTTGATATCATTAAATAATGATAATGTTATTATATTATTTGTATAATAACATTAATAAAAAAGTTGTTCTTTTAAAGAATGTTGATTAATCTTTTATTCTTTACTCTTAATAAGAATTTCATTCTCTACTCTAATCAATTATTATAGATATAATCTTATTATTTTATAGATCATTTATTCACATAAATGATTTTATCATAATTTATTTATGAATTTAATTTGGATTTAATTCTATATAGTTATTAGTAACTTTAGTATTATTTATAATAAAAGATATTCTTTTTTTAGTAAAAAAGATTGATTCTCCATTAATTTTAATAATTAAACGTAAGTTAAATACTATTTTTAATATTATAAATAATTTATCTATATTTTATTTATTTTATTACTATTCAAATAGTACTTTAATAAATTAGAAGTTCCAATCCTCATCTTCTGTAGTTATCATTTTACCAATAATGTAAGAGGAACCTGAACCAGAAAAGAAATCGTGATTTTCATTAGAATTTGGTGATAATGCTGACAAAATTTCTGGGCTAACATCGGTAATTTCTTCTGGGAAGAGAGATTCATACCCTAAATTCATTAATGCCTTATTACCATTGTAGTGAAGAAATTTTTTCACATCTTCTGTCCAACCAATATCATTATATAGTGATTCACTATATTTAATTTCATTCTCGTATAAATTTAATAATAATAAGTAAGCGAAATCTTTTATTTCTTCTTTTTCTTTCTTGGTATAATTGATTAATGATTTTTGAAATTTATAACCGATATAATATCCATGAATTGCTTCATCACGAATTATTAGCCGAATAAGATCGGCTGTATTGCTTAATTTTCCTCTACTTGCCCAATACATTGGTAGATAAAATCCTGAATAAAAAAGAAATGACTCTAGAAAGACACTAGCAATTTTTTTCTTAAGAGGATGATTTTTACAATAATGCCCTAATATTAAAATAGCTTTTTTTTGTAAAATGTTATTTTCTGCACTCCATTGATAAGCATCATCAACATCGGAACTCAAACAAAGAGTTGAAAAGATAGAGCTATATGAACGAGCATGAACTGCCTCCATAAAGCTGATGTTTGATATCACGGCTTCTTCATGAGGTGTTAAGGCGTCTGTCATTAATGCAGGAGCTCCTAATTTGTTCTGGATAGTATCCAGTAAGGTTAATCCAGTAAAAACTCGTATTGTTAATTTTCTTTCCTCTTTTGTTAATGCATTCCAAGTTGGAATATCATTTGAAAGCGGAATTTTTTCTGGTAACCAAAAATTAGTAGTTAATTTATTCCATACTTCTAGATCTTTCTCATCCTCAATACGGTTCCAGTTGATTGCACGTACTATCGAATTTCTTATCTCCATTTTTTAAACCTATAAATTATAGTGAACATGAAACACAACCTTTGACTTCTGTTCCTTCTAATATTGATTGACGGATACGAATGTAATAAAGAGTTTTAATACCTTTTTTCCAAGCATATATCTGAGCGCGATTAATATCCCGAGTAGTTACATCATCAGTAAAAAAAAGAGTTAATGACAATCCTTGATCAACATGTTGAGTAGCAGCAGCATAAGTATCAATAATTTTTTCAGCTCCTATTTGATAGGCATCTTGATAAAATTCTAAATTTTCATTCGTCAGATAAGGGGCTGGATAATATACGCGCCCAATTTTACCTTCTTTACGAATTTCGATACGTGCAACAATAGGATGAATACTTGAAGTTGAATTATTAATATAAGAAATAGAGCCAGTTGGAGGAATTGCTTGTAAATTCTGATTATAAATTCCATATTTCATAATAGATTGTTTGAGTTTTTCCCAATCTTGAGAATTAGGAATATGAATACCTGATCGTTGAAATAGTTTCTTTACTTTTTCAGTTTTAGGTTTCCATTCCTGATTGATATATTTATTAAAATATTCTCCAGAAGCGTATTTAGAGTGTTCAAAACCACTAAAATAATGTTGACGTTCAATAGATATCTTATTAGATGCTAGTAGCGTGTAGAAAGTTACGGTATAAAAGTAGATATTAGTGAAATCAACTCCTTCTTCTGAACCATAATGAATATGTTCACATGCCAGGTAACCATGTAAATTCATCTGTCCCAAACCAATAGCATGTGATTTTTTATTACCTTCTTGAATTGAAGGTACTGATTGAATCTGGCTCATATCTGAAACAGCTGTTAATGCTTTAATGGCAACTTCAATTGAATGAGCAAAGTTAGGAGAAACCATTATTTTAGCTATATTCATTGATCCTAAATTACAGCTAATATCTTTACCTATATGGAGATAATCTAAATTCTTATTGTAAGTGCTGGCATCATTAACTTGTAAGACTTCTGAGCATAGATTACTCATATTAATCCTTCCATAAATAGGATTTAAAAGATTAGCGTTATCTTCAAATAAAATATAGGGATAACCTGATTCAAATTGAATTTCTGCTAATATAAGAAAAAATTTACGAGCATTGATCTTTTTTTTGCGAATATTTTTATTATTTACCATCTCTAAATATTTTTTAGTAATATTAATTTCCGACATAGGGACACCATAACATCGCTCAATATCATAAGGTGAAAAAAGGTACATGTTTTGATTGTTTTTAGCCAAATGAAAGGTAATATCAGGAATTACTACACCAAGTGATAAAGTTTTAATTCTGATTTTTTCATCTGCATTTTCACGTTTAGTATCTAAAAAGTTTAAGATATCTGGATGGTGAGCATGGAGATAAACTGCTCCAGCACCTTGTCTTGCACCAAGTTGATTAGCATAAGAGAATGCATCTTCTAGAATTTTCATTACAGGTACTACACCAGAAGATTGATTATCAATTAGCTTTATTGGTGCTCCAGCTTCACGTAAATTAGTAAGTAAAAAAGCTACACCACCACCACGTTTTGAAAGTTGTAAGGCAGAATTAATAGAACGACCTATCGACTCCATGTTATCTTCTATTCGTAGTAAAAAGCAAGATACCAACTCACCACGCTGCTTTTTTCCACAATTTAAAAAAGTTGGGGTTGCTGGTTGGAAACGACCTTTAATAATTTCATCTACTAATTGTTTAGCAAAAATTTGATTCCCTTGTGCAAGAGTTAAAGCAACCATACAAACTCTATCTTCATAACGCTCTAAATAACGTTTACCATCAAACGTTTTTAACGTGTAACTAGTATAATATTTAAGAGCTCCAAGAAATGTTTGAAAACGAAAATTATAATTATAGGCTTGCTGGAAAAGTTTTTTAATAAAAGTAAATTCATATTGTGTCAGTATTGTAGGTTCGTAATAATTTTTTGTAATTAAAAAATCCAATTTTTCTTGCAAATTATGAAAAAAAACAGTTTGTTGATTAACATGTTGATGGAAGTAATGATGAAGTGCTTTCTTATCTTTATCCAGTTGAATTTTATGATCTTTATCATATAGATTTAGCATGGCATTAAGCGCATGATAATCGAGTTGCTCGTAAGATTGTGCTGTCATAAGGAAGCTCCCCCCCCATATTACTTTAATGCATTTGTTGTTTCCAAAATTGTTCTAACCCTTTTCGTACTTTTTGAAGATCCCATTCAGTACCTAGTAATTCAAAACGATATAGCAAAGGCACTTGACATTTATCGGAAATAATATTACCTGCTATAGCATAAGTTTCACCAAAATTACTATTTCCTGATGCAATAACCCCTCGTAAAAACTTTCTATTTTGTTGTTTATTTAAAAAATAAATAACAGGTTTAGGAACAGCTCCTGTTATTGCACCACCACCATAGGTTGGTAGGAGCAAAACATAAGGTTGTGTTGCATTTGTTGGTATTTTATTCACATCAATCAGAATACGTGTAGCAGGAATCCCAAGTCTTTTTACAAAGCGATGGCAATTTTCTGATTTACTGGAGTAGTAAATAAGTGAGTGTGTTTTCATTATGTAATTTTAATTATTGCCTAATCGGCTGATTATATCTGGGCGAAAACCTGACCAATGTTGCTTACCTACCATGATAACAGGTACTTGTTGATAGCCCAAATTGATAACAAAACGAAGTGCTTCATAATCTTTAGTTAAATCAATGATATCATAAGTTAAATTTTTACGCTTTAAGGCTAAACAAGTTGCACTACACTGTATACAACCTGGTTTACTATAGACGGTAATAATCATTTTTGCTCCTTAATTTACCAGTAACATAAGTTAACAATCGATCAAATTATTATAAATACTACATTTTGATTTATTTTTATTCAAGTATACCATATATAGTGGTATTTGATTTATAGTAAAAATTTTCTCTAACTTATTATTTCAATAAGAAATAAAAATCTTATATTTTTATTATAGATTTAAAATATCTATCTAGTAGAAAAAATTGTTATTTTAAACAAAGGTAATTTTCTTTAAGGAAAATAAATTATTCAAATAGTTTACTATTTTAAAGAATTTGTTATATACAATATTATTTTTACTTTTAAATATTTTCAAAGATCTTTTTTATTAAAATCATTCTTAATAACAATGAAATAATAAAAAGTATTAGTTTTTTTTAAATAACTTAATGAAAAATAAGGTAAATACTAATATTAAACACTATATAAAAGAATTATATGAGTATTTTATAATGAAAGAAACAAAATTCTCTTTCATGCTGAACTAATTAAGTGGATGGTAATTTTTAAAAATAGTAAGAAACTTAGTATGATTTTTGTAAATTATGTTTTGTAGTTATAAAAAATCTAATTGTATTATATTTCATTAATTTTATAGAATTATTGATATAACGAATTTTCATAATCTTATAACCCTTTATTGTATTCATGTCAGAAAATTTTATTACTCATGATTTTTAAACTGCTAAGTAAAAAAATTTAGATATAAAAGATAAGCTTTATATTATAAAAATGAGAATAGTAAAAAATAAATTATTATATATAATAATTATAATAATTTATAAAATAACTAATTATTAGTTATTAGGTTGCTTTTAGATTGTTCTTATATATTTAAATGAAAATTTAAATTTTTAATTAATTTTGTAGTTCTAGTACTAGACAAGAGCGCATAATTTTTGCTGTACTATAAGTTATCATAAATTTTATGTTTTTTTATTATTGAAAGGTAATTTTAATGTCAAAAGTTAAAGGTAATGTTAAGTGGTTTAACGAAGCAAAAGGTTTTGGTTTTATCACTCCAGAAGATGGTAGTAAAGACGTATTTGTTCATTTTACCGCTATTCAATCTAAAGGTTTTAAAACTCTGACAGAAGGTCAAAAAGTTGAGTTTGATATTACTGAGGGAGAAAAAGGGCCATCTGCTATAAACGTTGGCGCTATTTAATTTCTTATAAGAAATTTATAAGAATCCGTCTCAATTTGAGGAAACGGTTTTATACCATATAGAAATTAAATAATTTATCTATTTAATTTCTATTCCTTTTTCCTGCAATCCAGCATGGTAAGATGACCGCACTAATGGTCCACAGGCCGCATATGTGAAACCCATTGTAATTGCTTTATTTTTCATTTCTTTGAATTCTTTAGGGGTGACATATCGTTTTACTGATAAATGATGCTTGCTAGGTTGCAGATATTGTCCCAATGTTAACATTGTAACTCCGTGACGTCGTAAATCACGCATAACATCAAATATTTCTTCATTATTTTCACCTAATCCAAGCATTAATCCTGATTTTGTCGGTATTTCAGGATGTATTTGTTTGAATTTTTTTAGTAATTTTAATGATAGTTCATAATTAGCACCAGGACGAACTTGGCGATAGATACGGGGGACATTTTCGAGATTATGATTAAAAACATCTGGTGGTGCGGTAGATAAAATTGTCAATGCGCGATCCATACGACCACGGAAATCAGGAACTAGTATTTCTATTTTAATTTTTGGATTTTTCTCTCGAATAGCAATAATGCTATCAGCAAAATGCTTGGCTCCACCATCATGAAGATCATCTCGATCAACTGAAGTAATAACAACGTATTTTAATCCCATATCTTTAATTGTTTTTGCTAATTTTATCGGTTCATTTGGATCTAGATCATTAGGACGCCCATGAAAAACATCACAGAATGGACAACGACGAGTACAGATAGTACCTAAAATCATAAAAGTAGTAGTACCATTATTAAAACATTCGGAGAGATTAGGACAAGAAGCTTCTTCACATACTGAATGTAACCCATTTTTATGCATTTCATTTTTTATTTTTTTTATTCTGCTAGTATCAGCCGGAAGTTTTATTTTTATCCATTCAGGTTTACATAAATTTTTTGTATAATTCGTTGTTACTGTTTTGATAGGGATTAGTTCCATTTTATCATCATCATTATGTTTAATACTGTCTTCTATTTGAATTGTTTTAATCATAATTGTGGTTACTTTTATTAAGTTCCTGCTTGTGAGATCAATATTAGATATCTTTTATATGGATCATAATCTGATATCATTATTTTTCCTAATCCTTTAATTTCTGAATAATTCTAAAAAATTAGAGCAAACTTTATTCTGCGAGCTGAAAACTTGATAGGTTGCAAAAATGCTTTATTAGTAAAGGTTTAACATCTTTAGATTGAATATTAGGAATCAAATCATTTAGTTGGGTCATTTTCATACCGATATAACCACAAGGATTAATATATTGAAAGGGTGAAAGATCCATATTAATGTTTAATGCTAATCCATAAAATGAACAACCTTTATGGATACGTAATCCTATAGAAGATATTTTTTTTTCTTCAACATAAACACCAGGCGCTTCGCGACGTGCATAAGAATCAATACCAAATTCAGATAAAGTATTAATTACTGTATTTTCTAGTCTAATAACTAGTTCTCTTACACTAATTTGATTACGTTTTAAATCTAATAAAATATACATTATTTGCTGACCTGGGCCATGATAGGTTATTTTCCCTCCACGATCAGATTGGATAACTGGAATATTTCCTTGTAGTAATAAATGCTCTTTTTTGCTTGTTTTCCCTTGAGTAAAAACAGGGTAATGTTCAACTAACCAAAGTTCATCTTTTGTATCAACAGTTCGTTTTTTAGTAAATTTATGCATCTCGTCGGAGACAAATTGATAATTATGAAGTCCAAGTTGACGTAGTATAATACTTGTTTTTAACAAAATTTCTACCTTTGATAAATATTATATATAAATTATCCAGTATTACCCCTATCAAAACATTACGCTTTTTCTAGTATAATGTGTTATAGAATTTAAAATTGAAAAAATAAAAAACACAATTTTTGTAGTTAGTAAGCATAATAACAAATTCTATCTACAACAGATTATAAAAAGTAATTTTTATTTTATCTAAGAATTCATATAATCCTTTCTATTTTTTCAATATCGTTTTCTCTCTGATAGTAAAATTTGGATACTGACTAAAGATTACTTTTAACTATATCTCTTAAATTATAGTGAATAATTATCTAGAGAATGATATCTTCACCACTTAAAAAAATTAATATTTATCCTTTTTACTGCTTTATAGGTAAACGGACAAAGAAAATATAATAGTTTATATAGTTTTGTTTCCAGGAGATCTTCTAAAAACCATTTAAAACTTTATTAAATAATAAAAAAATTAATTAATATATAATTATTTTTATTTCTTAAGTAAGATTAAGTTATAAATTAAAGATATCTATTATAATATTGAATGAGTAAACTCGGAAATATAAATTTCAATATTTAAGAAAATCAAAACTAAAAATAATTTTATTATTATTTAATTTTACTAAAATAGATTTTTATTCAATTTCAATACAATAAAGTTGGAAATTGTTCAATAAATTGAATCTATAATTTTAAATTAGTCGTACTAAAAATTTTTAATAAAATATTTTCTTTAATTCAGTATTTTTTTAAATTCTATTTAAATCTTTTATACGATCAAGAAAAATGACAAAATAAAGAATACTTCGATACCTAGATATTACTAATATTAATATTAGTAATCTAAAAACAGGTTAAGAAGTAAATTTTCTTTCACATTTATAATTTTCAAGGATCTTAAAAAGAGAAATCTAAAATTAGTAATTTAATTTGTATATATTAAGCTATTTATTGATTTTTAATAAAATATAATATACATTAGTTTCCAGATATTACCTATAATATTTAAAAGTAACCAAGTTATAACTTGGTAATAGTATATTTATCTCTTATCTTAAGAGAATTTATATTTTAGCATTTTATCTGATAAAAAGCGGATTTCCTCTTTAATTGATAGACCCTTATTAAAGGTAAACTCTTTTTATTGTAAATGAAATATCCTTCAGGAACGTTTTGAATTAGAATTTGAGAGATTAATTTCAGATCATATTTAGAACTTTCTCTATACAATAGTCCATCATTTAATATTCAATTCGTTGAACGTTTGTTCTCGTTCATTAATTTAACAAAATAACTTTCTCATCAGTTTATATATTCTGTTATTGCAATAAAGGCATCATTAGTATATGTTAAATTAATATAAAATATTTATTAAAATACAGAAATACGATAACTTTATTTTAAGATCATGAGAAAAGATCTTTTAAAAATCAGGTTATTTGATATCTCACAAGGATTTTTGTTGAAAACAATCGTATCATTCATGCTAATTTTAACTTTTTAAATTTTTTATAATGATATGATTCGAAATCATTCTTACTTAAAAACTATGTCATCGACATTAATTGTAAAGTTTTAGATAAAACTTTACCAAGTAATACTTACGTTAAAATACAAACTTCATCGTCAATATTTTGTTCTGATGGATTAACTTTTATTTATATGAAGTATTATTGATGTTAGAAAATAAAATAATGAAAAATAAAAGTTAATAATAAATAGTAGATTACCGATTAAATCAGATTTAATTATATATTCTATAATAATATACGATAGCTGTTAGCAAATATTTTAATTGAGCGCTTATAATATTATTAGTTTGATAATTTAATATTTTTCTGAAAAAGAAATTTCAAGTTAATTAATTTTAATTAAGATTAAATATCATAGATTAATTAATTTATTAAATGTATATTATAAATAATATATTTATTATTTTAATTCTCTTAATATTTTTTATTTATTCTTTTACTTAGAATATAAAATGAGATGAGTAAACTTATACATAAAAATTATTTTTAAATAAGTTAAATAAAATACAATTTTAGATATTTGAAACTCTTTCGAAAAGGATCTTGTTATCTTTTTATTCTTATTTCAAAGAATTTATTTAATGCTTTATTTATATTAAAACTAATATTAAGTAAGTAATCAGATATCAATTTGTTGGTGAGTAGTTATATAAAGGATCGTTATTTTCAAAAAAAATATTATTTTTATAATATATAATCAATTATTATCGGTTGTGTTAATTAAGGTAAATGGAACTGATAAGAGAAATTTTTTTTCATTGACTTGATTCATTCTTAATGAAAGAAATATCTTAGTGGATAGTTTTTTAATTTTCGTAATTAATAAAATATATAACTTTGTTTACTAACATTAAGAATAATTATACGAGTTCCAGTTAAGATTTCTAAAAGGAAAAATTAAGAAAGAATTAATTTTAACATGCGAATATAATATTGAATTAAATATATAAAAACTGAGAGGGGAAGGATAAACGTGATGTTTTATTGAGACTATAAAAAATAATTTCGATTATTAATATTAATTATCAGAATTTTCTATTGATTAAATCATTAATATAAGTAGATCTAACTTGGAATAATTAAAGTAGAACTTGAAAGTATAATTTAAATTAAGTAGATTTTATGCCCGTTTCATTTATTTTATGGTCAAAAATTTCAGAAAAATATTAGCAAAATATAGATTTACTGAAATAAAAAATTTTTAGCACCTAATAATAACTACCATTAAGTTGATAGTAATTAGTATTAAAATAATAATATTCATGAAATATCTTTTCTCATGAAAAATTTTATATTTAGTTGTGAGACACTATAACTATATCAGTATATTTTATTTTAATTATAAAAGTATATTTACTTAAATTAATAAGGATATTAGATATATTGTAAGTTATAAACTTTTTGAGAGAAATTTTCGGTGAGTATGAATTGACATAATAATACCGAATCCACCCATTAAAACAATTAATGCAGATCCTCCATAACTTATTAATGGCAAAGGAACACCTACTACAGGTAGGATACCACTAACCATTCCAATATTGACGAATATGTAAACAAATAGAATTAATATTAAATCACCAACAATGACTCTACCAAAAATATTTTGGGCATTAGCTGCAATTATTAATCCACGTATAATTAGCAGTAGATATAATAAAATTAAAACAAACACACCAAATAATCCGAATTCTTCAGCTAATACAGAAAAAATAAAATCTGTGTGCTGTTCTGGTAAAAATTCTAATTGCGATTGCGTACCATGTAACCATCCTTTACCAAATATCCCTCCTGAACCAATAGCAATTTTAGATTGGATAATATGATAACCAGCTCCGAATGGATCCATTTCTGGATTGAGAAACATCATAACACGATCTCGTTGATAGTCATACATCAAGAAAAACCATAAAATAGGAATAAAAAAAGAAACACCAGTGGCTGTAATAGAAATCAATTTCCAATTTATACCAGTTAAAAAAAGAATAAATAATCCGGAGGAGGCAACTAAAATAGATGTTCCTAGATCAGGTTGACCAGCAACAAGTAGTGTTGGAAAAAATATAAGTATCAATATAATTAAGGTATTTTTTAATGTAGGTGGACAAAAATCTCGATTTACAAAACGAGAAACCATCAAAGGAACTGCAATTTTAGCAATTTCCGATGGTTGAAAACGAATAAAACCAAGATCTAACCATCTTTTTGCACCTTTACTAGTTTGACCAAATGCATCAACAAAAATCAATAATATTATGCAAAAAATATATAGGTAAGGTGCCCAATTTTCATATATACGTGGTGAAATTTGCGCCATAATAATCATGACAGAAAATCCAATTACAATTTGTATTACCTTGCGCTGCATCATATCAATATCTTGCCCAGTAGCGCTCCATATGATCATGATACTGTATATTGTTAAAGAAAGAACAATCAGCAAGATTGGAATATCAATATGTAAACGTATCCAAAGAGGTAATTTATTTAAATTATCAATCATATATTACAGATCTTTTTTTGGAGATACATTTGTATCTGGTGTTTTTCATATCGTTCTTAGCAAGTAATACATAATCAAAAATATTACGAACAAGATCACCAACGGATAATCCAGAACCACCATTTTCCAAAATAATAGCAACTGAAACAGTTGGATTTTCATAAGGTGCAAATCCAATCATCAATTTATGATCACGTAAGTGTTCAGCTAATTTACTTCCATTGTATGTTTTATAACTGAATACCTGTGCTGTACCTGATTTGACAGCAACTTTGTATGGAGTGTTTACAAAACTTTTACGTGCTGTACCGTTTTGTGCATTAGCAACACCATACATACCCTCTTTAGCTAATTTCCAAAAGGATGATTGAATATTTTCAATTTGAATATAATCTTTTTGTTCATAAAGTAACATAGAATTATTTAATTTAGTTCCATAAAGAAGATGGGGGATTTTAATCACACCGTCATTAATTAAAGTCATTAATGCTTTTAACATTTGAATCGGAGTTGTAGTCCAATAACCTTGCCCAATACCTACAGGAATGGTGTCTCCTTGATACCAAGGTTTTTTATAATGTTTTTGTTTCCATTCACGAGTTGGCATAATTCCTGAATGTTCTTCTGCAAGATCAATACCAGTATTCTGACCATAACCAAATTTCTTCATCCATTTGGAGATACGATCAATACCCATATCATAAGCAACCTGATAAAAAAAAGTATCAGCTGATTCTATAATTGCTTTAACAACATTTAATCTACCGTGCCCAAATCGTTTCCAATCTCGATAACGTTTTTCAGAGTTTGGTAGTTGCCACCAACCAGGATTTAAAATGGTAGAATTAGCAGTAACAATATTTTCAGTTAATGCAGCAATTGCGATAAATGGTTTAACGGTTGAGGCTGGTGGATATAATCCCTGGGTAGTTCTATTAATTAACGGACGATTTGGATTATTTAATAAAGCTTTGTAATCTTTATTAGAGATACCATTAACAAATATATTAGGATCATAACTAGGAGTGGATACCAGAGCTAGTATTTCTCCGTTTCTTGGATCGCTTACAACAACTGCAGCTCGACTGGTTGTTAGTAATTTTTCGATTTCAATTTGTAAATTAAGATCAATGGTTAAATAAATATCTTTTCCTGCCTGTGGCGGTTGTTCATGAAGTTGACGTACAATTTCCCCACGACTATTAACTTCAATTTCTTCATATCCTATTTTACCATGTAAAATATTTTCATAATATCGTTCTATACCTAATTTACCAATATTATGGGTAGCAGAGTAATTTTTTAATAGACTTTCATTTTCTAAACATTCTATATCCTTATTATTAATTTTAGCTACATAACCTATAACATGCATGAGAGCTGATCCATAAGGATAATAGCGTCGTTGGTAACCTTTTAGCTCAATTTCAGGAAATCGGTATTGATTAACGGAAAAACGTGCAATTTGTACTTCATCTAATGATGTTTTTAACGGTATAGAACTGAATCGTTGTGAAAGTTTGCGTTTTTTTTTGAAATTTATAATGTCGTCATCATTAAGATCAACTATATCACGCAATTGTGCAAATATCTCTGTTAAATTAGATATTTTTTCAGGAATGACTTCTAGTTGATAATATGTTCTGTTTAATGCTATAGGAATACTATTTCTATCATAAATAATGCCTCTATTTGGTGGAACAGGAACTATTTTTATCCGGTTCTCATTAGAACGAGTTTGATAATTTTCATGAAGAATTACTTGTAAATGATAAAGATTAGCAAATAAAATACTTATTAATATCAGAATTATAATAAAAGCTGTTAACGCCCGGCGAATAAATAAAGTAGATTCAGCGGTGTAATCACGAAAATGGGTACGTTTCTTTTTTTTTATTTCTTTTTTCGAATTCACACTAAGAGCCTACATAGATATATTATTCCTGATGGTAGGGATGATTTATTGTAAACATTTCCGCTCTCAATAAAAATTTTCTATAACAAATATTCGAACTAGAGGATAAAATATTATTATGGATGACAGTAATAAAGTTTATCTACTAATGCTTTAAAAGAAAACCTTCTTAGAACCAATTAGAAAGATAACATTAATGGCTCTCCAATTTTTCTTAGACTCATTTAATTATTAATCAAGTTGTAAAGTTTTATTCAGCTTATGTTCTGTTATTTAGATTACTTTATAAAGCTTACTGTTTCTAATAATAATAAGTATTTATTTTACTTATCGAATATAAGTCTTATATCTCCGTTTTAATATGTCTTCTTCATGGATCTCAATAAAATCAAAATTTATTTTTTTAAAAACGATGAAAATAATCTTTAAACCTTGATCTTCTTAGATAAGAGGAATATTTTTTATCAACTATAAAATCACTTATAGCTTCCTAAAACGAATCCTAGAATTTTTAAAAAAATATAATTTACGATTATCTTCTCTTTCATAATATCTACAATATCATCACCTAAATCGATAACTATTCAGTTCAAAAGACCTTCTCTTTGAAACAAAGAGAGATTATTTTTATATAATATTTTTCAATTAATTTCTCTGAAACTAATGTTAAATAATAGTTAGATTTTTCAGTAGAAATTATACTATAATCAAGTAATCCCTAGAATTTTTTAGCTATATTAATAAGTAATAATATTCATGATTTTATATCTACATAATAGATATAAAATAAATTGTTGGAGTTCAATTTCTTAAAAAGGTTCATCTTTAATTTCAAATTAAAGATATTAATTTTATACTTATCTTAACTTATAAATTTATGTTGAAGTAAAATTTAATAAAATTACATAAATAATTAATCTATTTCATAATAAATTTAAATGAATATTTATAATTAATTTTAGTATAAATTAAGGAATTATATTATCTTAATAGTAATAAAAAATCGATAAATTTATGACAATTACTTTATATATTCTAATATTTTATAAATATATTATATAATTGATTAATTATTAATTAATCTTCATAAAGATAATGTTTATTAATATAGTGCAAAACTTCTAGAGGTAATATTTTTTTTAATTTTTTTTTTGTTCACGAATTTTAGTAGCGGAAATATTTAATAAAGGAGTATCAGCTAGGTAAATACTACCATAGGATCTATGATTAAGTATTTCCAGGTTATATACTTGATGTTGCTTTAACCATTCTTGCATTGATGAAGTTGGAAAATAAGTGATATAGTTTGGTCTGGCGCAAACTAATAAATGACAAACATTCAAAATTTTTTTCCAATTAAACCAAGTATCGATTGATAGTAAGCAATCTTGTCCGATAATAAAGGCTAGTGGTTTTTTCCAGCCTATTTCTTCCCGTAAAGAGAGTAGTGTTTCAATGGTATGGGAAGGAATTGTGCGTTCAAGTTCACGGGTATCAATGCTAAATAAAGGATTATTTTTGATAGCTAATTTTATCATTTCTAATCTTTGTTCAACTGTCGCTTTAGGTTGTGGACGATGGGGTGGAATATGATTTGGAAGTAAAATAACCTGTTGTAAACCAACTTGTTTTGCTAGTACTTCAACTGGTAATAAGTGACCATAGTGAATAGGATCAAAAGTACCACCAAATAGTGCTTGAATAGCTGAAAAATTACCTATTTGCTTAGTTTTTTTATGATTCATTAATAAAACTCTCATGCAGTAATTTACCACAAAGTAACATAGATAAAGTTTCTAATTTTCGCCAAATTGAGTGGTTATAACATTGTTTTAAATGTAACTCAGCTTGAGTAATTAACTGTACTGCAATCTCTACTTTGCGAATTGATAATCGTTGTAATGCAGATATAATGAGAGGACGACGAATTTGCCAAATTTTATACTGATCAAATATTTTTTTGAAATCCTTATTGGTATTTTGTTGTTTTAATATCAAAAGTAATATTAGTTCAGGTTGAATTATACGCAATAAAATCACTGGTTCATAATCTTTATATTGTAATTCTTGAAGAATTCTCCAACTGCGCCTAACTTCACCTAGAAGTAGGGCATCAACCCAATGATAAGGTGTAAAATTAACAGTATTATTTACCATATCTTTAACACGAGATAAGGTGAGATTACCGTCAGGATATAATAGAAATAAACGTTCAAGTACTTGATTAAGAGCGAATAAATTTCCTTCATAACAGTTACAAAGAAGCTGGTTAGCTTGTTTATCTAAATTAATATACATCTCTTTTGCTCGTTTTCTTACCCATTGAGCTAGTCTAGAATATTCAGGTGTTAAACAATTAATATAGACCCCATCCTTGCTTATTTTTTTGTACCAAACACTATTTTCTTGTGCTTTAGTTAATTTACTACCTCGTAATATAAGTAATAAATCAGAATGTAATAATTCAGTCAGTTTAAGAAACTTTTCTTCCATGATTATCCTTTGGTCAGTTTCAGGTAATATCAAGATAAGAATTTGTCTACTAGAAAATAAGCTAAATGATTCAATAAGGCGATAAATAGACTTCCAATCGGTACTTATATCTAATGAATAAGTATAACGTTCAATAAAACCTTGTTGTTTAGCAACTAGACAAACTTTATCGATACTTTCCTGTGATAAAAGAGGATCATTACCAAGAATAAAATAACAGGTTCGCAGTTTATCAGAAAGTTGCGAACTTAGTTGATCTGGACAAATACGGATCATTTTGAGTTTACTGATAGCGTTTTTTCCTCAGAAATTAATTTTTCAGTTTTATTCTGAATATTTCTATGAAAAAATACTAATTTACGAATTAATTGATGTGCTGCTTGTTCACGCATTTCTTGTTTAATAAGTTCTTTTTCAGTGTCTTTAGCTAGTGTTTCTAATGGATTATCAAGAAAAACTTGTTCGACATGTGTTTTGATAGCAGGGTAAACTCTACCATTTGGTAAAATAATTTGAGTTTTAATCCAAAAATTAAATTGTTTTTCAGCACTTTTGCCATCTTGATAAATAGAAACAGTTTCAGTGTTTTTAGATGAACATAATATTTTTAAAATCGGTATATTCTCAATATTTTCATCAATTAAGTTAATGTTATTTAACAGTAATTGTTCTCTAATTGCACTTGCTAGAGGTCCGTATGGATCATCGCTACTTAATCTTAATGTTTTTAGTTCTTCAGGTATTTGAGCCCTACCTTTTAAGGAAAATCCGCAACTAGTCGTAATTAGAACGATTAAGATTAAAAATAAGGTAATTAAATAACGGAAAAACATTTTCTCTCCTTATTAAGTTATTCAATAACGATATTTAAGAGTTTACCTGGTATATAAATTATTTTGCGGATGTTTATACCTTCAAGGTATTTTGCTACACTATATTCTTGAATTGCCATATTTAAAACAGAATCTTGTGATTCATTAATATTGATATTTATTTTCCCACGAATTTTACCATTAACTTGAATGATGAGTAATTTAGTATCTTCTATTTTTGCCTGTTCATCAATAATAGGCCAACTAGCATTATCAATATCTTCTAAATGACCAAGTGCTTTCCACATTATAAAACAGGCATGTGGAATAATAGGCGATATCATTCGAACAATAGCCTCTAAAGATTCTTGTATTAATGATCGATCCTGTTCACTATTATTGGAGGCACGTGTTAGCTTATTCATGAATTCCATGATAGCAGCAATTGCAGTATTAAATGAATAACGGCGACCGATATCATCAGATACTTTATCGATTGTTTTATGTAGATCACGCCATATATTTTTTTGTTCTGGTGTGAAACTTTTAGTCTCTAATAACGCTGTTTTACCTTTTCGTGTATGTTCAAAAACTGTTCTCCAAAGACGACAAATAAAACGATTTGCACCTTCTAAGTTTGATTCTTTCCATTCCAAAGAAAGTGTGGGTGGAGCGGCAAACATCATAAATAGACGAACCGTATCAGCTCCATATTTTTCTACCATTAATTGTGGATCGATACCATTATTTTTTGATTTAGACATTTTATTCATCCCTGTATAAAAAAGTTGATGACCATTTTTGTCTGTTGCTTTAACAATCTTGCCTTTTTTATTTCGTTCAACAATCACATGAACTGGTGAGACCCAAACTTGTTTTCCGTTTTCATCTAAGTAATAAAAAGTATCTGCTAATACCATTCCTTGGCATAATAATCGTTTAGCTGGCTCATCAGAATTTACTAATCCAACATCACGCATTAATTTATGAAAAAAACGAAAGTACAATAAATGCATAATAGCATGCTCAATACCACCAATATATTGATCAACTGGTAGCCAGTAATTAGCTGCAGATGAATCTAGCATTCCTTTATCATAATTTGGGCAAGTATAACGAGCATAATACCAGGAAGATTCTATAAAAGTATCAAAAGTATCAGTTTCACGTAATCCATTATGATTATTGATTTTGATTTTGGCCCATTCTGGATCAATTTTGATAGGACAACTAATTCCTTTTATTACTAGATCTTCAGATAAGATGACGGGTAATTTTTCTTCTGGTACTGGAATGATAGATCCGTCTTCCATTGTTATCATTGGAATAGGCGTCCCCCAATAACGTTGCCTAGAAACTCCCCAATCACGTAAACGGTAATTAACTTTACGTTTACCTAAACCTTTTAAAACTAATTTATCTATAATAGCTTTTGCATCTAAATCTTTTTTATTTTTTATATCACTAAATTTACTTGAATTAATTATCTTATTTTTATCAGTTAATGGGCTAGCTATTAGATCGAGTATCTGGTCTTCTTTTTCATCGATAATCGCTTTAATAGGTAAGTGATATTTATTTGCAAATTTCCAGTTATTTTGATCATACTCTGGAATACCCATCACTACCCCTGTACCATATTCCATTAATACAAAATTGGCTATCCAGATCGGAATTTTTTTATTAGTTAGTGGATGAATTGCGAATAAATTAGTGGAAATACCTTTTTTCTCCATGGTTTCTATTTCGATTTCTGAAACTTTAATATTGCGACATTCATAGATAAAGGCACTAATTTTAGCATTTTTTTTTGCTACTCTTTTTGCTAGTGGATGAGTTGGTGCGATAGCGAGATAAGTTACTCCCATAAAAATATTAGGTCGAGTAGTGTAGGTGGTTAGTTTTTCATCGTTGTCTATCAATTTAAAAATAATTTCAACCCCTTCTGATCGACCGATCCAGTTACGTTGCATAGTTTTAACTTGTTCTGGCCATCCATCTAATTTATCTAGATCATTAAGTAGTTCTTCAGCATAATCGGTAATTTTTATGAACCATTGGGGAATTTCTTTACGTTCAATAGGTGTATTGCATCTCCAGCAACAACCATTAATAACTTGTTCGTTAGCTACGACAGTTAAATCATTTGGACACCAGTTAACATCAGAGGTTTTTTTATAAACTAAGTTTTTTTCATAAAGTTTATTGAAAAACCATTGTTCCCAACGATAATACTCCGGTCTACAAGTTGTAACTTCTCGACTCCAGTCATAACTAAATCCAAGAATTTTTAATTGATTTTTCATGCAATCGATATTTGCATAAGTCCAAGTAGAAGGAGCGGTATTATTTTTTACTGCAGCACTTTCTGCTGGTAAACCAAAAGCATCCCATCCAATAGGTTGCAGAACATTTTTTCCTAGCATTCGTTGGTAACGAGAAATAATATCACCAATAGTATAGTTTCGAACATGTCCCATATGCAATTGACCAGATGGATAAGGTAGCATTGAGAGACAATAGTACTTTTCTTTTTTATTATCTTCTATTACCTTAAATGTTTGTTTTTCTTCCCAATAGTGTTGTACGTATTTTTCTATTTCTTTTGGTCGATATTTCTCTTGCATGAAAAAGAATGTTCCTATTATGATGAATATACAGTATTTTAGCCGCTTTGAAATGATACCTTTGAATTATCTCTCTGGATAGAATAAAGAATAATTGCTCCCAAGTATAATTTTTAATGAATACTTAAAAAGTATAGATAAATTAATTTTATTTATACTAAAATCTTTTAGATTTAGAAAAAAATCTAAAATATAAATTATCCAGAATTGATTAATTATTTTAATATTATCCATTTAACTGATTGTTTAACGATTTCTATCAATAAACAGCAGATAATTTTTAATATTAATTTATAATTTAGTAAAAATCCTTTAAAAATTTTATTTTCAAAGGAATCAGAAAAATAATCTTTTGCTATTATTAGTTAATGATTTCCTTTTTATAAAATTATTCAATAAGTAATCTTTTAGAAAAATCCACTTCATTAGTGATTCACTTTATTATATATTCCTTTATTAGAAAATTTTATTGTTAGATTAAGTACTTCAGATTGATTATTTCTAGATCTAATATCTAGAGGATCAGATCGTTAAAAACATTATAATATGATCTATATTAAGTTCTTTTTAATAATAGAAATGAATTATTATTTCTACAAATCAGATAATTGAGAAAAAATTATTAATCTGGTTAGTTAATATCCTAATAATTTCTCTAATTATTTTAAATAACTATATTTTAACTTTTTTATTTCTTTTTAAAAATTTTTTCAATAATATAAAATTATTAATTATTTATTTATAAAATTAGTTTTTAGGAATGTCCAGGATTTAAAAACTAATTTTAACTGAGTAATTTAGAAAAATCAATCTTATTGATATTAATATAAATTATATATTTCACTATTTTGAATGTAGATTCAAAGCATTTAATCTTTAGATTTATATTAGTTTAATAGAAGTAGAGATAAAATCAAAAAAATAAAAAATTCTTTTTTGAGAATCCATCGAATAATTAAAAAGTATTTGAAACTGTTTATAACAATTTAGTTCTTCTTAAAAAGAAGAATAGACCTTTAAATAACTAAGTAGAAAGGATATATGTATAAATAAATTAAATAATTTTCAACTGCTAATAAATAAAAAATTCTTTATAATGTAAACAGATCATTAGTTACTTTAATGATAAAGTTTATTAAACAAAATAAAATTTTAATAGCTCTAGCTAGGAGCGAAATAATAATTTTATTTATATGTTAAATTGATCATTTTTATTTTTCCGTAAGAAAATAGCTAACATAATAAATAAAATAACTAATATCCACATAGGCCAGTTGCTCCAACGTGAGTAAGGTGTGAGACCAGAGCTTGGTGTTACTTCAGTATTTAAAGTTGAGCGAGTAAATTGAGGAAGTTCTGATTGAATATTTCCATTAGAAGAAATTACTGCCGTAATACCATTATTAGTAGCACGTAATAATGGACGACCAAGTTCAAGTGCACGCATACGTGCCATTTGAAAGTGTTGCCATGGGCCAATAGAATTGCCGAACCAAGAATCGTTTGAAATTGTTAATAAAAAATCAGTATCTGATTTAAAGTTATCTCTAACTTGATTTCCTAAGATAATTTCATAACAAATAGCTGCAGTTAGTTGAATATTTCCAACAGTTAATTGTTGTTGTTTATAATCACCATTACTAAAACTTGACATTGGTAAATTAAATAAAGGAGAGATTGGCCGAAGAATATTTTCTAATGGAACAAATTCACCAAAAGGTACCAAATGATGTTTTTGATAACGATTGCTGGTTGGATATTGATAAGCTTTATTATTTCCCAATACAATAATACTATTAAAAAAATTGATCATTCCTTGTTTTCTTGTTTTAGCATCAACAATTCCAGTAATTAATTGAGTATTTTTTAACCGAAGTATTTTATCTAATGAAGTTAGTAACAGGTTATTGTCTAATTCGATTGATGGAATAGCAGATTCAGGCCAAATAATGATTTTAGCGTAACCAATATAAGGTATGGATAGATCAAGATAGGCATTAATGGTTTTTTCAAAAAATCCTGATTCCCATTTTGAATTTTGAGAAATGTTAGCTTGAACTAAAACAACTTGTGATTTTTTTTCTATAACTGGTGTAACCCATTTATAATTTTTTAGTGTTATTGGTAAAAATAATAAAGTAATTGCTATAACTAGAGAAATTATTTGACGTTTTAGATAAGCAAAAACAAAGAAATTGGTAATAATTAGCAATAGAAATGTTATCATCTCAACACCAAATATTGGTGCGATACCTTTGAGTGGTCCATCAATTTGACTATAACCAAATTGTAACCAAGGGAACCCAGTTAGTATCCAGCTACGTAAATATTCAGTTATTTGCCATATTGCAGGAGCAGCAAAAATAAAACGAGCAATATTAAGACGTGGAAAGAATCGATTGAGTAGATAAGCAAATAACATAGGATATAGTGATAAATAAGCTGCAAGTAATATTACTAAAAAAACATTAATCGCTAATAGTGGCATTCCTCCAAAATTAGCAATGCTCACATAAATCCAGTTAATACCACTACTAAATAAACCAATTCCCCAACAAAATGCTATCAAACTTGATTGATTGTTTGAGCGATTAATAATTAATATCTGTAAACCAAAAAGAGAGAAAAGAGAGGCTAACCATATATCAAAAGGTGAAAAAGCAAGTGTACCACAGATCCCCAAAATTAATGCAATTAATCCTCGTAACCACTGAGGATCATAAATTGATTTTTTTTTCATTAAATGCTATTCTTCTATAAGATTTGGAATAGATCCTTCATCAGGAATTTTTACCTGAACTTGAATGATTTTTCGACTATCAGCCATAGTAATTTTAAAAATATAACCATCAATTGTTATGATTTCTCCTCTAAAAGGTAAATGTCCAAATCTTTGCATCACCAAACCAGCAATAGTATCAGCTTCTTCATTGTTAAAGTGTGTGCCAAATACTTTGTTAAAAGTATCAATTTGTATTACCGCACGAATACAGTAAGAATATTTGCTTAGTTGACGAATATTAACATCTTCTTCATCGTCATATTCGTCTTCAATCTCACCAACAATTAATTCAAGAATATCTTCAATCGTAACTAAACCAGAAACGCCACCAAATTCATCGATGACAATTGCCATATGATAACGTTGTGAACGGAATTCTTTTAATAACAAGTCAACTCGTTTACTTTCAGGCACAACAATAGCTAGACGTAATATTTTATCAATATTAAAAGGTTCAGTATTAGTACGCATAAATGGAAGTAAATCTTTAGCCATCAATAAACCTTCAATATGATCTTTATCTTCACTAATTACTGGAAAACGAGAATGTGCTGAGTCGATGATTACATCAAGACATTCATCTAACGATTGGTTTCTTTTTAATGTTACTATCTGAGATCTTGGGATCATAATATCCCGAACACGCTCATCGCAAATATTCATTACCCCTTCAAGCATTTCTCTGGTATCAGGATCAATAACATCTTTTTGCTCTGAATCACGAATTAATTCAACTAAATCATCACGATTTCTTGGTTCACTGTGGAACAATTGATTTAGACGCCCGAAAAAACTCTTTTTCGAATGAAAATTATCATTATTTTTAGGATAGTCGTCGGTACTCATGGAATTTTATTGATATTTTCTCTCGGAAATTTATCGTATAATATATTCATTAGAATAAAGTAAGTATTATAATTATTCTTTATTTATTACGATAAGGATCAAAATAACCTAATTTTTCTATAATTTCAGTTTCTATCGTTTCCATTTTTTCCGCTTCATAGTTATTCTGATGATCATAACCAAGCAGATGAAGACAACCATGTATTACTATATGCGCCCAATGAGCATTTAAGTTTTTATGTTGTTCAACAGATTCTTTTTCAATTACTTGACGACAAATAACTAAATCACCGAGTAAGGGTAACGTAATATTCTCTATCGCTTCAAATGGAAAGGATAGCACATTCGTTGGTTTATTTTTTCCTCGATATTTTAAATTTAAATCTTGACTTTCTAGTGTATCAACAATACGAATTGTGATTTCATTTTTAGATTGAAAGTATGGAAGGAAAATCTCAAGCCAATTTTGGAATATTATTTTAGTGGGTAATCCATTATGATTTCTACATGCTAATTGAAGATCAAGAATAACTGATTGCAATAAAATATCTCCTTTATATAAATAAAATGGTGCTTAATGTTTCCTTATTTACAGAAGCAACTTATTTCTATTTTGTTCTTTTTTCAGTTTTAGAATTAATAAGTACTTTCTATATTCAGAATGAATACTACATTTTCAGTATGAAAAACTAAAATAAATTTTTATCTTAAAAAGAACTTCAATTATAATAGTATAAAATTGATCTATAGAGAATAGCTAAATTAACTTTGAATTACATCTCCTAATTATTAGAGTTTATAATTAACTCAAATGTATCTTTAGAATGTTGTCTTCTATTCCAATTAATAAATATTGTCTTCATTAAGAATGATGAAATCATTCACTATGCGAGCTTTATATATAGAGGATAATATCGTGTTGATTCTATTTCAATCAAATTTCGAAATAATCAATTTTCTACTTTTCAAAACTTTAATATTTTAAATAAAATATCATAAAGATAATATTAAGTTTTATAATTAATTTTCTGCTTAAGAATGAGGAGTAGAAATTTATTTTCTTCACTAGTATCGACTAAAATATTTTAGTAAAGAAGAATATAACCTTATTTTTTATTTTTCTTAAGTGAATAAAACTTAACTTTCAAATATTCTTATAAATAAATATATTTGAGAAATATATACTTGATTTAAATTGTTTTTTTTATTAGAATTTATAAAATCTTGTTTAGTTTTAATCCTTATTAATTTACTGTAAGTTAATAATATTTTCAAGTAATTATTCAAAAAATTATTTTTTTACAAATGTTGTATCTTATCTTTTGAATAATATCAAAGATAAATACCTTATATTATGATTTGATCTATCAAAATATAAGTGTTATAAATATTCATGATATTGTTCTTTTTGATATATTAATTTATTTGAAAAGGTTATTTTGACGATTAATCTTAATATCATTTCTATACCCCTTTAACCTACTTTGAATTATTACTGAACGTGGTTCATATAGACTAAAAATTATTATTTATCGGTTACATCTAAAATATTTAGATTTCCTAATCAATATATAGGAAATCTTTTTCATATTAAATCTTTTTATTTTAATATAAATAGCTTGTAATTTCGATATCAATATTATTTTTTAGTTATTTCAGAGAAATAATTATTTTTATTATTTTTTGTTCTTAACTCTATATCTCATCTTCATTTTTAACTATTTTACCTCGTAAAGAATTAGTATAAACATCGATAATTTTAACATTAACAAAATTCCCGATCATATTTTGTGTACCTTTGAAGTTTACCACACGATTATTTTCAGTACGACCAGAAAGTTCCATTATATTTTTACGTGAAGGTTTTTCAACAAGAATACGTTGAAATGTACCCAACATTTTTTGGCTATAGTTCATTGCTTGTTGGTTAATTTGTTTCTGAAGTAGATAAAGGCGTTGTTTTTTTTTATCCTCACTAAGGTCGTTAGGTAAATTTTCGGCTGGCGTACCAGGACGTGGTGAATAGATAAAACTAAAACTTGTATCAAAATTAACATCAGCAATAAGCTGCATAGTTTTTTGAAAGTCATCTTCTGTTTCACCAGGAAAACCAACAATGAAATCTGAACTGATAAGGATGTCTGGTCTCACTTTGCGTAATTTACAGATGATATTCTTATATTGAAGGATGGTATATGATCGTTTCATCATAGTCAAAATACGATCTGATCCACTTTGAACGGGTAAATGTAAGAAGCTAACAAGTTCAGGGGTATCTTCATATACAGAAATAATATCATCAGTAAAGTTACTTGGATGACTGGTTGTAAAACGGATGCGATCAACGCCATCAATATCTGCAACTAAACGCAATAATTTTGCAAATGAACAAATTTCATTATTAAAAATTAGTCCGCTATAAGCATTAACATTCTGACCTAACAAGTGAATTTCATGTACTCCTTGAGAAGTTAATTCTGAAATTTCAAACAAAATTTCATCACATGGTCGACTTATTTCCTCACCACGAGTGTAAGGAACGATACAAAATGAACAGTATTTATTACACCCTTCCATGATGGAAACATAAGCTGAAGGACTTTCTGCTCGTGGTTTCGGTAATTGATTAAATTTTTCATTTTCTGGAAAACTTATATCAATAATTGGAGTGCTCCTACTTTTAACTTGATTAATCATTTCTGGTAAACGATGAAAAGTTTGTGGTCCGAAAATAATGTCAACACTAGGAGAACGTTTATGAATGAAATCCCCTTCCTGTGAAGCGACACAACCACCAACACCAATAATAACATTAGGATTAAGATCTTTTATCTTTTTCCATCTCCCTAATTGATGAAATACTTTTTCTTGTGCTTTTTCACGAATTGAACAGGTATTCAGTAATAGAATATCGGCTTCTTCTGGAATTTTTGTTAATTGGTATCCATGAGTTCTGTGAAGCAGGTCAGTCATTTTAGATGAATCGTATTCATTCATCTGACATCCCCATGTTTTAATATATAATTTTTTATTTATCAACATTTTGTATACCCAAAGTTTTTAATAATAAATTTATTTTATAAAAAATATTTATGCATTCAATTTAAAATTGAAATATATTATGTTCTTTTAATGTACTGGTGAATAGTATTTCATATAAATTTTCAGTAAAATGACTTAAGAAAATAATTCTACTATTAGATAAATAACTAGTTAATCTTATATGAATAGAATAGATGAAAATTATGAAATTGTAGTTATTGGTGCAGGTATGATAGGTTCAGCTATGGCAATTGGATTAGCTAAAAAAGGATGGAAGATTCTTTTGCTTGAACATACTAAACCGATAGGATTTGATCCATTAAGGATTCCTGATTTACGTGTTTCAATGATAAATTATACTTCTGTAGATTTACTTAAGAAACTTGGTGCATGGAATAGTGTTTTAAATATGCGTACTGCTCCTTATCGAATCTTAGAAATTTGGGAAGAGGAAAAATCTAATGTGATATTTGAAGCAAATAGCCTTGGTTTACCTGAACTTGGTTATATAGTTGAAAATAGTGTTTTACAATTGGCATTATGGAAACAATTTTCTCAATATCCCAATCTTACTTTTCTGTGTCCTACTAAATTGGTAAAAATGCAATATCAGAACCAACAGTGGAAAATTATTTTAAATAATAATCAAAAATTTTTTGTAAGTTTAATTATTGGTGCTGATGGCGCTCGTTCGCAGGTTCGAATTTTAGGTGGAATTGGCGTTAATGGTTGGCAATATAGTCAATCGTGTCTCCTTATTACAGTTAAGCTGGAACAACTAAATCAGGATATTATTTGGCAACAATTTTTTCCTTCTGGTCCTAGAGCATTTTTGCCTTTATTTAATCATTGGGCTTGTTTAGTTTGGTATGATAAAGCTACTAAAATCAGAGAATTACATTCTATGTCTCTTGAACATCTTAAGAAAGAAATTATTCGAGTTTTTCCTCCTCGTCTTGGCCCATTGGAAGTTATTGTTAAGGATAGTTTTCCACTGTTCCGACATCACGCTAATCGTTATGTTGAAGAAGGGATAGCATTAATTGGTGATGCTGCTCATAGTATTAATCCACTTGCCGGTCAAGGGGTTAATCTCGGTTACCGTGATGTTGATAGTTTATTAAGGATATTAATTAATGCTAAAACTCATTTATTACCTTTTTATTCTAAAAAAACTTTACTTACTTACCAGTATGATAGAATCAATGATAATAAATTGATGCAAACAAGTATGGATTTTATTTATATACTATTTACTTCCCAAGTATTGGGTATAAAATATGCTCGAAATTTAGGACTAAAATTAGTACAACGACTAAATATAGTTAAGAACAAGATTCTTAAATATGCTTTAGGTTTATAAAATTAAAGTTGGTTATAGTATTTTTATTGCAACTTTCTGAAAACTTTGATTATTGAGAAGATATAAATTCAAATTTAGAAATATATAATTACTGAATATAATGTATTTTTATTAATTTTTAATTAATATAATTATTATAATAAAAACGAAAAAATAAAAATTTTTAATAGATTTTTCTATACTACTTTTTCGATGTCGATATTCTTCTTTTTTGAAGAAATGGATAGTA
>JBHEQT010000028.1:0-5933 GCA_046530785.1 Arsenophonus sp.
ATCAGAAATATTGCTTTTACTTATTATCCATCTCGTTAGAATCTTTTCTTATCACTGATTCTTATAAATATAATTAGACTGAACGATGATGGTTGATTTAAAACTATGAATTTGTTTATTTTTTTATGTCATTAAAACAAACGTTTAAATTTTGGAATATGGTTAATCATTGTTAGTACGTTTACTAACCTAAAAGGTAGGATTTTATCCTTATAGTTAATGCTATTTGTATTTTATACGATAGATTATTTGAGCTACATAGTTCCAATTTTACTAGTTATTTTTAATATTATAAGATTTTTATAATTTTATAGAGAGTAAGAAATTACATTTGTATAAACTTAATTATCGTATGAAATCAATTCCAATTATTTTCATATGATAATTCTATATCTTATTACAATATCTTTCTAAAATTAAGATTTTTATTATCTTTAATATTTTTAGTTATAAAGCATTCATATATATTTTTTATATTCAATTTTTTCTTTTGCAATAGAATATTGAACATAATTTTCAATTATAGATTAAGAATCGACACAATTGAAAAATAATTTAGTGCATTACCTAAAAATTTTTCATAAAGAAATTCTATTATTAGTTGATTTAATCCCTTATTTTAGCTGTATAGATTACATAAAAAAATTACGAGTGATTGATTTTAAATCATAAAAATATTAATATATCCATTTTATTTTATATTTAATAATTTCTTTATAAAAATTATTTAAAAGAATTATTTCACAAAGAAACACTTTACAAATTTTATAATAGTGAAATTAAATATTTAAAATTATTTTTAATATCATAAGATGATTGGATAGGATTTTCTTATATGTTGTTTAAGTAAATATGTAGTAATGATAAATTTTATGTATTCATAAAATTTATCATTAAGTAAATTTTATTCATATTAAAGTTATAAACTATTCTATTAGAAATTAATATAAAATATTAATCTTAAATAATCTTCTGGATATATACAATATATGTGCTATATATAGTTATTATAATTTATTTTATTTTATATCTTAAATACTACACGCATAACAATTTTATTTTTAATGATTTAATAAAAAATTATACTAGATCTAGTTATTATGTTATTTTATTTGTAAAAACAATTTTTTAATTAATTTAATACATTAGATGAATAAAAATTTTTAAAATATATAAAAATCATCTTCTATTTTATTAATGAGATATTTTAAAAAAATTGAGATTTAATAATGAAAATAACAACAGAAATACAAAGAAAAAAAATTCGAAAACAAATGAAATTAAAACGTCAACAACTTACTAAAGCTGAACAAACTATTTTCTCAAACCAAATTTTATGTACTCTTTTACAACATCAACATATTTTCGTATCTAAATATATCGCTATATTTCTTTCTTTTAAAGGTGAAATAAATACTTATCCATTAATAAAATATCTATGGTTTCATAATAAAAAAATTTTTCTTCCTATTTTGGATACTATTACTCAATATAATATGTTGTTTTTACATTATTGTCCAGATACTAAATTGATAAAAAATTACTTTAATATTTCTGAGCCTGTCTTTAATTTAAGGGATATTATACCAATAAGACAATTAGATATTTTATTTGTACCATTAGTCGCATTTGATAAAGAAGGGCAAAGATTAGGAATGGGAGGAGGATTTTATGATAGAATTCTTGTTAATTGGCAAAAAAAACACTTTTATCCAATTGGGTTAGCTTATGATTTCCAATTGGTTAATAAAATTCCTAGCAACCCATGGGATATCCCATTACCTGAAATTATTACACCTTCAAAAATATGGTATTGGTAGGTAATTTACAAAAAAATTAATCAATATTCTATATAAAATCATTTAATGTATTTTATAAATGAATTTCTAATTTATTTTTCTTTCTAAATAATATTTTATTAAAGAATTTTCCATGAAATCAATAATAAATAAAAACATCTTAATAAATTTACTCTTATAAAGGGTATATTTATTATTATTATATTTATCTAAATATTATTTTTTGATAAAATCATTTATTTAACTTAAATATTAAGATTGGTTATTTATAGTTATTTTAATAAATATTCTTTATTTTGTTTAACTTATTGTTAATAAGTTTAATTATTTTCTGATTATTTTTTAATAAATAAAAATTTATTACTTAATAAGTACACTATAGTAAAGTAAAATTTCTATATACTTATTTTTATGTTACATATAAAAGAAAATTAATTAAAATCTTCATAATTTTCTTTATTGATAAATATTTAAAATAAATATAGTAAATTTTGTTAATAATTTTTATTAATTTTGAATTATTAGAAACATATTTAATATATCTAGTATGTCACGAAGAAAGTGAAAAAGTTTATAAAAACTATAGTGATTAAGTTTTAATTTTAATTTCAAAACTTAATTTATTTAAATATAATATATTTAAAGGTAATATTTAAATAAAATATATTAATTTATATAGAATTATTTTCTATATCCTAATATTAGGATATCTTAAAGATATTTAATAACGCTTTCTTTTATAAATTAAGATGATTATATATTTTATATAATAAAAATAAGTATATTTATAAAATTTAGAAAATAAAATAATTTAAATAAATTATTTACTATATATCAAATATAATGTGAATAAATTATTTATAATATTAAATATTTTCATTATTAAATTTTATTTATTAATTAAATATAAGCAAATTAATAAAATAGGAAATAAAGCAGTAAATTATGATATCGATCAGATCGATAATTAATATTATCAAATATAGTTAATAAATATTATACCACTATATAATTTTTTATAAAGATTTAATTAATAATTTTAATACACTTAAACATTTTATAAAATATATAATAAAATAAATTATTTATTTAATACGAATACTAAAGAAACTTAATAAATATTTAATATAAATAAAAATTACTTTTAAAATATAGAAAAAACTTATTATTTAATTTAAAATTAAATGTTTTCTTTATTGATTTATAAAGTTTATTTAATAATAATATAAAAAAATTATCAAGCCATTAAAAGTGATTATTTTGAATAATCTTAATTGTAGTATTTACTATTTAGTTATTTTCAATATCTGATTTAATCATTAGTATTACAAATACATTATCACGTTATGATGATGATCAAAAATTCAGAAGAGTTTTATTATTAATTATTTATTTCTCTTCAAAATTAGATTCTTTCGTAATTACTGTTTCGAGAACATGTAAGTTAATTAAATATTTCATGTTAAAAATTTAATCATAATAAAACTATATTAAAGTACTACTATTATAGTAATAACTTTACTTTTTAATATTTTAAGAATAAAAATTCAGTTTTTATATGTATATAACTAACAAAATATTTTTTACTCTTTCTTTTACAATTTTTTATTTTATTTATTTAGTTATTTTACTATGATTTTTATTCTCTTTAGAAGAAAGTATAAAAAATAATGATTCATCAATCAAGATTCTATTACAAAATATATAATTAAATGGAATTAAAATTCAGAATACTCTATTTAACTTATATCTGTAATAGCAATTTTAGATTATCATAATAAAAAAGTAACCTTACTTTAATTAATTTTTAATTAAATCAAAAAGATATTTATTAACATAATTTTCAGATTAAATACTGATAAAATAGATATTAAAATTACTAGTAATCAATTCTTTTTTATAATACATATTTATACTGTTAAACATTGATCTAACCTAATGTTAGAAGATTATTAATTCTATTTATAATTTTCATGTTTTTAAAAATAAAATTTAACCTTAAATATTACGGAAATAAATTAATAATTCACCTTATCTTAATAATAAGATTACTTATCCTAAACACCTATTATAGTAGGAATATCATTATTTCATCTAAATATAAAAATAAATCTCAATAAAATCTCTATAATGAATAAAATAAAGAGGGAAATTTTTATATCAAACGGAAATAAATTTATAATAATTTATTTTATTAAATTTAATAGTAATATAATTTATATAGAAGAAATAAATATTTTATTTAAAAAATCATAAACGATTTAAATAGCAAAATATTAATTTTTATTAGTCAATTTTTTTACACCAACTGGCGTTGCCATCAAAACAATATCTGCTGAACGATTAGCAAATAATCCTGCAGTAACAACGCCGGCAATCGAATTGATTTTATTTTCAAGATCAATAGGTTGAAGGATCTTTAAATTATGAACATCAAGAATAATGTTCCCATTATCAGTAACCACATTTTTTCGATATTCTGGTAATCCTCCTAACTTTGCTAATTGACGACTGACATAAGCACGTGCCATTGGAATTACTTCAACCGGTAATGGAAATTCACCTAAAATATCAACTTGTTTAGATTTATCAGCAATAACGATAAATTTCTTAGCCATTGCAGCGATAACTTTTTCACGTGTTAAAGCAGCCCCACCACCTTTGATCATCATTAAATCTGAATTAAATTCATCAGTACCATCAATATAAATATCAACAGAATCCACATCATTACTATCAAGAATAGGAATAGCTAATATTGTTAATTTCTCTGTAGAAATAAGCGAGCTAGAAACTGCACCTTTAATTAAGTGTTTTTGTGTCGCTAAGCTATCAATAAAATGTGAAACGGTAGATCCTGTTCCAATACCAACTACCATTTCTGGTTTAATATATTCCAAAACGCTCCATGCAACAATTTTTTTTAATTCATCCTGTTTCATAATTATTTATCTGTTATTTATTGCTAAAATCTATTAATTAATTAATAGATCGTAATTTGTCAAATTATTGATTGAAAAATATTTCATAGTAAAATACAGAATAATATCTAAATTGAATTTTAAAAAATTTATGATTAAGTCTCTGATTTTTAAATAAAAATATAATAATAAAAATATTCTCATCTATGAATATAGATTTGAAATCTACATCGAAAAAATTATATAAGATTCAATCTTTTTTCAAAAATTAAGGAGTTTAAAAATTAATTTGATCAAAAAATATTTTTAATAATATAACTCCTTTTCAATTTATTTATCAAATATAAGAATTTATTTCTCTATTATATTAAGTTTCAATTATTAAAAAATAAAATAAAAGAAGAAAATATTACATATATACAATTTTTTTGTTGATAGAGGTTAATCTTGATAGATTACTAACTTAGTTTCTGTATAATCTTAATTTACAGTATTGGATAATGAGAAAGTTGATATTCTTCTCAATATTTTAAATAAAAGATAAAACTAAAACTAATAATTTATTAGTAGAATGAGATAATTACCTTATAATTAGTATTTAATCAAAAGTATTAACAAAATATATCTTTCTGATAGGATAATCATTAATACATTTAAATAATTATTCATTTATCTCTTAACTAATGGTTTCTAAATTTTATTTTTATTTTTAATAGTAAATAATTATTAACTAGAAAAAATATCTATGTCATTTTTAATTATTTGGATGATATTCCTAAATATCTTATTAAAAAGCATAATAATATCTTTAGTAATTTTTTAGTATACCGTAAATTCATAAAATTTTTCTATAAATTATCAAGACTTTAATTTTTTATGTGATACCGAATTATTTATAAATGTTCAATGGATTAAATCAAGATGAATTAAGTTGATCTTTCTTATATACTCTGGTTAATATCCAACTTATTAGTATTAACTATTATACGTTTTAATTTATTTAAAAGATTGATAACATAAATTAATTAAAACTATAATAAAACTAGTTTTCAAATATTAAAAATATTATAATAATAATATAAAAATAAAATTAGCTTTTTAATTCAATATCTAGAAACCGATCCCTTCAGGAATTTATTTTTATTAAAATATAATCTAATAATTATATTATATTTTTCATCAAATTTAAATTTATGAAAAGTTTCTATATACA
>JBHEQT010000029.1:0-5942 GCA_046530785.1 Arsenophonus sp.
TATATAATTCTATACTTTCTGTTTTAATAAGAAAATATTAAAACTACATTTGTACAATTTGTAGATCGTTAATTCTTATTTCTGAAAACAATAGGAAACCGGGGGCCAAACTATTAATTCAGAAAATAATCAGATCATCTAAGAAATCTTCTTTCCAGAAAGAAGATTTCTATAAAAATATTTATAAATTTTTTATGGTAAAAGCTCTCTTCTAAAGAACCATTTAATTTTTAGAATTAAAGAAAAATCACATATTTAGATTATTTCAATATAAATTGAAATAATTTACGATTTTAATCTTTATCAATTTTTGATGCAATAAACACATTAATTTATCCATTCAAAAACCTTACTATTGAAATAAAAATTTAAATAAACGAGCCTTCTCTTCTCTTTTAAAAAAGTTGATGATTTCCAAAAAAAAGAATAAAAATCATCAAATTTTTAATTTTTTATATATTTGTATAGTTTTATAAAAACTATTTTCATAAAAAATAAAATATAAGCATTTTATTGCCCTTTAATGAAGATATAATTTTTATATATTCAATTTTTTATTGATTCTCTAAATGCATCTACACATAATTATTTTAATTGTTAACAACTTATGGAGGATCTTTTGATATTTTTCATTTTTAATATGAATATTTATTAATATTTTATTATCCATTAAATTCGCATTAAATTTTATTTAAATAACGAAATACTATAATTTCAATATATTTTGAAGTAGTTACTAATTTTTATTTCTTGTTTTTATATATTTTAACAATGTAATATTGATTATATATATAATAATCATAATAATATAATCATTAAGTTAATAAACTTAGATAATTATAATCTTACTGTTTTTATTATTTTTCTATTGAGAAATAAATTCTATTAATTATTTATAATGAAGATATAAATCTTATTTAACAGCAATAATTTCATATTATAACGATAATATTTCAAATTAATTATCTCTTATTAAGAGAGATCGGTATTTATGATAATTTAAAACAGAAATTAATTTTTGATAAATTCAATAATAAATTTTTAATAAAAAATTAAATAAACAATAAAAACATTTATTATTAAAGTATATTATTTTTATAATTAAATAATTTTAATTATATAATTAAAAATTAGGAAATATTTTGGTAGATAAACAAAAACCCTCATTTCTATTTTACGATTATGAAACATTTGGTCAAAATCCTGCTCTTGATCGACCGGCACAATTTGCCGGTATCAGAACTGACTTGGATTTTAATATTATTGAAAAGCCACAAAAATTTTTTTGTGCGCCTTCTGATGATTATCTTCCTCAACCACAGTCAGTGATGATCACTGGAATTACTCCTCAATATACAATAACAAACGGAATAAACGAACCTGAATTTGCTAAACGTATTCATGCGAGTTTTAGTGTATCCAATAGTTGTATTCTAGGATACAATAATATTCGATTTGATGATGAAATTACTCGTCATATTTTCTATCGTAATTTTTACGATCCTTATAGTTATAGTTGGAAACAAGGTAATTCACGTTGGGATTTACTAAATGTATTACGTGCCTGTTTTACTTTACGTCCTAATGGTATTAATTGGCCTAGAAATGAAAAGGGATTACCTAGCTTCAAATTAAAACATTTAACTTCTATAAACGGTATTGAACATAAAAATCCGCATGATGCAATGGCCGATGTCTTTGCTACTATTGAAATGGCAAAATTAACTAAAAAAGCACAACCAAAACTATTTGACTTTTTCTTTCAAATGAGGAAAAAAAGTAAAATTTTTCAATTAATTAATATAGAGTCAATGACTCCGTTAGTTTATGTTTCTAGTATATTTTCTGCAAATCGAACTAATATCACCTTAATTTCTCCATTAGCATGGCATCCTAAAAATTCTAATACAATTATTGCCTGCGATCTTACAGCAGACATTAATCCACTGTTAACGTTAGATATTAATACATTAAGGAAACGTTTATACACAATTAAAACAGAATTATCCGATGAACCAATTATTCCTATTAAATTAATATATATTAATAAATGTCCAATCTTAGCACCTAGTAACATACTTCGACAAGAAGATCTGAAACATCTATCGTTAGATATCAATACTTGTCTAAATAATTTAGACATTTTGCGAAAAAATAGAAAAGTTCAAAATAAAGTTATTCAACTTTATATAAAACAGAAACTTTTACCTGAAATAACTGATGTAGATTCTATGCTTTATTCCCGTTTCTTTACTTATAAAGATCATTCGATGATGTCTATTATACGTCATACTTTACCGGAAAATTTACCAGCATTAAATCTTAAATTTAAGGATCCTAGAATGAGCGAATTATTTTTTCGTTATCGTGCTAGGAATTATCCGGCTACACTAACAAAACAAGAACAAGTTTCCTGGTTACAGTATCGCCGAAATATATTAAACAAAGAGAGAATAACAAAATATCTACGTATTATTGATCAATTATTTATTGAATATCAAGAGGATAAAGAAAAACACCAACAATTAAAATTATTAGTAGATTATGTAAATCAAATCGCCGGTTAATTTCAATCATATTTTATAATAATAAGATATTAATTTAATACTGAAAATATAAAAATTATTGGATTTTTAGTAAGGATAAAACTGTCGATATAATTTATTATTTAAAATAATTAAACGTCATTCATTTGTGGTAATGAACGACGAAAATATCGAGTAATAATTGTCATATAAAAAATTCCAATCACTGCCCATATAACTCCTAATAACATAGAAATTTTTTCTAAATTAATCCAAAGAATTGATATAGTTAAAGCCCCAATAATAGGTAAAATTAAGTAATTAAATTTATCCTGCCAAGTATGAGAACGTTGCTCTTTAAAATAAAATTGAGAAATAACTGAAAGATTAACAAAGGTAAAAGCAATTAATGCACCAAAATTAATCAATGCTGTTGCAATTTCCATATCAAACCAAATTGCTGTTAACGAGAGTACACCAACTAAAATAACATTTAAAGCAGGAGTTCGCCATTTTGGATGAACATAACCAAAAAAACGAGCAGGAAAAACGCCATCTCTTCCCATAACATACATTAATCGAGAAACTCCTGCATGAGCAGCTATGCCTGATGCTAATACTGTTGTACAAGAAAAAATCAAAATAATAGACTGAAAAAGTTCACCAAGAACATATAACATAATTTCAGGTTGCGACTCATCAGGTTTTTTAAAATTTGAAACATCAGGAAAATACATTTGTAAAAAATAAGAAACGCAAATAAAAATAAAACCACCAATTAATGCTGTCAAAAAAATCGCTTTTGGTATCACTTTCCCAGCATTTTTGGTTTCTTCTGATAATGAACTAATTCCATCAAATCCTAGAAATGAAAAACATAAAATAGTCGCCCCAGTAATCATCGGAATTAAATGAGCCTGTTCAGAACTAAAAGGACGTCGTGACCAAATCTCACCAGAACCTTCACCTTTAGATAATTCATGGATTAAAACACCTAAAAAAACTAATATAAAGGCGATTTGAATAACAACAATAATAGTATTTAAATTAGCAACTAAATTGATACCGTATAAATTTAAAATAGTCATAAATAAAACTAATCCAACAACAAAAATCCATGGAGAAACTCCAGGGAGTATAGCTTCTAGATAAATTTTTGCTAATAATATATTAATCATTGGCATAAATAAATAATCAAGCAAAGAAGACCATCCTACCATAAAACCTATATGCGGGTTCATAGATTTTTGTGTATAAGTATAAGCCAATCCTGCATGGGGGAATCGTTTTACTAATTTACCATAACTTAATGCGGTAAAAAGAATAGCAACTAAAGCAATAATATAAGAAGAAGGAACATGTCCATCAGTTTTTAATGACACTAAACCAAAAGTATCAAAAACTGTCATTGGCTGCAAATAAGCTAATCCCATCATGAAAACCTGAATTAAAGTTAACGTCTTAACAAGTTGAACGCGATTATTAATTTCAGTTGATTCTTTATTAAGAGGTAATTTTATATTATGCGGCATTAGTAAAACCTCTTACAAGTTTAGATTTTATCTTCATATTCCGAATTAATTGATAGCTATAAGGAAAACTTTTCACTTGTCTATAGAATAAAAATAAAAAAATAAAATATTTTTTTAATGAGAAGATTCGGTAATCATTAATAACCCAGTAATTATGAACGATTGGCAAATGTCTAAAATAGACATTTTTCCATAAAACATTACTAACGATAGTATACTAACTTTACTGTGACTATATGTTTTTAACAGTTTCTATCAACTCCCGGAGAAATTCCGGAATCTTATATAAAATTAATGAAATTAATTTAAAATAAAAATAACTTATGCAAATGATGAAAATCAGTTATTTTTGATGCTATATTTTTGCATTTCAATTATATTAAATAGGAATATTTTATATCTCTAATTAAATAATTTTAAAAATTAAATATAGCTATATTTTAAATTATAATAACGAATAATATAATAAAACTATTATAGTCATCCAATAAATACATCTTTTCTAAATATTAAAAGATTTACCTAATAAAATGTTTATGATTAACCACTTAATTCACTTTAAGATCAAACCAGTATAAAAAGTTAATGATTTTATGAAAGAAAATTTCTTAATTTTATCATAAAAATTTTTTAGTTTTCAAATTTTAACTAATTGGTTTTTCTGCCAATCAACTTAATCGATGTATTTAGCATATTATTTTGTATATGAATAAGAATTTAACTTTCGAAGTTCCTATTCTGTTTTTAAAAAAAATTAAACAAATAGAATTTGATTCTAGTCATAAATCATTCAAATTTATCAATTAAATATATCTCCTTAAATACTATACAAAGTTACCTTATTGAGATTATTACATGTAATAATAAAATTTATTATTTTGAATGCGAATGTTTATTCACTGCACTTATGACATATAAATCATAAATTGATATTTTATCATTTACAATTTCGATATATATCCTAATTAAATAGGAAGCGAAATTAATCTTATTTTATTCTAAACTTGTCTCCTTTTATTAGATATTATCGTATTTATCTAGCAATTTTCTTAAAATATATTATTCCTTTACCATCTATATTTAAAATTCTTATGTTAGTATTATTTCACTATATCTATTACTTAGGTATCAATTAGATCTTTTAATGCATATAACATCACAGTAAACTTACTTTTTAGTTTTTTAAGTCAGTTTATGAGTGAATATATATAATCATTTTCAATTTTTTTCTGAAATCAAAATTATAGAATAATAATAGTAGTGGTTAGTTACTAAAATAAGTGGATTAAAACAAAAAGATAGTATTTGCTTTTATTCATAATAAGAAAATTGAATTTCATAAGGAATAGATAATTTATTAAATAACTCTAAAAAATTTTATCAAATTTTAGTTGATATGAATCATTTTTATAAAATTCATATCAAAATAAACCATAAAAAATTTAGATAGATCTTCTAATGCTTCTTAATTAAACCTGTTAATTTTTTTAAAATTGATGACTTCTTTTTTATTTAAAATTTTTTATTTCAATGGAAAGGTTTTGAATGGATAAATTAATGTGTTTATTGCATCAAAAATTGATAAAGATTAAAATTGTAAATTATTTCAATTTATATTGAAATAATCTAAATATGTGATTTTTCTTTAATTCTAAAAATTAAATGGTTCTTTAGAAGAGAGCTTTTTACCATTAAAAATTTATAAATATTTTTATAGAAATCTTCTTTCTGGAAAGAAGATTTCTTAGATGATCTGATTATTTTCTGACTTAATAGTTTGGCCCCCGTTTCCTATTGTTTTCAGAAATAAGAATTAACGATCTACAAATTGTACAAATGTAGTTTTAATATTTTCTTATTAAAACAGAAAGTATAGAATTATATA
>JBHEQT010000030.1:0-4727 GCA_046530785.1 Arsenophonus sp.
CTATTCATTCAAAGTAAAAATATTATGGAATAATTATTTATTTAAATATTCTTACAAGTTGATTTAAACCTAATGGATAAAATAAATCATAAAATGAAATACTACTATAATAAAAGTATGATAATGGATATCAGAAAATACTATTTTATTTATTTCCTAATATTTTATATGAATATCAAAATCAAAACTATAAATGTAAATCTTACAGAACCTTTTGCAGAAAGTTGTTTAATTTATTAAGGAAAAGCTGTTGTAAGATTGCTTTTGAGCGAAATTAAACAATAAATTAGTTTCTATGAATCTCAGGTAAAATTTATTTATCTTGTTTAAAGTTAAATTAAGTCCATTATTTAATAAAATCTTATTTTCTTAAACAGCTAATCTTTTCTAAGATTAATGAGAAAGATGAGAAATTAAAATTGAGCTTCTCTTTTTACTCTTTCTTCTTATAAAGAAGTTAATTTCACTATTCTCATATTCATCTTTTTATAACTTTAAAAAGGATAAGTAGAAAAAGAAACCAGAAAAATTTTCAAAAATCATGATTAGCAAATTTTACTATAAAACTTTGTTATTTGACTGAAAAACATTAAAATGGGATTTAGGTAATTTCGGATATTATAAAAACCCATATCTCTAATTATTGAAAATAACTTAACTTTTTAGAGGTGACTTTTCCAGAGTCTCTTTGGAGAGATACTTTGTAAAACAGAAAATGTATACATGTTAAAATCGTAATTATATAAATCCGATATTTTATCTTCTGATCAATAAGGAGAATATCATAAAAACTTAGAAAATATCTTTTTATATATTTGTGTATTATTACTTTATTCATAAAACAAATCAGAATAACAAATAAAAGTTAGATAAGTAGAAATGATAAAATAAGAATGTATCATTTAATTTTCTAAAATTTTGATATAATAAAAATATTACAGTTTTTAATTATAAGTTGTTCATTTTTTTTACGAAAAAATATGTTGATTTTAAGGTATTAAAAAAATCCGAAAAATAAGTTTTGCTAGATATATAAAAACAGTTCAGCAATGTTGATTTTTACTAATCTATTTTATATGATAATCGTATTATTTGCTTTTGCAAAATAAGGAAAATAATAATAGAAAGAGTTAGTAACTTAAACAACATCATCAATTTTAAAAAAGTATCTTTAAAAAGAAGAAAGATCTTTATCTAAAAATTTTTAAGATTTAGGTTTTATTTTTACCATATTTCAATATAGAAATAGTTTTCTATAAACTAAATTTAAAAGAGTATCTTTATCATTTTAATAAGTATCCTTTTTTGATAAATTTAATCTTTAAGTATTAAACAAGACTTTTCTAATTAATAATTTACCAAGTATTTATATTTAATATATGTTAAAATTGAGACGATTCTAGTGTTTTGTAAATTAACTAATAAATTAAATTTATTAGTTAATTTACAAAACATAATTTCAATAATTTTTATTTATTATGCATTAATGAAGCATCTCTTTTAAAAAAAATTTTAGTTAACATTGACAATTAATTTTTAAATAAAATGAGAAACCGATAATTTTAATAAATTCTATTTTTAATATTTCAAAAAAAATAAAACCTATTTTTTATATGTAACTTATCGATTAAGTCCTTAAATTTAATCTTTACAATAAGATATTTAATCACAAATAAAATTTATTTATAGAATAAGAATAAAAATGTCAAAATATTTTTTTATTTTATTGAAAATCAAGAAAAGTAAACAAAATTCAGAATATAATTTCCCCATAAGATTTTATCTTAGAAAAAATATTAATTATATCTGTTCTGCAATTATTTTTTCCAACTTTTCTTGATCGATAGCAAATTTACGAATACCATCAGCTAATTTATCCGTCGCCATAGCATCAGCATAATGATTCCAGTAAATTTCTGATTCTCTCATAGGTTTAGGAGGAGGTGATTGAATTTTTGAATTGAATGCTAACTTACAAACAACTTCACCTTCTGACTCAGAAAGCTCTTTAAGTAATTCCGGTGAAATTGTTAAACGATCACAGCCAGCTAATTGTAAAATTTGATCAATATTTCGAAAACTTGCCCCCATAACTACTGTTTTATAGCCATGCTGTTTATAATAATTATAAATTTTTTTAACAAAAATAACTCCAGGATCTTCTTGTGAGGTATATTTTTTTCTATCAGTATTTGCTTTATACCAATCAAAAATACGACCGACAAAAGGCGAAATCAGATGAACTCCCGCTTCAGCACAAGCACGTGCCTGAGCAAAAGAGAATAATAATGTTAAATTACAGTTAATACCCTCTTTTTCCAACTGTTCTGCAGCACGGATCCCTTGCCATGTTGAAGCTAATTTCATTAAAATACGATCATTTTTAATACCTGCTATATTATAAAGCTCAATAATTCTCTGAACCTTTTTAATGCAAGCTTCCCTATCATAGGAAAGACGAGCATCAATTTCCGTTGAAATTCTTCCTGGAATTAATTGTAAAATTTTTAACCCAATATTAACTATTAATTTATCAGATGCATCGATAATTTGTTGTTTTTGTGAATGACTTTGTTCACGAGCCCAACTAATCGCTTCATGAATGAGGGGTTGATATTCTTTTATTTGAAGCGCATTAAGGATCAAAGATGGGTTAGTTGTTGCATCTTCAGGTTTATAAAGATTTATTGCAGTAATATCCCCTGTATCTGCTACAATAGTGGTTATTTTACGTAAAGAAGTTAATTTATCTGTCATTTTAAATCCTATCGTTATTGAGAAATTAAGTTTAAGGATCATCAAGTCCTATTTCTTCTGTAAAAATCGAAAAACTAATATTAAAAATTAATATTAATTAATTAGTGTTAATAATAAATTTAGAACTTCTTATTTAGATTCCTCTGTTGTTAAATAGAAAAACTAACGTTAAATATATTATAAAGAAATTAAATGATATTAATTGATTATTTAATATATTTTTTATTTTTTTAGTTTTACTCTTGACTATTAGTTATGGTTATTAGGGTTTCTTTAACTAGAGTTTTAAACTTTTCTTAATAGAAGAAATATATTAACCAAACCCTTCTTATCATAAGAAGAAGAATTCATTATATTTTAACCATAATTTTTCTTCTTTCCTAATTTATAATTTAATAGATATGAATAAGAAATTAACTTCTTAAATATAGATCTTTTTGGAGAGGACACGATCAAGATCGTATCTTAAAAATTCTATATCTGTAATCTTTCTATACTTAAAAAATAAGGTCACACTCTACCTCTAACGTGAAAATAGAAAGTTCTAAGATTAAATATTTTTATTTAATTGATATGCAATCTTATGAATTATAAAATTCTAACTAAATAATAAATAAGAAAAAGATTTAATACCTTTTATTATGTTTTAGTGAAAATCTAAATCAATTCCATTTAAATAATTAAATTACGAATAATATTCTTATTGGCAACTTATATTTTAGATAAAAATCTTAATATGATTAATAATAAAATTAGATCTTTATATTCTTAAAACCTATTTTATTCTAAATAAAATAGAAAAATAAAAATTATTAGTTTTATGCTAAAAGCTAATAAACTTAATAATGTAAGTTCACTTTACCATTCAAAATTAATTAAAAAATATTAATATAATAGAAAACTTAATTTAGAAAGATTCTTAATTTAACGATTGTTTCTGAAAGTTATAATTAAATACTTCTAAATTAATCATTAACTTGATTCAAGATAAAAGGTTAATTCTTCTATTTTAATTATTGTTATTTATTTTATAATTAAACAAAATATTACATAACAAAAAATTATTAGATAATTGATAAGAAACTGTAGATCATTAAAATAATTAATATGAAAATGATTGTAAAATATATTTATTTTTAACGAAATACGATTTAGAGTTTATTTGAATTTTTCTTAATTTCAAAAAAGTGCTTAAAATATTTATATTCATTATTTTCATATTATTACTTAAAATATAATAAGAAAATGCACTACGTTTTGTATTATACATGTTTCATTAATGAAACTATTTTGTTATTCATTTATTGGGAAATTTTTGTTAATTTAGTATTTTAAAATATCATAATTTAAGGCATTAAAAATCTACCAGCTTTTCTCTTCCTGAAATCGTCTCTTATCTTAATCCCATCATTAATTATTTAACTTTTTATATTTATTGAATATAATAATAGTATTGTATTTTACAATATAATAAATATTGTTATTTAGCTAGAGATGATGATATCCTTAAATTACTAAAGTTAAATAATCGTAATAAAATTATATCGATTAAACTTTTCTCTTTTAAAAATAAGTCTGTTTCTTAAATTTTTAAATTACCAATTTCGATAAGAAATAAATAATTTCTCATTTTTCTCAACAGAGAACTATACAATATTTTCAAAATAATAATAAATCTTTAATAATACAGATTTAATATTAATAAAATTAGCATATAAAATCTTCATTGCTTTTTAATTTTTATCTTAAAATATATAAATTGTAAAAATTTACTTTTTTTTAAAAAGAGTTTAAACTTTTATTAAAAAAGTATTATTTTAACTTTAATATTAAAAATAATCCCAATATGAATATATTTTAATACATAAAATCTATTCATTCAAAGTAAAAATATTATGGAATAATTATTTATTTAAATATTCTTACAAGTTGATTTAAACCTAATGGATAAAATAAATCATAAAATGAAA
>JBHEQT010000031.1:0-20910 GCA_046530785.1 Arsenophonus sp.
TAACTATATTTAGTAAATTATGACCCACCTTTTCTCTCTTTATTTGAAAGAGAAGTTTTCAAGTAAAGTGTATAAATATACTAAATAATGCTTTAATTAGTCAAATTAGAAAAATTTATTAATATATTTTTAAGATCCGACACAAATTAAGATTTATTCTATAATAAAATTAAGTTATTTATTTTTACATTAGAAATTCACTGGTAGACTTAAAAGAATAGTTCTTATTTTAAATGGTTTTAATAATCAACTAGAAGTAATTTAACTATTAATGGAAGCTTTTCTAATAATGCGTACAACCCAATATCTTCTCTCTACTTTAAAAGAAACTCCTATCGATGCTGAACTAATTAGTCACAAGCTAATGCTTCGTGCAGGTATGATCCGTAAAATTGCTTCAGGAATATATGAGTGGTTACCAACTGGTGTTCGTGTATTACGAAAAGTTGAAAATATTATTCGTGAAGAGATGAATCGTTCTGGTGCAATTGAAGTTTTTATGCCCATAGTTCAGCCATCTGATCTATGGAAAGAAAATGGACGCTGGAATGAATATGGTCCGGAATTACTTCGTTTTGTTGATCGTAGTGATCGATCTTTTGTTTTGGGTCCTACTCATGAAGAGATTATTACTGATTTCTTTCGTAAAGAAGTGAATTCTTATAAGCAACTCCCATTGAACCTTTATCAAATCCAAACAAAATTTCGTGACGAAGTCAGGCCTCGTTTTGGTGTTATTCGCTCACGTGAATTTATTATGAAAGATGCTTATTCTTTTCATATCGACCAAGAGTCATTGCAGAAAACTTACGCTGCAATGTATGCAGCATATAGTAGAATCTTTAATCGTATTGGCTTCAATTTCAGAGTAGTTCAAGCGGATAATGGTTCTATTGGTGGTAATGCTTCTCATGAATTTCAAGTACTAGCTGATAGTGGGGAAGATAATATTGTTTTTTCTACTACTTCGGATTATGCTGCTAATATTGAGTTAGCAGAAGCTATTTCCATTACAAGAGAATGTCCTGAACCAACTGAAAATATGCGTCTTATCGATACCAATAAAGTAAAAACTATTTCCGATCTTGTTAATAAATATAATTTATCTATTCAGAAAACCGTTAAAACTTTAATTGTAAGTGCAAAAAAAGAGAGTGGTCATCAGTTTATTGCCTTAATAATTCGTGGTGATCACGAATTAAATGAAATTAAAGCACAAAAATATCCTTTAGTTGCTAATCCATTAAGGTTCGCAACGAAAGAAGAAATACGTAAAATCTTTAAAGTTTGCCCCTCTTCATTAGGTCCTGTTAACTTACCAATTCCTGCAATTATAGATCGAAGTGCTTCCATAATAAGTGATTTTATCGCCGGAGCTAATATCGATTATAAACATTATTTTGGTATTAATTGGAACCGAGATCTACCTTTACCAGACGTTTATGATTTAAGAAATGTCGTTGAAGGCGATCCCAGTCCAGATGGTAAAGGAACGCTACAAATTAAACGTGGAATAGAAGTTGGTCACATTTTTCAATTAGGAACTAAATATTCTAAAATAATGAAGGTTAGTGTTCAAAATAAAGATGGTTATAATCAAATGGTAATGATGGGATGTTATGGTATCGGTATCAGTCGAATTGTAGCAGCAGCAATTGAACAAAGTCACGATGAAAAGGGGATTATTTGGTCTAATACGATCGCACCTTTTCAAGTTTCTATTTTACCTATGAATATGCATAAATCATATCGTGTTAAAGAGGTTAGTGAAAAACTTTACTATGATTTGAAAGAAAATGGTATTGATGTTATTTTTGATGATCGAAAAGAACAACCTGGTGTGATGTTTGCCGATATGGAGCTTATTGGAATACCACACATAATCGTAGTAAGTGATCATAATTTAGATAAAAAGAAACTTGAATATAAAAATCGGAGAGATAACAATAATGTATTTATTGATTTTTTTGAGATAATTGATTTTTTGAAAACGAAACTTAATTAATTATTCATAAGTGATAAAATAAAGTTATTTTTATTTTATATTTCATATATTTGATAATAAACAAATTTAATAAATAATTTATTAAAATTTAATTAATCTTATCTTGGAATTCATATTGTAATGAAGTAATTAAATTTTTATTTAGGAGAAGACGCGGATTTATATAATATTCATTATCTGTAAATAAGTTTAATCATTTCTAATATTTTTATTTAATATCTATTTTCTAAATCTATATCACTTTATTATAATTATTTTTACTTTATAATTTCTTTAAATGTATTTTAGCGAATATAGAATCTATTTTCCTTCTTTCATTATAGAAGAATTCTTTTTTCTATAAAAGAATAATATGGGGGAAGGGGGAGGAGGGGAATTTTGTTTTTTTAGAATGGAAAATTCTATTCTTAATCTATATTTAAATATAGATTAAGAAGTATTTTTTTAAAAAGAAAATTTAATGGATTAGTTAAAATTTTTTATAATAAATAATATCTATATTTTCTTCTTTAAAAGAATTATGAAATAAATATATCTTTCCGATTAAAAATATTATGTTAATAACTTAACAATTACATAAATAGAGCATATAACCATCGTAAACTTTATTGAATTTTCTTCCATTATTGTAAGATTTTTATCTTATCATCTAGAAATTTTGTCTAAAAACTAATCATGAGTAATAATTTTATCAATGATCTTTAAATCATCATTGTTTTTAAAATTTATTAGTAATATTATCGATATTAGAATAAAATTAAGTTATTTATATAAAGTATGTTATCTATTTTAATAATATTTAAAATCATTTATTTGTTTCATTATTTACTATACATTTTATAAAATTACGTTGAATTTTACTAAGATAAAATCTTTCTATTATGTATTCTTTATGTGAGTATTATGCTTTTATAAATACAAATATTAAAAAAAGAAATGATTGCTTACCAAAATAATTATGAAAAGGTTATATTTTAAGTATAGATACTGAATAAAAATAAATTACGATTTATATAATATTGTTAGTTTTAGTTATGTTAAATTAGAAATATTATTTTTAATTATTTTGAGTCATAAAACTTATTACTAAAAATCAAAATAATAAAAATTATTTATAAAATAATGAATTATTATCTTTTATCCATTCAATTTTTAATTGAAACCTCCCTTGAATAAATCGCCCTGATTCGGTAATAAATACCCCAACAGCTGCAATGAGTTTATCATTATAATAAATTAAAGGAGTTCTATCTCTTAACCAAGGTGCAACACCTAACTCTTGCCAAATCTTTTTACTTTTTCTAGAATGTTGACGACCAATAATTTTAATTTTTCCTTTTAATCCAAATCGAACAGTAACCTTTTCATTTTGTAATGGAGCACGCAATTCCTTTCCATTATTTGTGATGATTAGCTTACCTAAGTTATCTGGTAATTTAAGTTCTGAAGGTAACTTCCATGATAAACAAATTTTAGTCAAATCTTTAAACTTTGGTAATAACCAAAGTTGTTGTTTAAAACGACGGATAACATTTTTATTAAATAAAATAAATTTCGGCTGTGCATCTGAACGTGCACAGATTACGTTTTTCCAAATCTGTTCTAATTGAGAATAAGAAGGCATTAAAATTCCGTGTAAACTAAACCAACGCCGTAATATTGCATTACGTTTTATTTTAGAAAAGCTTATTAAAGTATCAAGTTGCAATGATCCCTCTGGTGTTACTAAATCAAACAAATAATTTTTTAGTAACTCATTTATTAATGATTCTTGTTCTGCGCATAATCTAGCACTTCTAGCCACTGTTTTCAAGAAGTAAGGCCACCGGCTTTTAAAATATGGCATTATGATTAAACGTAAAAAATTACGATCATAGCGCTGATCTTGATTACTCTCATCTTCTATCCAAGAGAGAGATTTACTTTTAGCATAAAAAAACAATTGCTTACGGCTAATTGATAATAGTGGTCTAATTAAATAAGTATCAGCAAACGGAATAGAAATAGGCATTGCAGACAAACCTGCTGGTCCACTACCCCTTTTTAAAGCCAATAAAAAAGTTTCTACTTGATCATCTAAATGTTGAGCAGTAACAATAATTTCTTTTGGTAAAGATATTTCACGAAAAACTTGATATCTAGAATCACGAGCTGCTGCTTCTATACCTTTTTTAGTTTTGTTAATATAAACATATTGTAAACAAAAGTCTACTTGCAAATCTAAACAAACTTTTTGGCAATGGATAGCCCACTCATTAGCTTTATTATTAATTCCATGATGGATATAAACCGCGCGGATCTTAAGGTTTGGAGAAGTAGTTTTACGTAATTTCACTAAGGAATCTAATAAAACTGTTGAATCCAATCCACCGCTGAAACCTACCAATATTTTGTGTTTAGAACCGATGTTTTTTATAATTTCATTTAGCAATTCTGACTCATCAAGAGTCATGATTTTTTCTCTATTTTCCAATCATTATATTACTAATATTAAATAATAATTTATCGTAATAAAACAAAATTCACTTAAAAAGTAAATGAAATTTGTTTAATATAGAAAAACTAGCAATAACCACATTCCATCAGTCGTTTATAACGACGATTTTTTAACTCTTCTGGACTAAATAAATTGATATCATTTAAATCATTTAAAATACGATTTTTAAGATTATGAGAAATTTGCTCATAATTACGATGAGCTCCACCTAATGGCTCTTTAATGATATTATCAATTAGATCGAGTGATTTTAAACGAGAAGCAGTAATCCCCATTGCTTCAGCAGCTAATGGAGCTTTATCTATGCTTTTCCAAAGAATAGATGCGCATCCTTCTGGTGAAATGACAGAATAAGTGCTATACTGTAACATATTCATTTTATCAGCAACACCAATGGCTAATGCTCCACCAGATCCTCCTTCACCAATTACTGTACAAATAATAGGAACAGAGAGGCGAGACATTTCACGTAAATTTCGAGCAATTGCTTCGGATTGACCTCGTTCTTCTGCTCCAACACCAGGATATGCTCCCGGTGTATCGATAAATGTAATAATCGGTAACTTAAAACGTTCAGATATTTTCATTAGTCGTAAAGCTTTACGATATCCTTCTGGTGCTGGCATTCCAAAATTTCGGCGAATTTTTTCTTTTATTTCACGTCCTTTTTGATGACCAATAACCATTACTGGAAGCCCATTCAATCGAGCCAATCCTCCTACAATAGCTTTATCATCAGCATAAATACGATCACCTGCTAACTCCTGGAAATGAGTGAATATACGTTTAGTATAATCCAATGTATAAGGTCGCATAGGGTGACGAGCAAGTTGTGCTATTTGCCAAGAATTTAAGTTAGAAAAAATTTTTCGTGTTAATTCTAAACTTTTTTTATGAAGTTTATCGATTTCTTCATCTAAGTCAATATCTAGTTTGGTATCCTTACGATTTACCGATCTTAATGATTCTATTTTTGACTCTAATTCTGCAATTGGTTGTTCAAAATCCAGAAAATTAAGGCTCATAATATTCCTATTTAGTCAAATACTAATTCTACCTGCTGATTACCTAGCAGAGTTCGTAACTCAGTTAGAAGATCATCTGTCAGTATAAGGCGCCAATTAACTCCTAATTTTAATTTAGTTTTGGCATTTTTTTTCTTATAATAAAAATAAACAGGTATTGTCCCTGAACAATAAGTTTTCAATATTCTATGAAGACGTTTTAATAATTGCTCATCAATTTGACTATCTATTAATGAAATAGAAATACCATGAACATATTTTTTACGAGCTTCACTAAGATCCATTAATTTATGAACAGATATCTTATTACCACCATTAAAATCATCAACGATTACCTGACCTGTTGCAATTAATATTTTATCTCTCTCTAGTAAATGTTGATGCATTTCTAATATATCGGACGATAAAATTATATCTAACCGTCCAGATCGATCATCTAAAGTACATATTCCGATTCTATTTCCATACTTAGTTGTTACTATTTTCACTGTCAACGCTAAACCAACAACAGTTAAGATTTGTCCTCGATATGTTGGATCGATATCTTTTAATCTCAATCCACTACTATAACGTTCAATTTCAGATAAATAAGCTGTAATAGGATGTCCAGTTAAATAAAGACCTAACGTTTTTCTTTCACCTTCCAATATAATATGTTCAGGCCATTTAACTACATTAAAATAAGATTGTTTAACCTGATTAGGGACTTCAGTTAATATGCCAAACATATCAGTTTGTCCTATAGCTTCCGCTTTAGTATTCTGATCTGCCGCTTTTAAAGCATCTTCTAATGAAGATATTAACGCAGCACGGTGCGGACCTAAATGATCAAAGGCACCAGATATAATCAATTTTTCCATAATTCGACGATTAATCTTTTTATTATTAACACGTGAGCAAAGATCAAAAATTTCTTTAAAAGAACCATCTTTTTTTCTAGATTCAATAATAGCTTCTATTGTAGCTTCACCAATACCTTTAATTGCTCCAATACCATAAACAATCTCACCCTTTTCATTAACATGAAAATGATATAATCCACTATTAATATCTGGTGGTAGCACTTTTAAACCCATACGCCAGCATTCATCAACTAAACCAACTACCTTTTCGGTATTATCAATATCCGCTGTCATAACTGCGGACATAAATTCAGCTGGATAATGTGTTTTTAGCCAAAGTGTCTGATAAGACAGTAATGCGTAAGCAGCAGAATGTGATTTATTGAATCCGTAACCGGCAAATTTTTCCAACAAGTCAAAAATTTTCATACTTAACTTACCAGTAATACCATTTTTAATTGCTCCTTCTTTAAAAATTAATCGCTGTTTCATCATTTCTTTAGGGTTTTTTTTACTCATTGCCCTCCGGAGCATATCTGCTCCACCTAAAGTATAACCGGAAAGCACCTGAGCAATCTTCATAACTTGTTCTTGATAAAGAATTATTCCATATGTAGATTCTAAAATAGGTTGTAATGATTTATGCTGCCATTCAGCATCAGGATAAGAAATAGTTTCTCGTCCATGCTTACGATTAATAAAATTATCCACCATCCCTGATTGTAATGGACCGGGACGAAAAAGTGCAACCAAAGCGATCATATCTTCAAAACAGTCAGGACGTAGTCGCTTAATTAAATCTTTCATACCACGAGATTCTAGTTGGAATACCGCTGTTGTTTCTGCACGCTGTAGCACTTCAAAACATTTTTGATCATTAAATGGAATTGACGCGATATTTATTGGCGAGCAATTTTGTTTTTTTTGATTTTGATTAATCATATTTAACGTCAAACTAATAATTGTCAAAGTTCTAAGACCAAGAAAATCAAATTTTACTAGACCGGCGTATTCAACATCATTTTTATCAAATTGAGTAAGTGGATTCTGACCTTCAGAATCACAATAAAGTGGTACAAAATCTGTTATTTTAGTAGGAACAATCACTACTCCACCAGCATGTTTACCTGCATTACGAGTCACGCCTTCAAGTTTTCGTGCTATATCTATCAATCTCTTAACTTCTTCATCCGAATCATAAATTTCTTTCAGTTGTGGCTCTACAGAAAATGCCTTTTCAAGGGTTATTCCAGGATCTGACGGAACTAACTTTGAGATACGATTAACAAATCTATACGGATAATCCAATACTCGACCAACATCTCGAATAACTGCTTTTGCTGCCATAGTACCAAAAGTAATAATTTGTGATACAGCTTCACGACCATATATTTTTGCAACATGCTCAATTACTTGATCTCGTTTTTCCATACAAAAATCCACATCAAAATCAGGCATGGATACACGTTCAGGATTAAGGAAACGTTCAAATAGCAGGTCAAATTCAAGAGGATCTAAATCAGTAATTTTTAATGCGTAAGCCACTAATGATCCAGCACCTGAACCTCTTCCTGGTCCAACTGGAATATTGTTATTTTTTGACCATTGAATAAATTCCATTACGATTAAAAAATAACCAGGAAACCCCATCTGATTAATTACTCGTAACTCGATATCTAAACGTTCATCATATTCTATCCGTTTCTCATTTCTTTTTTTTTCATCGGGATAAAGAAATTGCAAACGTTCTTTCAAACCAGATTTAGCACGTTTTATAAGAAAATCTTCTGTTTTCATTTTATTAGTAGGAAATTGTGGTAAGAAATATTCTCCTAAACGAATCATTACGTTACATCGTTTAGCAATTTCAACACTATTTTCAAGTGCTTCAGGAATATCGATAAACAATTCAATCATTTCCTGTTCGGTCCGTAGATATTGTTGAGGACTATAATTTTTAGGTCTTTTCGGATCAGAGAGAGTAAATCCATCATGGATTGCCACCCGTATTTCATGAGCGAAAAAATCATCACTATCAATAAAGCGAACATTATTTGTAGCGACAACAGGAATTCTTTTTTCGGATGCTAATTTAACTGCTTCATATAAATATTTTTCTTCATTAAGACGTTCATGTCCGATCCTTACAAATTCTAAATAATAATTATTATGGAAATGAGTTTGATAGAAATCTAAACATTTTTCTACAAATTTTAGATTACCTCGTAATAGAAATTTACCAACATCTCCCATGCAACCACCAGAGAGTAATAAAATCCCATCCTTATGAGTTACAAGCCATTCTTGTTTAATTGTTGGTCCTATCGTTCCATAACCTTTTTGATAAGCTTTTGATATAAGTAATATCAGATTATGATAACCTTTATTATCTTTTGCTAGGATCGTTAATTGAGAAACTTCATTACCTAGTAATTCGCTTTCTAGATAAAAATCTGCTCCAATAATCGGCTTAATACCCGCTACATGAGCAGAAATATAAAATTTTATTAAACCATAAAGATTGGTAAAATCAGTTATTGCCAATGCCGGCATGCCAAATTCTGCCGCTCTATTAACGAGAGGATTAATTTTTGCTAATCCATCCATAATAGAATAATCACTATGTACATGCAAATGTATAAAACGTGGTTCTGCCATTTTATATATACTCTCTGAAAACTTAGAGATCGAAAAGAACAATCAAAAAACTTTTGTGATGAAATTATATTTAACACTATGATAAGTAAGTTTTGCTAAATGAAATACTGTTGGATAACTCTTTATGTTGAATAAAACATATTCTGAATAAGAATATCATAATTCTTGCATTTTTTTATCTCGGATTATCTTCGTTAATATTTATGTGGTAGTAATTTCTATATTAAACTTATTTACCTTTAATAATTATCTAAAAGGTACAAGAAATCCAAAGGTATTTTATTGTCATCTAAGAAATAATATCAGCAGTAGTAGTAAATACTGATATTAGTATCTATTTTTTAAAGTTTTCTATAATATACTGGATATATTATCTATTTTATATTTTAGGAGTCTTATTTTATAATATAACACTTATCTTAAATTCTCATGGAGGAGAGTATATTACTTTTTATTGATTTTTTTAACTTATAAATCTATTATTAATTTTTGGCCATAAAATAACAATAAATTATAAAACTGCTTACCTAAAAAAAATCCTAAGAGCACAAAAATTTATTAATACCAACAATAAAATTAGCTTTAAGATTAAAAATAAAAATTATTTATTTTTAGTTAGTTTTAATACAGCTTCTGCTGCTTGTTGATCAGCATGGCAACGGATACTTTCATGTAGTTTTAAAAAATTCTTTTTTAGATTTTCAATCTTTTTTTTGTCGATTAATAAAGATTTAAGTGATTTAGCTAATTTCTCAGGGTGACAATCTTTCTGAATAAATTCTTTAACCAACTCTTTTCCTGCCAATAAATTAGGTAATGAAATAAAAGATATTTTGATCATACGTTTAACTAACCAATAAGTTACTGAATTCATTCTATATCCAACTACCATAGGACATTTTACTAACATACATTCTAATGAAGCTGTTCCAGAGGCCAATAAAGTTACATCGGCTGCAATCATCGCTATTCTCGATTGTCCATCTAAAATTTTTAGTGATAAATTTGGAGAAACCTCTCGGTAAATTCTTTCAAATTTCCGTCTACATTGTTGATTAACAATAGGAACTAAAATCTGTAAACAAGGAAAATCTTTTTTTAAAATTTTGGCAGCGTGTAAAAAATCTGCAGTCAACATTTCAACTTCAGAAGAACGGCTACCAGGTAAAATAGCTAAACATTTAGCATTATTGGTTATATTTAAGTGTGCTCTTGCAGCCTCTTTATCAGGGTGTAAAGGTATAATATCAGCCATTGTATGTCCGATAAAACGAGAGGAAATATTGTAACGATCATAAAAGCTTTTCTCAAAAGGTAAAAATATAAGTAATAGATCTGTCGCTTTTCCTATTTTAAATATACGATTTTGTCTCCACGCCCAAACAGAAGGGCTTACATAATGAATCGTTTTTATTCCTTTTTTCTTTAATTTTTTCTCAAGAGAAATATTAAAATCAGGAACATCTATTCCAATAAATACATCAGGCTGTAATTTAGAAAAACGTCTAGTTATATCAACTCGAATTTGGAATAATCTCGGTATCTTCTTAAAAACTTCAACGATCCCCATAACTGCAAGTTCTTCCATTTCATACCAGGATTCACATTTTTCTTCTTGCATCAATGGGCCTGCTATACCAAAAAAACAAGCATTAGGTACTTTCTGTTTTAGTGCACGAATAAGACCTGCACCAAGTATGTCTCCTGATCTTTCTCCTGCAACGAGACCAATAGTCAAAGGTCGTTGTTGAATTTCAATTTCATGACTATTTGGCAAATTTTCTCCTATTATATTTTTTAACGAATAATTCCTCGTTTAGATTTTACTGAATTCTCTAAAAAATCACTTAGTATCTTTACCTGTTGATTATCTTTTCCAAGTGTTAGCAATTCTTGTCTAGCTTTATCTAACGTTTTACCACAACGATAAAGAATTTTATAAGCATTTTTAATTGCATATAGCGATTCTTTATTAAAACCACGACGTTTTAACCCTTCAATATTCACTCCATAAGGAATAGCATGATTACCTTGCGCAATTAGATAAGGCGGAATATCTTTGGCAACACCGGAACAACCACCAACCATAACATGAGCACCAATTTGACAAAATTGATGTACAGCACTCATACCACCAATAATAACATAATCATCCAGTTTAACATGTCCACCAAGAGTACCATTATTAGCAATAATACAATAATCTCCTAGTAAACAATCATGGGCAATATGTGTATTTACCATCAATAGATTATTATTTCCTATTTTTGTTAAACCTCCTCCTTGTAGTGTGCCACGATGAATAGTACAACTCTCTCTAACGTAATTGCAATTACCAATCTCAACTCGAGTTGGTTCTCCTTGATATTTTAGATCTTGATTAGTTTCACCTATAGTCACAAATTGAAATATCTGATTATTATAACCAATTTTGGTATTACCATTTATAACTACATGAGATTTCAGTGTTGTATCTGCAGCAATTTCAACCTGAGAACTAATATAGCAGAACGGGCCTATACGGACATTTTCACCGATAATCGAACCCTCTTCAATAATAGAAGAGGGATGAATAATCGCTGTTTTATTAATCATATCAGCCCTCATTTTATACTTCTTGGGTTCGAGCACACATCATTATCGCTTCACAAACAACTTTTTCATCTACTTTTGCAACAGCTTTAAAACGAGTTAAACCACGTTTAGTTTTAATAAAAGTTACTTCAAAAACCATTTTGTCTCCAGGTTCTACTGGATGTTTAAATCTTGCTTCGTCAATACCAGCAAAATAATAAAGTTCACCAGGCTTTAATTTTCCAACGCTCTTAAAAGCTAAAATACCTGCAGCTTGAGCCATAGCTTCAAGAATTAATACACCAGGAAATATTGGCTTACCAGGGAAATGACCTTGAAAGAAAGGTTCATTAAAAGATACATTTTTTGCTGCACGTAAAAATTTACCCTCTTCAAAATCCAATACACGATCAACTAACAAAAAGGGATAACGATGGGGTAATAAATCTAAAATTTCTTCTATATCCAGAGTATGCTTATCACTCATAGAAAAGACTCTTCTTATTTAAATTAAAAAACATATATGAATAATTCGGCCTGCTTTAACCATAAATAAGGTTATTCTTGCAGGCCGTAATTAACAAATCTACACAAGTTATATTTAGCTATCTTTACTAAATACCTTACGTTCTAACACCTTTATACGCTTAACCATTTCATTAATACTCATAACTAAAGCTGCTGTTTTTCGCCAAGCCTTATTAGGCTGTAATGGAATACCAGAAGAGTATACTCCTGGATTATTAATCGGACGCATTACCATACTCATTCCTGTTATAGTGACTTTATCGCAAATTTCCATATGTCCATTAATCACACTTGCACCACCAATCATACAATATTGGCCTATTTTTAGACTACCGGCCATAATAACTCCACCAGCAATAGCTGTATGATTACCAATAATTACATTGTGAGCAATTTGACATTGGTTATCAATGATAACTCCATTACCAATAATTGTATTATCTAGTGCGCCGCGATCAATTGTGGTACAAGCACCGATTTCGACATTATTACCAATAATAACTGTACCTAATTGAGGTATTTTTACCCATTTTCCTTTTTCATTTGCGTATCCAAACCCATCTGAACCAACGACAGTCCCAGATTGAATCAGACACTCTTTACCTATCTCAACATTATGATAAATAGAAACATTTGCCCATATACGAGTAGATTGACCTATTTTTACATTTTCACCAATAAAACAACCTGCGCCTATGATAACCTGATTACCTAATGTAACACCTGACTCGATAACAGAATTAGCTCCAATAGCAACATTTTCGCCAAATTGAACAAGTTCTGCAATAACAGCAGAAGGATGAATATTTTTTGCAGGCTTAGGGGTCGTATCCAAAATTTGAGCTAACCTAGCATAAGCAAGATAAGGGTCTTTAACGACTAATGTTGCTATTTTACTATCTGCTAGATCTTTTTGTTTTAATAGTACAGCAGAAGCTTTACATTTTTCTAGTTGTATTAGATAACGGCTATCTGATAAAAAAGTAATTTGCCCTTCCTTTGCTAATTGTATTGGAGCAATATTGGTGATAACAATATTGCCGTCACCATGTAGTTGAGCACCTAAACTTCTAGCTAAATCAGCCAATCGAATAGAAATCATCTATTATTTAACCTTTTTAATAACAAGATCGGTAATATTTTTTAGGTTTAATCTTTCTTTTGCATACAAAATCGAATTGATGTCAACAACAATATCGTAACGTTCTTTCAGCGCAACAGATTTGGTTGCTGTTTTTATAATTTGCAGTATTTTATTACGTTCCTCTTGTTGACGATGTTGATTATCTTGTTCAAATTGTTGTGCTTTTTTAATAAAATCTATTCTTTTATCTTCAAATTCTTGAAGATCTTTTTCATTAGGTTTAAAATTATTATTGGTATTTTTTTGAAAATTTTCCACTTGAGTCTGTAAGTCTTTTTCCATATTTTGTAACTCATTTGCTCGTCCTTTAAATTCTTTTTCTAGTTGTTTAGATATATTTTTAGTAGTCGCTATGTCCTGAAAAACATCACTAACATTAATAATTGCAATTTTTTCTGCATAAACACTAGAAGATACGAATAAAATAAAACCTAAAAATACTGTATCTAAAAATTTTTTCACACTAAACTCCTTATTTCTTCAAGGTTCAGCTACAAGAAAATTAATGAAATTAAATTAACTTTTTACCATGTCTTACCGATATTAAATTGAAACTCTTCAGATTTATCACCTTCATAATTTTTGATTGGTTTAGCATAAGAAAATACTAGTGGGCCAAGCGGTGACATCCATTGTAAAGAAATCCCTGTTGAAACTCGAATATTGGAAGCCTGACCATAATTAGGCATTTTTGTTCTCCAGTTTGATGGAGTTTTACTCCAATTCGAATCCCAAACAGTACCTGCATCAATAAAAAAAGAAGTTCTGATAGAATTAGTATATTTTTCATGAATAAATGGGATAGGTGTAATTAGCTCTAATGAGGTTGTTAGAATTGCATTTCCAGCAACAGAATCTGTTGATGGACTGCATGATTTTGGAGTTATTATAGAATTTTTTTCTTCAAGATAGATCGCTTTAGGTCCAATATTATTAGAACGGAAACCACGTACTGTACCAACACCACCAGCATAAAAATTTTCATAAAACGGCAACTCTTTACCGTCAAAACCATTACCATAACCCATTTGTGCTCGACTTAATAATATCCATCTATTATTCTTATCAATAGGATAATATTGTGATGTATCAATCCGAATTTTATAATATTCATTATTAGAACCTGGAATAGTAATTTTACTATTTATTAAACTTTTCTTTCCTGTTGTCGGGAAGAAAGCGTGATCCAAGTTATTATAAGACCAGCCTAAATTAAGAGTGAAATCATTGAAATTATAATAGTATCCTTGATTATTAAAATTTATATTTTCCCCCATACTCGCTAAATAGCGCCAGATTCCTACTTGAGGTCTCATATCAGATAAAGAGTTATGAACAAAACCTGTACTAATTCGAAAAGTATTATTTTCATTAAAAGGAAAACTCAATATACTATCAAAACCATAAGTTTTATTATTATAACGTGAAAAATCAGCATCTCTGGCACTAAAATCATTATAGAATAATCTTCCACCCAAGCTTACATTATTGATTGTAAAGTAAGGATTAATTAATGATAATTCCGCATAAGTCGAATAATCATTTTTGCTCGCATTAATTCCAACGCTATTACCTGTTCCAATCCAATTTTCTTGTTGAATCCCTATTTGAAAACTAATACCACTTTCAGTACCAAAACCAATACCAAAATTCATTGAACCAGTATTATGTTCTTTAACTTTATAGATAACATCAACTTGATCAGGTGTATCGAATACACGTTGTATTTCAACATCAACGTTTTCAAAAAAACCAATACGATTTAATCGTTCTTTTCCTAAGTTAACTAAATTATTCCTTAACCAAGATCCTTCCATTTGTCGCATTTCACGACGTAAAACAGAATCCTTACTAATATCATTTCCGGTAAAGCGAATTTGTCGAACATAGAAACGTCTACCAGCATTAATATTTACATGAAGTTTAATTGTTTTATCTTTATTATTTATTTCAAGTTTAGTAATAACTATAGGATATGCATAACCATAATGACCAAGAAGATTCTTAATTTTATTCTCCATGTTAGTTACTTCACTTCCCTTATAAAGAGAAGAAGGTTTGATTGTTATTAGTTGATTAATTTCATCATAATGGCCAGCGGTTTCTCCATTTAATTCAACACCTGATATGGTATATTTATTTTCCTCTATAACATTAATCGTAATATAAATATCTTTCTTATTAGGTGTCAAACTTACATTTGTTGAGTCTATATTAAATTTAGCATAACCTTGATCAAGATAAAAATTTCGTAATAATTCTAAATCACTAACTAGTTTTTCTTTTTGATATTTTTGATCAGAAATAAAATTCCACCAAGGAACATTATCACGTAATTGAAAAAGATTTACTAATTTACTTTTAGTAAATGCTTTATTACCGAGAATATTTATCTGTTGAATCTTAGCTGAAACCCCTTCAGAAAAAATTAATTTTAAATCAACACGATTATTTGGTAACACTGTGACTACATCTTTAACTTTCGCATTATAATTCCCGATACTGTAATAAAAATACTCAAGATCCTTTTTAATATTCGTTAATTTTACGGGATCAAGTGTTTTACCAACTAAAATATTTGATGCTTTAAGATTTTGCTTTAATAAATTATCTTTAATCAATTTATTACCAAAAAAATTAACACTTACAATGATTTGTCGTTCTTTTACTTGAACTATTAATGTACTTTTATCACGCAAAACTCTAATTTCTTCAAAATTACCCGTTGAAAATAGAGTTCGAATAGTACGAGCTATATCATCATTATTAATTACATCTCCTACTCGAATCGGAATATTTAATAATACTTCATCAAGGGGGATATATTGAAGACCTTTAAAATGAATATCTTTTACTAAAAACTCGTTTGAACCATATGTATTGGTGCTGCCAAATAGCAGCAATACTATGAACAACTTTTTCATCGCCATTCTTGTTATTGAGTATTCCTAAATAGTCTCTCTTTCTTAAAGACGAGAGAAATCATTGAAAAGTGCAATCCCCATTAATAATATCAATGCAATAACACCAATACGATAACTGAAGTCTTGTACACGCTCAGACACTGTTTTTCCTTTAATTTTTTCGATTAGCAAGAAAAGTAAATGTCCACCATCTAATACAGGTAAAGGAAGCAAGTTAATGATCCCTAAATTGACACTAATTGATGCAATAAAAATTATATAATAGATTAATCCAGACTCAGCAGAAATTCCTGCCTCTTTTGCAATAGAAACTGGTCCACCAAGATTGGTTAGTTTAATATTACCAGTAAACAATTTAGTTATCATACCTACTGTTAATTTTATTAATTGCCAAGTTTTATTCAATGCCTTGTAAAAAGCATAAAAAAGATTATATTTTTGAATTATCTTGTAATCATCTTGAAGTGGTATTACTGATAATTCAATCCCAGCAAATCCTATTTTCTGCCCTTTAGCTATCGTTTTTAGTTCTGGTATTAAGGTTATTTTTTTTTGTTTACCTTCTCTTTCGATAGTTAATAACAATGGAATATTAGCGCTTTTTCGAACAAAATGAATAAATGGATTCCAAATATCTATTATTTGTTCATCTACTTTTATGATTCTATCTCCTATTTGTAAACCTGATAACATAGCTGCTGAGCCAGGTTGAATATTACGTACAACAGGATCTAATCTGACACTAATAGGCATAATACCTAAAGATAAAACCGGATCTTGAGTTTCTGGATCAAAATTCCAATCCTTTAAATCAATCACTTTTTTTATCGGTGTTGAATTTCCAATAGGTAAAACCTTTACGATTAATTCTTTATCACCAATTTTACTAATTAAAGCGAGACGAACAGAGTTCCAATCAGGGGTTTCGATACCACCTATTGATTTTAGTTCCATCCCTGGTAAAATATTTGCTTTTTCAGCAATAGAGTTAGACTGAATATCTTCAATAATAGGGATTACAGTAGGTATACCGATAACAAAAATTAACCAATAAGAAAATATTGCCAATAAAAAATTGGCTATTGGTCCAGCACTAACCACTGCAGCACGTTGACAAATTGTTTTATTATTAAAAGCAAATTGGCGTCGCTCTGGCGATACAATAGAAACTCTCTCATCTAACATTTTTACATATCCCCCTAAAGGAATTAATGCGATAAGAAATTCTGTACCATACCGATCTTTTTTACTCCATAATGTTTTTCCAAAACCAATAGAAAAATGCTCAACATAAATACCACAACGTCTAGCTATATAAAAATGGCCAAATTCATGCGCAATAATTAGCGCACCTAATGCAATAATAAATGCAAATAAATTCCAAAAAAATCCCATGATTTACCTTAAAAACTAAAAAATAACAATGTTAATCCTGCAAAAACAGGTATAGCCGCTGTCAAACTATCGATTCTATCTAATACGCCACCATGTCCTGGAATTAAACAACTACTATCTTTAATCCCAGACTGACGTTTAAACATACTTTCTGTTAAATCACCAAAGACAGAGATAATCACAACAATAATAGAACAAAATAGTAAATTTTTGGATATCATCAAAGCAGGAACAGATAAGCTAAATAGCCAAAGAATAATACCTGCTGTCAACATACCACCGAGCATACCTTCCAATGTTTTACCTGGAGAAATCTTTTCTGCTAGTTTGTGTTTACCAAAGAGATTACCAAAAAAATAAGCACCAATATCTGCACTCCAAACTAATAGGATGACATAAAACACCCACCAAGCACTGATAAAATTATCAGAATAATAATCAATACTTTTTAATACCAACATTCCACAGTAAAAAGGTAAAATAGTTAAAATACCAAATAATATTTTTAATATTACTGATTGAGACCATAATCGAGAAGAACTAGGAAAAGTGACAACCAATATTATTGCAACTAACCACCAAATCAATCCAGCTGATAAAATATAAATAATCAAAGGTTCTGTTTTTAATTGTCTGAGATCTTGAAATGAGAATTGTAATCCCAACAAACTAATACCAAACAAAACAGCAGATATAATTCGTTTAATCTGCTCTATCCAACCAATAAATTGTCCCCATTCCCAAGCAGCTAATGAGCAAATAATAATAATAACATAACCAAACAGATTAGGAGGTAAGAAAAAAAGTGCAGCGATAACTAATGGAATAAGTATGACAGCTGTAATGATACGAGAATTTAAGTTTAACAAAACAGTCCCCTATTCTTCATTGATATCATCATCATTAGTATTGCCAAAACGTCGTTTGCGCTGATTAAAAGCTATAAGTGCCTTCTTAAAAGTTTCCTCATTAAAATCAGGCCAAAGTACATCGGTGAAATAAAATTCAGCATAAGCAATCTGCCATAAAAGAAAATTACTGATTCTATATTCTCTCCCAGTTCTAATAACTAAATCAACGGTTGGTTGATCATTTAAATTAATAAATTCATTTACTCTATCTTCATTAATATTTTCTGGTAACAATAAACCCAGTTTAATTTTTTCAGCAATAAGTCGCATTGCGTTAGCAATATCCCAGCGACCACCATAATTAGCGGCAATATTGAGCTGTAGCCCGGTATTATTTACAGTTAAGCTAACCGCGTTTTTAATACGATTTTGTAATTTAAGATTAAATCTGCTTATATTTCCAATAATAGTTAGTTTAACATTATGTATATTTAAGTTTTTAACTTCGTCATTTAGAAATAAAGTAAAAAGTTTCATAAGAGCACTAACTTCAGTTTTTGGTCGACTCCAGTTTTCACTACTAAATGCATAAAGCGTTAAAGACTGAATTTCATTTTCAATAGCAAATTTAACCGATTTTTGTACCGCTTCTGTTCCTGCTAAATGCCCTTTAATTCTTAATTTTCCATGTTTTTTTGCCCAACGTCCATTACCATCCATAATAATAGCAACATGCTTCGGCATTCGATACTGTGAACTATTATTATCATATATAAGTTTCATGCCAAAAGATGTCCTTTTACTATAAACTAACATAACTATTTCTTTAATTATTTTAGATAATAATAGGATTTATTAAAGATGAGATAAAAATTTTGCATATTTATCAATAATGAAGTAGTTAATTATTTATTCATTTTAATACATTTATCTTTAACCTGTATTTAATTTTATGAGAATTTTAACTAGAGATAAATATAGAAAATTTAAATATCTGAAATTATTCATTAATAGGACATTGTTAATGTTTTAATATAATTAATTGCCATTTGACGTGCTTCAGTATCAATCGCTAAAACTGCATCAATATTATCAGGTTCAGCTAAATTTAATTTTTCTACTATTTTTAAATTTACTTGCGCAATATCAGTAAATCGAAGTTGTCCAGATAAAAATGCTGCGACAGAAACTTCATTAGAGGCATTTAAAATTATGGTTGATGCTTGTCCATGTTGACAAACATCAATCGCTAATTTTAAACATGGATAACGTTGATAATCTGGAGAAATAAAGGTTAATGAAGATAATTTTTTAAAATTAAGCATAGCCGAACCTGAAGGAATACGATCTGGATAAGCTATACTATAAGAGATAGGTGTTCTCATATCAGGTGTACTTAATTGAGCGATCACACTTCCATCCTGATAACTTACCATTGAATGAATAACAGATTGTGGATGAATGATAACTTCAATTTGTTCAGGTGAAGCATTAAAAAAAAAACGTGCTTCAATATATTCAAGACCTTTATTCATCATGGTTGCTGAATCAACTGAAATTTTACGTCCCATAGACCAATTAGGGTGATTACAAGCTTGATCAGGAGTCTTCTTTTTAAGAGAAGAGAGAGGGACTTCTCGGAAAGGGCCACCCGATCCTGTTAATATTATTCTCGTTATCCCATGTTTCTCAAGATCAGCAAAACCTAAATTACGCTGAATTTGTACAGGTAAGCTTTGAAATATCGCATTATGCTCACTGTCAATAGGAAGAACATGAGCGCCATATTTTTTAATTTCATCGAAAAATAGTTTTCCGCTTGTAATCAATGATTCTTTATTGGCTAGTAAAATACGTTTACCTTTACGGATCGCAGATAATGTTGGTATTAAACCGGAAATTCCACTAATACATGACATAACTTGATCAACATTATCAAGTGAAGCTAGTTCACAAACACCATTTTGTCCTGATAAAACTTCAGTTTTACATCCTTCTTTAGTTAGTATACTTCTTAGTTTATTTGCTGATTTTTCGTCTGCCATAGCAGCATATTGTGGTTGAAATTCTAAGCATTGATGAACCATAGTAGCCACGTTTTTATCTGCAACTAATGCAACAACTTTAAATTTTATTAGATTTTCTTTAATTACTAATAATGTCGTTTTACCAATTGAACCTGTCGACCCTAAAATTGTCAAACGTACCATTGTGATATATATACTCTACTTATTTAATTAAAAATTATTACACTTAACTAAGATATATAGTTTATTATAAGATGGAAAAATAGATTTAAATCTAACAATAAAAATATACTTAACTTATATATAACGTAACAATATCTAAATGTTTAGAATTCCATCAACTCTTTTTCTTTCTGTTCTAGAATATTATCAATTTTCTTAATAGAATTATCGGTCAATTTCTGGATTTCATCTTGTGTTCTACGTTCGTTATCTTCATT
>JBHEQT010000032.1:0-4247 GCA_046530785.1 Arsenophonus sp.
AACTTGATTTTTTCTTTATTTTATATCGATTTTATCAAAATATGATAAATAAAATAAAGTATATTATATGATTATTTTAATAGAATAGTTTTTCTGATAGATTTAAATTCATAACTATTAATTAATAATACTTTAACCAAATTTTCTTAGCTTCTAAACTAGAGAAATTCTTTTATTTTTTTTTGAAAAAGTGATACGAAAAGCATTCTTTTTATTTACTAAGTTAAATAAAGATTTAAGAATCCTGGTTTCGTATTAATGAATTTTTGTTTAGATATTATTTATATATCCTATAAAAGGTAGAAATTATTATTTTTATAATTTTTTATAAAAATATTGAAATGCCAGAAGAGATCCATTTCCACCAATAGTATAAATTATAAAGATTATTTTTCTTAGAAAGATCTATTAACTCCTCTACCCATTAATAAATACTTTACTTAAAATTAGTATATAAAATCTTAACACAATAAATTAAACTTATTTCCCTATGCTAGGAAATACTGAAAACTCTGCAAATTTAGTTTTTAAAAACACATAATTAATATTGATTATTAAATGAATTCTATATCTTCTTAAGAAGAATTTTTCTTGTTAGAAAGTTTCATTATTCTGATCAATTAAACAATTAAAATATTAAAAAATAAAATAAAGTTCCAAGAAAATTCGAACAATATTGTTTTTTAAAATCTTTAAGATTAATAAAATTAATAAAATATAAATATTAATTTTTTCTTATTTAATTTCTAGTTACATAATGAACAAAGTTAAATTTAATGGAGTAATATTGTGATAAATCAAAATATTCCGGCAATTTTCTTTGATCGTGATGGTACCATTAACCGAGATCATGGTTATGTCTATAAGATAGATAATTTTCAATTTATTGAAGGTGCAATTGAAGCAATGATTGAATTAAAAAAAATGGGTTATGCTTTAATTCTTATTACTAATCAATCAGGTATTGCAATCGGATTATTTACAGAAGAACAATTTCTTGAATTGACTGAATGGATGAATTGGTCTCTTATTGATCATGGAATTGGACTTGATGCTATTTATTATTGTCCTCATCATCCTAATGCGATTGAACAAAAATATAAACAAATATGTAATTGCCGTAAGCCGAAGCCTAATATGTTACTAAAAGCTCAAAAAGAACTTAATATTAATATGAAAGCATCTTATATGGTTGGAGATAAAATTTCTGATATACAAGCTGGTAAAGAAGCGAATATTGGAACTAATGTCTTAGTTGCTACAGAAAAATCTATTACTGAGGATGATAAAAAATATGCTGATTGGATCATAAATAGCTTGGCAGATTTACCTAATAAGATAAAATATCATCAATGAAAAGTAAAAAATGATTATAAATAAAAACTTTATTTAAAATTTATTTATTAAAGATAAAAGTAATCGAGAATGCCTTTCTAATGATCATTATTTATTAATTAATTTAGTTAATAAAAAATAAATAGAAATTAAGATAAATCTATAAAAAATAGAATCTTTCAATTTAAATTACTTTCTCTTTAAAGTTAGTTAAATAATCTATATACTAAAAGTTTTAAGAAACTTTTAAAAATTTGAAATTAAATTTTTAAAATTTAGAAAAGAGTTGACTAACAATAAATAGTGATTTGGAATTCTTTCATTATTAAACTTTTTATAATTAAAGAGTTTAATTATTCGTTAAATTAAATGAGAATGATAATTCTAACACAAGAATTGGAAAAATAAATTAAGTAAAAGAAAGGTATATAGAAAAGTGATTAAAGATAGAAAACAAAAATTTAAAAATAGTTAAATACGAATAATTTTTAAAAAAAAATGAAGGACTTTTATTCATTAAACTCCTACATTCCAGAAGTATAACAAAAACATAAAATTATATTACTTATCTTAACTAAAGGTAAAATACATAGAGATAATAATCTCTGATTTCCCTAAAAAAATAAAAACGATCAAGATGAAAATTTAAGAAATAGAGAAGACTTCTACGAAACATAATACTAAATGGGAAATAATATTTGTAAAATGTAGATCAAAAATCTGATGTAAGAATATCCATCTTATATAGATGAAGAAACCTTTCTTATTCTAAAATACTTTTAATTTGTGAGAAAGTCAGTTTCTCAAGAATATTAATTTTAAAAAATAATTATTAATAGAAAAAATCGGATACTTTAATCAGTAAAAATATCTACGATATTATCAGGAGATAGAAAGAAATTCTCCATTATTGTAAATAAAAATTATTTAGCATAAAATACTCAAATGATTATTTATTTTGATCTGAAATTCCATTCGTAGTAAAGAAATCCTTAATCTGAAATAATTTTCAATACTTGTTATCTAGATTTTTAAATAGCAGAAAATTTCTATATAGCACTAAAATACCTAAAATGATAAAAAATACTGATTATAAATAGGAATAATGGATAAATTCTGACAATCATGTACAAAAATTATGAAAAGAAACACTTAAATATCCTAGTAATAAATCCAATCTGTAAAATACTAGTTTTCAGATTATGAAGTTTCTTAAAAGTTGATCTTTTAGAGGTAATTATTTAAACTATTTTTAGGAATTCGTGGATTTCATAGAGATATAAAAGTTAATTTCCAAAATACATAAGGTATAAATAACTACATATAGTTAGTTTTCTTTAAAATTATAATAAAATTTTAATAATTCTTCCAATGGAGAGTTAGAAAATAAAAACTTTTTATAATATTTAATGGAACCGATAAATTTAATAAAATTCCAAGCGCATTTTCCCTAACGTTTCTCTTTTAATTTCTAGCAATCTGCTAAAAAATTAAGCACTTTGTTATTTTTAATCTATTTAAAACTCCTTTGTATTCTAATTAGCTAAGTAGATAAGCTAATATTTATTATTATCCTTTTAATAAAATATTTATAATTTTCATTCAATATTTAATGTTAATTCCTGTACTTTTTATTATATTAAAAATGACTGAATAATTTATTTCATCTTCAGTAATATTAACAAGATAATTCACTGCATTTTATTTCCTATCGAAAATTAGTTAATCATATATCGATCTTTCCAAAATCTTTTGTTTTTATTATTAACTTTTAATAGAATTATCGATTAATAGCAAATTAAGTTTACTTGACTATATATTTATTGGTTTCTATATTCTTAAAACGCTCAGATATTGATAAAAGAAAAAACATTGTTTTTTTATTTAAGAAAAAAGAATTTTTTACTCTTAAAATAGATAATAGACATCTTTTATATAAAGATATGATTTGCTATATCATTTATTTTTACTATTGTTTCTCTCTATTGATACTTAAGAAAATTATTCTTTATATAAATTTAACTCACACATTTTCATTTTAATAATTGAATTTCCTTCACAATAAATAATATACATCTATTTTTAAAGTTAAACTTTTATATTTTTAATATCTTTATTTAAAGAATATCTAATTTCTATCTTTCTTATGATTATTTTATTATTTAAAATATTGAGTATTTATTATCATTTATGAATTTAAAATTAGTGCAGTTTGCAATTCATTACAATTGTATTAATTAATAAACTACTTTTTATTTCACAATTAAGTTTCCTTTCTGTCTTGTTTTTAAGCGTTTTTAGTTATATTTCTAACAAAATTAAATGTAACTAACTGTAAATAATGAAAAGATATAAGTATGAATATTTTATTTTATTTTTCTCAAGATCTAATATGATTATATTTAAATTTTAAAAATTTATATTATTAATAATAATATAAAATAATTTGTATTTTTGGTAAAAGTTTTTTGAGTATTTGTGATATTGTTAACAACTAAATCTTAATTGAGTTCGAAGTTGTTATATATTTTTTTTAAAATCAAAATAATAATCAACGATTTTTCGTGTATTAAATACTAATATTAAATAAATTATATCCTATATTAAAAGTTAATAATACTTTTATAAAGTATCTAGATATCTATATACACCCCAAACTATATGGTAGATTAGAAAAAATTAATAAGTTATAAGATTATTAAGATAACATTTATTATTTTGTAATCTGTAGTTGAATAACTAAATAAAAGATTTATAGAACAACTTTAGAAAAAAGCAAAATTTTATTAATTTTATTGATATTTTAATTTGAGTAATTAAAGCATTATTTAGTATATTTATACACTTTACTTGAAAACTTCTCTTTCAAATAAAGAGAGAAAAGGTGGGTCATAATTTACTAAATATAGTTA
>JBHEQT010000033.1:0-5519 GCA_046530785.1 Arsenophonus sp.
TTATAATAGCTTTAATAGCGAAAGCCGATTGAATTAAAAATATTATTCCTGAGCTAATTAAATAGCTAATCGAAATAGGATTTAGTTATGTATTGAGAACACAATGTTAGATACGTTATAGTAATAGTAAAGGTTAAGATCATTATCTTAGAATAATGAATAAATATTTATCTTGTTACTAAATCGTAAAATTTATTTATTATTTAATAAATAGATTTGATCATTATCAAATCTTATATCAATTTGGAAAAATTATCTCAGAAATATAGATTAAAAGTTATTTTTATCAATATATTATATTGATATAGAGTAAAAATTTATTTAGCGATCTATAATACATAGATATTCCATTTCAAATAATAGTAAATAATAATCTTAAAAGATTATTATTTACTATTATCCTTATTTTATGTAAAAATCTATTAATTTTTAAATATAAAGGCTTTTAAAAAATTTTTATCTTAAAATTCAAATGTTTGTAAAAACAAAATGCATATTCTTATATAACTCTAATTAGTAATTAGATTAACTATTATCATTCAGATAATTTTAGTTAAAATGGCTAAAATTGATTATAAGTAAAAAATATTTTAGTAGTTAATAAGAAGTTTTTAAGGTTGAGAGGATGGAAATTGAAGTTAAAATATCTAAGTGAAAATATTAAATACACTTTATGTATAAAATTTAAATCAATATGGATAATAATATTTTTCTATGAATAGTAAAAAATAAAATATCTAAAATTACTGAATGTTTTATTTTTAAAAGTAATTATAATCTAATATTAATATTTATTAATTTTTTTAAGAAAAGTTTAAAATATTAAATTTAAATACTTTCTAGCATAACTATTTCTTTTATTGAATAAACATAAGGTTTTAGAGTTGTAATTTATTTTTTAGAATTTTTTTCTAGAAAAATAAAAAATATCTATTTGTGATAAAATATTTAAAGTCATATTATAGGTTAATAGTTTATATTTTTAATAATCAACATTAAACCTGAAAAATTATAGTAATGATACAGTTTTTCATCATTACTGAAATTACTAGATATGAAGTGGTATAGAAAATATTAAATAAAAAAGAAATAATATGAATGATATACCAATTATTTTTTAAAAAATTTAAATAAAAAATTTTAGGATTTTAATTAAAAAAGTTTAGATTAATTATGAATATCTATTTTATTTTAAAGATTAAAAAACTCCTAAAACTAACTTTTCTGCATAGAGAAAATAAAATATTTTAGAAATTTCGATTTTTATCTAAGTTATTTTAATGAGGTAATTTAATTATTTTAGCTGTATAAAATAAATATTAAAGCAAGAAGAGTTATACTAACTGGATAAACTAATATTATCAATTTAAAAAATTAAATAGCTTAGGATTTAAGATTACAAAAATCAAAAAGTCTATCTAAACTTTAATTTTTAAAATAAATCTAATACAGATTTATAAAATATTTTTACAAACTCAAGTGAGTAAAAATAAAATATATTATTATATTAATTTGAAATGAATAGATACTTCTAAAAAAATCAATTTTTAACAATGAATCTCTATTTCTTTATTTTATATAAGGACCTATATTTCCCCCTTCCTTCTTCAAGAAAGAAGGATCTTTTCGATAAATATTTTACCTTAGCTAAGTTGTATAGAATTAGATTCTATTTATGTATTGATTTGTATCAAGTATACAATCATTATATATTAAATAAACTTAAAAATATAAATTATAATTTCTGATTTAAAATAATAAATACTTAAAAAGTTTTTAGAAAAAAGATTAAAAAGTTTTATTAATTATTTGAAATATATTGATAAAATTTTTTAAGAAAAAGTTTATTTAAACTAAAAGTATAAATAAGAGCTATGAAGCTAATATTTAAATCTAATTATTATTTGATAATATATAGCTAGCAGATGATTTAATGACTTCCTAAAGTTAAATTTAAATTATGAAGAGAAAATAGAAACAATAGAAAACTAATACCTCATTCTTATTAATTATTAGCAAGGTTATATATTTACTGAAATTACTATTGTTCTGATTTTTTATGATATTTAACCTTAAATACTGTGGTTTGTTTTCCTAGAAGATATATTAGTTGTCTTTAATATTCATTAAATATTTTAAAATTGTAATAGAAGTGATACACAAATACCTTATTTAAATATCATTCTTTATATAAAATCTTTAAATAATTAATACTAAATAATTTTTATAGGAAGTATTTGTATAAAAATATAGTATAACTATCAATATTATATATTTCCATTGATACCAATATTAGTAAAATTTTGTTAAAACTTACATAATTTTCGCAGTTTCATATTAAATATTATCAATAAATCTTAAATTTTTAATAATGAGATTCTTCAAGGAATCCTAATGCATTTTCGAGCAATAACTAAAATTGTCGGATTACTCGTTATTTTATTTTCTGTTACTATGATTATTCCAGGAATAGTATCATTGATTTATAAAGATGGAGAAGAACGTGCATTTTGGCAGACTTTTATTGTGGCATTAATTATAGGTTTGCTGCTATGGACGACACCAAATAAAAATAATCAATATGACTTAAAACCTAAAGAAGGTTTTCTGATAGTTGTCCTTTTTTGGACTGTATTAGGTAGTGTTGGAGCGTTACCTTTTATTTTTTCTGATCGACCTCATCTCTCACTTACCGATGCTTTTTTTGAATCTTTTTCCGGTTTAACAACTACTGGAGCAACCACTCTAATTGGGTTAGATAGTTTACCTAAAGGAATACTTTTTTATCGACAAATGTTGCAGTGGTTAGGTGGTATGGGGATTATTGTTTTAGCAGTAGCCATATTGCCTTTGTTAGGTATAGGGGGGATGCAGCTTTATCGAGCAGAAATACCAGGACCACTTAAAGATAATAAAATGTGTCCAAGGATTGCAGAAACGGCAAAAATACTTTGGTTAATTTATATTTTGCTTACAATAGCATGTGCGATAGCATTATGGGGGAGTGGAATGAATCTTTTTGATGCTATCTCCCATAGTTTTTCTACTGTCGCTATTGGTGGATTTTCTACTCATGATAAAAGTATTGGTCATTTTAATAGTCCTGCTATCAATACAATAATTTCTATTTTTTTACTAATTTCTAGTTGTAATTTTGGTCTTCATTTTTCTGTTTTATCTGGTCGTAATTTAAAAATTTACTGGAAAGATCTTGAATTTAGAGTATTTATTGGATTTCAATTAGTATTGATAGTCATTTGTACATTAGTTCTTTTATATCATTCAATTTACGACTCATTGTTAAAAACATTTAATCAAGCTTTTTTTCAGGTTATCTCTGTAGCAACAACAGCCGGGTTTAGTACTGATGGTTTTTCAAGTTGGCCACTTTTTTTACCGATATTATTACTTTTTGGTGCTTTTGTAGGGGGGTGTTCGGGATCAACCGGAGGTGGATTAAAAGTTATTCGAATTCTATTGTTATTCTTGCAGGGTTCAAGAGAATTAAAACGTTTGGTTCATCCAAATGCTGTTTATACGATAAAATTAGGATCTAGGGCATTACCTGAACGTATTGTTGAAGCTGTTTGGGGATTTTTTTCTGCTTATACATTAGTTTTTATTATAAGTTTATTATTATTAATTGCTACTGGAGTGGATGAATTTTCTGCGTTTTCTTCAATTGCAGCAACATTAAACAATTTAGGGCCAGGGTTAGGTTCAGTATCTGAAAATTTTACAACCATGAATCCAACTGGAAAATGGATTCTAATAGTCACTATGCTATTTGGTAGATTAGAAATTTTCACTTTACTTGTTCTTTTTACCCCAACTTTTTGGAGAGAATAATCATTTATATAATTTATAGGTAACTTATGAGCTATTTATTACTATATTCTGGAAAAAATGGACAGACTAAAAAAATAATACTTAAAATTACTGAATGTTTAAGTAAAAATAATAAAAAATATGATATTAAAAATTTAAATATAGATAAAGATTTTAATCTTTCTCTTTATAAAAAAGTATTAGTCGGTGCTTCAATACATTATGGTCATTTTAATTCTAAACTGATAAATTTTGCGAAAAATTACGAAAAAGAGTTGAATATAATGCCAAGTGCATTTTTCGGGATTAATTTAACAGCAAGAAAAAAGGGGAAAGATACATCTGAAACAAATGTTTATATGCGTAAATTTTTAGCTAAAAGTCCGTGGAAACCAACTATTACTAATGTATTTGGTGGAGCACTACGTTATTCAGTTTATAACTGGTTTGATCGCATTATAATCCAAATTATTATGAATATAACAGGTGGAGAAACAAATACAAATAAAGAAATTGAATATACTGATTGGAAAAAAGTCGAGTACTTTGCACGTGTATTCAATGATCTTAAATAAAATCTCTATTAAAAATTATTATTTCTTCTTTTATTGTTCTCAAACAATTAGTAAATTGATAAACTTTAATAAAGTATTATTTGTAAAAATATTTACCTTTCATATAGTTTGTCATACTACTTCAGAATAAATTAGATTAATTGAAATTAATTTTATAATTCCGAATAAAGGTAAATATTTTTACTAAATTTATAGGTAAAATAATAATACCAATCCTATTTTAGGAGAATAAAGATCGTATCTTTTTTAACAATTAATTAAGATAATATACGTTAGGTATTGATTGGAAAGATATTTCAAATTTTTGAAGAGTAAGAAACTAATTAATTGAAATAATTAATTAGTTATTCATAATTCTTTTATTCTGAAAATTTTTAAATGAAAGTTGAATTTCAATTCAAATTAAACGTTATTAAAAAATTTAATATATCAAAATGAAGGAAATAAAAATTGAAAAGATCATTTTTGAAAAAAAATAGGGATGGAATGGTGAAATCATATGGTATGATTATTAAAAATAGGATGATAAAATCACTAGGAGAAAATAGTAGATAAAAAAAATTATTTTTAATAAAATTATAGACTTTCTTGATTTTTATATAATTTCAAATTTTTCTATATAAAACTATCTAATAATTTTTAAAATAAATAGATTAAAAGCTAAGAGACTATTTTATATATCATTAATATAGTTTAAGATGCGAAAGATATAATTAAATGTTTTCTAAAAGTTTGAGGAACGGCTTTAAACCCCACCCATTAAATAATAGGAAAACTAATACCTTATATATTTTATTTATCTTTTATACTATATAAGTAACGTTTATAATCCATTTTTTTTAAAATTAAGATAATACTATATAAGTATTTAGTAAAAAGCCATAAAACTATTAAACTTAAATGAAATTCTCCAAATCTTTTTACTTTTCAGGGATAATCTGCAAAGAAATTTACAAAATTCATCATTTTTAAATCTTTTACCTCGTAAAACCCTATAAGATAATGTAATAAGTTATTTTCGTGATTATTATAATTACTTTAATAAAGTATACGATTTTAAAGATAAAATCAATCCGTATATTCTATACCTTTATTAATTTAAAATAATTTGATATT
>JBHEQT010000034.1:0-582 GCA_046530785.1 Arsenophonus sp.
GCTATTCTTCATGGTGACAAGTCTGAAGAAGTACAGGATCTGCTGCTGTTGGATGTTACTCCACTCTCTCTTGGTATTGAAACTGCTGGAGGTGTAATGACTGTTTTGATTAAGAGAAACACAACAATTCCAACAAAACAAACTCAAGTATTCACCACTTACGCTGATAACCAACCCGGAGTGTTAATCCAAGTATATGAAGGTGAACGTGCAATGACTAAGGACAACAACCTTCTTGGAAAATTTGAACTAACTGGAATACCCCCAGCACCACGAGGTGTTCCTCAGATTGAAGTTACTTTTGATATTGATGCCAATGGTATTTTGAATGTTACAGCAGTAGAAAAGTCCACACAAAAAGAAAATAAAATCACAATCACTAATGATAAGGGACGTCTCAGCAAGGAAGAAATCGAAAAAATGGTTAATGATGCAGAAAAATATAAAGCTGAAGATGAGAAACAGAAAGCGGTCATTGCTGCAAAGAACTCTTTGGAATCATATTGTTTCAACATGAAGAGCTCAATGGAGGATGATAAACTGAAAGATAAGATCTCAAAGGAAGATAAAGAGACTGTAATT
>JBHEQT010000035.1:0-7173 GCA_046530785.1 Arsenophonus sp.
GATATTTTTGTTTTTTAAAAACCTTTTACGATGATAAAAGTAAATCTTTAAAAACTGATAACATTCTCGATAATCAAAAATATAATTATAGATGAGTATCCAGTATTAACTAATTATTTTTTTATTTAAATATTAAGTGATTTTTCATTAATTAACTATTTAATAGTTATGAAAAGATAAATGTAAAGATCTTTATTTAACTTCTGTTTCTAAATCTGCAGAAGATTGAAAATAGATCAATTTCAATTTTTATTCTTTCTCCTGGATCAGAAAGATATTAAATGCAAAAGAAAATAAAATATTGAGTTAATAATTGATTTTGGTTACGAGTTGCTCAAAATTTATATGAAATCCTAAAAGTAATGCTCTGTAATTACAAGTTAAGAGAATATGTATTTGTTTCTACTGCCAGATTCCAAGCAGCTTTAATAATAAGAAGACTATAGAAACTTTTATTTAAAGACTTGGAAGATATGTATCTTATGTGAAAAATCAGATGATAAATAAATGTATTATCTGAATTTTATCTTATTAGACCATAATGTAAGATCTCAATATATAACTATTTTTTATCCTATACATTAAGAAGATAAATTAGAAAAATAATTTTTTCATCTATCTTTTATTTTAAAAGTTTTTCTTAAGTATATATACGAATACAATAAATAATATTTATATTTTTGTTAAAAAATAAGTATATTAATACTCTTACCATCGAAATGGATATTTTATGGTATTAGTGGTATAAGGTAGAAATTTATTTAACTTGGAAAGTATTACTCGTTTCTAGTATAGTAATTAATTCCTTTATTACTAATTTACTTAAATCTATTTATTGATCTGCTTTAGCAGATCAATATCAAGAAAATAATACAGTCAGTTTTCACTTGATGAATATTTATTCATTGATTTTCTTTTAATACTTAAAACTTATTTAATCTATAATTTTATTAATATTTTAAATAATTAATAGAAATTAATTTTTTTTTAAAAGAAAAAAGACTTTTATATTGATAAAAAATTATAAATTCTAAATTTACTAAAAAGATTTTATCTGTATTTACAAAATACAAGATAATAATTAAATTACAATCGCTTATTATTATAATTGATATATCAAAAATAATTTTTAACTGTTTGAGTATAACGAAAAGTCAAATAATACAAAAAGTATTTTTTTGAATTAAAAAGGATGGAAATATCTTAATATAATTAACATATTAAAGAAACAATCATGAATATGAAATTAATAAGTTATTTATACAAAAAAGTTGTTAAAGTTAAATATAAACTTAATGAAGTGAAAATATTATCGTAAGTAAAAGAACTTAAAAATTCGTTATCTATATTAAATAATCTTTTCTTTCTATTAGTGTGATATAGATAAATTATCCAAAATAAAATAAAGAATTTATGGTTAGAAATCCAAAATTAACGTATGAATGAATATATTCCTGTATTGCAAGAATAGTTAAATAAATTATCCATATAAAGAAATAAAATTTTATTGAATATAAAGAATCTATTACTATGAATTAATAGATTAGAAAACTTAATTGAAAAAAAATGAATTACAAAAAATATATTGAAAATTATTTGTTCTTACTTATTACCAATGATATCTAATAAAGCTCTATCGTTATTTTTGATAACAATGAAGAAAAATATTGCACTTATTAACAATAAATAACAATATGATATTATTAAAAAAAAAATTAAAAACAATCGGTTTCGATTAATCTTCTTATTTTAAGAAATCATACCCATTGATCTAATCAACTAAGAATCCAAATATTATCGTTTGTTCATTTAGTGATTATAAAATAATAGAAACCAATGAGAGTTTAATTTTTAAAAAAATTAAATTAAATATTTTATTAAAAATGTTTAGAAAGTTTTTGAATAAATATAAGTAAAAGATTTTTTAAATAATAATTTAAAATCTACAGAGATTTTTAACTGTTCATTAAAAGTTAATAATTTAATCAAAGATATGAAATCTTCCCGTCAAAAAAAAAGAAAAAGAAACTTAAAAATCTTATAAAATAAGAATAATATTTAATATTACAAATACGGATTTAATTAGATAAGAATATAAAGGTAAAAATTGATTATCTTTATAAAATAAAAGATTTAAATTATTTTAATTAAATTACGATAGAATATCTTACATTAAGATTTTTTAAGCAATAAATAAATTAGAAAGTATTTTTAATATACTCTGATAAAAATCATTACAAGAATTATACAAGAAACTTATATCTTCTTTAAAGAAGATATCTATGATCACTAAAAGAAAACAATATAAACGAATAGTTATTAAAAATAAGAGATAAAGAAGATTTCTTCTCTCTCAATTTTAAAAGTATTTGAACAGTAGTATTTTTATTTATATTAATCTCTAATTTTAAAGATGCCTTAAATCAATATAAATCCATTAAAATACCTCTAAAACTAGAAGTGGTTCCTAAATAATTAAATAAAATAGAATTATAAAAATTATAACTCTTAATTTAAGAATATCGTTGATTATTATAAGTATGTAATAGTATTCAGAATGAATACGAGAGTAAGAAATTCAATATTCTATAATTAGAATATATTACATTGAATTACTTCTATAGCGTTGCTTTAATTAATCCTAATCAAATAGAAAATTTTGCGGAAATAAAATCTTTTAATAATAGAGTTTATTAAATTATTCATAATAATATCAAATTATTAACACAAAACTTAACATTTTATCAAAAATTAAAAGTTAAATAAGATATTATAAAAATAATAAAAAAAAATAAAACAGATAATAATAAAGGTTATTTAGTTTATCTTGATGAAGAAAAAAGAATAATTTTTATTTCATAATTTAAAAAAACTTTAATCAATTGTTTGTTAATTTAATTCGGTTTATTTTCTTATTTATTGCAATAAATAAGAAATAGATAAAATATAGAAATTCTTAATATTAGTATTATTACTTTATCCATTCTCTATCTCAAGTCTTATAGAATTTTAAGAATTAATTCCGTATTTTAGTTTTTATAGAAAATATTATATGAAGAAAGTTATATAGGTTAATATAGAATGTAACTTCTTGTCTTAAGTGGTGGGTCGTACAGGATTCGAACCTGTGACCAATTGATTAAAAGTCAACTGCTCTACCAACTGAGCTAACGACCCTATCCAATAACAAAATATATCATAAATAATTTAAATAAAATAATGCTTTATTTTTGTGAAATGAATGATAGGCGATATCAGATTTGAACTGATGACCCCCTCCTTGTAAGGGAGGTGCTCTACCAATTGAGCTAATCGCCTATTGTGTGATAGAGGTGCATTATAGGGATAATTCTGAATGAGTCAACGTTTTTAAAAAAAAATCTTTTTATTGAAAAATTAGAAACGAAATTCTTATTATTCTCTAAGTAAAATACTTTATATTATTTAAACATATTTTATTTAAATCTTATTCAGAATAATTAATTTATTTATTCTACTGGCAGATCAGAAAAAGAAAGAATAAATATTATTCGAACAACATTGAGAAATTAATTAGAAGTAAATAAAATTAGTAATGGATAAATTTATCCATTACTAACTTCAATATAAAAATCTTTAAGGAAATTCTAATGAATAAAATAAAAACACGATTTTCACCAAGTCCAACTGGTTATTTTCATGTTGGAAGCGCTCGTACTGCGCTCTATTCATGGCTTTATAGCAGACATAATAACGGAGAATTTGTTTTACGTATTGAAGATACCGATCCTAAACGTTCAACAAAAGAAGGTATTGATGCCATAATAGATGGAATGAATTGGTTAAGTTTAAATTGGGATGAAGGTCCTTATTATCAAACTAAACGATTAAATCGTTATCATTCAGTTATAGATCAAATGCTTATTGCACTATCAGCTTATCCTTGTTACTGCTCTAAAACACGGTTAGAAAATTTACGTAAAGAACAGATGGCTAAAGGAAAAAAACCCCGTTACGATGGATATTGCCGTGAGCATGTTCATAATCATGTACCAAATGAACCTCATGTAATTCGATTTCGTAACCCTCAGGAAGGGTCTGTTATTTTTGAAGACCAAATTCGTGGTTTAATTGAATTTAGTAATCTTGAACTAGATGATCTTATCATACGACGTACCGATGGATCTCCTACTTATAATTTTTGTGTTGTTATTGATGATTGGGATATGAAAATCACTCATGTGATCCGTGGTGAAGATCATATTAATAATACACCACGACAAATTAATATACTAAATTCTCTTGGTGTTCCAATACCAGTATATGCTCACGTTCCAATGATCTTGGGTAATGACGGTAAAAAATTATCTAAGCGTCATGGAGCTATTAATGTGATGCAATACCGTGATGATGGTTATTTACCAGAAGCTTTATTAAACTATTTAGTTCGTCTTGGATGGTCTCATGGTAATCAAGAAATTTTTAATCGTGATGAAATGATCAATTATTTTTCCTTAAATGTAATTAATAAATCCGCTAGTTTATTTAATAATGATAAATTATTATGGATTAATCATCATTATATTAATTCATTACCAGCAAAATATATTGCTACTCAGTTAGAATGGCATATTAAACAACTAGATATAGATATTCAAACTGGACCAAGTTTAGAAGATTTAATTAAGCTTTTTGGTAAACGTTGCAAGACTTTAAAAGAAATAGCTTCTTCATCTCGCTATTTTTATCAGGATTTTGACTCATTTGATCTTGATCTTGCTAAAAAACATTTAAATGAGATAGCGAGATTACCATTAGAAACAGTCCAAAAAAAATTGGAAGCTATTAAGAAGTGGACATGTGAAAATGTTTATCAAGCAATAGAATCAACAGCTAAAGAACTTGAAATTAGTATAGGAAAAGTTGGTATGCCACTACGGGTTGCCGTAACAGGAATAGGGAAATCACCTGGTATTGATGTTACTGTACATGCTATTGGGAAAAGTAATTCATTAAAACGGATTGATAAAGCTTTGATTTATATTAACGAGAATAAAAATAGTACTTCTTAATACAATTAAATTAATTTTAAAAAATATTATTCTTATATCTCTTTTTCGTATTATTTTTCTTAATTATTTTAAAAATTAAGTGATGCTTTTTATAATAATTAATTGAAAATCTTTTTTAGATTAGGTGTAATTATATACTCGTTTAGCATATTTTTTAGGGGCTATAGCTCAGCTTGAAGAGCGTTTGCATGGCATGCAAGAGGTCAGCGGTTCAAATCCGCTTAGCTCCATAAATTTCAAATAAAAGAATTAAAAAAAATTAAATATTTATTAATAAAGGTTATTAATATTATTTTAATAAAGTATTTATTATTTTAATTTAAAACTTTTAAGATATTATTTTCCATTAAATAAATAATCATATTGATTGAATTGAATTCATATCTGTTATAAAAATTAAAGCAAATATTTTCTGGAAACTTAATCAGTATTACACCTTCCATTTAATGGAAGGTGTAATACTAAATAGTAAAATACCTATTATATTCTGTATCTTTATGATAAATATAAATAATCTATTAATAGATATAATAAAATACAGTTTTTCTAATAAAGATTGATTTTATAACAAACTAACAGTTTTTCACAAAACCAATTTTGTTATTTCTCTAGATAAAAGAATCTTTACATGGGAAGAGATGGAGTAATTTATTCAAAAACTAGAAACGGGTATATAAAATCTCTCTCTTATTTCATTTATGTGTTTTATTTCTCCTTCTAACTATATAAATTTTTATTTATAAATAATTAGTAAAAATAAAATATGATAAGAATCCTTATTTTTAATAAAAAGTAATTCAATAGAAGTTTGATTTAGCTATTTCATAGAAACAAATTTTGTTATGCACTAATTTAGTAAAGAAATAAAAGAAAATATTCATAAAAATATAGAGTTGATAATTATAAAATAAAAAAGGAGGGATGTTGAGGGAATATGATTTTTAGATCAATAAAAGTAAATAAGTAATAATAAAAAATTATTAATAAGAATTAATTATTTATTTTATATAATCCTTTAATATATTTATTAAATTATTTATCTTTAAAGTTAAATAATTTTAATTATTTACTTAAATACTATTTTTAGTAATTAAAATTAAAAATTTTAATATTTTATTACAAAACAATATACAAATATTTATTAAATTAAAAATACTTAAAATATTTTATTTATTTACTTTTTAGTTTCTATTATCTATTCAATTATATTGATGAATTATTAATTTCAGGAAGTGTCAATCGTAAAGTCATTTAATATTCATAAGTTTTTAACTATATTATTAATTATTAAATTAAAAATATCTATTTTCTTAATTTAAATATTTTATTGATTTATTTTTAAATTTACTAAATTTTTAATTATCTAATAGTTTATGTTTTGATAAGTATCAATTTATTCTTTATAGAACATCTCAGACTTTATTAATTTAGCGGATATTCCTAACTTTAGTATTGAAATATAATTCATAATATTTATATATCTTTTTTTCAAAAATTCTTTTTTAAATAAAAGATAGATAAAAATTTTTTTCTAATTTATCTTCTTAATGTATAGGATAAAAAATAGTTATATATTGAGATCTTACATTATGGTCTAATAAGATAAAATTCAGATAATAAATTTATTTATCATCTGATTTTTCACATAAGATACATATCTTCCAAATCTTTAAATAAAAGTTTCTATAGTCTTCTTATTATTAAAGCTGCTTGGAATCTGGCAGCAGAACAAACACATATTCTCTTAACTGTAATTACAGAACATTACTTTTAGGATTTCATATAAATTTTGAGCAACTCGTAACCAAAATCAATCATTAACTCAATATTTTATTTTCTTTTGCATTTAATATCTTTCTAATCCAGGAAAAAGAATAAAAATTGAAATTGATCTGTTTTCAATCTTCTGCAAATTTAGAAACAGAAGTTAAATAAAGATCTTTACATTTATCTTTTCATAACTATTAAATAGTTAATTAATGGAAAATTACTTAATATTTAAATAAAAAAATAATTAGTTAATACTGGATATACTCATCTATAATTATATTTTTGATTATCGAGAATGTTATCAGTTTTTAAAGATTTACTTTTATCATCGTAAAAGGTTTTTAAAAAACAA
>JBHEQT010000036.1:0-301 GCA_046530785.1 Arsenophonus sp.
AATGAAGATAACGAACGTAGAACACAAGATGAAATCCAGAAATTGACCGATAATTCTATTAAGAAAATTGATAATATTCTAGAACAGAAAGAAAAAGAGGCAGCTAGTAGTGTCTTATCGCGGATGCTAAGCGGAAATCTTCCACATTTCGCGGATAGCACTCGGACAAAACTAATTTCTCATTTATATGTCTCGTAAGTTTACTTCGTGAACAGATTACAGGATTATTCTTATAGTTTTTATCGGGGTAGACTCAAATACCTCGAATCACTCCTGCACTCTAACTATCGATTCGAGAACT
>JBHEQT010000037.1:0-3265 GCA_046530785.1 Arsenophonus sp.
TAAAAAGTATTAAAATTAAAAAGAAATAATCGGAACGATATATTATCTTTTTTCTTAAAAAATTTTAATCTAATTAAATATTATTTTTTAATTGAAAATATTTACTTTTATTACTGAAAAGTTCATAGTATGTTAAAATTTAAATCAAAGAAATTTAAAAATTTGATTTTCTATACAAATAAAACAGTTCAGAGTAATTTCAATTATTACTAATATATCTTTCATTGGATAATCAGGCTATTTTAGCTTGCAAAAGAAAGGTTAAAAGAAAAGATTATTACTTGGATAAAACGAAAAAATATTATCTCTCTTGAATAAAAAGAGAGCAATGGCTTGGAGTAGATAAGGATAAAAAAATCCTACATAAAGATTAGATATATTTTTATTTTTAATAAAATCATATACTTTTTATAAATTTAATTTATTAAGAATTAAGGTTTAATAGAAGTTAATATAATTAATACCTTTAAATTATTTAGAGGTATTTTATAAAAGTGACTGACTATATTTATCAGTGTTATTAAAACCCTAGATTGGACATTGTCTTGCAGAACTTTTTATTTTCCATGTAAGTTATTTTTTAAGGTTTTATTCATGGAGCAAAGTAAAAAAGATATTTATTGGATGCAAAAAGCAATTTTTTTAGCAGAAAATGCAAAAGAAAAAGGTGAAATTCCTGTTAGTGCAGTATTAGTTCATAAAGATAAATTGATTGCAGAAGGCTGGAATCATCCTATTTTAGATCATGATCCATGCGCTCATGCTGAAATTTTAACTTTGCGGGCAGGTGGAAAATATTTACAAAATTATCGATTACTGAATACAACGCTTTATGTAACATTAGAGCCTTGCATTATGTGTGCTGGAGCTATGATCCATGCGCGCATCAGTCGCTTAATTTATGGTGCATATAATCAAAAAACCGGTGCTGCTGGTTCAGTAATTGATGTTTTTAATCATCCTTATATGAATCATCGCATTATGGTATTGGGAGGAATTTTAGCTAATGATTGTTCAGAGATGTTAAATTGTTTTTTTAAAAAATGTCGAAAAAACTTTAAAAGACAATCTTGTTAAATTAAATCTCTTTTAAAAAATTAATAAAGGTACTTAGTGAGAAATAGAGATTAATATTATTAATTAATATTTAACTTAAATCAAATCACTATTCTTATTATTTATAGAAAATTAAAGATCTTTTGCAAAAAATGGATTATCTTAATTTATTTTTCTGTTTTATAAGAAAATCCCATTAAAGCTTAGTGATAAAATCCCCACAATTATTAAGATATTGATAAACCTTAATAATCAGTATTTCTCTATAACAAAGATTGCTTTACAAAATATTTACTTGATGGCAAAAGTCTAGTTTTTATATTTAAAAAAAATGTCTGTGGATCCTCGCCCCCATCTTATATTTATGTCATTTTCTCGGATTAAGAATATATTTCAGAAATATATCATAGATATGTAAAAAATTTAATCATCAATAGCAATAATTATTGGTAAATATTAAATAAAATTATTATAAATAAATATTCCTAAGAAGATATCTTTAATTTTTTTCTTAATTCATATTATTTAAAATCTATAATTTATTCTGTAATAGGTATCATTATTATAATTGTTAAATTACAAAAAGAATATTACTAAATATACAGAAAGTAAATTCTAATTTGGATTTCTAACAGAAAAATGCTACTAAAAAACTAATCCATATTTTTTCTGCATATTTTTTAAAATAGATGTTCTTGACAAATTTTTTAATACAAATTAATAAAAGAAAGGACATAAAATTAATCAATATAGGCAATATTATTCATGAATATTTCTTAATTATTATGTTAAAAGATCTTTTCATTATTTCATTGTAAAATCTAAATATTGTTGTATTTATTCTATATATATTTTTATCATTTTCCTATATATCAATTAATAGTACTATCTTTTGATAGGGTTAAGGATTGAAAGAATTTTTAGATAAATATATTGCGAACATATTGATGTCAATACAATTTTCTAAAATAGAAGAAATTTTTCTTTCTATTAATAATTATTATGATTTTTTATCATTAAAATTATTGATATTTCAGTAAATTTAATATTATTCAATAATAAATTTCTTTTATATCGTTTAAAGAGAATTGATTATTTCTTTATTTTCGATAAATTAGATTCTGTAAAATACATAATATTAAATAGAGCTATTTTATACTTTATTCAAGAAGTTTTTTCTAAAGAAGTATTTGTGCTAATAAAATAACTATTACTATTTTGTTAAAATTATTAAATGATTGATACTTAAAAATCGATTAATATTAATATCTATTTGTAAGTCAATATAAATCGTCAAAGAAGTTTGACAATTCGTAATTAAATCTTATTTACTCTTTGTTCATTAATTAAATAATGTAACTATTGAATTAATAGTATTAATACATTTAATTCATCTAGAAAAATATTTTTTACCTGTTTTTACTGCTAGTTTTTTTATTCAACATTAGGTTGAATGATAAAAAAGAGATCTTATAGAAAAATAAGTATAGAAATCCCACCATCTTTGTAGGTGGTAAGAAAATTAAAAATAGTATTAATGGTTTATGATTTTTAACTTTAATAATAATAGCATAACTTATACTTATATATAACTTATTAAAAAGTTTTCTCTTATTTAAGAGAAAAAATATAATAATTATTTATCGAAATCTTCTTTTATAAAGAATCTAGAAAAGAAAATAACTGATAATAGAATTTATTGATATAAAAGAAATAAAAAAATACTATTTTTTCCACTTAACTATTTTACATAAAATAGATCAACTAATATTATAAATATAACGCTTGCAAAATGCAGTATATTGTATCTATTACCGTAAAAAGATACTAAAGAAGAAAGTAAATAAAAATTTTCTATTCTATCTGATTATAATTTATAAGAGAAAAATTTAGCATTCTAGATAAATTTTAGTCAATTTTTAATCAAAAGCTCTATAACTTCCAAAGATCTTATTTTATTATATCTCTAATATAATATCTTTCTGATATGGAAAAAGATAGAGATTAAACTTGAATTCTTCTCAATTTCTCTACATTTAACACAGGATAAAATTAAATTAACATTCCTCATATTCATCTTTCCATTGTTTTTGAAGATTACGTAGAGAACAGTAATCAGTAGAGAACTTTATTTTTTAATAAAAATCGATTGAGTAATATGATGTTTTTAAGTTATGTAATTACTTTATTAATAAGAATATAAAAATAT
>JBHEQT010000038.1:0-33156 GCA_046530785.1 Arsenophonus sp.
AATATCAAATTATTTTAAATTAATAAAGGTATAGAATATACGGATTGATTTTATCTTTAAAATCGTATACTTTATTAAAGTAATTATAATAATCACGAAGATAACTTATTGCATTATCTTATAGGGTTTTACGAAGTAAAAGATTTAAAAATGATGAATTTTGTAAATTTCTTTGTAGATTATCCCTGAAAAGTAAAAAGATCTGGAGAATTTCATTTAAGTTTAATAGTTTTATGGCTTTTTACTAAATACTTATATAGTATTATTTGAATTCTAAACTGGAGAAATTATCAAAATTTTCTTTAATTAATTATTAATACGAATAAATATATGTAAATTCTTATAGTAAAAAAGTTATTTTTTCTTTTATTAGTATATTTAAATAAATTCAAATGCATCACTATAAAGATATTCAGGATTAATACATCTTTCACTACAAAAATATTCCTTAGCGATTTTTGCCATTTCAAAATGCCCAGAAATATAGATCTCATACTTCGAAAGAGAACAAAAATCAGATAATACAGCACTCAAAACTGTACCTGTCCGTCCTCTCCAATCTAATTCAGGTTGTTCAACAACAGGGATAATTTTTATGTTATGATATCTCTTTGAGAGAAGTTGTAATTCATATAAATCATACAGATTTTCTAATTTTTTCCCTCCCCAATAGAGAATAATATTTCTTTTAGGATTTTCTTCCAATGCAGCATATAAAATAGAGCGGGAATAAGAAAATCCTATCCCACCTGCAATAAGAATTATTGTTTTTTTACTTCCTTCTCGAAACCAAGCTTTACCATGAGGAATATCAATCTTAATACTATTTTTCGCAAAAATATATTTAATCACTTCCATGGCATAAAAATTATGCTTTGATACACTAATATGAAGTTCAATTGTTTTCTTTTCTGAAGGAATTGAAGCTAGGGAAAATGGGCGCTTATCACGGTCATTCATAATGACCATTAAATATTGACCGGCACGAAATGACAATTGACCTTCAGCTAATAACCGAATACGATAAACCGTATTAGTGATATTTTTAATAGAAAGAAGCTTACAAGTTAATGTTGTCATTTATATCCTCACATAATCTTATCAATATCCAATTCATTCCAAATTTCATCTATACGTTTTTTTATTTTTTCTGTCATAACTATTGGACGACCCCACTCTCTTTTGGTTTCACCTAACCATTTATTAGTTGCGTCTAATCCCATTTTTGAACCTAAACCTGAAATAGGTGAGGAAAAATCAAGATAATCTATCGAGGTATTTTTAATCATAACAGTATCTCGCGCAGGATCCATTCTGGTTGTTATTGCCCAAATAACATCGTTCCAATCACGAGCATTAATATCTTCATCACAAATAATGACAAATTTTATATACTTAAATTGCCGTAAATAAGACCAAACTCCAAACATAATATGCTTAGCATGCCCGGCATATTGTTTTTTTATTGTTATCACAGCAAGCCGATAAGAACACCCCTCAGGAGGTAAATAAAAATCAATAATTTCTGGAAACTGTTTTTGTAATATAGGGATTAAAATTTCATTTAACGCAGTGCCTAAAATGGCAGGTTCATCAGGAGGGCGACCAGTATAAGTTGAATGATAAATAGCGTCTCTACGTTGAGTAATATGCGTAATAGTAAATACAGGAAAATTATTAACTTCATTATAATAGCCAGTATGATCTCCATAAGGACCTTCCGACGCAACTTCTTTAGGATCAATATAACCTTCTAAAATAATTTCTGCACCTGCTGGAACTTCCAGTTCATTAGAAATGCATTTTACAACCTCTGAACGATGTCCACGTAATAATCCAGCAAAGGCATATTCAGAAAGTGTATCTGGAATAGGTGTTACTGCAGCTAGAATTGTGGCAGGATCAGCCCCTAAAGCAACTGCGACAGGAAAAGGTTTTAATGGATATTTATCACACCATTCTTTAAAATCTAATGCACCACCTCGTTGGGATAACCAACGAATAATTAATTTATTTTTAGCTAATACTTGCTGTCGATAAATAGCTAAATTTTGCCGCGATTTATGAGGTCCTTTAGTAATTGTTAATCCCCATGTTATTAGTGGCGCTACATCATTTGGCCAACAATGCATTATAGGAAAAAGAAATAAATCAACATCATCGTTTTGCAAAATCTTCTCTTGGCAGGCAGTTGAGTTTATCCTTTTTGTTGGCATGTTAAGAACATATTTAAATTTTTGTAGTTTATCAATTAAATCAGAGAATTCTTTAGGAATATCTGGTTCTTTAAAGAAAGCTAATATTTTTCCAACTTCATGTAATTCTTTTATATTTTTTTTACCTAGCCCCATTGCAACACGTTCAACAGTACCAAACAAATTACATAAAACTGGAATAGAAAAACCTTTAGGATTTTCAAATAACAATGCAGGACCACCAGCTCTTAGAGTTCTATCTGCTATTTCTGTCATTTCTAAGAAAGGATCAACTTCATAGCTGATACGTTTTAATTTTTTTTTCTGTTCTAATAGTGAGATGAAATCTCTGAGATTATGATATTTCATTATCTATTCTAATCTTTAATTTTTTTTGAAGTTTCATTATAAATCGTTCTATGGACATTACCAATTAAGATTTAATTTTTTTAAATTATTAAGTATTTTAAGTTAACGATAAACCATAAATTTAAATAATAAATATATATTTAATATTTTAATAACACATTATTTTGAAAAAATTGATATCAACAAAAATCTTAAATATTAATTTTACCGTTTAATGGCAAAATTCTTTATTTTAAAATAAAAAGCTACTATATAAAATATAAAATAATAACAGTTTTATATTCGTTTTGATTAAGATAAAACTCAGTAATTAAATTACTTGAAGTTTTTCAGATATTTCTACTAATATGGAACTCAATTGTAATGAGGAGATTAAGTTATACTAAAATAGTTATAATGAGTATATTAAAGACAGATTAGTTACAGATAATATCATCTATAATTTTTATACTACGAATAGTAATATTAGATCCAACACACTCCATATAATAAAGAAAATATCTAATTCAAAATTATAGGATATAATAAGACTATTACTACGTTATTCGTACAAGAATTTATTTAATCACTAACTATTTTAGATTAACTAAAATACATTTCGATAATTCAATTAAAGTTCACTAACCGACTTAATTATACAATTAAAAATAGATACCTAATGAATAAAATTCTTTTAAAAAAGAAAGATTCTCATAATCATCACGTAAATCAATATCAATAATTAATACTACTTTTGTATCTATTAGTACTGAAATATATTTTGTTAACCATGTTGTAGAATATGATTCTCTTATTGAGAATTCTTGAATAATCAACTATTTTTTAAAAAATTTTATTAATGTTTATTTTAAAATTAAATTATATGTAATTTTATTACACTTTTACAGCGAATCACTAATGTGTTAATTTTTAACTATATCTTATTAAGATATAGTTAAAAATAAAGTAAAATATATTTTTACTTTTAAATCAATAAAATTTATATTTTTTTATTGTAATTACCGAAAATATTAAGGAGGACTTAAATATTTTAAAAAGAATAATATTATCTGTTTAACAGCAAAATCTGAAATATAAAAATTCTGTGAAATATGCTAATTTTATTATTATTAATAGATTTTTTTAAAATCAGTTATTTATTAAATTTAATTTTGAAAAAATTGATATTAAAAGAATAGTCTTAATATAAATAAGATGAATAAAACTTATCTTTTCGATTTTTTATTTTATCAAATAATTCTATAAATTTAATATTTATCTATTAACTTAATTCAATATCTAAACAAAAAATCTTTACAATAAAGAATAGTAGTATCAAGTAAAATACTACTATCATTAAATATGATCTTTTAAAGATCTAAAATTAATATATTTAGAAGATAATGTTAAAAATTATTCAGTTAGATTTTTTTTTAAGATATTAAATTAAAATTTACCTGAAAAATAGATAATTAATAATCTAAAAATATTAATTTATTTTAAGTAATTAAAATAAAGGTTATTCTATTATTTAATTTTATTATATAAATAATTTTATATCCCTTTTTTTATAAAGAAAAATCGTGATAACAATAAACCAAATTCAAATAATAAATATATTAGTACAGATAATATTGTTTGAGACAATACATCTGGTGGTGTTAAAAACATACCTATAATAAAAGCACCAACAATAATATAAGGACGATTAGATCTTAAGGAATTCAGCGTGGTAATCCCTGTCCAACAAAGCAGAATAATAAAAATAGGAACTTCAAACGCAATACCAAAACCCATAAAAAGTGTCATAATAAAGCTTAGATATTTACTTATATCAGGAATAAAACTAACATTCTCTGGTGTAGTTTTTACAAAAAAATCAAATGCTAAAGGAAAAACAACAAAATAAGCAAAAAGCATCCCCAAGTAAAAAAGTACACTACTGAAAACCAATATAGGTAACATTAAGCGCCTCTCGTTCTTATAAAGTGCTGGTGCAATAAAACCCCATATCTGATACAGAATTACTGGAATAGAAATAAATATCGCAACTGAGAAAGTAAGTTTTATTGGAGTAAAAAATGTTGATGCCACATCAGTTGCACTCATGAGAGAACCTACAGGTAACTTTTTAATTAACGGTGCGGCAACAAAATGATAGATATTATTAGAAAAATAGACCAGACTAAAAAAAACTAGTACAATAGTAAATAAACTATAAAAAATACGTTTACGTAATTCAATTAAATGGCTAATAAGTGGTTGAGAATCATGATCGATATACATACACTAATTTTACCGTTAAGTTTGATTGGGGGGAAAGTCTTTGATATCCATGATGTATAGAAAGATTATTTGATCACTTTTATTTCTAATAAAAGTAACCTGTAGTTCTTGGTTAAGAACTAATTACTTTCTTTCTTTTTGTTATTTTTATCGACTGTTATAGGTATTTTATTTATTTCCTCTTCTATTATTTTATCAAAATCACTGTTAAATACTTTTAATTTAGAAAAATTTTCTTCAAACTCAATATTTGAAAAGTGATATTTTTCATTATTAACTCAGTAGTAGATGATTCTTTCAATTTTTTCATCGATTGTTTAATTTTTGGAAAAAAGTTTTAATTATTCTTTTCTTCTTTCTTTTTTAATGTTTCCTGAAATTCCTGTAATTTTAATTCTTCTGAAAGTTCATGTTGAACATTAGCAGCAAATATACGCAATGTACGTATCCAAGAAGAAATCGTTTTAACAACTGTTGGTAAACGTTCTGGACCAAGAACAACAAATGCAATAATTAATATTAATAACAGTTCACTAAAACTAATGTCAATCACAGTTGATACCTACTTTTTATTTTTATTTTTAGTTGTTTTTTTTTCATTGATTATCATCTTATCAGTAATATTTTTTTTTTAAAATCAGAATCAAAATCATATTTTTCTGTTTTTTTACTGTCCTCAGTTTTATTTTGATCATCATTTATTGCTTTTTTAAAGTTTTTTAATGATTCCCCTAAATCTGACCCAAATGAACGTAACTTCTTAGTACCGAATATTAGAATAAATAATAAAGCAATAATAAGAAGTTGACCTGGACTACCAAATGTAGATACAGCCGTTATTGTTTCCATTGATATATATCCTATAAGAAACTAGATTTAGTTATATAAAATTTCATTTTATAGAACTAATTTTATGAAAAAAGATAAAGATCCTGAGATATATTTATTTAAAATTAAAATTTAACCAATCTTACTACTTTGAGACAATCCAAGAATCCATGAAATTATACCGAAAAACATAAACCCAATAGCAGGAATTTTTGAATCAAAAATATGAAATAAAGTACCACACAACAAAAAAGTCGCTCCAATTCCTACTAAACATTGTTCTTTTTTTTGTTTTACTTGATTCCTTTTTAGCTGAATAGTAAATTTATCAATACTGTCTTGTAAAGATTTATGTTTCTTAAGCGTTTCGTAAATAAGATCTGGAATTTCTGGAATTTTTTCTATCCAATAAGGTGCTTTTTCTTTAATCGAACTAAAAATCACTCCTAATCCCATTTGCTGGTGTAACCAATCTTCAAGAAAAGGTTTAGCTGTCTTCCATAAATCTAGTTTTGGATAAATCTCCCTTCCTAATCCTTCAATACATAGTAATGTTTTCTGAAGTAATATTAATTGAGGCTGAATCTCCATATTAAAGCAACGTGCGGTATTAAATAAATTGAATAAAATATAACCAAAAGAAATTTCTGCCAGTGGTTTCTCAAAAATAGGCTCACAAATTGTACGAATGGAAGATTCAAAATCTTCTACATTAGTATCTGCTGGAACCCACCCTGAATCAACATGCAATTCAGCTACTTTACGATAATCACGATTAAAAAAGGCGATAAAATTCTCTGCCAAATAACGTTTATCTTTTTTATTTAACGAACCAACAATACCACAATCAATACCAATATATTGTGGATCTTCAGGATGTTCTCGATTAATGAAAATATTTCCAGGATGCATATCAGCATGAAAGAAGCTATCGCGAAAAACTTGTATAAAAAAAATTTTTACCCCACGTTCAGCTAATAATTTCATATTAATTCCCTCTTTTTTTAATGTCTTAATATCAGAAACGGGAATTCCATAAATACGCTCCATAACTATCAAATTTTCCTTACAGTAATTTGTATAAATTTCAGGAATATAAAGTATAGAGCTGTTTTTAAAATTACGTCTCAATTGAATTGTATTTGCGGCCTCACGTAACAAATTCAATTCAGAAATTAATACTTTTTCATACTCTTGAACAATTTCCAATGAACGTAAACGTCGTCCATCTGATAAAAGTGGAATCCAATTAGCTAAAAAATACATTAATCTTATATCGGATTTAATAACAGGAAGTATATCTGGACGAATAACTTTAATTACAATTTGTTTATTATTTTGTTTTAATTTTGCAGTATGAACTTGAGAAATCGATGCTGATGCTAAGGGAACTTCATCAAAATCATCAAACCAAGTTTCAAGAGAATTACCTAATGACTCCTCAATGTAATGACGAGCCAATCTTCCATCAAAACTAGCAACCTTATCTTGTAATAATGCTAACTGAGAAAAATTTATACTTGGAAAGAGATCACGACGAGTAGATAGCATCTGACCAAATTTAATCCAAACTGGACCTAAATCTTGTAAAGCTAAACGTAAACACTCACCGATTGGTTTGTCTTTATGCTTATTTGATAACCAAAATAAGCAACGAAGTCCAATCCTTAATGCTAAGGTGAATTTAATTTTTGGAATAAGTTCATCCAAACCATAATTTAAAAATACTTTAATGATAAAATAGAGACGTTTAATTTTTCCTAGTCTCATATTTTCTCTCCAATTTACTAAACGATATTGCAATTTTTGAAATATCCATTATCAGGCTTTGAAATCTATCAAAAAAATTAATACTTTCAAATGATTAAGATATATTCTTTATTCTTCTATAGATACAACTTTAAAAATTGATTTTTATTTAATAACTCATTTATTTAAATTAATTACTTTTAAAGTAGGGATTAATTTTTTACGATAAAATTATCGAGAGAAAATTGTGATAACAAGGAAGAGGACCTAATTTAACAAGATTAAGGAATTAAAGAATAATACTAAATAATTTATATATAACTATTCTATTAAAAATCTTATTATTTTTTATGCTATTAAAATAATAATTCTTTTTAAGAATCAGTAAGATCCTTAAATTCTATTTTTGTCATACTACCTTCCTCGTATTAAGGTATATTATTACAATCAACTTCTTTTTTGGAGAGTATAAGTATTAATTTTAAATAATTTTTTAAATTTTAAAAATAGAAGTTTTTTAGTAAGTTTTAATCTTTCTGATTTTAATACTTTTAATAAAAATTATTCAATTTAAATTATAAAATGGAGACTTGGTTTCTACAAGAAATTGGAATAACAAAATTATTGAATACTTTCTCTGATTAATTAAAAGATCTATCTTAAAATTTGTATCCTCTATGCATAGCAACAATTCCACCAGTCATATTAATATATGAAACTTCTTCAAAACCTACTAATTCCATCATTGATTTTAAAATTTCCTGATCAGGATGCATTCGAATAGATTCAACTAAATAGAGATAACTATCAAAATCATTAACTATCATTTTACCAATATGTGGTAAAATATAAAAAGAATAGCTATTATAAATTTTACTTAATAATGGTGAAATAGGTTTTGAAAATTCTAATATTAATAAACAACCATTTGGTTTTAACACCCTAAACATTGATTTAAGTGCTTTATCTTTGTCTGTGACATTACGTAAACCAAAAGAAATACTAATACAATCAAAATAGTTATCAGAAAAAGGTAATTCTTCAGCATTAGTTTGAACATAATTAACATTACCAATAATACCTCTATTTCGGAGCTTTTCCCGACCTATTTTTAACATAGAATTATTAATATCAGCTAAAATAACTTTACCTTTTTCTCCAACTATTTTTGAAAATTTAGCTGTTAAATCTCCAGTACCACCAGCTAAATCTAAAATATATTGCCCAGGAAGCGCACCACTTCTTTTTATCGTAAAATATTTCCAAATTCGATGGATTCCTAATGATATAAGATCATTCATAAGATCATATTTCTCTGCCACTGAATGAAAAACAGCATTAACCATATTCGCTTTTTCATTCTTTAATACCTTACGAAAACCAAAATCAGTAGTTTTTTTTATCGGATTTATCATATTTATATTTATTTAATCATTAAAATGATTTGAAATTTTATAATTTTATCCTAAGATTTTTTTATAATCTATCAATTTTTTAAATTATTTATTTATTAACTCTCTTTCTTAAAATTAGTATCAATCGGACGTTTAACCTCTATTCCTAATTCTTTTAAACTTTCCGCTTGACTAATCAAATTCCCCTTTCCTTCCGATAATTTTTTAATCGCTGATTGATAATTCAAGTTTGCTTTACTCAAACTCTGACCTAAAACTTGTATATCATCTACAAATAATCGTATTTTATCATACATCTTAGCTGCACGCTCAGCAATTACTTGTGCATTTTGACTTTGTCTTTCATAACGCCACAAATTATTAATAGTACGTACTACTACCAATAAGGTTGAAGGGCAAGCGAGTAAAATATTGTTTCGTAACCCCTCGTCAATAAGTTCAGGTGCCTTAGCTAAAGCAATTAAATAAGCTGGTTCAAGAGGAATAAACATTAATACATAATCCAGCGATCTTAATCCATTTAACTGATGATAATCTTTTCTCCCAAGTTCTTTTATATGGTTACGAACTGAATTTATATGACCTTGTAATTCTATTTCTTGCTGTTTCTTATCTTCGCTATGAAAATAACGTTCATAAGATGTTAATGACATTTTAGCGTCAATAATAACGTCTCTACCTTGTGGTAGACGAATAATTACATCCGGCTGATAACGACTACTAGATGTATTGATACTAACTTGAGTTTCAAATTCATACCCCTCTCTTAACCCAGAAGTTTCCAATATTCTAGAAAGAATTATCTCACCCCAATTTCCTTGAATTTTATTATCACCTTTTAAAACTTTACTAAGATTAATTGTTTCTTTTGCTATTTCTGTATTTAATTGTTGAAGCTTATGAATTTCATGAGTTAGGGTATGACGTTCACGCGTTTCTTGAGAAAAATTTTCATGCACCTGACGGCAAAATACGTCTAATTGTTCACGAAAAGGTGTTAATAGTGAAATTAAACTTTGACGATTTTGTTCAGAAGCTCGACGTTCATTTTGTTCAAAAATACGATTTGCTAAATTTTCACATTGAAGATTGAATCGATTTTCACTATTAAGTAATATTCTCTCTTTTTCTTCAAAAACCAATCGTATATTTTTAAGTTGTATCATAGCTTCACGAAGCTCAACTTCTTGATTACGATTAATTTCTCTTTGTGATCTTAATTCTTGATCACGATTTTTACACTCAATTTTCCAATATTCTAAGTGAGAGATTTTTTCCTCATAGTTAGCCTGAATAATGTAAAATTCTTGTAATTCAGATTTTTTTTTATTTATTTTTTTTGTGAAAATTAACCAAATTAAACTACCACTAAAGAATATTCCACTAAGAAATCCAATAATTGCATATAATAGCTGAAAATCCACTTACTTTATTATCCTTTGAAATAATATGTATTATATACAATATTCTAAAAGAATAGAATCTCTAAATATCTTTCTTAATAGCGCGTAGGGTGCATCAAAAGAGATTAATAAAAATATTTCATTTTAAAGATCAAAATAATCCACTTTAATCGTCTATTTTAGGAAGAAAAAATTTCTTATAATAAAAAATAGATTAATAAAAATTAAATCATATAATACCATTATTAAAAATCTAATTTACTATAAAAATATATAAATATCAATAATTAATTTATATAAACTAAATAAAATCACTATTGTAAGTAAATAATCAAAAAATAAAAAAACAATTTTTTAAAACTCTACTCTAAAAAATAGAGTATTTAATATTCAATTTTATCAAAAAATTGAATGATAAGATCAATAATCTCAGAAATTATTAGTTTCTTATTTCTATTTTAATTAAATTTTACTTATAATTAAAATATTAACAATATAAATTTTTTACAACTATATTAAATGGGGGGGATGGTTCTATAGTTCAAATTTATAAAATAATAAATTTAAGTTATTTTATTCCTACAATTATCTATATAAATGTTAATTTTGTTCGTAAAAAAATAAAAATCATCTGTATATTTATTAATTAAAAATCATTTATTAGATGTTATTCTTCTAAAGAAGAAGATTTTTTATATAAAAATATATAATATTTTATAAAAATAACGAATTATTTATATTCGACTTATCGAATAATATCTAATTTACTGGTTTTATTATATAAACTTAAGAATGATAATTACTAATCTTCACTCTGAATAACCTTTTACTAGAGGGAGAGATAGTTTTAACTGAATTAGATAAAAGTACATTTGTAATTAAATTAATATATATCCTTTATTCTTCTATTAATCTGAGAAGATAAAAAATAAAAGCATCATAATAAAACTTATAAAGTTCATAAAAAATAAAACATCCGAAAAGCAAATAATACCAAATATAAATTATTAAAATACCTCTTCCTTTATAATGGTTATAACCTTTATTATTTTATAATTTAGATAATATGAAGATTTTTAAAAAGCAAAAAAAATACTGTAATATCTTTTATATATATCGCTCCAATTGTAATAAGTATATTAATACTAATATTACATTTTATAAAATGATGTCACTAATAAGTATAGAATATATATTCTTCATTTTATCAATTCTTAAAGAAAGCCAAAATAAAAAGTAGATGATACCTATCAAAAAGAATAATCTCGATTTATCATCAATTTTTTATTCTATAAGGATTACAGTGACCTGATGTAGCGAAGTTAGATTATAGGTGACTTATTCACTAATTTAGAAAATTTATATGATTTAAATTAATAGAGAATAATAGTAAGTGTTAAATTTCTGGATAATATTTAGTTTTAATAATATAAAATATTCAACATAATTAAATTATATTCTATTTTTTCTTTTTAAGAAAAAAAATATATAAATCACTATATAAATAGTATATATGCTATTTTAGCAGTGTATAGTATTTTTAATAAATAAAATCATTTTCTCTATCATTTAGTTAATAAATCAGTAATAAATAATGATTAATCGTATAATAAATCCTAAATGATTTAGTAATAAAAACAAATAAGTCTATATCTAAGTATATTCTTGTTATTAATGAATAGGTATCCACAAAACATCAGTGATAAAAAGAAAGATTCTAGCTAAAATGGAGATGCTCTTTACATTAATGCACAATATAAAACAGAATGTGATAAATTTAAGATTTATTGCTATTACTGTAAATGAAATATCGAATTAAATTTAAACTGATGAAAAATTTAGGATATAAAACTGAATTATAGCGCTTAAAAAGCAAAAAATATTTTATTAGAAATATTAATAAAATTAAGGATAATTTATTGTGTTAAAACTTAGTAATATTTTATAAAATAAAAGGATTTGTAAAAATATTAAAATTCGTAACTTTCTTTATAAGTTATTCAGTAGACTAATAAATGAGCTTTAATATAATCTTCTGATATTTAGAAAATTTATCGGTCCTAATAAGTATACTTATATAGTTTCTATCTGAAATTCCCAGAAGAAAATTATCAAATTTTTTAGTATATAAGTATTACGAATAAGACTAAATATTTGTAAATATTTTATATAAAAATTAAGTTAAGTAAAAATAATTTAATCTCATCTTACCCTATTTTAATAAATTATATAAATCGCTTTTATAGCTACTTTATACTTTGAAAGAGATCTTTAACAATTTTCTGTTAATAAAAATCTGTAAACCGTATAAGCATAAAATTTATAACTATGATTTTCTTATTTAATTATAATAAGAAAATAAGTATAGAGAAAAGGGATAGATTTATAATACTAGAAAATATACAAAACTTGTTTTTGAAAATAAAATTAGGAATATTTCGAAAACTCTTGATGGGATCAGAAATTATAAGATAGAACTTTTTATATATCTATATTATCCAAAGTAATATACTTCTTCTTTGAAGAAGAATAAATAAAAAACAAGTTATAAATTATATGAATATTATAAATCTAATAGAACTATTAAAAGAGATTAAAGTATTATAAAAAAGTTATCAGTTAGAGAGTTATATTATTCTTTACTTAAAGAAATAAGTTACTAAAAGATAACTGATTATTACAATTAGGCATATTAATTTAAAAAAATATTTTACTTTTATACTATTAGTAGGAATATCCTATTTAGTAGAATTGGTTCTACCTAATTCGTATTATATATCCCTTATTTTATCAGTTTATGAAATTTCCATTCTTATAACTTTAAATTTTCTATAATTCAAAAATTTTAGGGATTATTATCCCTTTTCTTTTCATAAAAATTTATTTTAAAAATCAATTAGATAATAATTATAATTTTTAAAATCTATTTAAAGTTTCTAAGATTCTAAAATATAATTTTATCTTATTTTTATTCTTTTACCTATACAGAAAATATTTCCTATATTAAAATCAATTATATTGAAAATACATAATATAGGAAAACATATAAATATTTCCATTAATATTTCAATATTATATATTTTATTTTTTAAATTAAAAGATTTAAAAATTGAATTTTTATGAAAAAATTATATTAAAGACAAGTAGGTGATACTTAATCTATATACTTTTATTTTTTTTAGTTAATTTATTTTGTTATTTTAGCGTTTCTTTGAAAGAAAAATTTAAACATTTTTAATAAAAAACTTACTTAAGAAATAAGTAATTTTATTTTTTTTGTTTGGAATTTATAGCTTCTTGATATTTACCTAAAAATCTTTAAACTAAATTAAGAACAACTGATTTAATTGAGATCAATAAGTAAATACATTTCATATCAAATTATTTCTGATATCTTTTATAATCCCTATTTTAAGATTATCAAAGAAGCATATTAAATCTTTAAGATTATTTAAATAGATTCATTGAACGTTTTCATAGTATTGTTTGTTTAAAACTTTTTTAATTATTCTTTCAATTTAACTTGAAAATAGGTAAATTGCAATTTTTCAAAAATGAATTTAAATATCTGATGTTTTTCTTTCTCCCATTAAGGATGGGATTTCCAATAAATCAATTTCTTTCATACATTACGTAACAAGTAAATGAGTTTTAATAATCATTAAAGAATTTCTCAAAAATAGCTCTCTTTGAGAAAAGCGATCATTATACTAAGAAATAAATTCAAAGTGACAAAAAAATAAAATCGTTATGACAAAAATCATGATTTTAAAAATATAAAATATTTCTAAGAAACCAAAATAAAATCAGTAAAATACTTACTACAAATCTATTTTTAATATCTCTGATATTTTAAAAGTTAATAAGAAAAATAAGAAATTTTATCTGAATAACAATTGAATAAGTCTGATTTATTGAATAAAAGATAGTCACCTATTAAATAGGTCAGAAAGAAATCAAAAAGAATTTTATATTCTCATAAATTTTAGCTTAAATTTCCAATTAACTTAAAAATAAATCACTCTGTAAAATAACAGATTGTATGTCTCTTAAAAGAGAGATATATATATTAGTAAAATTAGAGATTTACTAAATTATAGCTTCCTTTTTCTTAATATCTAGTTTTACTTTTTTATAAAAAACTCATATTTTATGATAATAAAAACTTATCAGATTACAAAGAGGTAACTATTTATATAAATTATTTTACAAGACGCTGAAAACATAAATCGAAGTAGAATAGTATGAGTTTTTTATATGAAAGCTTTATTATTGGTTGTAAGCGATAATAATATTTTTGTAGGATATTTTTAAGAGAATTATTTTCTACATTAGAATAATTTAATTTTTATTGAATTTTAAAGGTATTATTAAAAACTCTTATTTAACAAATAAAAGTTTTTTAGAAATATTTCAAAAAAATCAGATTTTTAATATATAAATTCCTTTAAAACTAAATCATCAAAAATACAAAATCTTGATTTTTAATCATTAATAAATTTTTCAATGTGGATTCCAGTTGAAAAATTCGCCATAATCCCATTAAATTATCAATATTCTAAATAATTGATTAACAAACTTGGAAATAATTATCCTTTATTTTTTAATTTAAGATTAAAATCTGTATGATCAAATATTATCAAATAAATTATTCAGATCGGTTAAAATAAACCAATTTTTACAGAAACAAATTAATCTAATTTTTAGATTATCTTAGATCTTACTCTTTTCATGTTACGAAATCACTTAAAGGTTTACTATAGATCTCTAATATTAGAGAATAAGAAGCTAGTATAATACAATAAGAGAAATCTTTAAAAATTTAAACTAATTAAATTAATTAAATATGATTCTCTTTGAAGAATAATCAATTATTTATAACGAAGAGTTCTTAAAAAGAAATAAATTAAGTTTGTAATTAATAGTGATATCCTTCTTTTTAATATTTTATTTCTTTTAATTTATCTAAAATTTTGTCATAAAAATTTTATTTATTTTTAATTTAAATTAAATTTATTTTATGTAAAAATATTTTAAAAACTAAAAATCTACTTTAATTAAGACTAAGACTATATTTCTTTCCTTTTTACCGATTAAAGTATGGAAGCAATTGTAAGAAAACGGCGGTATCAATTTCAGAAAAATAACGTCACAAATTACTATCTGTTTAATAAATTCTTTTTGCATTTTAATGGTAATTTATTGATAAGGTTACTAACCTCCCTGCATCTTAAAGATGCATTTCAGGCATGAAATAGACAGATCAAATCTCTCCACAATCTATTTTTCATAAGATTTACCTTATATTTATATTTTTAATAAGAAATTAAATATGTTTTGGTTTTTAACACTTTTCATAATAAAAAAAAATTGATTATGTAATTATCAATGGATATTCAACCGTTTCTAGAATTGTAATTAAATAACAAATTTATATTTTAAGTTGTTTTATTTGAGCAATTACACTTTTTAGAAACAGTTATCTCAATCGTATTCTTAATTTAAAAGAATGATATTATTAATCATGTAATTAATAATAATTTCTCTTATTTCTTATTTTATAGTTAAAAATGTTTATTTTAATAAAAATTACTATCCTTTAATTCTATTTAATTTAATAAAAAAATGGAAACTATATGAGCAGTAATTTAAAATTATCATAAATATCAAATGAATATAACTTATAATCCGTTTATGATGATAAAATTCCATATTAGGTTATAATATTTCAGGATCTATATTTCATGGTTTTCTAATAAAAAATCATCTTTTTATTCTTTTTATAATTAATGGAAAATGATTCTTTAGGCCATTACAAAAAAATTTTTTAACTTATTAATTATTTATTTGCTTTTAGTAGAAAAAATATTCTTTTTCAAAAAAAAATAAACCTTAAATAATAATTTATAAATAATTAATAAGTTAAGATTGTTATATTGAATTCTACGTTTATTATAGAAACAATTTGAATTATAGTATTTATAAATTGCGTACTTTTAATAATAAGATCAAAATCAACAATTGATTAAATAATTTTCATTACTTCGATTTTCTAAAAGAAAGAAGTATGAGTTTTAGTATTTCTGTCTTTAATTAATCTAGTTTCATGTATCTAAATTTTTTCTTAATTAAAATTTAAATATTATTTAACAAAATTTCTTTTTTAAAAAATTAAAAATAATTAAATATACTCCTCTAATGTTTAAAAATATAACATTTATTTATTATTAAATATCCAGCTCTCTAGTAGAGAGCTACTATTTTTATTAATTTACTATTGTTTCTAACTTTAGTGAAAAATAATTTCTCGAATCAGGATATTTCTTTCCATATAAAGATTCTCTTTTAAACAAAAGTCAACGAAATAATTATTTATTTTAAATTATGGTAAATAATTTTACAAGAAATATTCGTAATAAAACGAATTGCAACTCTTATTATATAACAGAAATATGTATAAAACAATGTTGTGTTTATCAATTATTTTCACATAAGTTATATTTTTTCTAAAAAGCTAAAGTCTTAGTAAATAAAATCTTTCTAGTATTTCCGTTTATGGATTTATTAAGAATCTTAATAGAAAGTATGGAATAAATAGAGCAGATCCTATATTTTGTTTGAATATAATAGAAATAAAATATTTTTAATTATGTAGATAAAATCTACCTAAATTTAATCCAAAATTGATTATTACTCAATATTTTATTTTCTTTACAATTAATATTTTTTTGACATAGATTAAAATTTAAATTAGACTAATCTTATCCTTTATAACATTTAGGAATAAAAGTTAATTAGTATCTTAATATTTATTTTTTAAAATTTTTAAAAGATTGTACAGTAAAATCTGTAGTGATTTTTTAAAAAAAATGATTAGTAATAGATAACTTCAAGTTATGATTATCTTTCAGAAAATTATGAAACAGTTCTTTTAACCTACCTACTACGTAGGATATGAATATAATATTTCTTTTTATTACGAATAATATCAAGTTCTTAAGAGTTAATTTCAACATTATAGAAAAAGTATTTTATAAAAAGACAAGGAATATATTGTATGAAAAACTATTCTCATTATAATTCTTATAAAATTTTGTATCATTACTGTGATCATCAAACGAAAGTATAATCAAAATAAATATTAAGTTAAAAAATAATTAGAGGACATTATATTTTTCTAATTGTTAAATATTCAGCTTTATTGCCGATATAATTATATAGATTTTTTATAAGTTGAAGTAAAAATTAATAAAATAAAAATATTTTAATAAACAGGTCAAAATTTACCAATATTGATTTTTACAAATTTATTTTATTCAAAATCCTATTATTGAACTACTCAGAATAAAGATTAAAAACCAGAAAAAATTATTTATCTAAACAATTTCATAAATTTTATAAAAACAATATTTTTAACAAAAATACAAAGGAATTTATTTGAAATTTAGTCTTACTCCTCCACATTTTATATGAATTTGATAAAAATCATTTTTATAAAAATAGGAAAAATAAATATTTATTTTTTTATTTTTTAATAAATAGACATTGCTGATAAATTTAAACTTTCTAACTATCAAATATATTAAAAAATAGAGTAATTTTTATTCTTATTTAACAAAATCTTTCCTAAACCTTTTCTGATAAATATATAAACAACTTTAGTTCTACAAATATTTTCAAATGAAAATTACTATTTTATGATAAAATCAACAACTCTTTTGGATAAAAAGTTTTATTTTTTAAAAAATTTTATTAAATATTCTAAAAAAAATAGAGAAAAAAATAAGTATTTTCGTAAATTGAGATTGTAAAATAATTATCAGTCTGAATGCTGAAATAGCATTTTAAAGAAGTGATTCTCTAGAAAATTTACCTTTAAAAATTAAAAAAGTTTAGAGAAATTAATATGTGATATATAATCAATATTATAAATTTTTAAAATCCAATTAAACAATACTTTAAAATCCATGCTACGCTCTATAAAACTTTTTCTTTAAATACAAAAAATTTTATCTTTTTTTAATTTTATAATAGTACGAATAAAAAATAATAAAATTATAATATAACGTGTTTTGATATAAGGTTTCTGTAAATGCAATTCATACTAAACTTTTTATGAAATATTAAAATTTTTCGATAACTAGTTGTTAATATCATACCAAGTAATAATTCCACTATTTTTAATGAGATAGAATCATCTTTTTGTTTCTGGAAAATAAATCTTAAATGGAGTACTCATAGAAAAATTTTTAATAAAGTTATTATTCGTTGATTTATTCAATACTTTTAGTGATATCACAGTTTTATTTTTAGTTTATTTTATTTAAATTTAGAAAACAATTTTAAGAAACCGATAATTTTCTATAAGATATTTTACTATAATTTAATCCATAAATATAATTTAATTATTTTTGTGAGAATTAAAGGATTTATAATTTTTTAAAAATATTATGATAGGTTTTATATTAAATATTTTCAAGAATAAAAAGTTCTTTTTAATTAAAAATATATTTACAGTTAAACCCAATCTCCTCGTTCTTCGAGGCGATAAAAGAGAAAGGATATTAAACTTAATTCATGCAAATCATTCCTTTCGTGTATACTTTTGAATCTTGTAGATCTTACAGAGATAAACTTATTTAATAATAAAAAGTTAAAATAGGATATTAAGATTAATATCTTCTTACTAATTTATAATTTTCATTATAAATTGATTAAATCAAAGTCATCGAAAGTTAAGTTAATTTAAATAAACTTTTTAAGTTAAAAGAAACTTTCTAATAGGTTTACATCACAGAGTAAATTTATGATAGAAATTATCATGTTTTCCTTTCTTTATTAGTATTGGTATCTAGAAATATTCAATACCCAGTTAAGGAATAAATAAATTATCACTTTTTGAATTTTCTAAAAGAAAACTAATTTTCTATAGAATTATTTATTATCATATTAAAAATATTTTGAATGGAGATCAAACCCATTTAAAAAATATGGGTGAAGGCATGAAAATTATAGAGCACTGGAATCTGATTCAAAAATTTTTCTATATCCCTCCTTGCCTTATAACGGTTATACTAATAAGATCTTTGATCTTTTGTATGAAAGAAGTTTACCAAATTCAAGAATCACCTTCAAAAAAAATCCATAGTTGTTTTATATAACATTTGTTTAAATAGAATTGAGTTTATTTAAGAGTTTTCAAAATATATATAAGATATTTTATTTATTAATTTTATTGATATTTTAATCTTTTTTATTTTATATCGGTTTTAATAAATGATTATTTATACTTTTCTACGTCTTTTGAGAAATATAGATGTTAGCCTTAATATTCAAAGTGAGAAGCATTTAGTACGAAATCAAGTAGATTATAGATATGATCATGAATGTAAAACAATCTTTTTTACGAAATTACTAGATTCCAGATTATAACCAATAAAAGATAATTATCCTGAATAATTCATTACTTTTTAGAATTTTAGTAAGAACTCTATTGTATCAATGTGATTAATTTTATTAATTATCTCTCATAGAAAAACGAAGAATCACGAGTTGTTATATTTTTTATAATAAAAAAATCTCACTTTCTCACAAATTGAATAAAGGAATTAATTTTTTATGAGAATTCTTCTGATATCCTTTTTATCAAAACTAGATCTACATTGTTTTCTCTCAGTTAGGAAATACTACTATCAAAATTTTTTAAATATCTATGTTGATATATATTAAATTCGATTGAGTGATTATTATTTATCTTTTTAAATAACTTTATGTTATAGAGTTAAATATTCTAATTTTAAATGAACGGAGTTCCATACAACTATATTCTTTATTTTCTCTATCTTCCCTATTGAATACTATATTTAATAGGGAAGATAATATATTTTCTAAATTTAATTACTAATTTTTAAAAAATAAACATATAAAAATTTACGTAATTGTTGAATGTTAATAATCTTGGATTATTTTATGCCAATCTGTAAAAAATTATGATAATATAAATATAAACAAATTAGCGAAAAGATCTCCCCAACTACTATTTAAATCAATAATAACAAAAATATTAGAAAATGATCAATATCTTAAGAGAATTACACTAAATAAACATCCTATGATAAAGATCAATATTCTATATTTACAAGTTATTATAAAATAATGTTATTTATATAAAAATAATTATTAATTACAGTAAAAACTAAAAATGTTTTCTGTACTACAAGAAATATTGACTGAAACTATCAACTAAGTATTAATTTATAGTCTATTAAATATTTATTGATTTAAACTAAAAGATGCTTTTTATAGAAAATGGAAATTATAATAAATAGGAAAAAGATCAATTAGTTATTATAGAATATTAATTTTCTTTATCCATCAATAAAGTTTCTGTTAGATCGAGATCCAATAATAACGCTCGCATAGTTTCATTACTAATCTCTTTCGTTGCACGTAAGTGATATAACTCTGCTCTCTCTGCCCGTAACGCTGTTAAACGAAAACGACGCTCTAAATCTTCTATTAGCAAATTATGCTTTATTTCATACTGACCCGCTGTCCTACGACGAAGATAGCTAGTAACACGAGAAGCAACTTCACTAATAACTTCAGGATCTAGCGCTTCTTGAGCATCAGATGAAAGTCTCTCTTCCATTTTATTTAAACTCACAATAGCAACTTTTGCCATCGCAGCTTTTGCCATTCGCATCTCATTAATATCTGATAATTTGTCACGTACTTTAAAATTATGTAATAAAAGAGGCAAAGCCAGTACACCAATAAAAATTGATAACATAATAACTCCTGCTGCAATAAAAACTAGTTGATAACGAGCAGGAAAAGGAGTGCCATTAGTAAGGAATAACGGTATAGAAAGAACACCTGCCAAAGTGATTGCTCCACGAACTCCAGAGAATGAAATTAACCACAATTCACGATAAGTGTAAGAAGAAAATTGTAACGGACGTTTTTTTAAAAGTATCCTACTAAATTGCTTCATAAATAATACTAAACTAAATCTTAATAATAATAAAGCACTGTAAATAACGAAAACAGCGAGAAATAGTATCCAAATTTCAACACTAGGATCAAGTTCGGCTTGAATAACAGAGTTTTTCCATATTCCAGGCAACTGTAATCCAAGCATGATAAAAACTAATCCATTAAAAACAAATTCCAACATCGACCAGACATTATCTGATCTTAATCGCATCGCTAATGGTGCATTTCGAATAACACCAGCTTTAGTGATTGTCATACCAGAAGCCACAGATGATAAAATACCAGAAAAACCAATATGCTCAGCAATAAGATATGCAACAAAAGGTAATAATAACATAAAAATCATTTGGGTTGCTGAATCAGAACTACTCCATCGACTCATGATACGAAGTGATTTGCTATAAATCCAAGTTACTGCAATACCACTTAATAAACCACCTACGGAAACTTTAAAAAATTCGATGGCAACACCAGGAATAGTAAAAATCATAGTCCCCATAGCAATAGAAACAGCAAATTTTAGTGCTACTAAGCCGGAAGCATCATTCATTAGCGCTTCACCTACTAACATATTCATCATTCTCCTTGGTATTCGACCTTTACCAACAATTGAAGATAGTGCTACTGCATCAGTAGGAGAAAGAACTGCTGCTAAAGCAAAAGCTACAATAAGTGGAATACCCGGTAGAAGCCAATAGATCACATAACCTATTCCAACTACCGTTACCAAAACTAAACCTAAAACTAAGATGAAAATTTCACGAATATTTTGAAAAAATTCCCGTGTTGGGGTTTTCCAGCCATCAACAAATAATAACGGTGGAATCAATAGAACCAGAAAAAGCTCTGGATCAAAATCAACATGTAAACCAAAATGTGGCCACGCTAACAATGCTCCTATCGCAATTTGTATAATAGGAAGAGGTATACGAAACGGAATAACTTTTGTAATAACACCTGATACTGAAACCACTAAAATTAAAAAGAGAATAGTAAAAAATATTTCCATATTATCCTTACTGATAGATTAGAGTTATAATCCGAGCGAAGAAATACTATACTTAATAGCTATTGATATAAAACAAAACTGTACTATAAAAACAAATTAAAAAAATCGTTAAACTTATTATTTTCCTCCATCCATTTTATATAAAAAGAAGTCGGTAAGTACCATACTTTTTTTTTAAAATTAATCAAATCAGTTAACTTTTTATATCTTATTTTCACTTTTTAATTTATATTAATATAGCTATAAGCTAAAATAGTTAAATAAAAAGTGAGTAAAAAATCATTCACTCTTGAGAATATCAAGTACAACAATAATAAGAATAGACAATTTTTAAAAATGTGATGAGAGATACAATCATCTCCACAACAAATTATCGAGGTTTACTGTTTTAATTTTAAAATTATTGAATTTATAATTCGAAGTCCTTCGTATATCCAGATATTTTATCCTCTTTAAAAGAGGATGGATAAATTTAAACTTACTAAAAGAGGAACGGAGTCGTACTAAATAACAAATTATTTATTTTAATAGCGGAATTTCTTTAGTTCATATAAAAATATAATATGGATTTTTAAAAAAAAATCATCTTTCAATTTAATAAATAATCAAGTTTTTTTAAAAAATATTAATATTTTCATTATTATAAAAATAATAAATTGATTTTTTGTTTATTTTTTTCATTTTTAATGAAAATTAATTCAGTTTCCGAGATTTTAGTTAAATATTATTTAACTAAAATAATAACTAGACTTATTTTATAAGCTTTTCTAACTTTTTAAGAAAAGCGATTTACTTTTATATTAATACTTTATATTAAGAATTAATAATTATTAAAAATAATTAATTATATAAAATTATATATATTTTAAAAAACTTAAATACAATAAATATTAATAATAATTTAAATAATTTACTTTCATTTTAATAATAAAAAAATTTATATATATTTAATTAAATATATTTAATTAAAATTAATTTTCTTTTTTCTCTTAATTTTACCTTCTTGCTAATATTTTTGATCATAATCTTTAAAAATATGAAATTATAGTTTTGGGTAGATAACGTATAATACTTATGTATGAAGTAAGGTAATTCCATAATGACAAGTAACACTACTTAATATTCATAAAACCATCTTTTATCGCTTTGATGGAATAATTTCTATATTCAGGTTTTCTCTTTTTATTAGCTAAAATGAAATAAGCAGAGTTTCTACTCTACTTTTTCTAATTTAAGTTTATTAGATGAATTATTTTCCCCGTTGAATAATTTTCTTGATTATCGTGTCTTAATGACACTTTATATATAGCTATTTGAATTATTGACAAAGTTAGATTTTTGATATTAACTATATTTTTACTATAATTCTTTAGTTTTAAGAATTATTATTAATTTACATAGCTTCTTAACTCTAATTAAGAGAAGAATTTACTTCTTTATTATTTATCTTAACTAGTTAACTCTACCTTCAATTAGTATTCTACAAAGGGAACTAATATCCATTCTCCTTAATTTAGATCTTTTTAATTTTTGTATCAATTTATTTAAAATTTCTAGCAATAAATGCCATTACTTTTAGAAAATTATTACTGAACATTCTATCTTTAAAATTAATATTATTTTTGATAAATTTTACTTTTCATAATTTTAATTTTTTTAAATTTTAGTTTTGAACTGAGACTGTTAGCAGTTCTTTTTTCAATTAAAAATTAAAAAAATTACTTCTATATTTCTGAAGGAATAGTTCTTTAGCTTTATCATTGCAGTTATATAAAATTAGTTATTAACTTGATAATTTTATTTTCTGATTTTATCCCTCTACTATAGATTATTTATAGGGTTATCTTTTTCAATTGAACACTATTAATTTCTGATAATTTTTAGCTAAATAGATAGTTATTAAGTAAATAACTATTAACATCCATTTTTCTTAGTCTTTTATTTAAACCATTACGTATTAAATCTACCTATTTAAAACTTTTCTTAATTAACAAATTTTTTTAAAAATCGGAAACTTTCTTTCTTATGGTTAGCTATTTATCTATAGATTAGTTTTTAAGTTTTTATCAGATAAGATGGATTATTTTAAAGTTTTATTAAAATATCTCTCTATTCTAAAGAGAAGAATGTCACAAACAAATAAAATTTGTGATTTTTATAAAGTTAATAATAAGAAGTACTCATTTACTTTATTAGTGAATTAAAATTTTATATCAATTATGATATTAGTATAAGATACCATCTTATTACTCATCGTTCGCTTCTTATTTTTTTAAAAATGATTAGAAAATATGCTTTAATGTGAAATATTCATAATTAGTCAAAATCGGAATATGAAATAGAAAAAATCGTGGTATAATAAAAAGTAATTATTGATTAATATAATTATTATTATGGAAAATAATATCTAATTAATATTTTTAATTTAATTTTTTTAAACATACATGAGATTTTTCTATAGCTCGTTATAAAGTATTAAGTGAAGTAATTTTGTTTTCTTAATTACTAAATTAAATTATTTTCTGATCTTATTATACGGAAAAATTAATTGATTCATTCGAAAAAACAATAAAATATGATTTAATAATCAGTAATTATACAGATAAATCTTTATTTACAGAATATCATCCATCAATAAATATTTATTTTTATCCTATAAAATAATAATGCTTTTTGAGATATGTCAAAATATTAAATATTTCAGTAATTATATAAAAATTCTAATATTTATTTTTATAAAAAAGATGGGATATCCCCATTTCAGTAAGTTCATCTCCATCAAAGTCTACTATTAAATTTTCTTGAAATATTAATACAATTTTCCATAAAATATATTATTAATATATTAGATTTATTCATATTTTAAATATTTTACTCAACATGATATACGAATCGTATATTTTCAATATTTTCATCTATTTTAGAAAACCATACATCTCTAGGAGATTTTATTTTCAAATATGTTTTCTTATATTAATTATAATCAAATATTTCAGAAATTTTTATTATAAAACTCTTCCACTACTGAATAGCATAGAAGCAGAAATTTTTCTCATAGTTAATAAAAATAAGAAATCATAAAATAAAACTAATAATATCTTTCTGGTTTCCTTAAAAAGAAGAATAATCAAGAATATAAATAAATATGAAATTTATCAAACTTAATACTTCTATAGAATTTTTCGATTCTATCTTTATATTCCAAAAAATATTTTGATAATAATTACCTTTATATATTTTTCGAGTATAATTTTAATAGATAGTTTAAATTTTATTGTTTTGTGAATATTAGTTCATATTTTTCGATTTTTATGCAATATCCACCAAGGTTGATTTTTTCCATAATCTTTTATAAAATCTTTCTTTACTCCATAAAAAATAAAGAAGCTTTATATAACTATTCGCAATTTTCAGTATCTTTAATTTTTTATTTAAATGATTAATAGAGTACTATAGATTAATTGATCCACAAATATCATAGACCGGATATCAAGAATAGATTCTTTTAGCTATGTTTTAAGAATATCTACTATAAATTAATTAATGAAATTAAGGTGAGTAGTATTTCCATATTTATTATCTAAATCACTGAAAATTATAAAGAAAATTATTCGTAGATTTTATTGTAATAAATAAGTATCTCTAAAGAATTATTAAAAAAATTAATGTTTCAATCATTATTGATTATCTAAAATTGTGAATTATATAAGGATTTAATATATTTTTAAATATAGATTACAAAAATCGAACAAATCTATTTTTATCCTATTATTTCAAACACAGAAAAGCTATAAAATAGTCATTTTAAAAAAAATATTCTTTATTATAACTTTTAGAAACTTTTCACCTCTCTTGTTTTTAGCATAAATTAATTAACGAAAATATTTTTGCAACTAGTTATTATTATCAATCTCAACCATAGTTATTTTTTATTTTATTCTTTATTATCAAAGATTTTTAGTAAAAAAAAATAAAACCATTTACTAATGCATTAAGATATAAGAATCAATATGACAATATCTTTTATACATGATTTCTTGAATGAATTAATGAGTATAGATTATATAAAAAATAAGTTTTTCTATTTCTAGTTCTTTTAGAACACGTCCATAGTCTAATTTTTAACGATTTCTAGTACTGTTTAGATTTGAAACACGTCTTGAGATAATTTTTTACATAGTATGAAATTTTATAAAAGTCTTACAAATCAAAAGAATTTATATTTTCAAATACAACAAACCTACCTTTTTTATCTGTTTATTTATTATTTAGTTACTAAGAAATTTTTTAAATTTCTCCTTCCGAGAGATAATCACTTTATTAAGTTTGATATAGTTTGATTTAATATATCCTTTTCTTATTTTTTAAATTTAACTTCATTTATATCATAGTCAATAAATAATAAAAAATTATCATTGAATTATTTGAAGACTGTATACCTAATTTATCCACTTTATCGATCCAGTATTTCAAAAGTATAATAACACACTCGAACAAATCCCTTCTTTAATAATTTTCTGTTTTCTCCTATGACTCTCTAGAAGTTGATTGGAAAGTTTATCATCAAAAATATTAGAATACTCTCTTCTGATATCGTGTGATATATATAAGGTTTTAAAAACTTATTGAGATAAGAGTGACTAATACTAAAGTTAATATTATTTATGATTTTTAATTAAGTTCCTCTACGTAAAAGAATTTATTACTATAATCAATAGATTTATATTTTAGTACCATTAAATCTAGTCACCATTCGTTACTATATTTTTTAATAAATTATTTATCCATGATCGGATTTTTTCTAAAAGATTAGTTACTAATTCTGCTAACTAATTCCATTTTGATTATATCACGATATTACCAACTTCTAAGGACAGAATAAAATTAGAATCCTAAACAACCCTTTCTTCCTTTTCTAGATCAATAATACTAAAGTAAAAATTACCATAAATTTCTATTAATAATGGATTTTTCTTTTAAACTGGCATCCAATAATCTATTTAAACTTCTTATGGATTGAATAAATGAAATGAATATAATCAATTTATAGGTTTTAAAAACCATATATTCTATAGTTATCAATTTCAATATAGCAGTGGATAATCTCAGGTATTTATTTTCTAAAAAATAAAATTTATCTATTTCAAATTATCTTCTTCGTTATTTTTGATAAAATATTTTATACACCTAGTATTTTATAGTATCATGCAAGGATTTTAAATTACCAATTTTTGTTGGGTTTAACTCAGGATAAAACAATTTATTGAAACAAAATAGTTTTATTAAAAATTTGTTTTTATTTTAGGGATTTAGAAGTGTTACTTATAGAAAGCTTCTTACTCTATTAGAATCGTTTTCATTGTCTCTTTAATTATAAATAAGATTCTACTAAATTTTTATGATATTTATCAACCATATTTTTCTCTATTAATCAATCAAATCCTTATTAAGATTAATACAGTACAACTTTTATATAGAAATAAAATTTCTCATTCATTTCCCATTTTGATAAGATATAAATCAAAAGAAAATCAGATTCGCTAAAAACGATAAATATTAGAGTACTTATTTTATTTTATAGCTGGAAAGTAAGAAGATTTTTATTGCAAAAAACAATCCAATTACTTTCCTCTATAAAAATTCTCAGCAGAATTTTCCAAATATTTTCTTCATTAATTATGATAAAATAAAAAAATTTAAACTAAAGTGTTTATATTTTTTCTTTTTTATTTCTTCTTATTAATTGATAAGTAATAGATATATTTTCGTATGATTTATTTATCTGATTCTTTATGAATTTTACTAATAAGAAAATTAAATAAATTTAATCTATTTTGCATAGTATAATTTAAGAAATATATTATGGCTTGATAAAGAATTTTTCTTTAAATCATTAAAAATTAAAAATAATTTTTAAATACAAGTAAGTAGTTATAAAACACTTATCGTTATTTTAAATAGTATATTATTTATAAATGTTAGTAACAAATAACAGATTAGATAAATTTTATTAATAACTAGTTAACATAATAATTATAAAACTATTATAATCTCCCTCTCCTCTTTCACTACAATAATCCTTTATATTATAGATTCTTTTAATCTTGATTAAAAGAATCTATCCTGAGAAATTAAGTTCTTTCATAACAAATCTTAAATTAAGAATTAGTGTAGCATTAATTCTTATTTTAAATGATATATTAACTATTTTCTATAAAATAGAAAATAGTTTCTTAACGTTAAGCATATAAATCGCAATTTTAAAAATTTATCTAAATCTTCTAGATATTATTCACCTAAACTCCTGGATTATTTGTATTTAATTTAATAAATATAAATAAAATATATATGAAATTACATCATTAGTATATTTATATTTTTGGTTTGGTATTTTAATTTATTTAAATTATATTTAACTTATTAGTTAAGTTAAAATTTTCTTAAATTTAGTAAACAATATTACTATCTAATTTATTCAAATATAAACGAGAACAGATTTCTTACAAATATTTCCTTATATAACTTTGTTTTATTCATATTTTATACTAATGTTTTAGATTCTTTTTATCAAAAGAATTTTTAATTGTTTTATTTCTTACTAGCGACGATATTATTAAAATTTTCTATATCTTGGCTTATAAATTTTAATAAATTTAATAACAAAACTTTTTTAGAAAAAATATTACAAAATATCTTTTTATATTAATCATTCTTTATTTAAATAGATGATTTATTAAGTAATAAAAATATTTAATGTAATAAATATTTTCACAAATTATTATCTTTTATATCTTATTTTTGTAAGATTTAGTTAATTTTCTATTTTATTCTTAAATATTAAAGAGAATTTTTCTATTAAAATTCAAACATTAAAATTATAATTTATCTAAAAAATCAGACCCAATTTATAAATAATTTCTATATTTAGAATAAAATATTATAAAAATTTATCAATATTAAAACGGAATTTCATCATCAAAATCTATTACTGGATCAGGTGATAAAACAGGAGAAGATTTACCGAAATGTGAAACAATTGATGATGAATTATTATTAAACTGTTGGATTTGTTGTTTCGGTTCTTCATCACTTCTTTCTGAATTATTTTTTGATATGGCTTCTTGTGAAACGTTACGCACACCCAACATCTGCATTGTACCACCCATATTTACAACCACTTCAGTTGAGTACCGATCTTGCCCTTTTTGATCTTGCCATTTCCGAGTTTGTAGTGAGCCTTCAATGTAAACTTGTACTCCTTTACGTAAATATTCACCTGCTATTTCTGCCATTTTTCCAAAGATTACAACTTTATGCCATTCTGTTTTTTCTCGCATTTCACCACTTTGTTTATCACGCCAACTTTCAGAGGTTGCTAGACTAAGATTCGCAACTGCACCACCATTTGGCATATAACGAATTTCAGGATCTTGTCCTAAGTTACCGATAAGCATGACTTTATTAACCCCTCTACTGGCCATTTCAATACTCCTTACTTGAATTAATTTTAGAATAAATTTATTTTTTGTTAGTTTAACATGTGAACACTATATTGAATATGGAAGATTAAAATTTTTAATCATGATTTTTAAAAAGATCTTAGAAATTAAAACCGTAATTTTGCTAAAATTTAAAATTTATTTATTAAATTCTAAAACATAACTACCTATACTATACAATATTGTATATTCTTTGATATAAAAATTATGTAAAAATTTTATTTATTATTTAAATATGTTTCATCGCTTGGATATCGTATATGGATAACATTGAAGTTAGAGGTGCACGTACCCATAATTTAAAAAATATCAATTTAATTATCCCTCGAAATAAGTTAATTGTTATTACTGGAATATCAGGATCAGGAAAATCCTCTCTTGCATTTGACACTCTGTATGCGGAAGGTCAACGTCGTTACGTTGAGTCACTATCTCCCTATGCCAGACAGTTTCTATCTTTGATGGAAAAACCAGATGTTGATCATATTGATGGGCTCTCACCATCCATTTCGATCGAGCAAAAATCAACTTTACACAATCCACGTTCAACGGTAGGAACTATTACTGAAATTTATGATTATTTGCGTTTATTGTTTTCCCGTATTGGTGAACCTCGCTGTCCTGATCATAATATTTCTTTATGCGCGCAAACAGTTAGCCAAATGGTTGATAACGTATTAGAATTACCAAAAGGTAAGTGGATAATGTTACTAGCACCGGTAATTAAAGATCGTAAAGGTGAACACATTAAGATACTAAATAATTTGTTAACTCAAGGTTATATTCGCGCTCGTATTGATGGTGAAGTTTGCGATTTATCCGATCCACCTAAATTAGAATTACACAAAAAACATACCATTGAAGTGATCGTTGATCGTTTTAAAGTTCATTCTAATTTAGCGCAAAGGATGGTGGAATCGTTTGAAACTGCCCTTGAGTTATCAGGAGGTACTGTAGTTATCACTGATATGGATAACAAAAAAGAAACCGAATTAGTGTTCTCCTCTAATTTTGCCTGCCCAGTCTGTGGTTATAGTATGAGTGAGTTAGAACCACGTCTATTTTCTTTTAATAATCCAAAAGGCGCCTGTAGTTTTTGTGATGGACTTGGTGTAGAACAATTTTTCGATCCAGATCGAGTGATTCAAAACGGAGAAATTTCTTTAGCAGGAGGGGCAATACGTGGTTGGGACCGACGTAATTTTTATTACTTTCAGATGATATTATCTTTAGCTAAACACTATAAATTTGAAGTTGAATCTAAGTTTAGTTCTTTAAATCCTGCGATTAAAAAAGTGATATTATATGGTTCTAAAGAAGAAAAAATTGAATTTAAATACCAAAATGATCATGGAGATATTATTGTAAACTGTCATCCATTTGAAGGGGTCATCCATAATATGGAGCGCCGTTATAAAGAAAGCAAATCAATATCAGTACGAGAAGAGTTAGAAAAATATATTAATAATCGTCCATGTATTGGTTGTGATAGAACCCGTTTGCGGAAAGAAGCTCGTTATGTATTTATTAAAAATACTCCCATCTCTGAAATTTCAGATTTTAACATTAAAGATATAATGACATTTTTCCAAACATTGCAGCTTAGTGGACAACGAGAGAAAATTGCGGAAAAAATTTTGAAAGAAATTAAGGATCGATTAAGATTTTTAATCAATGTAGGATTAGGTTATCTAACTCTCTCTCGATCATCTGATACGTTATCCGGTGGAGAAGCACAACGTATTCGTTTGGCAAGCCAAATTGGTGCTGGTTTAGTTGGTGTTATGTATGTATTAGATGAACCTTCGATTGGTTTGCATCAACGAGATAATGATAAGTTATTAAAAACCCTTCTGCATTTACGTGATTTAGGGAATACTGTTATTGTAGTCGAACATGATGAAGATGCGATCCGTGCTGCAGATCATATTATCGATATCGGTCCTGGGGCAGGTATATACGGGGGACAAATCATTGCTCAAGGAAACTTGAAAAATATTATCAATAATCCAAATTCATTAACCGGTAAATATCTTAGTGGTAAATCTAAAATCGCTATTCCGAAAAAAAGAACACCTATCAATTTTAAAAAAATATTAAAACTTATTGGTGCAGAAGGAAATAATCTTAAAAATATAACATTGGAAATTCCAGTTGGTTTATTTACTTGTATTACTGGTGTTTCCGGATCAGGTAAATCAACTCTAATTAATGATACATTATTTCTTATTGCTCAAAGACAATTAAATAAAGATAACAACGTTACCCCTGCTCCTTACACTAATATTGAAGGATTAGAATTCTTTGATAATATAATTGATATTAACCAAAATCCAATCGGTAGAACCCCTCGCTCTAATCCAGCTACTTATACTGGTGTATTTACACCTATTCGTGAATTATTTGCCAATGTTCCTGAGTCTCGTGCGAGGGGTCACTCAATTGGACGATTCAGTTTTAATCTTAAAGGTGGGCGATGCGAAGCATGTCAAGGTGATGGCATGATCAAAGTTGAGATGCATTTTTTACCTGATGTCTATGTTCTTTGTGATCATTGTAAGGGAAAACGATATAATCGTGAAACTTTAGATATTAAATATAAAGGTAAAAATATTTATGAAGTATTAGAGATGTCTATTGAAGAAGCCTATGAATATTTTTCAGCTATCCCAATTTTAGAACGTAAATTAAAAACATTGATCGATGTTGGACTTTCCTATATTTGTTTAGGTCAATCTGCACCAACCTTGTCTGGTGGTGAAGCACAACGAGTTAAATTATCTCGCGAACTTTCCAAAAGAGGAACTGGTCAAACACTTTATATTTTAGATGAACCGACCACTGGTTTGCATTTTTCTGATATTCAAAAACTGATATATATTTTACATCAACTCCGTAATCAAGGAAATACTATTATAGTTATTGAGCATAATTTAGATATGATCAAAACATCAGATTGGATTGTTGATCTTGGTCCAGACGGAGGAAGTGATGGAGGTGAGATATTATTCTCAGGAACACCAGAGCAAATTGTAAAATGTAAACAATCACACACCGGTAACTGTTTAAAAACAATCCTAAAACGAGGTTATTAATAAAATAGTTATTACAATATAAGAATATTGAACAATATTCTTGTTCTGTTACGTAAGTATTTATAGATAATTTGTTTTTCTCTAATTTTCTATTATAGAAAAATTATATAATTCATACACTAATAGTTCAGATAGGAACTATATAAATTATTTAATAACATCGATAAACCCGCAAAAGGTAAGGAACATTTATCTTTTGCTTTCTTTTTTATAGTCGTCATATAGTCTAGAAAAAAATTTATGATTTTTAGCGTTTCAATATTTTCAGTTCCTATTTTTTTGCGTTAATCTAATAAAATAAAACTATCCTCATTGTTAATAATCTTCTGTT
>JBHEQT010000039.1:0-9416 GCA_046530785.1 Arsenophonus sp.
ACCTTTCTTTATTAAGAAAGGTAGCTAATAGATTGTAAAAAATGAATTTCAAAAATGCTATTTATAATAGCTTTATTTTATTAGTGGAAAATTTTCCTTATTATAATATATTTTAGAAAGAGTTTTAGTTTTACCTTTCGGAATTTAGATTTAAGAATAAATATAGACCGAAAATCAATTACGGTAATTAAAAAAAATAAATAACTGTAATAAGTAACGCATTAAATAATTTAAAAACCTACTCTTTTCTATTCATACCTCTCTGAAACAAAATATGATTGGATAATTCTAGTATTATAGTGAATAAGTAATAAAATCGTTTGGTGAACGTATATTAAGAATATTTTTGTGTGCATTTTATCTAATATTTTTTTCAAAAGTTCCATATCTAATAATAATTAATCTTATTCCTTAATATGATTGCAATAAATAGAAAAATATAATTTATTTCTTAATTATAAATATAATAATCTTTCACATTTTATTTCTATAATATCTAAATATAGAAATTTATATACAAATACAAAATTATACTTCTTAAGTATAAACCATCTAACATAAAAGATATGAAGATTGTATTCTAAAAACGCACAATCTTTATTAATATAATAGATTCTTCATTTAATTTGTCAATTAAGGGGATCAAGATAAAAGATATAAGTTGCAGACACAGGTATGAGATATCACTCAAATTATGAATTTTGATCCAATACATCGCTAAATTCTATTAACGGTAAAAGCGGTAGTAATTATTTTAAATTAATTAATATAAATTCCCAGCAAATAGATTTATAATCTTACTATAAATAGTAGTTTAGGATTATCTATAGAGGTTATTTGAAAAACTATTCCGATCTGATAATCAACCGAATTAGGCGTATTTTTAACATTAAGGTAATATTTTACTTAGAAAACTTGCATTGTATTGATGATAAATATGTACGAGATAATTAATTTAGTGTAAGATACAAAACTATAGAATTATATGTTATTTAAAATATTAAATGAATCTTTTTCATATTAAATAAATAAATTTACTTCTTTGATTTAGTTTTGATATGGTAGTAGTTAATATTAATTCACCAATTATTATTAAAATTATAATTATCGCAATTAATGCTATTTTTAGTATAGCTTTTAATGTAACTTGCGATTAGATCATATTTTCTTATAATTTCTAATTAAGAAATTTAATAAAATAAAAATGAAATCTTCATTTTATTAAAGAGAAAAGAGTTTTACTATCCTAACTTTATCAAAAAACTGTTTTTTAGACAAAATTATACCTATATTAAGGTTTCGATTTGTGAACTGAATTATTTTTTCAGTATTATATAATATAATAAATATATTAAATTATTGGTAAAAATTATAAGAAATAATTTCTTAATTAAATATTTTTATAATTAATTATCAAAATATTTTTAATAATTAGTTGGATTTTTTCATTCAATATTTAAATTATAGAAGTGAAAATAACAATAAAGGGTAATTTACGATCTAATTAATTTTTTCTATAAAGATTTTTAATCTTAAATTAAATGTTATTTAAATAATATTAGTTATTAAAAACAAAAAATTAAATAATCATTAATCTTTAATAGCATTATTGATTTTATTAAATTCAGTTAATAACTCACCGATGAAAAGCATAAAAATACAATATTAACATTATATTTTATTAAATATAATTTATAATTATACCATATAATAGTAAAGATATATTGTAAAATATATACCTTAATATTTAATGAAATTTAAACTTAATATTTTTAATCTGAAACACTATTTTTCTTTAAAAAATTTTAAAAATTTTTAGTTAATACATTTTCAAAATGATAAATTAATATTTTTTCATAATAAAAATATAATGATATATATTAATTTCTAGACTACCAATTAAATTTAAGTTATATTCCATTATTTGTTAGCAGATACTTTACAAATTCAGTCCTATTTGATAGATTTCAAATATTGAGATCTTCCATACTATGAGATTTAGTTACCAAAAACTGTTAGATAGGATTATTAACTTTCAAAAATTAATGAATAAATCTCAAAAATCCATTACATATTTTAGAACAGATTTTATAAAATGAATTACTAATAAATAGTAATAATCCGATTTTTAGAAATATTACAAATAAGAATAAATATTCCTAATCCATTTTTAGAAAAGAATGGGGAGAGAAAATAAAATATAACTTTTCCATCTATTACCATGAACTTGAGATAGTTATTACAAATAGAATCCCTCTTTCTAAGATTAGTAATTAAATTATATTTATACTATATACGCACCCTTAATAAATACTCTATCCTCAAATAGAGATAAATGGAATAATTTCTCTTTACCTAAAATGTAGTACTAACTATAGAAGTGTGATATGGAATAAAAAACTACTCATAGAACGAATATTAATTATACGGTATAGAAATTATAAGAGGAAATAGGAATCAGAAAATACTATTTATTCATTTGATTAATTGTTTTACGCAAATGCATCTGAAAAGACATAATTTATAAATTTCATTATCTTTTAGCATTAAATATCACCTTGAGTTATGGAAAATAGATGTACATCTTATGTGATTATAATTAGAAAAACATTACTTCTTTCTATCACAGATAAACTTTAACCACTTTTAAATTAAAATAGATCAGTACTTAACATAGTTATTTTTTGTATAATTTAATATCTTTTGATCAAATTGGAAAAAATAAAAATTGAATTAATTTTTTATCGATAAATACTTACAAATAAAAAATTAAATTAGAATCCTTATGTTCATCCTCTCTATTATACAATCTTTGGGAGAAATTAAGTACCTAAAATAATCATTAGAAATTTTTTCTTAAAAGAAATTGAAGAATATTATTATCAGGTTATAATTATTTAAATGAAAATTATGAAATACGGGATTTTATGTATTATCGATTATGAATTCTCTATTTTACCATCGTAATAATAGTATCAGTTTTTATAGGTGCATTTTCAATGTCTTTGAACAATAGATTTACCAAGCAAAAATTGTGAAAATTCTTTATTTATTATAGGTCGATAACTTATGATCTTTTAGGAATCATAAAAAATCCATAAAATTATAAAAATAACATAGTTTTTATATCATTAACTATTATTAATAATTACCAAACGAAATAGCATAGAAAATAATTATTAAGATAAAAGAAATAAATTGGACGATAATATCAAACATATTATTTAAAATTTATTATCGATAAATCTATAAAATTTTAAAAATTGAAGCAAATATCAGAAATCATTATTTTCTATATAGATGAAATAATTCAGTACTTTTGATCTTTATGAATTCATTTTATATTTGGTAATTTCATTTATTTGAACCTTTCAGAAATAAGAGTAACATTCAAAAGAATTATGATCTAAAAGAAATCTCATCAATTTTAAAGAAAGAAATAAGATTTAATAGAAAATATAAGAAAATCCATCTAAATTTTTACAATTTATTTTGGATATATTATTTTAGTAGAAATAGAAATATTTCTTATATTTTAAAAATTAAAAAAAATAAAATACAAAAATCAATTTTATAACTATATAAAATTACTATACTCGACATTTTGCTCAAAAACAATGTAAAATCAAATTACAACTTTTATTAATAAAAACCAACAACAAGTTCTGTTGTTACTTTTTTTCATTCATTTTTTATTGGGAGTTTATCAGTATGAAAAAGAATTTTTTAATAACTAACAACTAATTATATAGCCATTCCATTGGAAAATAAAATGGAAAAAAAAATAATTGGTAATTAATTAAACTTTGTTTCTATTATTAAGGATTAAAAATTTTGAAAAAATTAGCTTTACACTATCACGATAAGTATTTTTTCTAGAGTTTATTTAATTTTTTATGCAAATTTGTATTAAATTTATGGATGAAAAATAATTTAAAATTTCACTAATATCTATCCCATCATAGATTTAATATCTTATTAATAAGTAATAATAAATTATTTATCTAAGTATTCTATTACTACCCGTGAGGTTAACTTCGCTAATAATTCATAATTAGTAATACCAATATGTTTCGCCACTTCTTCAACAGGCAATAAATCTCCCCATATAATTACTTCATCACCGACTTTATTGTTATTTTCAATTCCCAAATCTATTGAAATCATATCCATAGAAACTCTTCCAACAATAGGAACTTTTCTTCCATTTATCAGTACTGGTGTTCCTGAGGGAGTATTTCTGGGATAACCATCTCCATAACCAATCGAAACTACACCAAGATTGGTATCGTGATTACTAACCCAAATCCCACCATAACCAACTGCCTCTCCGGCTTTATGTTGACGAATAGCAATTAGATTAGATTTAAGTGTCATTGCCGGTAAAAGACCAAAATCTTTTCCTTGTTTAGCTTCATACGGTGAAGAACCATACATCATAATACCAGGTCGTACCCAACCAAAATGTGACCCCTTCCATAGTAAAATGCCCGCGGATGCGGCGAGTGATTTTTCACCGGGTTTATCTTTTACAAAGGTACTAAAACAAGCCAATTGTTGATTGGTAGAAATCGAAAAACCTGGTTCATCTGCATGGCTAAAATGACTAATAATATTAATAGGTTTTTGAACATTTTGACTCGCCATTAAACGAACATAAAATATTGATGCCTCTTCAGGCCTGAATCCCAACCGATGCATACCGGTATCAAGTTTCATCCAAACTTTTATTTGCTTATCTAATTTAATTTGTTCTAAAATTTTAACTTGCTCAATACACTGTACAACAACTTCAATGGTATATTTGTTAATAATAACTAATTCATCTAAATCAAAAAACCCTTCTAATAATAGAATGGGTTTGCTTATTCCGTTTTCACGTAATGCTATTGCTTCGCTAATACGAGCAACCCCAAAACTGTCAGCAAAATCTTTAACTGTATTTGTTGTTTCTAATAAACCATGACCATAAGCATTAGCTTTAACGATAGCAATTATACGACTATGAGTTGCAATTTCCCGAACTCGTTGTAAATTATGACGTAAAGTATGGCGGTAAATAACAGCGGTTACCCCCTTCATTTTACTCTCCTTATTAAAATTAATGATATATTATTCGTTATGGTAGATTGTCCCCGAATAGTTGTCAAAACGTGACCACTTTCCATTAAAAGCGAGACGTATTGTTCCAATTGGGCCATTACGATGCTTACCAATGATAATTTCTGCTATACCTTTAAGGTTTGAGTTATCGTTGTAAACCTCATCTCGATATATAAACATAATTAAATCAGCATCCTGTTCAATGGAACCGGATTCCCGTAAATCTGAATTTACTGGTTTTTTATCCAATCTTTGTTCCAAGCTACGATTAAGTTGTGACAGTGCAATCACTGGAACTTCTAATTCTTTTGCTAATGATTTAAGAGAACGGGAGATTTCGGCAATTTCAAGTGTACGATTATCAGGCATAGAAGGAACGCGCATAAGTTGAAGATAATCAATCATAATCAAACTTAAACCACCATACTCACGGTAGACTCGACGAGCACGTGAACGAACTTCTGCTGGCGTTAATCCTGCAGAGTCATCAATATATATATTTCTTTTTTCCATCAAGATCCCCATTGTATTGGAAATACGAGCCCAATCTTCATCATCAAGTTGACCAGTACGAATACGTGTTTGATCAACACGCGATAATGAAGCTAACATACGGATCATAATTTGATTAGCAGGCATTTCCAAACTAAATATCAAAACTGGTTTTTTTTCTGTCATTGCCGCATTTTCACATAAATTCATTGCAAAAGTAGTTTTACCCATTGAAGGACGAGCTCCAACAATAATCAGATCAGAATTTTGTAATCCTGCTGTTTTTCTATCTAAATCTTGATATCCGGTGGATACTCCTGTTACACCATCATGAGGATTCTGATAGAGCTTTTCAATCTTTTCCACTGTTTCCGATAAAATTTCTTCAATCCCTTTTGGTCCATAATCTTTATTAGCTCGAATTTCTGCAATTTGAAAAACGCGTGATTCAGCTAAATCTAATAACTCTTCGCTAGTTCTACCTTGAGGATCATAACCAGCATCAGCGATTTCATTTGCTACCGAAATCATGTCACGAACAACGGCACGTTCGCGTACAATATTAGCGTAAGCGTTAATATTAGCAGCACTTGGGGTATTTTTAGCTAATTCTGCTAAATAAGCAAAACCTCCGACATTATCTAATTCTCCTTGTTGCTCTAACGATTCAGATAAAGTAATTAAATCAATAGGTCTTCTTTTCTCAAAAAGACGTTGCATTTCAGAAAAAATAGTACGATGTGTCCGAATAAAAAAATCTGCGATGGTTACTCGTTCTGAGACATGATCCCAACGATCATTATCCAACATTAATCCACCAAGTACAGATTGCTCAGCTTCTACGGAGTGAGGTGGCATTTTTATTCCCTCTATCTGAGGGTCTTTTTTAGCAATAAAAACGGTTTCTTCGGAATACTTTTTCGGCATAGTGTTTTCTTTACCTATTAATCAATAGACTCTTTTATTAAAGAGCTCTCTATATTTACTGCTATTCTCTGGAAATTTTATTATTTAGTATGATTTGTTAAGTATTAACTATAGTTAACTATTTTCTTTTACATAAAATCTTAAAAAGATTACAATATTATTTAAATAAATATAATAAGGTATTATCAACAAATCTGAACTTTTTCCATAAAATTGCAATTATTGGTAATTTTCTACAGTTAGAAAAATAATTAACAAACAAAATTTTTTAGATTTTTATTTATAATAATTTATACAAAAAATTAATTCCTTAATAGAAAATCTATACCAATAGATAGAATTTAATTGATGTGAATAAATAATTTATTAAAAATAAATATGTTTATTAATCATAATTTATGGAATAATTTCTTTTTCTAGTAATGAATTTCAACCTATTTGTCATTACATACAATAAGAAATTTAAACAGATGGGGGAATTCCTAGCAAAATTTAGTAAAACTCTTAATAATAAAAACAATTTCAGAAATTGATTAATATCATTATGTAATAAAATACAAAATAGTTTAAAAAACTTAGAAAAAAATAAAAATAAAATAAAAAAATTGACTTTTCGTTATTTAAATATTTTATATATGAATAAATTTTAATCTCTTTTTAGTTCTATTTAATTAAAGCTAACAACGTGAGATATTTATATAAAATAACTAAATTAATTTAGTTATTTATCCGTAATAAACTCAAGTGCCTTCTTAATCACGCTTATATTAGCACCTTTTTTATGAACATTTTTACTTAAATAGCGGCGCCATTGGCGAGCACCAGGAACACCTTGAAATATCCCTAACATATGACGAGAAATATGATCTAAATGTGTTCCTTTTTTTAACTCTCGTTCAATATAAGGATACATTTCTTGTACTGCTATAATTGGATTAATAATTAAGCTATTTTGGTCAAAAAATTCAAAATCAACTTGAGCTAATAATGTAGGATTTTGATAAGCTTCTCTTCCTATCATAACACCATCAAAATATTTTAAATGTTCCTTAGCCTCATCAATACTTTTAATGCCACCATTAATCACAATAGTTAACTGAAGAAAATCTTTTTTTAATTGATAGACTCGTGAATATTCTAAAGGTGGTATTTTCCGATTTTCTTTTGGAGTTAAACCTGATAACAAAGCTTTTCGAGCGTGAATTATAAATAAGTTACATTGACTATTTGTCACAATTTTATCAATAAAATCTCTTAAAAAAAGATAACTATCGTCATCATCAACACCTATTCGTGTTTTCACTGTTATTGGGATTTTAGAAGCATCTTGCATTGCTTTTATGCAATCCGCTACTAATGGACCTTCACGCATCAGACAAGCACCAAAACGAGCATTTTGAACTCGATCTGATGGACAACCAATATTTAAATTAAGTTCATCATAACCACTTTTCTTAGCTATTTTTGCACAATCAGCCAAGATCGCAGGATCATTTCCACCTAATTGTAAAACAAGTGGATGTTCCTCTTCATTATAACTCAGATAATCATTTTTACCATAAAGAATAGCTCCAGTTGTTACCATTTCTGTATAAAGCAACGTTTTCTTAGTCAATAAACGATGAAAATATCGGCAATGACGATCTGTCCAATCAAGCATTGGTGCCACACTAAAACGATGGTTTTCATGATATCCTTTTGTAGATTCCGTTAATTTTATATCAGTTATTTTATCGTACATTTTTTACTCTTTTAGGATATATTTTATGATTAACACATCCATTATTATCTCTAATCTTTTAGGATGCGATAAAATAAAAAATTATAATAAACTTATTATAATATAAAACTTCAATGTTCTGAGAATATCTATTTCTATAGATATATAGTTATTATAATAAAAAATATAAAATTAAAAATAAATTTCAAGAAAATCTTTTAAAGATGTTCATATACATATAAAAATTTTTATATATTATTTTTATGATAGGATAAATTGGTATCTAAATATAATGCTAGGTAAAACTAAATCTTAATAAATTAATTTTTAAATCTATTAATACCAAAATCTTAGTTAATTACTGTAAAGGGATCATACTAAAATCGTCTTTATTCAACATATTTATTATTTATAAATGTTAAATTATATCCTTGATATGATTTGTATAGTAAGATAAATTATTCAGCAGCAATTTTAACACAGAGATTCATATATAAATTTATATTCTCAACAGATACTTATTATTATGTCAACTCTATTTGATATCTATTCTAAAGTTAGAAAAACTAATCTATCAAATAGATTTCAAGTTAATCCTTTTTTATAAAAAACTTTTACAATGTAAAATTATATTGATAAAAAAAAGAATTCTCAATTGATGAGATTCTAGATAAAAATAAATTATGTTAAATTGAGAAATGAGTTATAAAATAAAAAATAAAAAATATAAAAAGAGGATTTTTTCTGAAAAATAGATTTCTCGATATTAATCGATATTTAAAATTAATGAATGTTATAAAACTTTATACAAGGATATTGATGAAAAAATCGTTTTTTTATTGGTGATAAAAGATCTACGTAAGAAAATGATGAAATCAAGATCCATATCCAGTAAAAATAAGTATTTATAGATATTTAACTCTCTATAATATTCTGTTATATAAAATTTATATAATTTTTATAACTGATGTTTCAGATAGGAACTGCATAAATTATTTAATAACATCGATAAACCCGAAAAAGGTAAGGAATATTTATCTTTTGCTCTCTTTTTTATAGTCGTCATATAGTCTAGAAAAATTTATGATTTTTAGCGTTTCAATATTTTCAGTTCCTATTTTTTTGCGTTAATCTAATAAAATAAAACTATCCTCATTGTTAATAATCTTCTGTT
>JBHEQT010000040.1:0-16103 GCA_046530785.1 Arsenophonus sp.
TTAATCAGATTAAATATTACGGATTTTTTGCTAAACATAAACATTCCAGTTTAATATAAAAAGTTTATGATGTTTTAAGATAAAAGAAAATAAATCCTACAAAGTTAAATTTTTATACAGATAGAAGTTTAAAAGTATTAATTTCTTAAACAAATTTTATTATGAAAGAATATTCTTTCTTTATCCCTATAAAAGCGGAATAAAAGTAGAAATATTACTAGATAAAATATTTCTTTAATTTTTAAAGGTAGTGAAATATCTTCGTTAATTAGTATAACTTACTAATAGATTTAAAATAAGAAAAACAAAATATATAATTGCATTGTATCTCTTATATGGAGATTTTTTCTAAAAAATTAAAATTTTGAAAATTAAATATTATCTATTACAATAATATCTAATAAATACTATTATACTAACGCTTTTTATTAATTTTATCTAATTAATTAAATAATGGTTTTTAGAGATTAAAAAATTTTTTTAAATCGCCTATTAATAAATTAAAATTTATTTTTTAAACTTTAATGTTATTTAATTAATTCACTAATATCATTAATAGTTATTTGATAAACAACTAGTAATTTTGAATTTATAAGTTACCTATTACTAATATTAATATTTAGATCAATTTTATCATAAAAATTATTAAAGCAAATTCACTATCATAGATGGTTCAAAAAAATTAATAAAATTAATAATGAAATTATTAACGCATATACTTATCAAAATAATATGTAGATAATTTAGTTTTATAAACTAATGAACTTAATGGTTATCATATCAAAAACTAGTTATATTAGTAAGATACCTTCTTGAATTTATATAAATAAATTATATTCCTTTATGAGAAGAAGAACTGTTTTATCTAAAAAATATTTTAATATTTATTTAATTTAATGAATTTCTCTATATTTCTTGTAATAATCTTAAAAATTAAAAGATGAAAAACTATATTAATGAAATAATAAAAATATCCCCTAATATTTTCACTTTCATCGGAAATAAAAGTATCTCAACCTTAATTAGTAAATAAGTAAGTTTCATTTATAATCAATACTGTTATTTATAAAAAAAATATTTAGAATATATAGATTAAATCAAATTTAAATTTTAAATATAACTTCAGATATTTATGTCAATATTAAATATATTATATTATCCAGATGAACGTCTTCGAAAAATTGCAGAACCTGTAAAAAAAATTGATGTAGAAATAAAAGATATCGTAAATGATATGTTTGAAACAATGTATCAAAAAGAAGGTATTGGTTTAGCCGCAACACAGGTTAATATTCATCAAAGAATTATTGTTATTGACGTTTCAGAATTTCGTAATAAAAGATTAGTACTTATAAATCCTGTTATCTTAGAAAGATATGGTGAAACTGGAATTGAAGAAGGTTGTCTTTCTCTACCAAAACAAAAGGCATTTGTATCTCGTTTTAAAAAATTAAAAATTAAAGCTTTAAACATCAATAATACCGTATTTGAATTAAAAACAGATGATCTACTTTCTATTTGTATTCAACATGAAATAGATCATTTAAATGGGAAATTGTTTATTGATTATCTTTCTGCATTAAAACGACAACGTCTTATAAATAAAAGCGAAAAAATTAAACGGATAACAGAAAAAATTAAAAAATGATAGTTTTTATATTATAAATATAGGGATCTTTAATGTGTCAAATTGTCTACGAATTATTTTTGCCGGTACCACTTATTTTGCAAAACAACATTTAAAAGCATTACTAAGCATTAAAAATAAATACCAAATTGTTGGTGTTTTAACACAACCAGATAAACCAGCAGGAAGAGGGAAAAAACTCGCATCAAATATAGTAAAAATGCTAGCTGAAGAAGCGAGTATACCTATATTCCAACCAACAACATTAAAAACAATAGAAAGTCAGAAATGGATTCAAAAGAAACGTGCTGATATTATGATTGTTGTTGCATATGGATTAATTTTACCTGAAATTACACTAAATATTTTACCAATGGGATGTTTGAATGTTCATGGTTCACTACTACCTCGTTGGAGAGGGGCTGCACCAATTCAAAGATCAATTTTAGGTGGTGATAAAGAAACGGGTATTACAATTATACAAATGGATGTTGGTATAGATACCGGAGATATACTTTATAAAGTAATTTGTCCTATTGAAATAGAAGATACCAGCGCGACATTATATCAAAAACTTTCAAAAATTGGCCCTATTGCACTTATATATACTCTTGATTTACTAACTTCAGGTAAAACAAAATCAGAAAAGCAAAATGATATATTTGCTAATTATGCAGAAAAATTGAGTAAAGATGAAGCATTAATCAATTGGAAACTTTCGGCTGAAAAAATTGAACGATGTATCCGTGCATTTAATCCTTGGCCAGTAAGTTACTTTACTATTGAAAATCAACCTATTAAGGTATGGTATGCAAAAGTTATTCATCATGAGATGAACTCATCACCAGGAACAATTTTAAGTGCTAATAAAACAGGAATTAAAGTGGCAACTGAACAAGGAATTTTAAATATCTTAAAAATACAACCAGCTGGTAAAAAAATAATGTTGGTTAGTGATTTTTTAAATTCTCGTCAAAAATGGTTTATTCCTGGTAGAATACTAAATTCACCATTGAAATAAAATTATAAATAATTTCTTACTTTTATTTATAATTTGATAGGTAATTATATTCAAGATGAGTAAAAAATATAATCTTAGAAGTATTTCTGCTCAAATTATTTCCAATGTTATTGATCAAAAACAATCATTAAGCACCATTCTTCCAAAATGGCAAAAAAAAATATCAAATAAAGATAGAGCACTTTTACAAGAAATTAGTTTTGGTGTGGTTAGAGTACTTCCTTTGTTGGAATACTTTATTCAAAAATTAATAACTAAACCATTAAAAGGGAAAAAAAGAATTATTCATTATCTTATTATGGTGGGGATTTACCAACTTTATTTTACCCGTATTCCACCTCATGCAGTATTAGCAGAAACTGTTAATGGTACTATCAAATTAAAATTTCCTCAATTTAAAGGTTTAATTAATGCTGTTTTAAGAAAATTTCAACAGCAAAAACAAATTTTAAATAAAAAAGATAATAATAAGGTAAGTAATTATTTACATCCTAAATGGTTACTAAAAAAAATACAGCAAGTTTATCCTAATAAATGGGAAGAAATTGTTGAGGCAAATAATGAAAAACCACCTATGTGGATACGAGTAAATCAATTATATCATTCAACTCATGATTACCTAATACTATTACAAAAAGCTGGTATAGAGGCTAGTTTAAGTAAAGATAGTAAATTCGCTATTAAATTAAAGAATCCATCTATAATTAATCAATTACCAGGATTTTATAAAGGTTGGATTACAATTCAAGATTTATCTTCTCAACAATGCGTCGAATTATTAGCTCCTAAAAATGGTGAATATATCCTTGATCTTTGTTCAGCTCCAGGAGGGAAAACAACTTATATACTAGAAATTGCTCCAAAATCTCATCTTTTAACGGTTGATATTGATAAACTACGAATAAAACGTATCCAAGAAAATCTTAATCGATTAAAATTAGATGCAAGAGTTATTGTTGGTGATGGACGTCATCCACTAAAATGGATATCAGGTGAAAAATTTGATCGTATATTATTAGATGTTCCTTGCTCTGGAACAGGTGTCATTCGAAGGCATCCAGATATAAAATGGTTGAAAACACCAATAGATGTTCAGAAATTAGTTAAATTACAATATGAAATTCTAGAAGCTATCTGGCCTTTTTTAAAAACAAATGGCATCCTAATTTATGCTACTTGCTCTATTTTACCGGATGAAAACAAAAAACAAATAGAGAAATTTCTGTTTTATCATCCTGAAGTATCTTTAAATAATAATATAGAAATAGGCCAACAAATATTACCCTCTCAAGAGGGGGGGGACGGTTTTTTTTATTCTTCTCTGACAAAAAAATAACACTACTATTTTGAATAAAACTCAATCTGGCATTGAGATAAAATATAATGAAAATTATCATATTAGGTGCAGGGAAAGTTGGTGGAACACTTGCAGAAAATTTAGTTGATGAAAATAATGATATTACTATTATTGATACTAATACTGAACGTTTACGTCAGTTACAAGATAAATTTGATCTAAGAGTTGTTAGTGGTCATGGCTCATATCCTAAAATCCTAAGAGAAGCTGGAGCTGAAGATGCTGATATGATTGTTGCTGTAACAAATTCAGATGAAACTAATATGATCGCATGTCAAATTGCCTACTCTCTCTTTAAGACTCCAAATAAAGTTGCTAGAATACGTGCATCTGAATATATAAAAGAAACTGAAAAACTTTTTACCCCTAATCATATACCAATTGATTATCTTATTTCACCAGAAAAGCTTATAATTGATTATATTTATAAATTAATCCAATATCCTGGTGCGCTTCAAGTTGTTAACTTTGCGAATGGTAAAGTAAGTATTGTTGCTGCAAAAGCGTATTATAGTGGTTCCTTAGTAGGTAACTCACTTTCGAATCTACGAAAAAATTTACCTAATATTGATACTCGAATTGCCGCAATATTTCGTCAAGATAGACCAATTCGACTCCAAGGATCCACAATTATTGAAGAAAATGATGAAATCTTTTTCATTGTAGCTACTGAGCATATTCGAGCTGTTATGAGTGAAGTACAACATTTGGAAAAACCATATAAGAGAATTATGATAGTTGGTGGTGGTAATGTTGGCGCAGGTTTAGCAAAAAAACTAGAAAAAGATTATAGCGTTAAATTAATAGAGCATGATCAAGAAAGAGCAACAGAATTAGCGGAACTATTACATGATACAATAGTTTTTTATGGTGATGCTTCAGATCAAGAACTATTAGCAGAAGAACATATTGAGCAAACAGATGTTTTTATAGCACTAACTAATGATGATGAAGCTAATATTATGTCAGCTATGCTTGTAAAAAAAATGGGTGCAAAAAAAGTTATGGTTCTTATTCAACGTTCTGCTTATGTTGATCTTGTTCAAGGAGGAGTTATCGATATTGCGATATCATCCCAACAAGCAACAATGGCTGCTTTATTAGGACATATTCGTAAAGCAGACATAATAAATGTTTCACCTTTGCATAAGGGTATTGCTGAAGCTATAGAAGCAATCGCTCAGGGTGATAAAAATACATCCAAAGTTATTGGTAGAAAAATTTCAGAAATAAAACTACCTCCAGGCACAATAATCGGTGCTATTGTTCGTGACAATAAAGTCATCATTGTAAATAGTTATCATATTATCGAGAAAAATGATCATATTATTATCTTCATTAGTGATAAAAAATATGTTACTGAAGTAGAAAAGATTTTTCAACCTTATCCCATTTTTTTATAATAATTTTATTAAAAATAATTTAATTGAAAGTATTAAATTATTTAGTTAACTAAAATTCCTTAGGATTTTTTTAAAGATATTTAAATAATATTAATTATTTATTAGTATATTTTATCTTGTCTTCTCTTTAGAAGAGAAGATCATTAAATATGTAATTAAATTGCAATCTTCATAATTTTTTATCTTAGTATTTTTAATACTAAATCCTCTATTTTATGTTAATTATATCTAAAATGAATATATCGTTTAATTTTTTAATTTTAATCTTCTATAAATAAACATATAAATATAAAATTCTTATCATTCTTATAAGAATGATAAGAATTAATACTAAATAAAAATCACTTTGAAAATATTTGTAAGATAAAAAGGATTAATTACTTCTTATATTAGATAAAACATAAACTTATAATTTTTACTATAAAGTAGTAACTAACTTCATATAAAATCAGATTATTCATATTAAAACTTAACTTTCATAGAAATAAATTTTATCTATAAATAATAATTTCTAATTGAGATAAATTAATTATAGGTATTAGTAACCACCAATCTCCTACCATAAAAAATAATGAAATAATAAAAACTTAATTTTATAATTATATAAAATTTATTATATTTTTACTTCTGGTTGTGATTGAAAATTAAGAGTACGATCAACAAGCTCAATATAAGCCATTGGTGCGTTATCACCTACACGGAAACCACACTTTATAATACGAGTATAACCACCTGCACGAATTGCGAAACGCAAACGAAGTTCATTAAATAATTTTGCTACAATTTCATTATCACGAGTTCTGGCAAATACTAGACGACGATTAGCTATGTTATCTCTTTTAGAGAGAGTGATTAGCGGTTCAACGACACGGCGCAATTCTTTTGCCTTTGGTAAAGTTGTTTTAATGATTTCATGACGAAGTAAAGAACTCGCCATATTACGAAACATAGCTTGGCAATGACTACTATTGCGATTTAATTGACGACCACTTTTACGATGACGCATGATATTCTATCCTTTTCAGTAAAATCTTAAGTATAATCTTATTCATCAGAAATACTTGCTGGAGGCCAATTTTCTAAATGCATACCTAGCGATAAACCTCTTGATGCTAAAATATCCTTGATTTCAGTAAGTGATTTTTTACCGAGATTAGGAGTTTTAAGTAACTCAATTTCAGTGCGCTGAACCAAATCACCTATATAATGAATAGCTTCTGCTTTTAAACAATTAGCAGATCGTACTGTCAATTCTAGATCATCAACTGCCCTCAGCAAAATCGGATCAAATTCTGGCTTTTCATCCTTTAGTTCAATCTTAGTAATATCTCGTAAATCAACAAAAGCTTCAAGTTGTTCAGCTAAGATAGTTGCTGCTCGACGAATTGCCTCCTCAGGATCGATTGTTCCATTAGTTTCCATTTCGATAATTAGTTTGTCCAAATCAGTTCGTTGTTCTACACGCGTGGCTTCAACATTGTAGGAAATGCGCTCTACAGGACTATAGCACGCATCAACCAATAAACGACCAATTGGACGCTCATCTTCTTCCAAATGAATACGAGCAGAAGTCGGAACATACCCACGACCACGCTGTACTTTAATTCGCATATTAATAGTAGTATTCTCATCGGTTAAATGACAGATAATATGTTGCGAATTAATAATTTCAATATCGTCATTAAGTATAATATCGGCAGCAGTCACAGGACCAATTCCAGATTTATTCAAGGTAAGAGTAATTTCATTTTTACCGAAAACTTTTACTGCTAACCCTTTCAGGTTAAGAAGAATCTCCAAAATATCTTCTTGCACACCTTCTTTAGTGCTGTACTCATGCAATACACCATCAATCTCAACCTCAGTCACAGCATAACCAGGCATAGATGAAAGTAAAATACGGCGTAGTGCATTACCAAGAGTATGCCCAAAGCCACGTTCTAATGGTTCAAGGGTTATCTTGGCATGTGTAAAACTAATTTGCTCAATATTAACCAGTCTCGGTTTAAGAAATTCTGTCACAGAACCCTGCATTGTATCCTCTCTTTAGTACTAAGTTTTATCTTTACTTAGAGTAAAACTCGACGATCAAGTGTTCGTTAATGTCAGCAGATAGATCATCACGTTTAGGAATACGTTTGAACACACCCTCCATCTTAACAGGATCAATTTCCAGCCAATTTGGTTTTTCACGTTGTTCAGCAAGTTCTAAAGCAGCCTTAATACGAGATTGTTTTTTTGCTTTTTCACGAATGCTTATAATAGCATTTTGAGAAACTTGATAAGAAGCAATATTAACTACTTGACTATTTATCATGATAGCTTTATGAGTAACCATCTGACGCGCTTCTGCGCGTGTTGCACCAAATCCCATACGATAAACGATGTTATCTAAACGACTCTCAAGCAAATTTAATAGATTTTCACCTGTATTTCCTTTTAATCGTGTTGCTTCTTTATAATAGTTACGGAATTGATTCTCTAAAATACCGTAAATACGACGAACTTTTTGTTTTTCACGTAACTGAACACCATAGTCAGATAGACGAGGTTTACGTGAACCATGTTGTCCTGGTGCCTGCTCTAATTTACACTTAGTATCAATCGCGCGAACACCAGACTTAAGAAAAAGATCTGTACCCTCGCGACGGCTCAGCTTGAGCTTAGGACCCAAATATCTAGCCATTTTTTTTCTCCAAGAATCCTAAAAACACGCATAATTAAACACAACGTTTCTTCGGTGGACGACAACCATTATGAGGGATTGGAGTCATATCAGTAATATTAGTAATACGAAAACCAGCTGCATTTAACGCACGGATAGTTGACTCACGTCCAGGACCTGGTCCTTTAACCATAACTTCTAAATTTTTAATTCCGTAATCTTTTATTGCTTCAGCACAACGTTCTGCTGCAACTTGAGCAGCAAACGGAGTAGACTTACGAGAACCACGGAAACCAGAACCACCTGCAGTTGCCCAACTTAAAGTATTACCATGACGATCAGTAATAGTAACAATTGTATTATTAAAAGAAGCATGGATATAAGCCACACCGTCCAAAAGTTGTTTTCGTACACGTTTACGTGTACGAATAGATGTTTTTTTCATTATTTAATTCCCGATTTATTTCTTGATCGGTTTACGTGGCCCCTTACGGGTACGAGAGTTTGTTTTAGTACGCTGACCTCTTACAGGAAGACCACGACGGTGACGTAATCCACGATAGCAAGCAAGATCTATTAACCGCTTGATACTTAAAGTAACTTCCCGACGTAAATCACCTTCAACAGTATATTTAGCAACTTCGTCACGTAACTTATCAATGTTTTCTTCAGAAAGTTCACTGATCTTAACATGCTCAGCAATACCACTTTTCGCACAGATTGACTGTGAACGTGTTTTACCAATTCCGTAAATCGATTTTAATGCAATTACGGTATGTTCATGATCAGGAATATTAATCCCTGCTATACGGGCCACTTATGAACTCCTAAAATTAAATTTTTTATAACTGTATTTGAAAAATCCACTTTCAGGATATTAGAATAGTTACTTTTTATTTTCAATAAAAAGTTCGACTGTTCGATTTAATCACCTCAATCCAACTTTCAAGAAAAAGAATTTTTCTTAACCTTGACGCTGTTTATGTCTTGGTTCAACACTGCAAATCACACGAATACTACCATTACGTTTAATAATTTTACAGTTACGGCATAATTTCTTAACTGAAGCGCGAACCCTCATTTTTTATTCTCCGTAATTTCTAAAGTAAATTATTTTAAATTTTTAATTATTTACCTTTAAGATTTGCTTTTTTCAACACAGACTCATATTGACTTGACATCATAAGAGTTTGCACTTGAGATATAAATTCCATAATAACGAGAACGACAATTAAAAGTGAAGTACCACCAAAATAAAATGGCGCTTTCATTGCATCACGCATAAATTCCGGAATTAAGCAAATAAAAGTAATGTACAATGCTCCTACTAATGTTAGGCGTGCTATAATTTTACCAATATACTTAGCCGTTTGTTCTCCTGGACGAATTCCAGGTAAAAATGCACCAGACTTCTTTAGATTATCTGCCGTTTCTCTCGAATTAAAAATTAATCCCGTATAAAAAAAGCAAAAGAAAATAATTGCAGATGCATAAAGTAATACGTAAAGAGGTTGTCCTGGTTGTAAATAAATTAAAACAACTGTCAACCAACCCCAACCTGTTCCATCACCAAACCAAGAAATTATTGTACCTGGAAATAGTATAATACTGGAAGCAAAAATTGCAGGAATAACTCCTGCCATATTTACTTTTAGTGGTAAATGAGTGTTTTGTGCAGCATAAATACGGCGGCCTTGTTGACGTTTTGCATAGCTAACAATTATACGACGTTGACCTCTTTCCATAAAAACAACAAAATAAGTTACAGAAAACACTAAAACTGCAATCAATAATAATAGAAAAAAGTGTAAATCTCCTTGTCTAGCTTGTTCAATCGTATGGCCAATAGCCGGCGGAAGTCCAGCAACTATACCTGCAAAGATAATAATTGAAATACCGTTTCCTATACCTTTTTCAGTAATTTGTTCACCTAGCCACATTAGGAACATTGTTCCTGTTACTAAGCTAACAACAGCTGTAAAATAAAACGGAAACCCAGGATTTATTATTAATCCTTGCATTCCATGCATATTTGGTAAACCTGTTGCAATACCAATAGATTGAAATATTGCTAACATCAAACTTCCATAACGTGTATATTGATTAATCTTATGACGCCCCGTTTCCCCTTCCTTCTTAATTTCTGCTAATCGTAGATTAGATACAGTTAATAATTGAACAATAATTGATGCTGATATATATGGCATAATTCCCAAAGCAAAGATAGAAGCACGACTAAGAGCACCACCAGAGAACATATTAAACATTTCAATAATTGTCCCTCTTTGCTCTTCAAGAAATTTGGAAAGAACTATGATATCTATTCCAGGAATAGGAATAAAAGAACCAATACGAAAAACAATTATCGCTACAGTAACAAATAAAAATCTTCGTTTAAGTTCGTCTATGCCACTTTTAGAGCTTTTAAAATCTAAACCTGGTCGCTTCTTAACCATCTGTAACTTATTCCTCTATTTTACCGCCTATAGCTTCAATTGCAATACGTGCAGCTTTTGTTACACGAAGACCACGCACAGTGACTGGACGATTAACTTCACCAGAAAAAATAATTTTTACATGTTCTATTTGAAAACCAATGATGTTAGCAGATTTCAATGTATTTAAATCAATTAAATCACCTTTAACTTTAGAAAAATCTGATAAACGAATCTCTTTTGTAATCGTTGCTTTACGTGAAATAAAACCAAACTTTGGCAAACGACGATACAAAGGGGTTTGACCACCTTCAAAACCACGACGTACTCCACCTCCAGAACGGGACTTATGACCTTTATGACCACGCCCGCCAGTTTTACCTAAACCAGAACCAATACCACGACCTATACGTTTAGCTGTATTCTTAGCTCCTTCAGCTGGAGATAGAGTATTTAATCGCATTTTACTCCTCTACTACTTTAATCATGTAGGAAATTAAATTAATCATGCCACGAATCGATTCTGTATCTTCACGTTCTACAGTATGACCTATACGACGTAAACCTAAACCGATCAATGTTCCCTTATGTTTCGACAAGCGACCAATAGAACTGCGAACTTGTGTAATTTTAATAACTTTACTCATGATTTATTACCTTAGAATTTCTTCTGCGGATTTACCACGCTTAGCCGCAACCATTTCTGGAGACTTCATACTATCTAAAGCATCTAGAGTAGCACGAACAACATTAATTGGGTTTGTGGAACCATATGTTTTAGCTAAAACATTATGAACACCTGCGACTTCTAACAGAGAACGCATTGCACCTCCTGCAATAATACCCGTACCTTCATGAGCAGGTTGCATAAATACACGAGAACCTGTATGAAAACCTTTTATGGAATGATATAAAGTACCATTATTGAGAGCGATGTTTTTCATGTTGCGACGTGCTTTTTCCATGGCTTTTTGGATAGCTGCCGGAACTTCACGTGCTTTACCGTAACCAAAACCAACACGACCATTACCATCACCAACAACAGTTAATGCAGTAAAAGTAAAAATACGGCCACCTTTAACAGTTTTAGCTACACGATTTACCGAGATAAGCTTTTCCTGTAGCTCTCCACCTTGTTTTTCAATGTGAACCATCTTTTATACCTCTAGCTTAAAACTGAAGGCCAGCTTCACGGGCAGCATCTGCCAGAGCTTGAACTCGACCATGATATTGAAAACCAGAACGATCAAAAGAAACTTCTTTAATACCTTTTTCTAATGCGCGAATAGCAATTAATTTTCCAACTACTCCTGCGCTTTTTTTATTTCCTGTATATTTCAGTTTCTCGTTAATAGTTTTTTCTATAGTAGAAGCAACCACTAAAGTTTCAGAACCGTTTGGTGCAATAACCTGCGCATAAATATGACGAGATGTACAGTGCACTACTAAGCGTGTTACACCCAATTCATGGAACTTTTGACGTGCACGAGTCGCTCGACGAATACGAGCTAATTTTTTATCCATAATTTGTTACCTTACTTCTTCTTAGCCTCTTTAGTACGTATAACTTCATCAGCATAACGAATACCTTTACCTTTATAAGGTTCAGGACGACGATAGGAGCGCAATTTTGCTGCAACTTGACCAATCATCTGTTTATCTGGACCTTCCAATATAATTTCAGTCTGTGAAGGACATTTTGCAGTAATACCTAATGGTAACTTATGCTCCACCGAATGAGAGAAACCTAAAGACAAACTTATAATATTTTCTTTAATAACTATACGATAACCGATACCAACTACCTGAAGTTTTTTAGTGAAACCTTCTGTAACACCAATAACCATTCCATTTAATAAAGAACGAATCGTGCCTGCTTTTTCCCAACCCTTAGAAAAACCTTCGCGAGCTATAAAACTTAATTGGTTATCATTATATTTAACTTCAACAGCTTTATGAATTCTGCGAGTAAGTTCACCATTTTTACCTTTAATCGTTATATCCTGCCCCTCAAATTTAACTTTTACTCCTACAGGAATAAGAATAGGCATTTTTGCCACACGAGACATTTTTCCTCCAGAATTTAAGCTACGTAACAGAGAATTTCACCACCTAAACCTGCTCGTCGAGCTTCACGATCACTCATAACACCTTTAGAAGTAGAAACAATAGCAATTCCTAAACCAGCCATTACCTGTGGTATCGCATCTTTTTTCTTATAAATACGCAAACTTGGGCGACTTATACGCTTAATACTTTCTACAACAGCTTTACCTTTGAAATATTTCAAAGTAATTTTCAAATTCGGTAACTTGACATTTTTTTCAATTTTATAATCTTCAATATAACCTTCTTCTTTTAGTACTGTAGCAATCGCTACTTTTAATTTAGCAACGGGCATATTGACAGTATATTTATTAGCAGCTTGACCGTTACGGATACGAGTTATCATATCTGCGATGGGATCTTGCAGGCTCATTTTTTTAACTCTCCCTTGATTCAATTGATTATAAATTACCAACTAGCCTTTTTAAGACCGGGGATTTCACCGCGCATAGCGGATTCACGAACTTTAATACGGCTTAGACCAAATTTTCGAAGAAACCCATGAGGACGTCCAGTTTGTCGACAGCGGTTTCGTCGACGAGACGGACTAGAATCACGTGGTAACGTTTGCAACTTAAGGACAGCATTCCAACGATCTTCATTTGAAGTGTTTATATTAGAAATAATATTTTTTAACTCTACGCGCTTTTCAAAAAATTTTTCAGCTAATTTTTCACGTTTCACATCACGTGTTTTCATTGATTGTTTAGCCATGAATACCCTCTTTGCCTTACTTACGGAACGGAAAATTAAAAGCCATTAATAATACAAGACCTTCTTTATCTGATTTTGCAGTAGTGGTAATAGTGATATTTAAACCACGTATACGATCCACTTTATCGTAATCAATTTCAGGAAAGATAATTTGTTCACGTACACCCATACTGTAATTACCATGACCATCAAATGATTTAGTGGATAAACCGCGGAAATCACGGATACGTGGTACAACAATAAAAATTAAACGCTCAAAAAATTCCCACATACGCTCACCACGCAGGGTCACTTTACATCCGATTGGATATCCTTGACGGATTTTAAATCCTGCAATAGATTTTCTCGCTTTAGTAATAAATGGTTTTTGTCCTGTTATTGCTGCCAAATCTGCAGCTGTACTATCAATCATCTTTTTATCAGTAACAGCTTTACCAACACCCATATTCAAGGTAATCTTCTTAACTTGAGGGACTTGCATGATAGAATTGTACTTAAACTGAGTCATCAGTTCTTTAGCTATCTCATTTTTATAGAAATCATGCAATTTCGCCATTGTATATTCCAAATTACTTAATAGTTTCATTATTAGATTTGAAAAAGCGCACTTTTTTACCATCTTCAATTCTAAAACCTACTCGATTAGCTTTTCCAGTTGTTATATTAAAGATTGCAACATTAGAAATATCAATTGCTGCTTCTTTTTCGACAATACCACCTGGTTTATTCAGGGAAGGAACAGGCTTTTGATGTTTCTTAACTAAATTAATTCCTTCAACAATAATTTTACTAGAAGAAAGAACATGTTTTACTTTACCGCGTTTACCTTTATCTTTACCAGTTAATACGATTACGTTGTCATTACGACGGATTTTCATTGCCATTACGTTATTCCCTTATCATTAGAGCACTTCTGCTGCTAAAGAGATAATTTTCATAAATTTTTCAGTTCGAAGTTCACGAGTTACCGGACCAAAAATACGAGTACCAATAACTTGTTCAGTTGTGTTATTTAACAATACACAAGCATTACTATCAAAACGAATGATAGAACCATCATGGCGACGAATACCTTTCTTAGTACGAACCACTACCGCTTTTAAAACATCACCTTTTTTTACTTTACCTCGAGGAATTGCTTCTTTAACGGTAATTTTAATTATATCACCTATATTTGCGTATCGACGGTGCGAACCGCCTAAAACCTTGATACACATTACGCGACGTGCTCCAGAGTTATCGGCTATGTTCAGTATAGTCTGTTCTTGAACCATATTAATATCTCGCTAAATAACAACTAAAATTAAACCTTTTCTAATATAAATTGAAATAGAGTATAATTATTCATTATAATTGATATATAATAATGATACCATAATTATTAATATACGTAGAAAAAATAATATCTCTTTATTAGAATGCGCTTTCTATTTAGAGAAAAATACTGTTCTGTTACAAAATAGTTTTTTCTACAACTCGAACAAGTGTCCATGCTTTTGTTTTAGAAAGTGGACGTGTTTCACAAATTTCGACTAAATCACCGATACTACATTCATTGTTCTCATCATGTACATGTAATTTTGTCGTACGACGAATAAATTTACCATATAAAGGATGTTTTACTATACGTTCAATAGAAACAACAAGAGATTTTTCCATTTTATTACTAGTTACACGACCTTGCAAAGTACGGATTTTATCATTCATTATATAGTCCCGTCTTTTCAATCAATAAAGTCTTAACTCGTGCAATATCACGACGTATTTGTTTTATCAAGTGAAATTTTTGCAACTTTCCACTTGTTATCTGAATACCTAAGCTAAACCTTTCACGTAGTAGGTTAAGAAGCTCAGTATTCAGTTCTTCAATGTTTTTTTCACGAAACTCTTTTGTCTTCATTACATAATCACCTTAGTTACAAAGGTACTTTTAATAGGAAGTTTTGCTGCTGCTAATTTAAATGCTTCACGAGCTATCTCTTCTGAAATACCATCCATTTCATAAAGAACTTTTCCAGGTTGGATTAACGCAACCCAATATTCTACATTACCTTTACCTTTACCCATACGCACCTCAAGAGGTTTTTCAGTAATAGGTTTATCTGGAAACACACGAATCCAGATTTTACCCTGACGCTTAATTGAACGGGTCATAGCACGACGTCCTGCTTCAATTTGACGAGCTGTCAAACGTCCTCGACCAACTGCCTTAAGACCAAAAGTTCCGAAACTAACTTCCGTACCAGAAGCTAATCCACGATTACGACCTTTATGCATTTTACGGAATTTCGTATGTTTTGGTTGTAACATCAGAGATTCTCCTTACTTATTGCTTTTACGCTGCTGTTTTTTAGGTTGAGTTGTAGAATTCTCTAATTTTTCAAGAGCGTTCATACCACCTAGGATCTCACCTTTGAAGATCCATACCTTAACACCAAGTACACCATAAGTAGTATATGCTTCTGCAGTATTATAATCTATATCAGCACGCAAGGTGTGTAATGGTACACGTCCTTCACGATACCACTCAGTGCGTGCAATTTCAGCTCCACCTAAACGACCACTAACTTCCACTTTTATTCCTTTTGCACCTATACGCATAGCATTTTGTACTGCACGTTTCATAGCTCGACGAAACATAACTCGACGTTCTAACTGTGATGCAATACTATAAGAAACTAATTTAGCATCTAGTTCAGGCTTACGAACTTCAGTAATATTAATCTGAGCAGGAACACCAGAAATGTCTGCTACTATTTTTCGAATCTTCTCGAC
>JBHEQT010000041.1:0-45273 GCA_046530785.1 Arsenophonus sp.
GTTAAATTTATAAAGAAGAGGTATTTTACCATCGTAAATTATATTTCAGTATTGAAATTAAGAATAGCACTATATTAATAAAAACTTTCTTCTTATCTGTAAGGGTTCGGGTTTTAAAGAAAAATAATCAAATTAAAGTAATTATATAATTTTTTATAAATTCTATTATTGTTATTAATTTATTTTTATAGAGAATAAAATTTCTAGTTTGTTTATCAACACTTATAATATAATAATGTAATGTAAAGTTACATACTATTTATTTTAGTAAAAATTCGTACTTAAAATATATAAAATAAATTATTTTATCCCCTTAATCTAGTTAATAACTATTCATAATATAAAATAGAATATTTGAAATTTTTTATTTTGAATTTTCATATTATATATGAAAATAAAGGTATTACGAATTTCAATTATATTAGAATATATATATTCTTGCTATTATAATACCACATTGAAATTAATAATACTGAATAATATCCTTTAAGATATTAAATAATTCTATTATTAGAACTAATACAGTTATCTATTTTTATAGAAAATTAAATTAATTACGATTAATTTATAAATCTGAAAATAAGGTATTAAAAATAAAAATATATTTTTATTTTATTTATTTAATCTTTATTAAATACTCTGTTATGACATATATTCAAGAGTTATAAAAATATAAAATTAAAATATAGGAATTAATATTCTACTATTGTTTATTATCTGTAAATTTTTATCGATGACAATCGATCTTTTTTATTTTATATATTTTAATAACTCTAATTTTATTTAAATCTATTTATATAGAAATTTAATTTCTATCATTTAAATCTAATAACGCATTAACTATCTCAGTATTTTTAGCTGAATTTAAGAAATTTTCTAATATATTTTGTATTAAAATTTTAAATAAGTAATAAAATACATATTTATCCCTGATTTTCTAATAACTTTATTTCCCTTTATCTAATGTTATTTTAAACATAGAAAATTATTTTTATTTTTTCTTTTTATTAATTTTTACTAAAAAAATTAAAGATTATATCTTTATTAGTACGTTAAAATTAAAATAAAAAATTTTCATATGTTCAATATTAAAAATTTGATTATCTTTTATAAATAAAATTTGCATATTAACTAATAATACAACAATTTTATAAGTTTATATTATTTTTAATAAAAAATTTACTTTTCTACAGTATAAATTATAGATATTTTATTGATAATGTGAAGTTTTATTTTCATCACTAATAATATAATAAAGCTCAAAAACTTTAATAAAATTGTTAAATATTATTTTATATATAAATTTTATAGTAATAAATACTAATTTCTTAATAAAAAATTAAATTCAAATAAGAAATATTATTGCATTAATGATTAAAATCATGAAAAATTATAATTAAATTATTACTATTTATACTTTAGATTTGAATTTAATTGATAAAATATTTTTATTTATTTTAAAAATTAAATATATAAAATTTACTTTTCTGATTATTATCAATTAAATATATAATTTATATAATAATTTAAAAATTTAATTATTATAGTTTTATATTATAATTAAAAGAGATATCCTATATTATAAATCTTTATAAAAATTTTATATTTAAATGATTTTTAATTCTTATAGATAAAAAACAATCAATTTATATTTTTCTTTATAATAGTTTTATTATTAATTACCAAATTATTTAAATCTTTAATTATTTAATTAAAATTAAATAATTTCTCTATTCTATAATATATATATTGAAATATTTTATTTTGTATGATTTATATAATCATTATCTTTAAAAGATTATTTTAATAGTTTAATTAAAAATTAATTAACTCTTATTTAATTATGTTAATAAATTTTAAATTTTAAATAAGATTAATGTTTCTAATAAAATAAAGATTTCTATTTTAATTATTGCTAAAATATTTTATATGATAATATCTTTATTACAAAAATATAAATACTATGATATATAATTATATTATATAAATATCTATTATAGATAGTATAAAAACTTTATATAATATTACTAATATAATAAAATTAATTTTTTAAAAATATACTTATATTATTAAATAATATAAGTATAAAATACTTTATTTATTTAAAATTAAAATAACAAGTATATATTTTATATACTACAATATTTTATAATATTGTTAGTTAATCTTAGTAAATATTTTTATATTATCTTTTAAAAAACTTAAATTTCAATAAAGAATGTTTTTAAATATTTTGATATAATTAGAGATTTATTATTTAAACTATTAACAAATTATTAGTTTTATTAATAAAATTAATAATTTGACTTATTAAATAAGTTAAATTTTTTTAAATAAGTATTTAAAAAATATTTTATAGGTTATAATTTTTAATTATTTTAAATTAAAACTAAAAATTTAATGTTATTAAAGTTCGTATAGATTTAAAAATCTAATTAAAAATTTTGATTTATTAAATTTAATAATATTAAATATATATTTTATTTAAAAATAATTCAGATGATAAACATTATATTTTTAAATTATTTATTTAATAATTTAAAAATAAATACTAACTATATATAAAATATTTGTGATTATACTTAATATAATTAAGATGATTTTGATATTAATATAGTACCCAATACTACTCTTTAAATATATTGAAAAACATTCAATACGAATCAATTAATCGTTTTATCGATTTATGATTAGAGTTGTATAATAGTTATGAAAATTAAATCATCTTATTTGATGATTTAATCATCTTGTTAAAATTAACAATAATATTTTAGTATTACGCTACAAGTCATTTTCAATAAAATATTGAATATAAAGTTTTTAGTTATTCACAAATGAAAAATTCAACTTATTATATTATTAATAACAGTAGTATTTTCCCAATCTTGAAAATAATGTTTATTGCAAATAATTTTCTCATTTTTATGTTACTTGGAACTATATTTATTATTTTACTTTTACCATAAAATCATGATTTTATTATCATAAAATATATATAATTTTCTTGATATATTAACTTAAAAATTAATAAAAATAATCATAAATCGATTTTATCTATCTCAATAGAATTTTGAATTAGTTAAGAATTATTTATGAAATAAAGTACCAGACTTTTTGTATAAAAATTTGAATTAATCTTCCATTAAAATTTTTAATATTAGTAAAAAATTATTAATTTTAGTGCAAAAAAAAGAAAATTAAAAATAAATTTACAATGATGCATTTTATTTTCTAGAATCAAAATTTCACTGAGTAAAATGGTAATTATTATTTTATTTTATGAATTACTAAATCTCATTAATGTCATCAGACACTTGATCGATTAGAGATTTCATCAATAACCAATCTAGAATTTCTAATAAAATCAATATTATTAAATAAAATAATTTAACTATATCCTTTTCTATATTTATATCTCATTAAGAGAATTAAGATTCTAGATCTTCGGATAATAAGCTAATGTACTTAGTACATTAAAAAATTTTTAATATTTCCAAATAATTATTTATGATATTTAAATAGTATCTAGGAATAACTAGATAGTATTTTAGTATTGTATTTTCAACTATATATGAAAATTATTGACTCTTGTTTTATTATTAAAATTAATCTAAAAATTAAAAAATAAAATTTATTAAAATTAAATACTTTATTGGAAGTTGAAAGAATACTAAATTATTTAGGAACTAATCTCCCAATTATGCCACAATAAAAAATGAAAAATTAAAATTAGTATTTACTATAGGTAAGATACATTTTATACGTAAAAGTATATTATATTGATGATCTATTTCAGCAATTTATAAGAAGAACTTAATTTTAATTTTCAACTAAAGAAAGGTTTCTCGTAATAAATGGATAATGAATTTTAACAGCATTTATAACTCATTATCACTTTTATCTTTATTCTAACTATTTTATTGTTGATTCTCAATCCAACACTGAGAATAATTCTGGATACTTTTTCCATCGGAAATATAAGAAACTATTAATTTTAATTTATTGATTGTCTGAATTATTTTATTCATCAGTTGATTACACTCGGTCGTATTAAAAGTTTGATTTATTATATTAATCAATAAAATGCGTTTAATAATAAAAAGAAAAATAAATTATTATTCATGTTTATTTCACTAATTAATATTCTATTAAAACCAATAGAATATTATAAAATATTATGAGTATTTCCCACCGCCTCAGAAAAAATTGTCTATATTATTCAAATATCTCCTATTTTTGTATGTTCTTCTGTTGTGATTAATAATTTGAAAATCTCTATAAGAAATATAATAGAGATATCTTTTTTAATATTTTATTTTAGAAAAACAATTCCAAATTTTGACTATGACTACATTATTATATAATGCTATATATTGCTTGTTATCTTGACTCAGTATTTCTACTTTATATTCTTATCGATTATTTATGGAAAGGAAATTAAAAATTTCTAAATAAAAATCTTTATTAATCAATATGAATCTCATTATTTATATTCAATTTGTAATAAAATCTCTATTGATCGTGCAAAGAATTCACATTCTTTTGAATTTTTATTCCTATCCTGAAAATATTATTTAATAAAACATATCTTTTTTTAAATTACCATTCATAGGGAATTTTAATAAAGGAAATATATAAAAAATTCTATTTATTGGTAGCTGTTTGTTTTTTATTCTTCTTTATTTATTTTTTAGTTTGTCGAATTTTCATGATAGAAATTTTCTTTAAAAATTTTTATATCAATTATGATAATGCAATGAAAATTACTTCAGTTATGATTTTTAGCATTTTAATTGACAAGATTTATATCGACCTTAATAGTTATTTCTTATATTGGATTAAATTTCCACCAGTATTCTGTTAAAAATATTCTCTATATATTTTATTTTCTTACTTTTATCTCCATAAATTAATTAATAATCTGAAATTTATATAGAGAATTTTTCTATCACAATTCATTTTGAAAAATAGCTTTTCTATTAAGAATATCCTACCGAGATTAATGGTATAAGGATAACAATTATTAATTTTATTTTTAATATATCTCTTCAGAAATTTTTATCTATGATATTATCATTGCTTTAATGGTATTGATTTTAATCATATGAACGTATCAAAAACGAATCTATATTATTCTAATTATAATACCTAAGAAAATATTATTTAAAAAAATGATTAATCATAATTATATATTAATAATAAGGAGAAAGCGTGCAAGATAAAAAAACTATTCATCGTTTAAGGCGATTACGTCAAACAGAAACAGTTCGTACTTTATTTAAAGAAACAACGTTAACGATAAATGATCTTATACTACCCATTTTTATTGAAGAAGAAATTAAAGATTATCAACCTATTGTAGGTATGCCTGGTATTTTTCGTATCCCAGAACAAAAGTTACCTTATGAAATTGAACGGATTGCTAAATCCGGAATTAAATCAGTAATGTTATTTGGTATTTCTCATCACCTTGATGAAATAGGTAGCGATACCTGGCAAGAACAAGGTTTAGTTGCTCGTATGTCAAAGATCTGTAAGGATACCGTACTCGATATGATTGTTATTTCAGACACCTGTTTTTGTGAATATACTTCTCATGGTCATTGCGGTATTCTAGGTAAAAATGGAGTAGATAATGATGAAACATTACTAAATCTTAGTCGACAAGCAGTTATTGCTGCAAATTCTGGCTCTGATTTTATTGCCCCTTCTTCTTCAATGGACGGACAAGTCATAACAATTCGTCATGCCCTTGATAAAGCTGGTTTTATTAATACTGGAATTATTTCTTATTCAACAAAATTTGCTTCCAGCCTTTATACTCCTTTTCGTGAAGCCGCAGGTTCATGCTTAAACGGAAATCGTAAAAATTATCAAATGGATCCAATGAACCGACATGAAGCTATTAGAGAATCATTAATAGATGAAAAGGAAGGTGCTGATGTTTTAATGATAAAGCCAGCAGGATGTTACCTTGATATTATTCGTGATATTCGTGAGAGAACTGAACTACCATTAGCAGCTTACCAAGTTAGTGGTGAATTTGCTCAAATTAAATTCGCTGCTCAAGCAGGAGCAATTAATGAAATAGATGTTGCTCTAGAAACATTAGGTTCTATTAAACGTGCTGGAGCTAATCTAATTTTAAGCTATTTTGCATTAGATTTAGCGGAAAAGAAGTGTCTTTAATAATTCATATTTGGAAAAATTAGGTAAATGTTAATAATTTCAGATTAATTAATAAATTAAATATAATAAGAAAGTTATAATCTATATACTTATATACTAACAAGATAAGTTAAGATTTCCAAAATTCATATTAGTAAATAGTTTTACTTCTCAGGAAAAAAAGGAAATTCATTTCTGATAAACAGAAAAAATTATAATTTTCCACAATAATAGATGATTATCACTATATCATTAAGACTATATGAGATTATAATTTTTTAATAAAATTAAAATAAATCGTTAATATAAAAACTATATATAATACTTTGATAGACAGCTTTCTTAACCTTATTAAGGCAATTAATGGATTTAATTTCATTGATAAAAGATTAAATTGAGTTCTTTTAAAATATAGAAAATTTATGGAGATTTCAAAAATATTTGATAGATGAATCACTTTTATTCAATAGAATAAAATATATCCATTATTTATATGATTTTCTAATTTTAGTATAAATTAAAAACTATTTGAGAGTAAAATAATTAATCTTAAATAGTATAAGTAATGATTAAATATCATAACAACAAATAGAAATTACTTAAATTTTGCTACTTAAACTTATAAGTTATCCATCTAATCAAAAATCGTTATTAAAATTCTATTAATTTACTAATTCAATTTATTATATGTTACCTTTTATAATTATTTATTTCTACAAATTAAAGTAACTATTTTATCTTAATAAAATATGTGATAAATTTCATAAAAATATAAATAAATAATTAAAATATACCGAATATCTTTTGAAGATGATATTTTTACTTTCTTAAATTAAAGCATTCAAAAAGAAACTTTTTAAACGATAAAATTGCGGAAGTAATCCCTGATTGGAAAATTCATTTTATTCTTTTTAAGAAAGTTCTTCAAAATAGCTATCAGTTTTTGAAAATAAAAAATCAGCTCTACTTTTGTGTTTCTTAGAAAGACAGAGAAGATGTTCATAGAAAACTTTTATTATAATAAAGATCATAAAAGCCTAGCTTCAATAAGAAAAGTATATATAACTTATAAGTAAGTTAATTTAGAGATGTTTTCGTTCAAAAATAGTTCTTTTTATTCTTTCATTGAATAATTTTATAGAATTTCCACTTTATATAAACTATACTAATCAGTTTTTTAATTTTCTTGTCTGAGAGTTTATTTGTTTAGAAAAATTCGATAAAAATTCATAATTACCTATATAGTTGAAAACTTAATAAAACTGAATTTATTTTTATTTTTAAAATAGATCTATAGTTACGATCTTATTAATCCATTCATTAAGGAGAAGAATTTTTTCTCTTATAGAAATTAATAAATAATGTCTTCTCTTTGGATGAAATAAGATATAAATTCGGTTATTGTATATCTAAAAGTATTGTAATCAATTTACGTTTATTCTAGTATTCCGTAGAAGTAAAAGAAACATGACCACTAATCTTGTCTCTTTCTATATCTTAGATATATGATAGATTAAATAAGATATTCCCGTTCCGTTTAGGATTTTTAATAATATTTGTATTTATTCTAAAATATTATCATCTTTTTTATCAATCTCTTACAAATAACGTATAGATTAAGTAAGATTTCTTATCTTTTAGAATTGATAATAGTAACTAAAAATTTTCTTATAAAGAAAAGAAGTAATAGGTCTCTTTCAGACTATTATGATTTTTATAAAATTAGCTTCTTATCTTTTAGTTCAGAAATAATAATATAAAATCTATTAAATTTATTGCTGATTAATAAAATATACAATTTATTAATGTTTATGATTTCTATCAAAACTTTAGGAAAGAAATATTAATATAAACTAGATTTTTCCCTAATATATATTACCTATTTTTACAAAATATATTAGGAATTAATTACAAAATATCTTCATTTCATATGAGTGGATCATTATTGTATAATATATGGGGCTATTAGCTACTATCTAACTAGCTATAAATCTCTACATTCTAGTACAACAGAGTGTAGTAAATATAACTACTAATATTGAAAAAATTTTTAAAATATAAGTTGATTTAGTAAAAGTTATTTAGAATCTGTCTTATCGTTTATTTATTTCTAGTTAAATTAAGTTATAATGAAGTTAGTTTTTCAGATTAATTAGTAAAGTTAGTTCTATGAAAATTATTTCCTATAATGATTATTATGAGAAACAATTATAATATAAATTTCTGAAATCACAATAAAAATTATTATAATTTCTCGTATAAAATTGATATAAATCAATCTTGTAGATTATGTTTTTAGTATAACGATCTTATAACATTAAAGGTTTTTATTAATAAAAGAGATGTTCGTTTTTATTAAAATATATTAATTTCAATTATTCTATTGAAATTTAATTATATTAAAATTATACATTTATTTTTATTTACTTAACAATATCTTAAAAATAAATAAATTTATTAAAGGAAGTATGAATAATTAATTACTTCTTTCTTCAATAAAGAAGAATCATTTCATAATTTTTATTATATTAGATAAAAAGATCAAGATGATAAGATAGTTAGAATCTTTAAAAATTTATATACTTCTTCCTTATGATTCCCCTATTTGTTAAGAAATGCTAGTATATATTTTATCTATAAAAATAGATCTTTATAGTAAAAATTTTACACAGAAATAGTTTTTTCATTTTATAAATTAGTTAATTAAAAATTAAAATATCTTAATCATTATATCCATTAAATAGAAAATGGAGTAAAATATAACAAGATAAGAAAGAGAACATTATTCGAATAAGTTCACTGAAAATAATCGTTTAATTCTAAATCATCGAAAATGCTAGTTATTAACAGATGGTTAATTATTTTTGAATTTTTGAGTTTTATTTTAAAAGTTCCTAATAAAAATTAGATACCATCTATTATTAATCTTCTTTTTTTAGAGAATTAAATAAAAATTCTTTATTTAATTAATATAAAACAGAATAATATAGTTATTTTTTATTTCGTAGTGTATTGAAAAACATCTAAAAATTCAATATATTATTTTTATAATAATTTTTATTAATATTTATTTTTATCAAGATATATCATACCAATATAATTTAGATAACTTTATTAAAGAAATTCCAGGATAGAGATTAATTTGTATATAGATATCTATTAGATAATAGATAAATTAAAAAATAAAAGTTAAATTTATATCAAAGATCATTAATGATAATATACTAGATATTATTTTATTTTTTTAATTTAGAGTGAGTAAAGAAGTGTTCTTTTATAAAAAAAAAATGAAATTCAGATAAACTATCTACTTTCTATATTATAGAAAGTGAATAACTATATTGAATCTAAAATTTACTTAACTAATTATTAGTAATCATTTAAATATAAAATATTTAATAAAAATAAATTTTTATAAAAATTTATTAGTCAATTTATAGAAATAATATTTTTTGAAGATAAAGTTAATATATACAAAGAGCACTGATTTAATAAAAAAGAATTCTTTTATTCTTTTCCCTCCCTAATACTTACCATTATATTTATAGTTTGTATTTTTGATTATTATTAAGAGATTTAGAGATAAACAAACATTATTTTATGTTGAAAACATTATGAAAGATATTAAGAATTCCTGGTAAATCTAGAAAATAAAGAAAATAATTAGAAAAAATTGTATAACTGTTACTGTATAAGTTTACTAATTGTAATGTACATGACAATGTATCACTAATCTTTCGTTAGTTTTATAAAGTAATCAATATTAAAAAATTAAATTTTGTTATTTTTAACACAACAAATCATTCTATATCTGTTCAATGAGATTTTTAACATTGTATTAAAAATATACTATTATTAATATGTTTGAGAGATAAACAAAGAAAATTATAAATACCTATTATGGTATTTTACGCAGTAAAATTCACTATAAAATAGTAAAATAGATTAGTAAAATTATAAGTTAAAAAATAAAGAAATATTCTTTAATTTGTTAATAAGTTCATATACAATCAATGATTTTTAAAACTGGTATTATATTCCTTAAATATACTATAAATGAAAGGATCTCTCCATTCCAATCTGGATTATATTCTCCCTCATTTCAGTGATAGATTTACTTATATAAGAAACACTCTGGATGAAAATTAAGTGATCTAAAAGATGAAGAGTGGAAGAGCATGTTATTTCAAATATTCTTTTGATGTTTGTTCACCGGAAGATTTAATGAATATATCAAAACTAAATTGTGAAAAATTTATAATATTTTTGTGGTTAAAATTATCTTTCTGTTATTTATATGAAAACAGATCAAAAATTTCTTATTTTAATTAAAATAAGAAATTTAGGAATAGGAATTAAAAGATGCCTAATACGATATTCAATCATATCATTTTGAGTCAAATTCTATTTTTGTTTAAATAGTAGAATTATTTTATTTTTGATATTTTATATTATAACAGATATGATTTTTATAATTAGAAATATTAATTTATGTTTCAAAAAACAGCACTAAATTTTTAGTGATTATAACAATAAAATTGGACAGATTAAATTTTTATATGATTAAGAATCAGATTGAAAAAACCAAAAAATTTTAAAAATAGAAAACTAAAATTAGTAAATTTTCTTATCGAATAAAAGGAAGAGGTGGATTGAAATCATAAAAATTCTTTTCTTATCCAAAAAAATATAAAATTATTAATTTAATTATTTATTTCACTTTAATTAAAAAAATAAGATCATTAAGAAATCATCAACGTTTTTTATATATTAAATTATTATTATTATCACATGAATCATAAGCATTAAATTAAGATATATATATCTTCATCTATTTTGAATAAATTTAAGTATCAAAAATTTTAGATATAAATAATAAGAAAAATAGAAAAAAATTAAAAATCTAATTTAGTTGATTTATCTAATAGAATTCTAAAAATTCACCAGATTATAATAACTAATAAGTATAATTAATCTTAATTTTATAAATTAAAAATAAATTTATTTTTAATAAAAAGAAAAAGGAAAAATTATTTGATAAAATCAAGTCATAAATTTTAAAAGAAGCAATAGGTTTTTAAAAGTAGAATATAAAAAATTTAATAAAAATTTTTATTATTTATTTATATGGATTTTATTTATAAATTATTTTATGAACAAAAAATAAAGGAGCATAACATATGAGAAAAGTAAAGATTACGAATAATATTTATACAATTAAATCAATTCAATATTGTTATTATAATTGATGTTATTCAACATCAATTTCATTGAATTTTCTTTTAAAGAATATATTAATGCTAATTTAATATTTTGTTAAAAGTTTAATTTATTGATTTAATTTTATAAAATTATTTTGAAATTAATATTATTTCAAAAACTGAAAAATTCAGATTTTAATATTTTATTTCTTATCTTATTAAGATATATATCATTATTATTAATATTATTCGTTAAAAGTTTTTAGTTTAATTTAACAGGAAATTTAGTTTAATATATACAATGTTATTTATTTAATTTTATTTAAGTATTATAATTTTTTTAAAATACTTAAAATTTATCTAAATAAAATAATTATGATATCCATCTTTATATTAAAGAATTTAAAAAAATTCTCTATTTTAATAAAATTAAATAAAATATTAATAACATTGTTATATCAAAAATATAAGATATTGTATTAATATATATTAAAATAAAAGTTTTTAAAACTATTATTAATATTATTAAAAACTAAATATTTATTAGATAATATAAATAATTTATATTTCCATTAATTTTAATTCTTATCATTAGTATAAAGCTTAAGAATAAAATAAAGTAATATTTACTAATACTAAAATAATTAAATTTAAATTTAATTATTTTTTAAAATCTTTACGATAATTAAATAGAATTATTATAGAAAATAATTTTATATCGATAAAATTTAATGATTCCTCTACTTTTGTTAAAAAACTAAAATAGATAGATTATATCTATTATTAGATAGATATTAAATATAAAATAAAAAGATAATTGATATGTTATTAATACTATTACCATTTTAATTATTGAATAATATAAACTTTTAATAAAATTTAAAATAAAATAACTAAATTACTTAGTAATAATAAGAAACAAAAATAAATTTATTTAGTTAATTAAAATATTAATTTTTATTAGTTAACCATAAAAATTAACTACTATACTAATTTATATAGTTAAAAATATATTTTATTTAAATTTTATTTAATTTTTTTATTTTAATAAATATTAAAACCTTTAATTTAAATATATACCTAAATTAGGTATATGATATTGATCATCTCAGATAATGATTAATAATGATAAAATAAATATCTATTATATATAATAGATAACTTATATAATTATTAATTATCCTAGTAAAGATATAAATAATATTTTCTATAATGTAGAATATATAATTAATATAATTCAATAAATTAATATATAATATTTTCTGTTTTATGATATTAATCATAAATACTAAGTATAGTAATTAAAATAATTTGTAAAATATTAAAATGAATAATAAATATTTTACAGATTTATTAAAATAATAAGGTATAAATAATTAATTATTATTTTTAATAATAAAAATTATTAATATTTTATAGAAAGTTTTTTCATTTTAAAATAACTAGAGAGAGAAAAATTATCTAAATAAATTATGATAATAAGTTAAAAAGTGAAATTTGAGATAATAAAAATTTTTTAGATAACTTATTAAATTATATTAGTGATTATAATCAATTAAATTAATTATTTTATTATTTTAAATTTAATTAATAATTAATATTTGATAGTTGTAAATCCTATATAATTAATAAAAATTTTTATAAAGATATAAAGGATAATTATATTGCTAATATTTATTATTGTTATAATTTATTAAATAATGATGTAATTAATTATATCCATTATTTAATTTAGAAGATTAAAAATATCTTTTTACTGTTTAATCCATACTATTAAAAATTTCTAATTAATCTAATCCATTAATTCTCAACTTTAAAATAAAATATTTCTTAAAAAAATTATTTATGTTATATTTAATGAGTTATTTTATTGCTTAATAAATTTTAAAAAGAAAATTTATACAAATAAAAAGGATGTTTAAATATTTAAAATTGTTTATTAGTATGCTTGATTTAATCAGATAGTTTTATTAATACAATATAGGAGAAATATTTTGACGAAAATGATAGAAAATTTTAACAATATTCTCTGGAGTGGTATATTAATTTATTTTTTAGTTGGAGCAGGTATATACTTTACATTAGGAACTGGTTTTATTCAATTTCGACATTTCGGACATATGTTTACTATATTAAAAAATAGTAATAAATCAGATAATTCAGGAATTTCTTCTTTTCAAGCATTATGTACAACTCTAGCTGCTAGAGTTGGTAGCGGAAATCTTACAGGTGTTGCAATTGCATTGACTGCAGGAGGACCTGGTGCTATTTTTTGGATGTGGATTGTTGCTTTAATCGGTATGGCTACTTCTTTTGCTGAGAGCACATTAGCACAATTATATAAAACAAAAGATGATCAAGAAAATTATCGTGGTGGTCCTGCCTATTATATGGAGAATGGCCTTAATATGCATTGGATGGGGGTTCTTTTTTCTATATTTCTTATCATTACTTTTGGTTTAGTATTCAATTCTGTTCAAGCTAATTCAATTGCTCAGGCAACAGCAGCAGCTTTTGGTTTTAATAATTTTTATGTAGGAATTGTGCTTTCAATAATTTGCGGTATTATTATTTTTGGTGAACTACGTTTAATTGCTCGTGTATCAGAGTTCGTTGTTCCTATAATGGCAGTTGCTTATTTGATGTTAGCATTTTGGATAATGAGTACTAATATTGAACGGTTACCTGATGTTTTTTTACTAATCATTAAACATGCTTTTGGTTTTCAGGAAGCTATTAGCGGAGTGGTTGGTTATAGTGTTAGTCAAGCTATGACACAAGGAATACAACGCGGTCTATTTTCAAATGAAGCAGGAATGGGTTCAGCACCAAATGCTGCAGCGGCAGCTTCACCTTACCCACCACATCCTGCATCGCAAGGATATATACAAATGTTAGGTGTTTTTATGGACACTTTAGTAATTTGTAGTGCAACAGCAATTATTATTATTTTTTCTGGTGTATTAGATAATTCTAAAGTTCCTATTAGTGGAATTGAATTAACACAGAAAGCTTTCTCTTCAGTTGTTGGAGATTGGGGGGTAATTTTCATTGCAATAGCTATTTTTTTCTTTGCTTTTACTTCAATTATTGCAAATTATTCTTATGCAGAAAGTAATTTGGTATTTTTAGAAAATAAACATACTATTGGATTACATATTCTTAAATTTTCTACTTTGGGAATGGTTATTTTTGGATCAATGGCAGAAATGCCATTAGTTTGGAAATTAGCGGATATCTCGATGGGATTAATGGCGTTAACAAATTTAATTGCAATATTAATGCTATCAGGTGTCGTGTTTAAACTTACAAAAGATTACAATCAACAACGAAAAATGGGTAAATCACCTATATTTGATATAGATATTTATCCTGATCTAAAAAAACAGCTAAAAGCTGGTATTTGGGAAAAAAAGGTAATTTAAAATGATAAAATAAAAAATGATTAATCAGGTTACCTATATAAAGAGATAATCATTTTATAAATGATTTTTATATCCATAATAATTATATAAAATAAAAAATGTTTCTAATATATTATTTAAATAAATATTAAATAATATATTATATTGAAATATTTAATTTTTACTGAATATCAAATTCAATATCAAGAAATAATTCATAAAAATATAACAAACATAAGATCTATTTTTATCTACTAATAATTAATATTATGTATTCCATATTTACTGATAAATCATATGATCAAAAATAGAAGGTCATTATAAATATTTGGAAAAAAGATCTAAGTTCAAATAATCAAAAAATTAATTATTTTATAATTTTTTAAAAATTATTATTTATGTAAAACATAGTTTTATATTTTATGGATATATTTCACTAAAGTTGTTGTAATTCTTCTTTAAAAGAACGTGATGATTATAAGGATTATAGGATCTATAATATTACTTCTATCATAAATTTATTATCCTTGAAAAGGAGATAAATATCTTACTTCTATTTTTACAAATATTAACAATTAATTTATTCTTAAACAAGAATACTACTCTTTTAGTTCTTATATAAGTATATAAACTTACACTTTTAAATTATAAAATTTTTTTAAATTTTATAATTTTGATAACTTGGATTTTATAAGTATGAATTTATCAAAATAAATGCATAAAAGAAAATCGTTAGATGTAATTTTTATTACGGAAGAGTTATTATTTAATTACTTTCTATTATTGTAAATAAAAATCATTAAATATAATTTTTTCTAATGTCTATTGAATGATTATCTATCTCAATTTATTATTGAGATATATAAAAATATTAGAATATAATTCTCCTCTTTAGAGGGAAGAAAGAAGAAATAAATAAAAATTATTAAAGTAGAAATAAATAAAATAATGATTCTTAACTGATTTAAGTAATAATGATAAATATAATATGTATATATTTCTTTTATTTTTTATAAATTAATATATTAATATATTAAGGTAAAATTAACTAATTTGATTTATCATTAAATAGTATTTTACTAGAAAATATATAAATTATTTTTACTTAAAAGTAAATTTAAAAAACATCCTACCCCACCTTTTATCAAAATATGTAATACACTATTTAATGTTCTATATTTAGCATTAAGCATTAATTTATAATTCGTCAATATACACCTCTTACCTGAAAATTAGATGAAACCTATTATAAAAGAGATATTAATCTACTACCATTAGTATAATAATAAAATAGAGATCAAAAATAATAATCATCTCCTTGATTATTATTGCATGAAAATATATCTTCTAAAAAGTAAATGTAAAATTGTAGAGAAAATATTGTTTAAAGCTAGCGTGGGAGAAACTAACACTAAAAGTAGATAGACATCTTACTAACTGTAATTTTGAATATATTAGTTTTATCCATTTTAGATAAACTTTAATTCTTTTAAGAAAATCTGATTGTTCTTGAACAATATATTCTTTTATTTATAAAATAAACATGTTTCTACCGTTTTAGATAAAAAGATGAGGTTGATATTTTCTCTTTTTAACTCTATATATATAAAGATAAAAGTTAAATTCAGGGACCTCCCACCTTATTCAAAAGACCTAAAGATTAATTTTTTCATGATTTTTAAATGGATATTTGTGAGTAACTAAAAAGATTAGTGAGAATTTTATTCTTTTTAAAATAAATTGTTTGAAAATTATCTATTATTAAAGTAGAAATTATTTTTTTAAAAAATTAGGAAATATTTAAAATTTAGTATTTGTCAGATATGAATGAGTATATATCTCCGTAATTATTGTCTTGATGGTAATCAATTTTATAGATATATTCTTTAAGTATCTCTAAAAATAATATTTTATAAAAAGAATATATTTGGAAAATATTAGTTAATATAGGTCTCCAATATCTTAAATATATTTAATAAAATATATTATGATCGATAAACGCAAATATCTTAGAAAATATTAAGTTAAGAAAAAATAATCAGAAAATATACTATCATATTAAAAGAATGGATCTCAATATTATTAAATATTACATTTTTCTAATCAAAATCATTCTCTTTATATTAAAAATTCTCTAATATTTATAAATATGAAATATTTCTAAAATATCTGATTTTACTGAATTATAGGAAAAAAGTTCACCAATATTTTTTAACCAATCTATTTTACATAAAATCCTTCATTTACTTTGTTCTTAACAGAAAGATTTTTTTTAAAAAAGTTATATTGATTAAATGATGTTTTTTTCAAAAAAAAGAAACATTTCCTTTTCTTGCAAAGGAACCATAAAATTTCATATAAAATAAAAATATAAAAATTTATATAGAATTTTATGAAATTATTTTTATAAATCAAAATAGAAAGAAAAATTCTTTTTTATATTTTTAATAAATATATAAATTTTAAATAAATTAATTTTATTAATTATTAAGTTAAGAAAAATAATTCTGACAGGATATTGAAAAATATTTCATTGTAATCAATATAACTTAGTTATAAAGATAATAATCCTTTTTTAAATTTAATTATAAATAATAAATTATTTTATTGTAATGTACTTTATAATAATTGGAAATCTAATTAAACTTAAACATAAAAAACGAGTAAATATAAATTACAGTAAGGTTTTAGTAAAATTAAAAGTTCATAGTAATATAGAATTAATTTATATAGTCATATTAAATCGATTAATTCAAATAGAGAATTTGTTATAGTGACGGAAACATTTGAACCAAAAGTATTTTTGCAAACTGTAACCAATAAACCAGGTGTATATCGCATGTATAATACATCTGGAAAAATTATTTACGTCGGTAAAGCAAAAAATTTAAAAAAACGTTTAACTAGTTATTTTAGAAAAAAAATAACAAACCGTAAAACAGAGCAACTTGTCGAAAAAATTTCTCAAATTGATATTACCGTAACAGATACAGAAATAGAGGCTTTATTACTTGAAAATAACTATATTAAGCTTTATCAGCCTCGTTATAATGTTTTATTAAAAGACGATAAATCCTACCCTTATATTTTTTTGAGCGAAGAAAAACATCCACGATTATCTATGCATCGTGGTACTATGAAGGCAAAAGGAGAATATTTTGGCCCTTTTCCAAGTGTTCACACTGTTAAAGAAACACTATTTTTATTACAAAAATTGTTTCCATTGCGTCAATGTGAAGATAGTGTTTATCGTAACCGTTATAGGGTATGTCTTCAATATCAAATTAATCGTTGTCTTGGTCCCTGTATTAATGGATTAATTACTGATGAATTATATCATCAACAAGTAGAATATGTTCGTTTATTTTTATTAGGTAAAGACCAACAAGTTATTAATAAGTTAATCCAAGATATGGAGAAAGCTAGTCAAACTCTTAAATTTGAGAATGCGGCACGTTATCGAGATCAAATACGATCGATTAGATCTGTGGCAAAGAAACAATTTGTTACTGACAATACACAAGATTTAGATGTAATTAGTGTTGCTTATCAATTAGGAATTGCATGTGTTCAAGTTCTTTTTATTCGACAAGGAAAAATATTCGGTAGTCGTAATTATTATCCAAAGATTCCAGAAAACACACAATTAACTGAAATCGTGCAAACATTTTTAGGGCAATTTTATCTTCATAGTAATGAAATTCGCTCTTTACCAAAAAAGATAATATTAGATTTTATTTTACTGAAAAAAAATTTATTTGTTAATTTTTTAACTAAAATATCAGGACGGAAAATTAATATTCAATTAAAACCACGAGGAATAAAAAATAAGTTTTTAAAACTGGCTCGCACTAATGCAAATACATCATTGGCAATAAAACTTTCACAACAATCTACTATTTATCAAAGAATAGAAGCATTAGCTGACCTAATAGGAGTAGAAAAAATTTATAGAATAGAATGTTTTGATATTAGTCATACCTCTGGACAACAAATCGTAGCATCTTGTGTTGTTTTTAATAGTAATGGGCCATTACGTTCTGAATATCGTCATTATAATATAACTGATATTACTCCTGGTGATGATTATGCTGCTATATATCAAGTTTTGATTAGACATTATAATAAACATTTAGATGAAAGTAAAGTTCCGGATGTTATTTTTATTGATGGTGGTAAAGGACAATTGAATCAAGCAATTTGTGTATTTCATACATTAAATGTTAACTGGGATATTACTAAACCAAAATTAATAGGAGTAGCTAAAGGACATGATAGAAAAGAAGGATTAGAAACATTATTTTTAAAAGATCATAGTAAAGGTATTTCGTTGCCTCCTGATTCATCTGCGCTACACTTAATACAAAACATTCGCAATGAATCACATAATTATGCGATTACCAAACATCGTCATCGTAGGGAGAAAATTACAAATACAAGTATTTTAGAATCTATTAAAGGTATAGGTCCTAAACGTCGTCAGATATTACTTAAATATATGGGAGGTTTACAAGCTTTGCGTAATGCAAGTATTAATGAAATCGCAAAATTACCAACGATTTCATATGCACTATCAGAAAAAATTTATAATGCTTTAAAGTAATAAATGCACTTGAGATTGTATATAATTTATTTTATCTAGATAATCATAGAGCATGATGCAATTAAATATCCCAATTTGGTTAACACTTTTTCGTATCATATTGATTCCGTTTTTTGTGTTATTTTTCTATTTTCCTTTTCATTGGGCTCCTTTTGTTTGTTCATTTCTTTTTGTTATTTCTGCATTAACTGATTGGTTTGATGGTTTTCTTGCTAGACTTTGGCAAAAAACAACTAAATTTGGTGCATTTTTAGATCCAGTTGCTGATAAGATCATGGTAATAACAGCATTAGTATTGGTAACTGAATATTATCATTCCTGGTTTATTACATTACCGACAGTAATTATGATTGCACGTGAAATTATTATTTCATCATTAAGGGGATGGATGGCTGAAATTGGAAAAGGTAGTTGTATGGCTGTTTCTTGGATTGGAAAATTTAAAACAACAGTTCAAATGATTTCATTAGTTGGATTACTGTGGCATCCTAATATTCAAATTGAAGTAATTACTATTATATTGCTTTATTTTTCAACTATTTTAACATTTTTCTCTATATACAAATATTTATTTGTAGCCTGGAAGGATTTAAATAAAGCTTAATTAAAATAATTAAAACATTAACAAGAAACAGATTTAATAAATATACTATTGACTCAATAGAGGAAACAAGTAAAATGCAAAAAATAAAGCTTCTAAACGATACTAGATTTAATATAAATTTACTTAAACATAATAAAAAATGCGGGAATAGCTCAGTTGGTAGAGCACGACCTTGCCAAGGTCGGGGTCGCGAGTTCGAATCTCGTTTTCCGCTCCAATAATTAGCCAAAACAAGTTAATATTAAGTAGTGGCGCGTTGACAGAGTGGTGATGTAGCGGATTGCAAATCCGCCGTATCCCGGTTCGATTCCGGGACGCGCCTTAAAAATTTAGCCCAGGTGGTGAAATTGGTATACACAAGGGACTTAAAATCCCTCGGATTTAAATACCATGCGGGTTCAAGTCCCGCCCTGGGCACTAAAATTTCTTATTAATAGTTAATCAGAAAAATTAGATATTGCTAATAATTTAACTTTAAATTTTTTAAATAATATTTTTATAATTTTGTCTTTTTATTACAAAAAATTCTCTTTAATTTTTTTATCTTAATTTTATGGATTAATGTAGATTATTACAGTCTGATATATTAATTATTTTTCATATAAATTTTCAGTTTTAGAAGAAATTTAGTATTAAAGTATTAAATAACACATTTAATCTAACTTTCTAGGAATTTTTTGGTTCTTTATTTATCTTTATCCGTCAAATATCAAAAGAATTTTCCTATATTGAATATTGAAGAGCAATTACTTCTTACATGCAAGACTCTTTTTATTCTTTTTAAAGTTTAATTTTTAAATTTTAAAGATGATTTTCTTTATTATAAAATAGAATCACTATTCTTTTATTTTTGAAATATTTGTTTGATTTTAGTAAATTAATATTTTTTCTTAAAATAATTTTTTAATGAAAATATCCATAATTTTGAACGAAAAAATAACCTAACTCCACTTTATTCTGAACTTATTATAGTATAAGTTATATTTTGTGAATAGAATTATATGCAGAGAATGAGGGGTGACCTATAATTGTATTGTACAACTTTTAATTGATAAATATCTTTATATATAATTACTTTCAAAAATTTACATTTTAAGAATATTTAAGATTATTTTAAAGTTTTTATCCTAATTTAATATTTTAAAAGATGAATCATAAAAATAAAATTTAAATAGTTTATATATATTTCCTCTATTGTGAAATTATTTCTCTTTTAAAATTGATTAATATCGTTTAGAAAGTAATTTCTTTTTTTTCATCATAATTTTATTATATGACTAAAAATTATTTGATAATCGCTTTATAAAGAATCAATTTTTAAATTACTTCTATTATATTTAGAAAAACCTTATTTTTTTACTTTCTTTTTTTTACTTTTATCTCTTAAATATTATAGAGTTTCGGCAATAAAATTGGATTTTTTATTGTAATAAAAAAATTATAATATTAATTAGAAAAAGAATTTCTTTTTTAGAATATATTCTTTTTATTTCTTCTTAACTTAATATTTATTATATACTTTAGCGGTTATATGCATATAGATAATTATACCAATAATACTCAAATTATAAAAAACTATAAAAATATAAGTTTAATGATTCTTATTGAAGATATAAGAAAATATGAACTTATATAACTAATATTTAATAGCCAACATAATATATATATTATGTTTTTTCAAAAAAAACTTTCCATCGACTCTTTAAGTATATCTTATGTAATTGACATTATTTACGATAATCACTGGAAATTCTTGTAAGAAATGAACTCTGTGTTTTAAATTCATCGTTTTATAATTTTTCTTGATCAAGAATCACATATCTCCTAGGATGCGATAGAGTAGTATCTAATTACCTTCTTTAAAAAATTTTTCATTAATTATTTTTTATTACTTAATATTCTTCAAGAATTATCGAAAGATGAACTATAGGGAGATCCTAATTAAACTTTTAAGATCGATAAATCTTTGAATGATCCAATTTTAATTTTCATATTTTCTTCTCTATATTATGAATTAGTGACTTTAAAAAAATCAAATTTTGAGTAAAAACCAGGATTTTTTAAAAGTTAATTAAGATTTATATGAATAAAGTTGAAAGTAATTTATTCCTAATTATAGTAAAATAAGACATGCATCTAATTATTAGTTCTAAATACCAACTACTTTTTATTAACACACTAATACAGTCCCAGTCCATATAAATCCTTACGTTCATTTTTTAAAATATATAAATTCTATTAAAACAATCAAGGATTAAAGAAGAGAATCTCTGTTACTTATAACTACTATATTGAAAAGATAATATACTGTTTCTATGAAAAATTTTCCTCTATTTTGTATAATATAATTATATTTAGATAAATGATTTTATCGTATATATTTCATATAAAGGATAAATATTTACATATTTTAAATAACATTATTAATCTTTAATTAATTAAATAAAATATCTAATGATGAGCTCTCGATATATTACTTAATTATCATAAATAAGTTATTTTAATTAAACAATATAATAGATAAGCTCCGACTCAATTTGATTTGATTATTAAAAATATTTAAATGACCCAGAAGAGTTTTCTATTAAGATAAAATCTTTTGTAATTTTTTAATAAAAAGAATTTTTAAAATAAATCAATTCATAATATAGGTTTCTATAACTATGAACTAAAATAAAACATCCATATTAATTCTTTAATTATTCATAATTTTAACATTTCAATTTTTTACTCATTACAAACAAAAAGAATGAATAAAAAACAAAAGAAGGTAGGGGGGAGGGAGAGAACTGAGAAGTTATGAACAAAATAATTTACTAGTTGATTTTGGTAACAGATTTAGACATTAAAAAAAATTTTTATCCTTAATTAATAATAATTTATTCGTATTATATTTCTCTAAGAGAGAATTTAAAGAATCAGAAAAACATATGAATTTTTTCAATTAGGAAATTATTAAAGATATAGAATATATAAATTTAGTTAGAAAAGGATTCTAATAAAAAATATTATTAATTGTAAAAACAACTAAATTTCTAACATTCAAAAATTAAATTTATATAAATATAATTTTTTCTTGAAAAAATTGGGTATATCGTAAAAGTACGGTAAGAAATAAAAATTTGAATGAGATAATTAAAATCTAATCCCCTATTGGTATAAAATATAGATATTCTTAATTATATCTTTAACTGTACCTAAATACAATAACTATTTCTTAATTACCTTTAAAATCATATGAAAAGTTCTACGGAAAGCTGGCATGAATGAATTTTCGTTAAATTCCTTTACATTTTCTCTAAAATAACTTCTACTATTTTGCAAATGACTAATTTTAGACATACTCTTTTATTATAAACATAATTTTATAGATGATAAAAAAGACTTTTTTATTTATAAAATATTTTAATCACATTCCTTTAATTAATTACATGAATAAATCTTTTTAATGTTTTCTTTTTGATTTATGTAATGTGAAAAATAAATTCATTGTTTATCTTTTTAGGTATAATTTTATTATGACTGGTTTCTCGATTAATCTTCTGTAAGAAAATTTTGAATTTTCTTTATTTTTTTAATAAATTTATATAATACTATTTATAATAAACTATGAATCCTTCCTTCCTTAATAAGAAACGGTATATAATTTTAATATTAATATTTTATTTTATATCTTAATTATTTTAATAGTAATAAGTTTTTCAAAAGTAAATCAGCATTAATAGGAAAATTTAAAACTAATTCAGTTTAATTTTTAACATTTCTTCTATTCACTCCTTAAGTAAAGTACTGTAAAATATTTCTCTTTATGCTTCTCTAATAATTTGATTATGGACGTTTAAGGTAATATTATAATTTATATTATGGAATTCAATACATCATATAAAATAAAATTTTTATACAATTTTTGACATATTTTCAATAATTTATAAATATAGATTTTTAATTTCTCTAATTAATAACTATAGGAAATACTATTCATATGTATGAATAGTTCTTCTTTTTTTTTAATTTCAACATTATAAATTAAAATCTTTAAAGATAAAATAAAACTGAGATGATCTTTATCAAAATTGATACAATTTTATTATAACTAAAATTGTCCACAGTAATTGAAGAAAATATTCTATACTACATCTCTCAAATGTTTTATTAAACTGATATAGTTTTCTGGATGAATATACTTGTTTTCCATATATTTTTAACCAAAATCACATAATCAATTCTTATTTAATTCTTAAATAGAATTTTATTCATAAAATACCTATAAATAATATATCTAAATCAAGATTATATCTTGATTTTAAAATCAAGTAATGAAATATAATCTTCTCTTTCTACAAACCTAAATTCTAATTTTATTAATTTTAATAATTTACGAATAGGAGAATTTATAGTGATGTGTTTAATCTAAAATATTAGATGTCTTTTAAACCTTTGGGCGACGTTTATATAAACTATTATTTTATCAGTATAAAATCAATGAAAACCAAATCTTAAATTTTCCTCTATTATCCTGTATTACTATACAATATTTAATATTTGTTAAATTTAGAAATAAGTAGTTTTTACCGATAAAATGGAAATAATCGTATCTTTTTAGCGGAGATGATACTGCTAAATTAACTATTTTATCACAAATTAGTGATATTAAATTAATTTTTAATATTTTAATTATCGGTATCAATATAATACCTTAAGGAAAATTGGATCGTTATTGAAATTAATTCGCTAAGAATATAACTTGTTTATCATTCCGATATCCGTAAAAGCACCATAAATTACTCTGAAAGATTTTAAAAAACTTCATCATAATCATTGAGTTTAATAAGGTTTTATATTTAGCAATTTTGATAATGTTAAAACTAAGAATAATAAGATTACTTTAAGTAATTCCGTGTGAAATATTCTCATTATTAATCTGATATTAAGTTTTACTGGTCTAAATATCCAATAAATTTGATTTAAAATACTAAAATAATATATTTAACAGAGCATAAATATTGTAATGATATCTGAGATCTATATCATCTTATTTTTAATCATTGAATAACTTTTCATAAAATATTTCTCTCATTTCAACAAATCCTAATGTACTTTCACGTATCCTTAATACCGTCAAGATATCATCTCTAAATAATTTTTTAAAATTTAAAATTCTGTTTTGTAAAAAAATATTTTTTTTAAATAAATGTTGATAAAACTTCCTTCATTATGATACGAAGATAAAATCATGAACCATATAGTTTAAAATATTACGATTTCTATAGAGTATTATAATGGCAATAGAATATATTTTTTAATTTTATTGTTTTAAGATACTTTTACAAATGAAGTGTAATACGATTTATCCTTTCATATTTTCTTTATCAAGATAAATATTTTACAAAAGTGAATTGATTGATAACCATATTAAAATCTTATTATAATTCTCATGTAAAATATTATAAGTGAAGAATAATAGAAGATCAATTCCTTAATACAAATTTAAATCACCTAAGAAATATAAATTTTCTTCTCCTAATTATGATTAGGTGAGTAAAATTTCTACATCGTTAATATATTTTTTAAATCCTATGAAATTGTTTTGTTTCTATCATATTCATGTTTTAATAGAAAAATTCTTTTAGGAATATTTAAATAGTAAAATTTTCGGCATTTTCATATCGTAATGAGAAGCAATAGAATTAATTTCTATCTCACCAAGATAGATCTCTTAAATCTAAAATACTAAATATTTCATTAATCTATTTTTCGTTAAATATTATCTTATTCAGCATATTTTAAATTATTTTTAATATATTAATATAATTCATAATTTATCAATCTAATAAGCAATATTAGTACTGCGTTTATAATAAACATTTATGAATTAATAAATAAATGAGAATATTAGTATCACTTAAGATATATTTAAATAACTAAATATATGATAAATAAGAGGAATAAGATCTTATTTGATATTTTCAGTTTTTTAAAATAATAGGATCTGATATTTTATGTTTTTAAGTGAAATTTTTAGAAAATTTTATCTCACAATCCTATTGCTATAATAATTTTATTGATGTTTAATGTTTTTTATTCTCTTGTTTTTCATAAAAATAATGAACGTATCTTAATACTAACAAAAAAGAAGAGAAACAGAAAAGTAAGATAGTTCGTTTTTTAATCCTTTACTTAGATAATTCAATATCAGTTTTTTAAACTTATATATTTCTAATATACCTTTCTTGATTAAATTTATTTTAATCTTTTCATTGAATTTATTATTTTTAATTAGAGTTCATCATATTTTTTTGATTTGTTGAGTATAATTAGTACTTTTTCGAGCTAAATATTTTTCTTTTAAAGAGCTAATATTTTTGATGGATCCATTACATCTTATATATAAAAGTTTCTTAATAATAAAATTAATAAAAGATTAAATATAAAAAGATCTGGAAAGATTGATTAATAGATATTTTAAGAAATTGAGTTGATTCATTTTATAGAGGGAGATTTAGTGAGGAAAAGCTATTATAAAAGAATATTATTAATAATAAGAATATTAAAATTTGTTTTATTTCCACTAATAATATAGGTAAATATTTTTACGATTAAATAAAAGTACTTAATAGTTTTCATTAATTATTGATAATTAATTAGTGTGGGGATCCTCCTTTTTTAGGGAAAGAGTGGATATTCGATATTCTTCAATTATTAATGAATATATTTCATCTGAAAAGTTTTAGTGATAGTTATAAATTACTTATGTTATATATAACTCATTAAAAACATCGTATCTGTATTATTTCATAAAAGCTAAAAAGAGAGCTATTTGTTTAATGAATATCAAAAATACAAGGTTTATCAAACTGATTGTATTTCATATACAAAAAATCTTTTAAACCTATAATACCAATAAATTTTATCATCTATTACGTTTAAAGGCTAGCAAAAGCGAAACTTATTTAAACAAATTAGGATATAGTATTTTATTTTATAATAAAATAAAATAAATTAATTCTATCATACAAATGAATTTCAATTGAATTTTATTCAAAATTCTCATTACTGAATATTTTTTACTTTATTTTAATTAAATATATTTCTAATATAGACTGAAAATATAAAGATTGAAATTAGTCTTTCTCAACACTGCAATATTTAGATGGTGGAAGTTAAATTGGTAACCTTATATTCATTTTTTCCGTTACTTCTTTAGAAAAGAATAATAAACAATTAATAGAAATATTTTTTAAAAACTAATTATCAATACTTGTAGTCAGAATATTATTAACTGATTAAAAACTACAAAAAATTGGATTTAAATGCGTTCCGATTTATGAAAGAATTTCCATTCTTATTAAGAATAATATAAATTTAGAGGTGTAATTTCAATCTCTATGAAAAGTAGATTTATGGAAAATAGAAAATATATTTTGATATAAATATTAAATATATAAAATAATAATTTATAGAATTTAATAAACGGTATCAAACTGAAAAATTATAGTGGTTTTAAAAGTCGTATATTATTTCTGTAACCAATGAAAATCTATGAAAAAAAGTTAAAGTAAGGAAGAAATAATTAGAAGATTAGATTACTAGATTTTTTAGAAAAATTATTTTTAATAAATATTAAAATAATTTAAATTGAAAAGTTCAATTTTATTATTAATAATATCGATATATGATTAGATCAAAGCAAAATATATCCTAAAAAATTAGAGTTTTATATACAAATAAATAGTTGATAATATTAATTTTTTAACTAATTTTATGAGATCATTTTACATCACTTTATATATTTAAAAAGAGTTTAAATTAAGAAGAGTAGTTTTGAATAAACGATATTTTCATTTCAAAAAAGAGATAGATTTTTCGGATAACACAGAGAGGAAAGATCTTAGGATATAGTTTTTATCTTTTATATTTCCATTATATAAATAAAATATATTTTTAACTTAAACTGAAAAATAATATTACATTGTTTCTATAAAAATAAATCCTTAATAGATTTAATCTTTTAATCATTAACTTGGATCGATTTTTCTATAATAAGAATTATAATATAATTTTACATTCTATAAAACAGATCTAAGTAAGAGAGAAGTTTGATATGAAATATTTCTTAATATTAGATATATTAATAACTTAGAGTAAAATATTGTTATTGAACGCACTAATATCAGTAAAGTTTATAACAATCTTACTCGTTTAAGTTGATTTATAAAATATTAACAATTAGAATCTTGAAGATTTATAATAAATATTATCGTATTCGAAGAATTTAATATTTACTGAGAATTTAGCATCATTATTTATATCTAAATGTAGATAATTTTCTCTCCTGATTTAAAGAAGAATCACTTTAAATAATAAAAGATTTCTCTTACTTGATTTTTTTTAATAAATTTAATTTATATTAATTATCGTAAAAAAAATAAAATCGGTTGAATTTTTCTGGTATTAAATTTTATAAAATCGATTATCAAAAAATATTTAATTTTTATAAAGAATAGAGGTAAATTTACTCTTTATTAATCAAGATTATAACTTGTTATAGTGACTAAAGTTAAAAGGCATAAAATATATTAAAATTTTAAAATAATCCACTTTAAATATAATAAATCTTTAAGATCAAAATAAAAATTTCTTTATTGAAATATATTCATATCCAAATTAATTATAAGATTATCTTGATTTTATTAGTATTAAAATTTAATTTGATTTTTTCTGTTAATAAAAGTAAAATTTATAATTTTATTTTTGAATTAGGAGAAGTTAATAGAAAGTTATATAAAGTTGAGAAAGAGTAGTTTTTTAGTAAATTCTCGATACTTTCATAGAATTTTTTCTTGCTAATATATTTAATATTAACCAAGTTTAGTGATTAGGTTGATTTAAAATTTGGCGTGGTATTTAGTATAGTGATAACTAGTTTGAAATGTAGACATTCAGTGTCTACTAGTATAAGTTACTTAACAAATCTAGATTTACTTCCGATAGAATAAGAAAAGAATATAATAGGTGTAATAAATATTCTTAGAATATTTATTATTTTTATCATAATTTATAATAAAAATATATAAATATAATAAGATTTTTATCTATTATAAAATTATTATATTTTTTTTAAAATATATTTAGTTATGATTTATATAGCAATATGTTCAATATTAAATTGAATCTAAAGGATATGATTGATAACAATGGTATACTATAATTATTATAGAAATATCTAAATTATTTCCTATAATATTAGGTAATTATAAAATTGTAAATTGTTACTAAAATTAATATTTAGATTAATATCTTAGTAATTAAAATTATTATATTGCAATATTTACTTTTTAATTAATAAAAATCTGATTTATTTAATTTTCTCATACTATGGTAAAATACCATAAGAAAAGAGAAATAACTTTATTAAAGTTAAAATTGATTAAAATATAAGATTTCTATAACCTGTTATCTGAACATAGCAAATTCTCTTTCATATATTTAATTATATTTAATAGATATACTGATCAGTTATTACTATATTTATTTATGAGTAGACTCATTTTAGGAGCTAATATATTTCATAATTTATCGATGAAGATATTTTTAATTACGATACTTAAACATCATCATCTTGATGATGATTAAGTACTTTAATAATTCAAAGAACAAATAATTTTTAAAAGATTTTTTAGAAAAATCTAAATTTTAGATACAATATTACAAAGTAAAGAGATTAATAAATATAGATTCCAAATTGATATTCAATTAATTTCTAAAACAAGTGCTTCTCAAAGAGAATTATCGTTTATCGCTAATAAAAAAAATAAATACACACCTTCAGAATTAATGGCTTTAGTATTAACAACAGAAAATTTACAATTAAAAAAATTAGACGAACCTAAATTAAACAGTATTTATGTTGATTTCTTTTCAAAAACTATGAGATATCGATGTAAATTTGGTGGTGGTCGAAATGAAGCTATCGCAAAAGCAGTTGGGATTAAAAAATCCTATTTACCAACTATTGTGGATGCTACCGCTGGTCTTGGTAGAGATGCTTTCATTCTTGCTTCACTTGGATGTGAAGTTCAAATGTATGAACGTCATTCTGTAGTTGCTGCGCTTTTGGATGACGGATTACAACGTGGTTATGCTAATTCTAAAATGGGAAGCTGGTTAAGAAAAAAAATGTTGTTAATACATGATTCAACTATTAATGCATTATCGACTATTTCATACAAACCAGATGTTATTTATCTTGATCCTATGTACCCTCATCGACAAAAAAGTGCTTTAGTAAAAAAAGAAATGCGTATTTTACAGTCTCTTGTTGGTAATGATGAAGATGCTGATAATCTTTTAATTCCAGCAATAAAGATAGCTAAAAGGCGCGTTGTTGTTAAAAGACCAAATTATGCTTGCTTCTTAGCAGGGGTTTCTCCACAAGCGATAATCAAAACTAAAAATCATCGTTTTGATATTTATTTATGTTCGAGTGATTAATTTTATTAATCTTTAATAAAATTAATCACAAAGGAAAATATTAATGATGAAAGATTTATCTTCTTATTTAAAATTTATATAAATACTTAAATAAACTTTCAATAATAAGTATTTTTTAAATTATTTTAGATTACTTTATAAATTATAATTTAAATAAATTTAATTTCTATTTTCTTATATAAAAAATTAAAAATAATAAGAAATTATATATATTTTTAAAAGAGAGAAGTTTTCCTATAAAAATATAATTCTTATTATAAAAAATAAAATAAAAATAATTAAATAACTTAAAACAATTTAAGTATATTATTTAAATATACTTAAAATATATAAAATAAAATGATTATCAGTATTTGAATTACTTAATAAAAACTATTTTTCAATAAAATTATTGAATAAATTGATCCTAAAATCATCCTATGATTTATTTTTTTTGAGTATCCTATTTATAATCCTTATCAAGAATTTTATATATATAAGAAAAATAAAAGTTATTTTAAATTTTTCAATAGCATATCTAGTAAAGAAGAATTCTATAGAAAATTTTTATCACTGATTTAAAGTTGCCTATATCATGTGGATGTAGATAGTGGTTATCCATATATATATTTTATATTGGTATATAAACTCGTGCGCTAAAAAGTATTCGGCAGAAAAAGATAACTCTTTTAAATCATAAGAATTTTTTATTCAGAGTTATAAGAGTTACAAAAAATGAATTTATTTTTTTATAGAAGAATTTATTCACAATTTAGGAAATATTAGAAGAAAAAATAAATTATTATTTATTTAACTTATTTAAAATAAGATAACTTTATTTTCGAATTTTTAAAATATATTTAAATATGATTATTTATATTTTCATGAATACGAGAATAATTTTATCTTTTATTAATTTGATAACTATATTTTTTATGTTTTTCTTTCTTCTCTAACCCCAGGAAAGAAAAAGTTATGTTCAAAAAAATATTACAATCAAATGACATATATATACAAATTTGATATTATCATGGGTTCAGAGTGAAAATAAAGATGATCAGAAATCTTATTAATATAAATAAAAGTAAAATATTCAAATTGAGGATTTATCATTTTTATCTAAATCAACACTCTGAGATCATAGTGAATAATTTTTATTATTTATCTTATAAAAATCTTTAAACTATTAAACATTAAAGATACTAAATTATTGATGAATGAAGCTATTTTGTTAAGATCTATCAGAAAAATCTATAAGATATCCATCTTAGATATAAAATATTTTAGATTTTAGTGATAAATTAATTTTTTAATCAACAGTAATAGATCAGTTTTTAACGGATTCTTACTTTAATCAATTAAACTAATGAATTAATATCCTTATGATTATAAACAATTAATAATTTTATTTCTTTAAATCTCCGAATTAAATATTGAAATGTTTTTCCATTTTAATTTTTAATATCCATTATTATATATTATTAATATTATAGAAAGCAATTAATATTTTTGGATACTTAATGATTAAAAATATCATTATTAACACATTTAATATTAATAATAATATAATAACAAATCTTATTTTTATAAAAAAATAAATTTATAAAAATGATTTCTATCTCAAATAGATATAAAATAAAATATTAAACTAAAATTTAAATAAATCTTTCTATATTTCTATTCCTCCTCTAAGGGAAAGATATCTTTTTTTTTAAAAAATTATAATGGTTTTTTAGTTAGAAACTTTTTTAATTATTTTTATATATCTAAATAATAGGATATCGAGAAAACAGATTAAGTAAGGATTGACATTAATGAACTATTTTCATCTATTTAATGAAAATTAGTTTGTTGTTTTTTACTTTAATTTCTAAAATATTATAGATTTTTCAAAAATCAAAATTAAAGGATTTAGGTTAAAATAAAAATGATTTATTATATTAAAATTTTTAGAATTTAGATGGATATATTGTTTAATCACTTTTTAACTTAATATTTTTATTTATCCAATTTTGAAGTCTGATGATGATAAATAATGAATAACAATTTTAGAGTGAATATTTCTATAACTCCAAAGTTTTGATGCTGTTATTAAAACTGTTTGAAATATAACGATCTACATAAAGTGACATTTATCCTAAATATTTTTATTTTTGAAAATCTTCTTTTCAGAAATATTCTGATTATAATCCTAAGAATTAACACTATTATTCTTAATAATAATATTAAATATTTTATATTCAAAAGTGATCAATTCAGCATTTATACATTCTGAATAAATTAGTAAGAGTTTATTTATGATTAGCATTTCCTATAATTATTTTTTTAAAAAAAATTTAACTGATTGTTTTGCTATATATGTTTCATTCGGAAATTATAAAAAATAAATATAAGAATTCTGATTCTAACTTTCATCTATCAATGTACAAAAATAAAAATAGATAATTTAAAATTATATTTTTTCAAAAGATTAAAAGATTTTGTTTATATAAAAAATAAAATATTGGAATAACGATCAGTTTTCATTAAATTTTAATAAAAGTTTATTTAAGTATAATGAAAGAAATTTATTTTCTAATTAAAATTTGGAAAAATATCCATATCCTTTATTTCTACTCTTACCATTCAAAATCTTTAACTAAATGAAGATTTAAAAATATTTATTTAACAAATCAATCTGATATAGATCTTAAAGAATTAAGTGATAAAAGAGAATTTTTCATACCTATTTCTTTTTTTACTATATACTAATATTTTCATTTTATATTAAATTTTGCATTTATCTACGATATAATCATATTTATAGAAAAATAATTATTTCTTATTTATTTTCTATTTTAAATAGAGTTTTCCAGATCATCTTATATAAAGATATAACTAATTATTTTTCAAAACTACTATATATTATAGTAATAGTATTGAAAGTATTATACTTCATCTTAATTTTATGCAGAAAGAATGGAATTTATATTCCGTGTTGTTTTTAGTATTCCATATATTTTCATGAATATGAGTAGATCCTTTTTTTAATTCTAAAATCACTTTTTATTTTTTTTTGGAAACAAATTTTTGGTAAATTGATGTTTTAATGATAATAAAGATTATTTACGATTAGTTATCGATAAATAAGAATATAAAAAATAATCTAAACTAAATATATTAATCATCATGACTCTTAATTTATTTTACTTTATGAAAATATTTAAAATAATTTAATATTAATTGCTAGATTAAATCTTTTTAAAAGTTCTAATATAAACTGTATAAAGTATTAATAATAATTAATAATGTTAAATTATATAGAACTAATATTCCATTCAATGAATAAAATAGTGATTAAAAATTAAGTATTACTTTTATTATAATCCCACATCTTACATATTTATATGAATTTTAATGATACCCAATAAAACAAACCAGAAAGTATAATAGAAATTGGTAAAGTAAATAACCAAGCCAGTAATATATTTTTAATTGTTTTAGTTTGAACGCCACTACCATCAACAACCATTGCACCTGCTAGAGCGGAAGATAGAACTTGTGTTGTTGATACAGGCATGCCAGTATAACTTGCAATACCGATGGAGATTGCAGCAGTAAGTTGAGCAGAAACACCTTGTGCGTAAGTCATACTTTTTTTACCGATTTTTTTACCGATCGTTATGGAAATACGTTGCCAACCAATCATAGTACCTGTAGAAAGCGATAAAGCAACGGCAATAATAATCCAAATTGGTGCATATTCCACTGTATTAAGTAAGTCATTATTCAAATTATGCAGAAAATGCGCATCAGAAGATGAGGTTTCTGGTAATTTAGCTACCTCTGATACAGTATCAGATAAACACATCAATAATCGACGTATTTGATTACGTTGCTCAGGCTTTAGTGATAAGTAACTTTGAATATCCATCAATATCAGTGATGTTTGTTTTAATACATTAATAGGACTTGAATTATCACAATGGAATTTCTTATCTAAAATTTCCAATTTAGATTCTGATTGTGATTTATTGATAATATGTTTTATCGCTGATTGATGCTCTTCATAATAGTGTTGAAGATGCACTATCGCTTCATGGATACGAGTTATGTCATAACCACTAGCATTTAGATTAAGCACAAACCCATTTGGAGCCACTCCCATTAATGCTAGCATAATAAAACCAATACCTTTTTGACCATCATTAGCACCATGAGAAAAACTGACTCCAATTGCAGATAAAATCAACGCAGTACGTGTCCAAAAAGGAGGAGTTTTTTTACAATTTTTCTTTTCTTGTTCACTGTTTTTTAAATGAAAGAATCGATGTTTTTTTATAGGATTCCAATAACGACGTAAAAAGAAAATTAACAATCCTGCCATAAAAAAACTAATAATAGGAGAAAAAATAAGGGAAAGAAAGATTTCAATAACTTTTTGGATATTTAATGCATTTTCTATAGAAGAATTGGTCACTAATGCATTAGTTAGACCAACTCCAATAATAGTTCCTATTAATGTATGTGAACTAGAAGCCGGTAATCCTAAATACCAGGTACCTAAATTCCAAATAATAGCCGCTAATAACATAGAAAAAACTAATGATAAGCCATGAGAAGAACTTAAATTCAAAAGAAGATCTGTTGGTAACAAATGAACAATAGCATAAGAAACACTTAAACCACCTAAAATAACTCCAAAAAAATTAAAAAAACTAGCTATAACAACCGCAAATTGAACTTTCATTGCTCGAGTATAAATAACCGTTGCTACTGCATTTGCGGTATCATGAAAACCATTAATTACTTCATAAAATAGCACAAATAACAGCGCTACTATTAATAATAGACCGGTATAGAAATCCAAACCAGTAAATAAATGTAGCATAAACATTAATCCAATTTGTTCGAATATGAATTTAATGGATTTATTATCAGCGACAAACGTTATCAGTGGAAGTAAAATCTACATATTTAGTCTTTTTATTGAGTAAAAATAAAAATTATATATGAAAATTTATATATTATTTAAATTTACTTAAGTAAATTTAAATAATTTTAGCATGTACTAAAATTTGTTTATACAAATTTAAATCTTAATATATGTATCATTAATAAATATTTTTCAGATAAAAGAGAATTTTATAAAAATTTAACGTAATCATTCTAAATGAATAATCGTTTATTCTATTTTAAAAAAACAATATAGATTTAAAAGTACTTTTAATGGAGTTTATATAATGAAGAAAATTTCAGTAAAAACTTCTACTTTCTATTTTTGTAATAAATATAGTTTCTTCAATCTTTAATATTGGATCTAATCTTATATATCTTATCCTATTAACCAAAATTTTGTAAATCTTTAGTTAAGAGCTTTAGATTTATTAAATAGAAAATTTATTAAAATATTATAAATAATATTTTTCATTTATGATAAAAATCATAAATCAATTTCTTTGTAAGAATAGTTTACCAAATATTATAATTTATTATTAATTTAATTTAGAGTTGTTGTTGTTAATTTATGCGTTAAAAACAAACTATTCAGATAAACTAAATAAAAATTTTCACATTTTAATAAAATGGTATTAGTTTAATCGAGATTAATTATTGCTAAATAAATATAGTAATACTTTTTAACAACTAAAGTTTGGTAAGATACTTACCCTCTTTTGTAGAAAAGTAATTCTACTATATTATCTATTCTATACACAAATAACTTTAGTATTTTTATATTATATAAGTTACTCTAAATCTTTTAGAAACAAATTGTTAGATTTTATCTTTAAAGTTAATCTATAAAATAGATGAAATTTTCAAAAATCCTATATTTATATAGATAAAGAATATTATATTCGATATTTTATAAATATCAACTTACTTGAAATTTTAAAAAAAATTAATATTTTATTTCTTAAATGTTAATCTTATTAGCTATTTAACTTATAAATTAACTATTCATTATAAAGTTACCATAAAACATATTAGAAATATATCTAGCTTAAACGATTTATCAAAATTCTACAAATTTTAAAAATCTAAGATAATTTATTAAAATAGTTCAATAATATACCATATAAATACTATTTTGGAATATTATATAATTCTGTTTATATTTTTTAAATAAAGTATATTATTAAATAATATACTTTAATGACACTGGATAATGATTTGAATTTTATCAAAACAATAAAGAAAATTATTTTGACTTTCTACTATATTAGTAAAGTTATCAACCATTTACTAGTTCGATTAATAGATATAATTTTAATGTAATTGGAATTCATCAACTTTAGTATTTTAAATAGATGGAAATGATAGTTCTTTTTTTACATTTAAACTACTAATTATTATTAACTAAATTTATATAAGTATTTTTTATTTATTCCTATCAACAAAAATTTATTTTTTACAAATATAAATTATTTTATAAAATACATAATAATTATTAACTTTTAATATTAACTAACTATTATGTTTTTAATAATTATTAAAAATATAATAGAGATATTTATTTGGTTAAAAATAATTTTAGATGAACATTTTATATTTTTACAAAATAATATAAAGAATATCGTTTTTATTATTTATCTATATCAATCTAAAACTAGCATTTTAGAAATTATCAATTTTTAACATTTCTCAATTAAGTTTAATGTTATTAGTAATATATAAATTCATTATAAAGGTCAATAATTTATAAAAAATTATTTTTCTTAAATTATATACTATGGAACATTTTATTGAAATAACAAGTATAAAGAAATTTTTTATATTTTAATAGAATTAAAATAGGAACTCATATTTAGAATTAAATTAAAAGCGCATAAATTTTATTATCTTCTCTATGCACTTTTATCTTGTTATTAGTAACCATTGTTCAATGTTATAATTCAGGACCTGCTTTTACAAGATCCGCACCAAATTGGGTATCAGTATATTTTTTAAAATTATTAATAAATCGATTAGCTAATTTTTTTGCTTTAACTTCCCATTGGGTATTATCTGTATAAGTATGACGAGGATCTAAAATATTATTATCAATTCCCGGTAAATTAATAGGTATAGCTAAATTAAAAACCGGTAAATTTATAGTTTCTGCTTTATCTATTTCCCCATTAAAAATCAAATCGATAATTACACGAGTATCCTTGATTGAAATACGTTTTCCTGTTCCATCCCAACCTGTATTAACTAGATAAGCTTTTGTACCAACAGATTTCATTCTTTTACTTAATACTTCAGCATATTTAGTGGGGTGTAATGTCAAAAAAGCAGCCCCAAAACATGCTGAAAAAGTTGGTGTTTTTTTAGTAATCCCTCGTTCTGTACCCGCTAATTTAGCAGTAAAACCTGATAAAAAGTGATATTCAGTTTGTTCATGCGTCAAGCAAGATAAAGGAGGAAAAACACCAAAAGCATCGGCTGTTAAAAAAATAACTCTCATCGCATGACCTGCTTTAGAAATTGGTTTAACAATATTTTTAATATGGTAAATAGGATAAGAAACTCGAGTGTTTTCTGTTTTTGTTTGATCATTAAAATCAATAGAACCATCAGATAAAACAAAAACATTTTCTAATAATGCATCACGTTTTATCGCCCGATAAATATCAGGCTCTATTGATTTAGACAAATTTATTGTTTTAGCATAACAACCGCCTTCAAAATTGAAGATACCATCATCATCCCATCCATGCTCATCATCACCAATTAATTTACGTTCAGGATCAGTGGAAAGGCTTGTTTTTCCTGTACCAGATAAACCAAAGAAAATAGCTACATCCCCTTTTTCACCAACATTGGCTGAACAATGCATCGAAGCAATTCCTTTTAATGGCAGAAAATAATTCATAACTGAAAATAATCCTTTCTTCATTTCACCGCCATACCAAGTACCTATAATAAGTTGTATTCGAGAAGTCAAATTAAACGCTACACAAATTTCTGAGTTTAAACCCTGATCCTGCCAGTTAGGGTTAGTACATTTTGCAGCGTTCATTACAATAAAATCTGGTTGAAAATTAATCAACTCTTTTTTAGTGGGTCGAATAAACATATTTTTGACAAAATGTGCCTGCCAAGCTACTTCAGTAATGAAACGTACTTTCAAACGACTTTCTGTATTTGCACCACAAAAAGCATCTATAATAAATAAACGCTTACCTGACAATTGGTTAGTTACTAAACTTATTAATGATTTCCAAACTGAATCGGTTATCGGTTTATTATTGCTTCCACCTTCACCTTGATCTGACCACCAAACGGTATCCATAGAAATATTATCACGAACAATATATTTATCTTTTGGTGATCTACCTGTAAAAATACCAGTATCAACCGCCACTGCGCCTAAGTTAGTTTCAATACCAACTTCATAATCTTTTAAAAAAGATTTTGTTTCTTCTGTAAATAATTGTTCATATTCTGGGTTATAAATAATTTCTGTAACTTTATGAATACCATATATAGCCATCTCTTCTGAAGTAATCTTTTTTTTTTCAATCATTAATTTAGTCTCCTAAATAAACTCTATCTTTAATTAGAATATATCAAAAAATTTTACTCGAATTAATAGAGATAAAATCAATAGATTTCATTTAAACTATTTTAAAATAAACACACTATAGGAGTAATGATCGGAAGTATATTAAAAAATTATTTATATCTTTCATATTATGAAACAAATAAATTATAAGAAGACTTAAAATGAATCTGTCATTTTAAAATTCATCTCAATTCTCCTATATTTCTCTTATATAAAAGAGTAGTCAATTCATGAAATTCAGATTAATATTAATTTTTTGATTATACAATATATCCTATATCTTTTTCATGAAGAAGAACGAAATATGTTTCACAATACTTTTAAAAATTACAATGAAAATCGATTGAGTGTAGATTTTCATAATCTTAATTTTTTTATTATAATAAATAAGAAAAAATTTTTCTTACAAGAATAAATATTCTCCCCCATCGAATTAATTGAATCGATTAATTATATTAAATAAAAAACTAATGTTAATTTTTAATATTTAAAAAGATAATATTTTCGATAATATTTAATCAGAAAATGAACTCTACTATTATTTCACTTGAGTAAATAAATAAAACGTATTTATAAGTTTCTTGATTGTTGATAATTATCAGTATCGGATTATTTCAATGTCGAATTGTTTTTTATATTAAAAATAATTATACTTTTTACCGTTTATTTCTGTAGACGTGATTACAGGTTATCCTTGGATAACCATTTATTTTAACGCTTAATTAATTAGTATCTTAATTATTATTAATATGAGCACAATAACCTCTTATTCTTGATAATCTTTTATTTTTTACAAAATAACTGTATTTAGCTAAATTCTTGAGTTTGTATTCAACTATTAATATCAAATTTTAAAATTACTATTAATAAATAAATAATTATTCAAATAATAATTAGAATACCATTTATTGGTGTAGATACTTATACTTATAAGTATCCTAGTAATCAAAATTAGTTCACTAAGATACTATTATCTTGAAATAAAATTTTGAAATTAGTTATGTTGAATAACATTTTCTATCTTTTCTAAAGTTTTTATTAAAATCATTTATTTAAGTTTGAATACTTAAATATAATTAGATTATATTTGTTTTTCTTATTATAAAGACATCTGAATTAACTTTATTAATTACTCACTGGTTCTCTACAAATAATCCTAAACCTTTCTTTATTAAGAATACATCTTATATTTATGTATAATATTTTTTCTTAAAAGATACCTATAATTAATCTTTAATAATTAATTTTAAGTTAATTCATCATTTTCTCATATTAATCTATATAGGATAGTTAATGATTTTATTTGATTTGCTTTGTTACGCATTATAGGGAATTTCCTCTCTTAATTATTTTAAAGGAAAATCGTATGAATTTTATAAAAAACAGTAGTCTATCTCCCTTTATTTTAAGGGGATGAAATCAAATCCTATATTTTATATTCTATTTATTAATTCAAACTTTCTTGTAAGAGAAGGTAATGTTGAAAACAATAGTAACAAACAATATTAGCGAATATTTTTAATCGTAATTTACTTTATATGGTGTGAATAATAATATCAAATAATTTTATGATATTAAATCTATTATTAAAACTAAATTTTTATAGAAAAGAGAATATAAAATAGCGTAAAATAATATAAAAATTAGTTTTACTATCTAAAATATTGATGAACTTAATAAACTTTTGTATCCATAAATAATTTATGGTAATGATTCTTTTTATTTCAAAAAGAATATAGATAAAATCTCTTATAATTTTTATATTTCTTATCATTTTATAGTGTATATTAAAAAATTAATATAGGAAAATACATTAAAGCTAAATAGAAAATTATTTCTCTCAATAATAATTATCAAATATATTAATGATGAACTTAATAATAATGACTTTCCTTTTTATAAATAAAATAAATACAAAAATGACTAACTAATTAAAGTAATAAATTTAAAACAGTTAAATTTATTTTTATAGATTTAAAAAAATAAATATGTGTGAGAAATAAAATCCTTTCAGAAATTTTGTAATAAGGTAATTATTATTCTAATTTTCTTTGTTAATACTAATAATAATTAGTTATAACTAATTATTATTAGTATTAACAAATGGTAGTTTATTTATTTAAAATATTTTAATAATTATTTTAAATAAAATATCCGTAATAATAACCATACTTTTGATAAATTTATTGATTTATTATCACATAGATAATTAAATTAGGATGAAATTAATTTCAGAAAAGGAATTTTTTTCTTTTTTATAATATAAAAATTAATAATTTATTTAAAAAATTTTATCTGGATAAGATTATATGAAACAAATCGCAAAACCTAAGATACTAAATATAAAAAATATAGCTGAATCTAGACTTTTTCGTATCGAATCTATTAATCTTGAATTTAGTAATGGAGTTAATCGTATTTATGAGAGAGTACAGCCAAGAATAAAGGAATCGGTAATGATTATTCCTATTATTGATAACGAACTAATTTTAATTCGCGAATATTCTGTTGGTATTGAGGAGTATGAATTAAACTTTCCTAAGGGAGCAATTAATAAAGGAGAAACTGCTACAGAAGCTGCTATAAGAGAATTGAAAGAGGAAATTGGTTATGGAACAAAACATGTTGAATTACTAGCAGAGCTAACAATATTGTCTTCCTATTTTTCCAGCAATATGAATATATTTATTGCACAAAATCTTTATAAAGAAAAACTAAAAGGTGATGAACCAGAACCGTTAGAACAAATTCGCTGGTCAGTTGATAACATGATACAACTCCTTGATGTTAAAAACTTTAATGAAGCAAGAAATATTAGCGCGTTATTTTATGCTCAACGTTATTTTAAAAAGATTCTCTAATCTCTCAAAATTTAATCCTAATTTTGTAAAATAGAATGGAATTCATTCAATAATTATAATTTTAAAAATAAAAATTTTAAAATTATTGACTCTTTATCTATAGTTAAAAAACAGTAAAACTACTATCTATTCTTTAAATAGATATATTTTATTTATATTCACTTCATTCAATAAACATTAAATACTTATATTTATTGAATTATTTACTTTCATTCATTTCAATATAAATGAAAGTAATTTCATTAAGGAATAAACTTCTTATTAATAATAAGAATTAATAAGAAGCTTTAAAAAAGATCAATTTAGATTAATTGAAGCATCCTATTCTTCTACCTACCCAATCAAAATTTACTAATTAATACACAGATTGAATTGCATTTGTTATTATAAAAAGTTTTATTTAAATGGGTAGATCAATACTATTTTGGATATTAGATAAAATAGATATCTTTAGAAAAATTAATTATTCTTCTCTTTCCAACAGGATTTTTAGTTTAAAATCCTTCCAAACGGGAGCCCACCGTTCCTCCCCCATCCGATTCAATCTAATTCCTCATAAATATTAATTATTGTTATATCATTAATTAAAAAAATTAAAGTTTTATATTAAAATATCATATATGAAATATCTCTTTTGTTCAATAGTTATGAAAATATTACTATTAACATCCATTCTTATTTAAGATTTACTCAATGTTTTCATTATAAAGTTATCTAAATTTTTAATTAATTTATATTTATTTCTTTAATTCTTTGTTAATTATTATAAATAACGGATATATCTCCTACCGCTATTAAAAGATAACTTTTATATTTAATCTTTAAATAATTAGTTAAAGATTGGAGAGATTTAACTAATTAAAAAACAAAAGATATATTAGATAACTACTATTAAACAAATAAGAGAATAGTCTTAAACTATTTGTATAATAGTAAATTATGAAGTATCTAATATAAATAAAGTCGTTCGATCAATTTTTCTTTCAAAAAGATAAATATTCTAGATAAATATCCAAATATAATCCAACATGAATAAAGTTTAACGTATCATCAAAAATATTTTATGATGACCTTGATACTATCAAAAGTAATTAGATTTTGCTTATTTTTAGTAGAAAAATTTTAGATTATCAGTTGAAATTTTCTTCAATATCCAATTTAATAATAAGAATATTTATTTTAATGATAATATTGATGTTAATGTCTTATCTAATATTTTAATATAAAGTAAAAGTTTATATTAAAAGAATATATATATTAACCAATTTATTATTCGATTAAATTTTAATTTTTAAGAATAAAATTTGCTAAGCAATGTGTACTAATATCATCCATTTAGTAGATTGAGAAAAATAAAAATATGATTTTTAGAATTTAAACCCAACTGATAACTATTTTAATCGATTGTATATAAATTAACTTTTCTTCTTTTAACTATTTTAACTGCTTTATTCTTTTATATATTAACAATCATTAGAAGTTTTCTTATGTGAATAAGAAAACGTTACTTACCCTTTCTCCACTTAACAAAATATTATTTGAAATAATAATGTCAGTTCGATTTTATTAATCAAAATAATTTCATATTTTGATTAATAATTTTATAAGTAGATTTTTAATATTTTTAATAACGTTATTTAACATATTGAAGATAATTTTATTCCTATGTTCAAAAATTTTCTATTCATAAAGAAAATATTAGATACATGTAATTTAATTAAATTACATGTAACAGTATTTAATCTGTTTTTACAGATGATTTTATCATCTTATTTATAATTAGCTTTACAAGGAGAATTCCATTATAATCGTATAAATATGGTTTATAGTATTTAAATATTTTTCAAAAAACTAAAAATTTTCAGTACATAATAAAAGCAATAAATTTTTTATATTTTTATATATTCTCGTGAAATATTTACTTTTCTTAAAATTTATTCGAAGAATAATCTTTCAAAGATTCATCATTATTTTATAGAAAGGATAATAAAAAGTTAAAGATATTTAAGTAAATTTTACAATTATAGCATTTCACTTAAATTTAATTCGTCGATTGATATTCAAAATCAACATAATTATATGAATTTATAATATTCATGTTATTTCTCAATATTTTTTAAATAGAATTTTAAAACTTATAACATTTTTGGACGTGAATTATTTAATTCTAAAACTAAAAATATATTTTTAGTTTTAGAATTAATATTTTTCAATTTAAGAGAGGATTTTGTAATTTTTTACTATTTTGTGATTACAATGCTTTTTGAAAAAGTCAAAAATTCCTATAATAGAATCAAATTCTAACAATATTCATAACACATCACTTATCATTTTTTTGAAAAATAAAAATATTTATCATTAAATAAAAATTTATTTTTCTGACAATGAAGATGATTTTTTTAAAATTACAGAAAAATAGTATTTTTAATTACCAATTATTTATAGATATATGAAATAGGAAACCTCTTAAGATTATACAGTTATTCGAAAGTCCTCTGATACAATACATTTATACAAATAAAACTAGATCTAATTCTAAAAATATATAAGAAAATATAAAAATTTAATTATCTTTACATAAATTTTATTAAATATATATATTCTATATTAAAATAAAAAAATTATTTTTTCATAAAATAATAAATATCCAACTTATATATATATCGTAGAAATTTCAATTTATAATCTTTTTTCGGCTACTTTTAAAGAATATTATTTATAAAAACTTTAAAAGTATTGTAAATATTTTTATCAATTAATAAAATATTTAAATTAACTACATTAAAATCTTCTGTAACAATATCCATATAAAAAATAATATAACAATTATGAAGAAAATATTTTCTTTATCCATATTAAAAATATGAAAATATTTTAGAAAAGAAAAGATTAAATAAATTAAAACTTAATTGATTCTAATATAGAAAACTTGAAATTCTATTTCCATAGAAATTCATAATCCTCTTTTAAATTATGACATTTTTAAAGAAAATTATATTTATATTATTTCAAATATAATAATATTATATTTAGTTTCAACTATTATAATAAAGTAGATTTTCAATTTTCATTATTAAAAAATTTTTCTAATACTACCCCCCCTTTCTTAATAAAAAGAAATTTAACTGATATAAATTAACTTCTTTTCTTTATGAAAAATGAATAGAGAGGTACATAGTATCTATTGGTATTAATTAATCAGGTCTTATTCTATTCAGATATCTGAAAGATTCTATAAAAACTATATTATTCTCTATATAAAACTTAATAGCAACCTAATATTATTGTTATAATAATATCAGTATAACAATATATTATTATTTCATATTAAAAAATTAAAATTCATCAAAAATATCTTTTCATTAAAAATAATATAATCAAGATATTTATTCTCAATTTTAATTTATAAAATTATTTGTAGATAAGATTCAT
>JBHEQT010000042.1:0-9741 GCA_046530785.1 Arsenophonus sp.
AAATACTTTTTGTATCTTTGTTTGTTCATTGATAAGGTTAACAACCTATAAATTGATTTTTCTTATATCAAAATGAAGTTTTAATCTTTTTATTAAAAACTATAATTCTCGATCTATATCACTTATATTTTTATATATCTTTTTTATTTAAAAAGTGTACTGTTTTAGAGATAATAAAAATTAGATTTTTAAAAATTAACACACTATCCCCCGATAATTACGGATATATTTATAATCTCATAAAAATCAACTTCTAGTATTTATAGTTTTTCTAAGAAAATTAAATCACAAACTGATATTAGTATTGTTAATTTTTTAAAAAAATAATTTTCAATGATTTTTTTTTGCTATAATCTTTTAATGGATTAGAAGAAATAACTGTTAAAAATTTTAAATTTAATTATGATCTGTAACTGCAGATAGTTAAGAAAAACCTAATTTTAATTCACACCTTTCTTCACTTAATTTTATAAAAAAAGGGGGTTAGGTTGTCAAATAAAATTTTGACTAATAGTAGTTTTAGTTAAAGAGATAAAAATTTATTTGGTATAATAAAAAGTAATCTATTTCTAATTATACAATCATCCAAAATATTCATCTCCTCTATGTTATATATTGTTAAAAACCTTAAAACGAATATAGATTGAAATATTTTCATTTATAGATTTATTTGATGTAAACATAAGAATTAAGCTATCAAAAATATTTTTGATTCCTATAGGAGGATGCCTGTGATGTGATTATATTTTATAATCTGTTAATTTATTAAAATATTTTCATAATTTTTTGATTAGTACAGTGTTTAAAGATTCATGAAAAAATAAATAATATATCAAGTTAATTTATGAATATTAGTAAAAAAATTTTTTAAATAAACGATATTATCTTTTTAATATATTTGTTCTTATAAACAGTAATACTTTTATCAAAAAATTTTTAACAATGAAAAATAGAAATTGATGTTACTAGAAAGAACAGCGATAATAATTTGATCCAATCAATTAATTAATAACTCAATATTTTTTATTATAAAATAATATTTATAAAAAAATAAACATATTTATCAAATAAATTTTAAATTTCTATAAAAAATAATTTCTTAGAATTATTTTCAACAGGTATAGAATAAATTTTATATTTTTTAATATCCATGATTTTTCTAAAATTTAAATTTATATCTCAATTAATATAAAAAAGTTATTAAATAATATTTTATTATAAATAGTATAAATAACGCTATAAACTATAAAAATAAATTAAATCCAAAGTAGTTATTTTAGAAAAAATTTTTATATAAAATAAATAAAAATTTATTTAAAAAATGGTTAAATTTTTAAAGTTTTTATTATATTAGTTAATAAATATTTAATTAACTAATATTTAAATTTAATAAAATAATATAATAAATAAGATTTTAATGTGTTAAAAATATGTTTTTATAAAAAAATATAAAAATTTTAAAAAATAATAAATAACAAACTTTGTTTACTTGAATACAGATTTCATTCAGAATTTTCTGTATAATTTAAATATTTAGGTGTACTTATACTTACTTTAAATAAAATTCATCTATTGGGAAGAATAAAATCAGAAAAATAAATGATATAAAACCAGTATTTCAGAAACTTCGCAAGTTACTATTAAATTAAAAAATATCCCTTATTAAGGACTTATAAACAATATTTGATATTTACTTATAAGATAAGATCTTAATCTACAAAAATTTTCTAACTGATTTGGAAGGACTCTATTCTTTATTCATTTATTTATAAAAATAAAAAAATTACCATAGGGAGTTAGTAATATTTTGTAATTCAATTAATTAATTTTTAATAAAATATAGAAAATAAAAATTAATTTTTATATTATAATTTCACACGGAAAGATTCTAAAAAAGAAAATAATACGATTATTATGAATAATAGATTATAAATTTGACGATAAGAAAGATTTAATTTATAAGTTAATGTTATTTAGTAAAATACATAATATAAAAATTTCTATGTTAAATTCGATAAAAAATTTATATCTAGGATATAAGTGCATTTTAGCTAAATTATAATAATTTTTATATTTAATTTTTTTATTTAATCATAGTTAATAACAAATAACACCTTTCTGTTAAAGATATCATCGTGGTTTTCAAATTGATTGATGTTAAACTTAGTGTAAAAATACACTTAAAGATAAATATTTAGTTTCGTAATACTGTATATTGAGGAATTACAAAACATTTGGGATTTAACTTGTGAAAATACTGTTATCAGTTTACATTTCCAAAAACCCTTCCAATATATAATTCAAAAAATTGAATATATTTTGGATTTTTATTTTTATATGCAAAAAAGATCTTAATATTGATTAGATTGCAATTTATAGGTCCCGTTGCTAATTTAATTGGCGGAGGGAAAGTTATCATTAACAAATAATCTTAATAATAGAAAATGGCAGAAAAACGCAATATCTTTCTGGTTGGGCCTATGGGCGCTGGAAAAAGTACTATTGGTCGCCAATTAGCACAACAACTTAGTATGGAATTTTTTGATTCCGATCAAGAAATTGAACGACGTACTGGTGCTGATGTGAGTTGGATATTTGATTTAGAAGGAGAGGAAGGTTTTCGTGGACGTGAAGAAAAAATTATCAATGAACTTACAGAAAAACAAGGAATTGTTCTAGCAACAGGTGGAGGATCAGTAAAATCAAAAGAAACACGTAATCGTCTATCTGCTCGTGGGGTAGTTATTTATCTTGAAACTACTATTGAAAAACAAATAAAACGAACTCAACGAGATAAAAAGAGACCTTTATTACAAATAAATTATCCAGCTCGTGAAGTTTTAGAAAAACTTGCTTATGAACGCAATCCACTTTATGAAGAAATAACAGATATTACTATTCATACCGACGATCAAAATGTAAAAATAGTTGCTAATCAAATAATTGAATTATTAGAAAATACTTAATTTCAAAAAACTAATATAAAATTACTAATTGACTATACCATATAAGATAAAATCAATATGAAAAAATTGAAAGTTTCACTAGGTGAAAGGAGTTATCCGATTAAGATAGGATTTGGTTTACTTAATTCACCTGATGCTTTTTCTCCTCTTAAAGGTGGAGAATACGCAATGATTGTAACGAATAAAACTTTACATACTCTTTATTCTGGAAAGGTAAAATCTACTCTTATAAAAATAGGTGTCAAAGTTGATGAAATCATTCTACCTGATGGAGAATACTACAAATCACTAGTTATTCTTAATAAGATCTTCACTTCTTTATTAGAAAGAAATCATCCTAAAAATACTACCCTTATCGCTCTTGGTGGAGGTGTTATTGGTGATTTAACAGGATTTGCTGCCGCATGCTACCAAAGAGGTGTTCGTTTTATTCAAGTACCAACCTCTCTTTTATCTCAAATTGACTCATCTATTGGAGGAAAAACAGCAGTCAACCATCCATTAGGTAAAAATATGATTGGTTCGTTCTATCAACCAATATCAGTTATTATTGATTTAGATAGTCTACAAACATTACCAGTACGTCAGTTTTCTTCAGGTTTAGCAGAAATTATTAAATATGGTATAATTCTAGATTATGTTTTTTTTATTTGGTTAGAAGAAAATATTAATAAATTGTTTGAACTTGATAAAAAAACAATAAATTATTGTATTCAACATTGTTGTAAATTAAAATCGAAGATAATTTCTATAGATGAAAAAGAAACTAATGGAAAACGTATATTATTGAACTTAGGGCATACGTTTGGTCATGCTATTGAAACTGAATTAGGTTATGGTTCTTGGCTACATGGTGAGGTAGTTTCTGCAGGTATCGTGATGGCTGCAAAGACTTCAGAATTAATTGGTAAATTCGATAAAAAGGATACTCAACGTATCTTAAATTTATTTAGAAAATCAAACCTTCCCATTAAAGGACCAAAAAAAATGTCTGCTGAAACTTATTTGTTTCACATGATGAGAGATAAAAAAGTAGTTAATAATCAACTAAATATAGTAATTCCTAAATCTATTGGTAAGGCGGAGTTATATGCTAATATATGTCATACAATTATTTTAAAATCAATTAAACAATGCATAAATACAGATTAAATACTAATTAAAAATAATTAAATAATTATACTTTGTAATGTAATGAATATTAGTATATTAGAAAAACTTTATAAGAAATAATCTTTATAGATGATATGAAGATATTAATCATAAAAGAAGAGGAGAAATAAAGAAGTCTAAATTGAAAAACTTTAAGATTAAACTATCTCATTTCGAAAAATTTATATAAGATTCTATTATCTTCATATCAGAATAGATTTAAATAATATTTAAACGCCTAATCAACATATCATAATTATATATCGATTTTATTCTAGTACTTTTTATTCTTAAAATATCTCAATTAATCATGATCGACAATATACTTTCATAATAAATAGTGAACATAACATAGATTTTTTAAATTAAACTCATTTGTTAAATAAATTTCTTATATTTCACGAATAGAATAAATAAAATTGTAACAATTTCTTCAATTAACGATTTCAATCAATGAAGATTTCTTAACTCTAATCAATTAATAAGAAATTTAAATATATTAAAATTTCTAGTTATATTGGTTTCTTTATGGAAAGGAAACATTACTTAATATAAATTAAAATTTACTAAAAATCTAAGATTAACGCTATCGTCAATAATATTTTCCTTTACTAGGAAATTTAAGTTGATTAAATAATCTAAATTAATTAGAAAGATTAAATCGTTTAGTTAAAACGCATACATATCAAAGATATAATTTATTATCGGTACCGAAGGAGTAATTATATAAAACAATTAATTATTTTAATTTATTACTCCAGTTCATAGAATCTTTTTTAAAATCGATTAATTAAATTATAAAAACTATAAGATCATTTATAATTGGTCAATTATGTTATATTTTATTTTCATAATAATTACTATTTAACCAGAATAGTAAAACGTAATTTCAACTTTTTCACGATCTCATTAAAAACTTGAAGTAGAATCTTTTAATAGATTAATCAAAAATAAAAATAAAAATAAAAATCATTAGGCGAAAATATACTTATTTTAAATAAAATATATCAAAAACTCTGAAATATTCAGATAAATTTTGATGTTATGAAAAAACGCGCTTTTTTAAATAGTCTGATGGTAAATTTTTTTGATAGAATAAATTAAAAAGTATTTACCAGAAAGTGATTATTTGGTAGAACCATTTGTCGTTGGTAGAGGTTCAGTATTTTAAATACCAACTATGATTTTTATGTTTTAGCTGATATAAATAATGATCTTATTAATTTATATAATTCTGTAAAATATCATACTGATACATTTGTAAAATATTCACGTCAACTTTTTAAAAATGAGTTAAAATACCACAACCACCTTTGGTCAAATATTATCGTTTATGTACTGAATTTAATCTTATGTAGTAATTCTTTACGCCGTAGTGAACTTATTTTATATCTAATCGTCATTGCTCTATAATGGTCTTTGTCGCTATAATTCAAAATGGGAATTTAATTTTCCGTTTGGACATTATAAAAAACCTTATTTCCCAAAAAAAGGAACTTTATTGGTTTGATGAAAAAGCACAAAAGCTACTTTGTTTGTCAAACTTATCAAGAAACATTACTATCAATAAGTAAAAGCGTTGTTGTTTATTGCGATCTCTACCATACCCATAATAGACCTCTTTCTCATACTGCTAATTTTAACAGCATATCATACAAAAAATTTTAGCAATAAAGAACAATGGAGTTTAACTCAGCTTGCTTTATCGATTATCATCATCGGACGGAATACCAGTATTAATATCAAATTATAATACACCAACGAGTAGGGAATGGTATTATCAGGCCAAACTAAATATTATTAAAATACATAGAACAATCAGTCGAAATATCCTTTCTCGTAAAAAAGTCGATGAACTTTTAACGTTCTATAATCCAACTTATAAAAAACGAAAAAGGTAAAAACCAAATCGGAGAAAACAATGAAAGATTTTTTAATTGCTCCTTCTATTTTATCCGCAAATTTTGCATGTTTAGGTGAAGATACAGAGAGAGTAATTAAAGCTGGAGCTGATATTATCCATTTTGACGTTATGGATAATCATTACGTACCCAATTTAACTTTTGGTCCAATGATATGTAAAACATTGCGAGATTACGGTATTAAAGTACCAATTGATGTACATTTGATGGTAAAGCCAGTAGATCGACTCATTCCTGACTTTGCTAAAGCCGGTGCATCTTATATTACTTTTCACGCTGAAGCAAGTGAGCATATTGATCGCACATTACAATTAATTAAAGATAACGGATGTAAAGCTGGTTTAGCTTTTAATCCGGCTACACCATTAAATTATTTAGACTATGTGATAGATAAATTAGATATAATCTTAATTATGTCAGTAAATCCTGGTTTTGGTGGACAATCTTTTATTCCAAAAATTCTAAATAAATTGCGTCAAGTTCGTAAAATGATCGATAATAACGATTATGATATGCGTTTAGAAGTTGACGGTGGGATAAACATTAATAATATTATTAATGTTGCAAATGCAGGAGCTGATACTTTTATTTCAGGTTCTGGAATTTTTAATCAACCAGATTATAAAATTGTTATTGATGCAATGCGTAAAAAATTAATTTCTGCTATTTAATAAAATCTAAAATTAATTTGGTATTTACGATTTTATTAAATTTTATTTGGATGATTACAATTATTCAACAATACTTATTGATCATCTAATATCTTAGGAATATGCATTCAATTAAATAACAATAATTCATATTTTGATGAAATTTATTTCCAATTGAATTACTAATAGTCTTAATTATTTTAATAAAACTAAATATTAACTTGTTTAACTTTCAAGATTATATAAAATAATATTTATTGATTATTTAATAAAATTCATGAAAGTAATAGTAATAATAAGAAACAATAAATTTTTATCAATAAAATTATCGGAAATAGCTAAGTAATCTTTATCGATAGAAATTTTTAAAATAAAATAAATGGTATTTATTTATCCTCTATATAAAGGAATTAATAAATAATTTTATATTTTATATAATCAAGTATTAGTAATATCATATAAAAAGAAAACTTCAGTGATTTACTTTATCTCTTACTATGAGAGAAGTGTTATAAAATAGGGTAAAGATTAATTATTTATTTCTCGACGATTTTTATAAAGAAATTATATCTGATAAAGCTGTAAGATTATCTTTCTGTATATTATAACTTATATATAACTATGATAAATCTATCTTATTAAATAAGTAATATTTTCTATTAAATAGTTTTTCTAATCTATCTCTTTCCTTAAAAACATCAACTCTGATAATTCTTGGAATTATAAAATGAATAGAATTCCTATAAAATTAACTAATACCAACAAAAAACCTATTGTATTCAGTGGCGCACAACCTTCTGGGGAATTAACTATTGGAAATTATATTGGTGCTTTACTACAATGGGTTCAGATGCAAGATAATTATGATTGTATTTATTGTATTGTTGATCAACACTCTATTACAGTTCGTCAAGATCCAAAAGATTTAAAAAAAAGTATACTTGATACATTAGCATTATATTTAGCTTGCGGTATTGATCCAAAAAAAAGTACCATTCTTGTTCAATCTCATGTTCCTCAACATACTCAACTTAGTTGGACGCTTAACTGTTATACTTACTTTGGTGAATTAAGTAGAATGACACAATTTAAAAATAAATCAGTTGCTCATTACAACAAAAATATTAATGTCGGATTATTTGATTACCCAGTATTAATGGCTGCTGATATTTTGCTTTACCAGACAAATCAAGTTCCTGTTGGTATTGATCAAAAACAACATTTAGAATTAAGTCGTGATATTGCTCAACGTTTTAATTCGCTCTATGGTGAAATATTTACGATACCTGATCCTTTTATTCCTGAAAAAAGAATACAAGTTATGTCTCTACAAGAACCTCAAAAAAAAATGTCAAAATCAGATGATAACCGTAATAATGTAATTACATTACTAGAAGATCCTAAATCAGTATCTAAAAAAATAAAACGTGCAATTACTGATTCTGATGATCCACCACGAGTTTATTATGATTTAAAAAATAAACCTGGTATTTCTAATCTAATAAATATTCTTTCTGGCGTAACAAGTATATCTATCTTTGAAATAGAAAAAGAATTCTCTGGAAAAATGTACGATGACCTTAAAAATACCGTTATTAAAGCTGTTTTAAATATATTAATAAACGTCCAAAATCGTTTTTATGAATTTCGTAATAACGAAAAATTATTAAATGATATTATGTTTGAAGGTGCTAAAAAAGCAAAAATCCGTGCTCAAATAACAATTAATAAAGTTTATAACGCTATTGGTTTTATTGATCTAACGAAAAAATAATTTTTCCTTTCTTTATAAAAGAGAAAAATGATTATAGATCATAATTTATTTTTATAAATTTATATGAGTAATATATAAAATATAGTAATTAATTATGTATTGAATTACAGGTCTTGTTTATAACAAATGATTAATAATTAATTTTTAATTTGGTATGCAAAAAATATTAGTAGGCCAGTTAATTAATTTTATCTGGCACTACTAAATTTAATGATAAACAAACAAATATAATTCAGATTATTTAACTTTTTCTGTAAAACGTTTTTCAGCTTCATTCCAATTAACAACTGACCAAAAAGCTTCAATATATTCAGAACGACGATTTTCATACCTAAGATAATAAGCATGCTCCCAAACATCAAGACCTAAAATAGGATAACCAGAAACACCAGAAATATCTTCACCCATTAACGGGTTATCCTGATTAGCTGTTGAAACAACTATAAGTTTTCCATTCGATTTTAAAATTAACCATGCCCAACCAGAACCAAATCTAGATATTGCTTCTTTTTCAAAAATTTTTTTAAAATTATCAATATTATCAAAATTATATTCAATTGCAGATTTCAATTTACCTTGTAATTTGGTACCGATTTTTAATCCCTTCCAAAACAGACTGTGATTAGCATGTCCACCTGCATTATTTCGTAAAAAAGTACGCTTTTCAGCAGGTATTTTATCTAAATTTTGAATTAAATCATCTATATCAAGTTGAGAAAGCTCAAAAAAATCTTTTAACGCATCATTAGTATTGTTAATATATGTTTGATGATGTTTTGTATGATGGATTTTCATTGTCCTTTCATCAAAATATGGCTCTAATGTCCCATATTCATATGGGAGAGAAGGTAATGTATAGTTCATTTATATTAACTCCTATTTCTTGATTATAATTAAATATTATATCTTTTTATAAGATATATTTAAAGAAATTTAATAAATTATTTTAATTAATCTATAGTAATAGAAATTACTCTTCTTCATCTTAATAAAGATACAACATAAATTATTTTTATAGTTAGTTAATCTATCTTTTAGATATAATTAATAGAAACAAGAAAAAGATTATTCAAATATCCTCAATGGATTCATTTTTATTAAAAATCAAAAATATATATATTATTTAATAAAGATCAATAAATAAAAATATTATTAAGTAATACTTAATGAACGATTAGAATTAAAATTCATCAAAAATATCTTTTCATTAAAAATAATATAATCAAGATATTTATTCTCAATTTTAATTTATAAAATTATTTGTAGATAAGATTCAT
>JBHEQT010000043.1:0-343 GCA_046530785.1 Arsenophonus sp.
CTCTCTTGGGATTGAGACACTAGGTGGAGTGTTCACGCCTTTGATTGAACGCAACACTACAATTCCTACTAAAAAGTCTCAGGTATTTTCTACCGCTGAAGATCATCAAACAGCGGTAACAATCCGAGTAAGCCAGGGCGAAAGAAAAATGGCTGCCGATAATAAGCTTCTTGGACAATTTGATCTTGTCGGCATTCCGCCTGCTCCCCGAGGTGTTCCACAAATAGAAGTAACTTTTGATATTGATGCTAATGGTATAGTCCAGGTTTCTGCGAAGGATAAGGGTACTGAAAAAGAACAACAAATCCGTATCCAGGCATCTGGCGGCCTATCTGATGCCGCA
>JBHEQT010000044.1:0-4632 GCA_046530785.1 Arsenophonus sp.
ATTTTTTATCCTTAATAGAAAGTTACTCTCTATAAAAATAAAATTTTGAGCAATGATTATTTTTTCCTAAAACTGAAAAAATTTATCTTTACCGTGAAAATAATATATTTCCAATTACAGTCAGCAAAAATTATGGATCTTTTTTCTTTTGTTTAGTTTTAAAAACTTTAAATATCATAAGAGAACGTTTAAGGTAATCCTTTGTATTTACAAACTTGGAAGATGTATTTGTTTGAAATAATTATGAAAAGAAAAGAATATTTTTGATTTATATTACTTTATATCGTAAAATTACGAATTCAAATTCGTGATAACTTTTATCTATTTAGGTAATGAAATTTTATGGATGAGTATATTAAATGAATAATAATTTATTTTTATATATATTTAATGATGAATTTTAGATAGAAAATATGTACATACTAAAAATTATAGTTTTTACTAAAGTAAAAACTATAATAATAATAAGCCTATCCCAGTTCCTAGTTAAAGGATGGTTATACTCTTTAATTATAACTAATATATATTTGAAGTACGAAAATTCTCTTTATCTAAATTTATTTAAATAACATTATAATATAAAGATAATTAATAGTTAATTCAATGATGATTTTTTATTTATATTTTCTTTTTCCTCACCAAGGTAATATTAAATATTTAAATAGAGAAAGTAAAATTGATTAGAAGAAAATCAAATATTTTATTATCTATATATAATTGATAATTTTATTAAGCAATAAAATATCGTTATTTAATTGTAAAAAATAAAGATTAAAATTTTAATTTTTGAAAAAGTAGATTATCAATTATTTGGGGGAGTAGTCTGGTTAATTATTTAGATTTTTAATCTAAAAGTAAATTTTTCTTTATTTTTGGTTAATATATTAAAGTTTAATAATTTATATAAATATAAGAATGAAAAAATAATATTTATTTGAAAATAACGGATGAAAAAATGAGTATTCTTTTAAAGAAAATAGTAGAAGTTATTATTTAAATATAGAGATATACTTATTTTATTATTTTTTCCAATTATCCTAATTATTGATTATATTTTATTATTAAAATAAAAAGAAAACCATAAAATAATTAAAGAATTTTTGAATTATTTTTCTATTAAATATTATTTAATATAGTGTTGAAATTATGATTAGAAAATATGTATATTTTACAATTATCTCTTAAATCTGAATATAGAGAGTTAATTGATAAATATGATAAAATGTTAATTAAATACACTGTTATTTCATGTAGAAATACTATAAAGAACTTTACATTTTAACGAATATTTATAATTATAGCAGTTATTCTAAAAAAAGAATATTTAGTTAATAATAGATAAATTCTTCTGAAATCTTTTATTAAAAATAAATTTTAATAAAAAATTTCGTAGGACATAAAATATTTTATGCAAATATTTTATTATAATAAAATAGAAGAAATAAAATATATGGAATAAATTAGTATGTTTAATGAAAAACCTACTCTATTTTTGAATATCATTCTAGCATTAAATGAAGGAAAAATTATAGCATATCCAACAGAATCGGTTTTTGGCTTAGGATGTGATCCTGACAATAAGAAAGCGGTTTGTCAATTATTATTATTAAAAAAACGTTCATGGAAAAAAGGATTTATTTTAATAGCTGGAGACTATGAACAATTAAGATCTTATATTGATGTTAGTAAATTAAATACATTACAAAAAATAATGATAATTTCAACAAATTCTGAACCTATAACTTGGATAGTGCCTGCTAAAAAAAATATACCAAAATGGTTAACAGGAACATTTAATTCACTTGCAGTTCGTATTACAAAGTTTGAATTAATTAAAAGTCTTTGTTTTTCATACGGAAAACCAATAATCTCTACTAGTGCTAATTTAAGTGGATTAGAGCCATGTAAAACAAAAGAAGAAGTTATTACCCATTTTAATAATCAAGTATGCGTTTTAGATGGTTCTGTTGGAGGATGTAAAAATTTATCTGAAATTCGAGAAATAATAACAGGGAACTTGTATCGAAAAGGTTGACATAAATGGAAGATTTTGCGGTATTTGGAAATCCAGTAACACATAGTAAATCACCACTTATTCATAAATTATTTTCTCAGCAAACAGGGATTAAGTATAATTACGGAAAAAAATTAGTTCCTTTAAATAAATTTGAAGAAAAATTAAATGATTTTTTTTGTCAAGGAGGAAAGGGGGCAAATATTACTTTACCTTTTAAAGAGTTAGCATATCATAAAGTTGATGAATTAACTGAACAAGCTAAAATATCTGGTTCAGTTAATACTATTAAGAAGTTAAATAATCATAGATTGCTAGGTCATAATACTGATGGAATAGGTTTAATTTTAGATCTTGAACATTTGAATTTCATTAAAAATGGGATGCATATATTAGTAATTGGTGCTGGTGGTGCAGCTAGAGGTATTATAGCTCCTATTTTAAATTATGGATGTCGAATAACAATTACAAATCGAACATTTAACAAAGCAAATAAACTAGTAAAACAATTTAGTGCTATAGGAGATATTAATTCATTAATGATAGAGTCTATATATTCTGATGAGTATGATTTAATTATTAACACTACATCTTCTGGTATTTTTGGGGAAGTTCCTAATATTTCATCTAATATATTTAAAAAAAATATATTTTGTTATGAGATGTTTTATTGTTTAAATGAAACACCATTTATAACGTTAGCAAAAACACACGGAGTATTAAAATATGCTAATGGTATTGGTATGTTAGTTTGTCAGGCTGCTTTTTCTTTTAAATTATGGCATGGTAAATTACCTGATATTTCATTTGTACTAAGAAGATTAAAAATGTTTAGATAAATTAGTTTGAATTATTTTATTTAATAATATAATAAAAATATTTATACTAAAATCGAAAGTAGATATTTTATATTAAATTTATAGGTAATTTTTTTTAAAAAATAGATAATAATTTTCAGATATGAGGAAAAATTTTTAGAAAAAATTCAATAATTTCTATAGATATGTGTAGGTATATAAATAAGTAATTTATAGTTTAATAACTATAATTAAATTAACTGCAAATATAACGAATATTATCTTCAATATTTTCTCTGTATTTAATAATTGTGATAATGCTATCACAATATATTTATCAATAATAGATCTATTCTCTAGAATAACTTGCTATACTAAAGAGATTGAGTAAAATTTTAAGTGCTCTTATAATTCATAAGAATTCTAAAAAATTGAATTAAGTATAGAACAAATCGATTAAAAATTCATTTCACAGATTCTGGATAAAGAAAAGCATAAAAACTACTTTGTTTTATAAATAAAATATAATACCGATAATACATAAAGGATAGAGGATACATTCTTTATAATTAATTAGAAAATTTGTATAATTTTGAAAAAATAAAATAAGTTAGTAAATAATAAATAGTAGTCAGGAATTACTTTAAGTATTCAAATTTTAATGAAAGGGATTTAATTTTAAATTAAATCCTACAATATAGAAGTATAATATATATATAAATAAAGTTGGTATTAGAAAAAATACTCATTCCCTTACAGAATGGGTTAAGGGAGCGAAAAGCAAGATTTCTACATTATATATATTATTGATTTTTAGTATATATATCAAAAAATATCTAATTTTTTTTTAAAAGAATCATCTATTTTTAGAATATTCTTGATTAAGAGATAATAAAGTATTTTTGAAGAAAATCTGAAAAATTTTCTATCAGAAAAGAGAATACTAAAAGGAAAATTTAAAATATATTTATATTATATCTAAAAGGATTAAAATCTTTTCCCTTACTTAGCTTCCCCCTAAGTAACTCAGAAGAATGATATAGAAAATAATAAGAATGAAAATTTTCTAAAAGATTTTTTTACCCTAAAAGATAAATAATAGATATTTTATAAGGACCAGAATTGAGAGTTTTTTATAAAAATTCAGTAAAATTATATTTTATAGAGAAGTTAACTCAATATAGAGAAAATAGACTTTAATTAAAATATTAAGTAAATTATAATATAATATATAGTAAAAATTCTGTAACTTAACTATAGATATTTTAAAAATTATTAATACCAAAGTTAAAAATTTGTCTAATAAATATTAAAAATTTAACAAATAAATTTATGGTTATTAATGAAATCTTAATTAAAATTTGTGGGAAAAATATTTTTTTCTAACAGTATTTAAACAAAAATTGATATTTAATAACTTTAATCTATAAAATATATATTTATTACCAAATAATATAAATAAATTTTTATTTTTATAATTTTAAATAATAATAACAATTATTTAAAATTTATTTAAAATAAAGCCTGAAATTTTTTTAATAGATCTTTTAATAGCGATTAGTAAAATCTATTTCTTTTAAAATCAAGAAGATCGTTTAGCTAGTTAACTATTTTGAATAAAAATTTTTTCTTGTAAAGGTACAAGAATATGATTTTTAAATAAAAATTCATTTGAGAAATCGATATCTATAAACTTTATCTATATATAAATATAATTTTATATAGGATTTATTTTCTTTTATCTTAAAACATCATAAACTTTTTATATTAAACTGGAATGTTTATGTTTAGCAAAAAATCCGTAATATTTAATCTGATTAA
>JBHEQT010000045.1:0-1220 GCA_046530785.1 Arsenophonus sp.
GAAAACAGCAATTGTAATTCGGCACTGGCAAAAACAGTACATTAGTAATACTAATATAATGTAAAGGAAGCTTGAGAAATCTTAAAGGAAAGAATGAGGAATCTGTAGAAAAACTCTTAGGTCCTGTCAAAAAAAAGATAGAAATTATATTTTGAGATCAAATTGGGAGATACATATTTTGTGTTGTAAAATAACAGATGTAATTAGAAATTATTATATCTGCTTATTGCTTCTGTATAAAAAAAAGAGAATCGTCTTTTACGGACATGTGAAAAGAATGTATGAAAGTAGATTAAAAAAAAGATACAATGCACACCTTTCAAAATAGCAAAACAGATAAAGTGGCTGGGGGGATCTACAAAGCACTTAAAAGAAATACAGATTGAATAGGAAACTATATAATCAACAGGGTCAGAATTGAAGTAAAAAATTAAAGTGTTTTCAGGCAGACAAGAGTAAGAGAGAAGTGGAATTAAATGGCTGGAGGATAAGAAAAATGTCATCTGAGACAATGAACAAATTTTGGAAAAGGTTTAATAAGAAGTAATTGTTATAACATGATGCTAGTCTTGAAGTAAAAAAAAAATATTTTTCATACAATACTTTTATACAAAAAATTATATATAATTACAGTAAAGACATTCCTTTAGTAACATCTTAAACATTTATTATAAATATGATGCCCAGATGTAATAACTGATAAAATATTTCCAAAATTCATAAGGTTGGATAATTTTCTGAAATTGAATTTTTTATTGTCTTTTAATTGCATGAGTGTGTATTGTGTGAGGTGGCTAGATGGTTTATTATTGCTAAATTTTTGTTTACATAATATTCTAAATTAGATTAACTTGTCAGCAAAAATATTCTTTGCTGTATAATTTCATATTCTCTTACAGCGTGGTGTGTGTGTGTGTGTGTGTGTGTGAATACAAATTTGCAGTTCCTCATAAATAGTGACTTTGTATTATGAAAATGTTTAGTTTAAGCCAATGTTCCTTGGCACTGTGGATCCAAATTCTGATATGGCAAAGCTACTACGTGCAGTAAATACTCAGAAATGTATTCGTGCAGGTGGAAAACACAATGATTTAGATGATGTGGGCAAAGATGTCTACCATCACACATTTTTTGAAATGTTAGGAAACTGGTCATTTGGGGACTATTTTAAGGTAAGTGATTGAACTGAAAATAAGATTAAGTAGTCTGGTATATGCTGT
>JBHEQT010000046.1:0-451 GCA_046530785.1 Arsenophonus sp.
AACTAATTTAGCATCTAGTTCAGGCTTACGAACTTCAGTAATATTAATCTGAGCAGGAACACCAGAAATGTCTGCTACTATTTTTCGAATCTTCTCGACCCTCACTTTCCAAGGGAATAGACAAATTCAAGTACCACGATTGAAGAGAGTCCCATCATAATCTAGATGATTTATTTGACATCACCGGAAGTAGGTGTAAGAAATAAAGAAGTGGTTAGAAAAGAAGATTGCGGGGGTAAATGGGCTTTCCGATAAGAGATCAAGGAGAAACAAAATAATATTTTTGAAAGAATAACGAAGTAGTTATGAGTCAGGGAATGAAGGAATTTAATACTGGCGAAAGAGGAAAGAAACTTAAAAAGTGAAAGAAACTGTATAATCGCAGCCCATAAATGGCAGAAACGAACTGTAATTATTATGTAAGAACTGTATAGCTTTGTTCATTATCATA
>JBHEQT010000047.1:0-4097 GCA_046530785.1 Arsenophonus sp.
TTTACGAAGATTTATGGATTGTATCATACATAGATCTTTTTATCTGTTAGGATATTAATCGATTGGAATATCTATTTAAAACTCAATAAAATTTTCTACGGATATCTTACTATAGACTTTCTAAAAACTATAAAGTAATTTCTGTTTATTTTATGTGAAAATATTAATCATTCTCAATGCAATAATTATTAAAACAAAATAGGATATTTTAGAATCAATTTACGAAGTAAATTTTATTTCTTTATGGTGGTTAATTTTTTATAATAAATTAACATAAAGAATTAAAGAAGGAGATAGTTAAAATTGATATTTTCAAAATAATTGAAAGTGAATAGTTTTGATCTTTTCAACAAGAAAATCTATAATTATTTGATAATTAACAATGAGTTATAATAAAATAAAAAATAACTAAACTATAGCAACATAGAATAAACTTTATAATTTGTTAACATCCCCGTTATAACAAGATTTAAATATCTTTAAATATAAATAATACCATTTTAGAAAATCTTCTATTAAAGAAAGTGATGGATATCTTCTTTAATTGGTTAAATTGAAACTTTATAAAACAAAGTACTATATTAGAAAATGCAGTATTATTATATTAATAATATTAATATCATTTATTAAAAATAGGAACTAAATAGAGAATATGAATGATCTTTATCATTCTAGCAATTTTAGGAAAAAAATAAATATAAAAGCCCAAGATTATATTATATAAATATATAAGAAATATTATATTTTTCTTTAAAAAGAAAAGTAAGAATTGCAATTTCCATAGATGTAAAAATAGCTTTTATTAGTAGTTAAATCTATTATTGTATAATACATAAGTCAATCTATCTAAATATAGATTATTCAATAAAATATGATTAGAATGTTTGTTTTTAATAGCAGTATTTTTACTGAAGATCCTTTAAAAAATCTTAAATAAAAAATTCTTTATTAAAAAACTAATTTATTTCTAGAAGAAAAAATGAGAGAAATGATTTTTTTAAAATTCTAAATTTTTATTAAAGGTTATACCATATTATTTTTGTAAAACTAGCACGAAAAAATGAGAAATCATATGAAAGAATTCCTTCTTTATATTTCGTTATTATGACGAAGCTAGGATAATATAAGAAGAACCAAATAAAGTTTTCTAAAACTAGAAAAATTCAAAATAACTATTAAAATTAATGAAATTAATTTCTTCATTATAGAAAATCTCTAGAAAAGAGAGAATAAATAATATAGGTTTAGAAATATTATTTCCATCCATAAAAGATCTATTATAGCAACTTCTAAAAGACTAAAGATTTAGTTATAGAATGTTGCCCTAAACAAAAGAAAAACCAATTGATAAAGTTAAATTAACCTAATTTACTTATAAAGTAAAATCGATATGAATAGAAATAAAAAATATTAAAAATTAATATATTATTAAGTAATAGAAAATATTTATTTAGGATTTTCTCGTATATTACAAGAGATTTTAAGTTTTGCTTAATATCGTATTATTTTTTCACAAAATACTTATTATCTTAGATAATCTTAATTTATAATAACTAAAATATATTTGAATATTTACCACGAGGTATATTGTAAGTTACCAGAAATGTTCTAACTCTAGAATTAGAAAGTCTAAATATCAGTTTATTACTGAACATTTATTCTACGATTAGTTTATAAAAAAGATAGTTATTGTGTAGATAATTAGTATTTTTAGAGAAATTTTTAAAATTTAGATTATTTGTAATAACAATTATTATTAGATTATTTTTTGTTTTAAATATTTATATATTTTTAGAAATGTATCAGAAAAATTATTTTTATTTTCTATTATTGAATAAGTAAAAAATAAAAGTGTTACTTACTATACTTAATTTCTCTAATAATTTTAGAGAAATTTTAAGCTATACGATATTGATCTCTCAACAAGAGAGATGTGGAAAAATAATGAATGATAAAGAATCATAACAAAAGTATAGATTTTATTTAGCATTTAATAAAATATATAAAATTATATACACTATAATTCCTAATAAAACGTTCGTAGTAATTAGTTTATTTTTAATATTTTTCAAATCAGAAGGAATATAATAAAGATTATTTAAGATAATAAATATTAAATAAATTCTAGAACTATATTATTTTTACTGATTATAAAAGATAAAATTAAGTATTTTATAAAAAATAATATAGAAATAACAAATGATCAGATTTTATCTGTTAACTTATTAAAAATAATTATTTTAATTCATGGTTATGTTTACAGTTCATTGATACACTTTATTAATCTATAATTAACAGATATAATAAAGACATTACATGAATTTACTAAAATCGTTAGCAATAATAAGTTCTATAACTATTTTATCTAGAGTATTAGGATTTATTCGTGATTCTATCATTACACGATTTTTTGGTGCTGGCACGGAAACAGATGCTTTTTTTGTTGCTTTTAGATTACCGAATCTGTTGCGTCGAATTTTTGCTGAAGGGGCATTTTCACAATCTTTTGTTCCTATTTTAGCAGAATATAAAAATCAGCAAAATGATGAATCTACTCGCACTTTTATTGCTTATATTTCTGGTTTATTAACATTGATTTTGTTTATCGTTATATTTGCAGAGATATTATTGGCACCTTGGATTATTTATATAACTGCACCTGGTTTTATTGATACACCAGATAAGTTCAATTTAACCGTTCGTTTATTAAGAATAACTTTTCCTTATATTTTGTTAATCTCTTTAGTATCATTATCTGGTGCTATTTTAAATACTTGGAATCGTTTTTCTGTTCCTGCTTTTGCCCCCACTTTGCTCAATATTAGTATGATCATATCAATACTATTATTGTCAGAATATTGTAAACCACCTATTATAGCATTAGCATGGGGAGTTTTTGTTGGTGGTATATTACAGTTGATATATCAATTACCTTTTTTACGAAAAATTGGTATGTTAGTTTTACCTCGTATCTCTTTTCATAATAAAGGTTCATGGCGAGTAATAAAGTTAATGGGATCAGCGATTATTGGTCTTTCAGTAAGCCAGATTTCTTTAATTATTAATACTATTTTTGCTTCATTTTTAAAATCAGGTTCTGTTTCTTGGATATATTATGCTGATCGATTAATGGAGCTTCCTACCGGTGTTTTAGGAGTAGCACTTGGAACTATCTTATTGCCTTCTTTAGCAAAAAGTTTCTCAAGCGGTGATTATAAAGAATATCAAAGATTAATGGATTGGGGGTTACGACTTTGTTTTTTATTAGTCCTTCCTTGTGCTATTGCACTGATTATTTTAGCTAAAGCACTGACGATATCACTTTTTCAATATGGAAATTTTACTGAATACGATGCAGTAATGACTCAACAAGCATTAATTTCATATTCTATAGGTTTAATTGGGTTAATTATCGTTAAAGTATTAGCACCAGGATTTTATTCAAGACAAGATGTTAAAACACCACTAAAAATTGCGGTTATTACCTTAATTTTGACACAAATAATGAACTTTTCTTTTATTGGACCATTAGGACATTCTGGATTGGTTTTATCAATAGGATTAGCAGCATGCTTTAATTCTTTGATGCTTTATTGGCAATTACGTCGCCAAAAAATTTTTATCCCATTAACTGGATGGAAAAATTTTTTCTTAAAGTTAATTGCCTCTTTAATTTTTATGGCAGTAGTATTATTATTGATATTGAATTTTATGCCGAAATGGGAACAGGGATATATGCTAATGCGAGTTATTCGATTATTATTAGTCGTTTTTGCAGGTGCGATTAGTTATTTTTTTGCATTATTTATTTTTGGTTTTCGTTTAAGAGATTTCTCACAAAAATCTATTTAGTCAAATTAATCGATAAATAAATCTATCAAAGTGATCATGATCTTAGAATAAATAGTATCTTAAACAATGAACCTTAATAGAACTATATAATTTGCAAATTTAATTCACTTTTTAAAAAATTTAAAAGATTTAAAATCGGATTACATCAAGATCAAAATAAAATATCTTATATAATAAGTTATTCATATGAAATCTAAATAATTATTTATAACCTAATAAAAAATTTGCAAAGATTGATAATAATA
>JBHEQT010000048.1:0-9561 GCA_046530785.1 Arsenophonus sp.
TTTACGAAGATTTATGGATTGTATCATACATAGATCTTTTTATCTGTTAGGATATTAATCGATTGGAATATCTATTTAAAACTCAATAAAATTTTCTACAGATATCTTACTATAGACTTTCTAAAAACTATAAAGTAATTTCTATTTATTTTATGTGAAAATATTAATCATTCTCAATGCAATAATTATTAAAACAAAATAGGATATTTTAGAATCAATTTACGAAGTAAATTGATCGACTAATTAATATCGTTTTATTTCATTGCAAATAAAAGTTGTTAGTTTAAATTGACTTTATAATTTCAAACGATGTTGAAGAAAGATTTGGTGCGTCCGAGTGAACTTGAATCACCGACCTCCACCATGTCAAGATGGTGCTCTAACCAAACTGAGCTACGGACGCAATAAAATAAATCATGATAAAAATGTGGAACGTAAATTAACCGAATAATTTCTTTTCTGACAAGAGAAAAAATAATTTCATATTTAATTGGTCGTATTTAATATTATTTATAATAAAGTGCAATCTTATTTTGCATCTTGTTTCTATTTTATACACTCTAGTTATTAATTTATATCGTAATATAAATTCCTCTGATTGAAATTATCTTGTAATTTACGAATTTATTATAACAACTAATACTGTTTAAACTAAAAAGAAAATAAATCTAAAAGATTTATACTAAAATATATATAAAGGATAAAAATTAGTTAATCTAGTTAAATAATCTCTTTCTAATACGAAAAAATAAAAAAGAGTTCTTTATATCTCTATAATATGACAAAAATCAATTAATTGTTATAGTATCAATTATCTGATAATTACATAGAACAATGTTATTGTAAAATCAATAATGAAAACCTCTAAATTTCGATTATATATTAATTTGGATCTATTTTCTAAATAACACGTTCGTAATTCCAAAAAAAATTACTATCACTTAAACATAGTATAATTGATATTTATCATAGATAAATATTTTTTATTTTTATTTAAAATTTAAATCAATTATAATTGATTTAAATAGAAACTTTAGTATCAAAAAATAACAATATAAATATTGTGGAACTAAAATTTAAGAGTAAGTTATTTTTTACAAAAATAATAATTTCACTAACCAGGATTATATTAAGGTAATAATAATAAAAGAGTTACCTAAAGTAACTAAAAATAAATAGGTAACCCTATAAAACAAAGAAATATCTTAATAAATAAAAGTTATTAAAAAATTTCTTATTAGCATATATTTCATGTTATTAATGTGTATTCTGTTTTTATCGAAAAGATAGAGAAATTTAGATTCTAAAAAACATAAACAAGAGGAAAGTGAAGGAAATATCCATAAATAAAAACTTTATTAATAGGTATATATTAATAAATAAATTAAAAACTAATAAATAATTTTATTTATATCTTATATAAAGTGTTTTAATGAAATTACTTCATAAAATTTAACAATAGGTTTTTTCTTCTATAATGAATAGTGATAGAAGATGATAATTTGATAAGAGAACGTTTTGAACTAAATAATTATATATAAATAGCATTTTATTGGTATTAATAAATATTAATAAAAAATAAAAGATAATCAAAGATAAACGTTTCTTCCTGTATAAATACTTATGTTTCTATTTCAGTAACTTTTTATTTTTATCAGTGAAAATTCCAAAACTCAAAATGATCTTTTGATATTTACAAAATATTTAAGTTTAAAAATTTTTTTAATAATATTTAAATGCATTAAAATTATAGATATTATTAATATGAATAAAATTCGAAAAAATAAATTTTATAAAATAAAATTTCACTGATTTTATCTATTTATATCTAAGAAATAGATAAAATTCCATATTTATAACTTTAAAGTGAATTATCTATTTTAACTAACGTTAAAATGATTATGGTTAATTTTATTAAAGACTTGGAACCTTAATATATGTTTACAGGTATTGTAAAAGGAAAAGGAAGATTAGTTGCATTGAAAGATAACGTTAATTTTCGTACTTATACCGTTCAATTTCCTAATGAATTACTAGATTGTTTAGAAACAGGAACTTCTGTTGCTAATAATGGATGTTGTTTATCTGTTACTAATATTAATGGAAATATGGTAAACTTTGATTTGATAAAGGAGACTTTACGGCTAACAAACTTAGGTTCTTTAAAAATAGGAGATATGATTAATTTAGAAAGATCAGTAAAATATGGTGATGAAATTTCTGGTCATATTATTTCAGGTCACATTATTGATACAGCTGAAATAGCCAAAATTTTTAAAACTGAAAATAATCTCCAAATTTTCTTTTATGTAAATAATAAACAATTAATGAAATATATTTTATATAAAGGATTTATTGGGGTTGATGGAATTAGCTTAACAGTTGGGGATGTGTTAAATGATAGTTTTTGTGTCCATCTTATCCCGGAAACAATTGCTCGTACAACGATTGCAAAAAAACGTCTTGGTGAAAAGGTTAATATTGAAATTGATTCCCATACTAAAGCGGTAGTTGATAGTATTGAGCGAGTGATGGCACAAAAATATAATAAAGAGTCTGTTAATAGAGTATCGTAGTAGCATTTTATTTTAATTATTTAAATTATCGATAGAAAGAAAAGAGATTCAATAAATAATAAGGAAACTATTTTTAAAAAAATATCAAAACCGGTTTTCTTTATATAATTAATTTATTAGTAGACTAGGTCTAAAACAATCTTTTTAGATAAATAAAAACTTAGTTTCTATAAAAGAGATCTAGTAGAAATTTTGATAATTGTTTATCTTTTCCAATTACTTACTTTTATAAGTATCTGAATATATATAATTCATCCGATTTTTTTCCTAAGAAATAAATAATTCTATGTTGAGTATTAAAACACAGTAACTATATAAGTATTTAATATAAAGTGATAAACCTATTAAAAGTAGTAGGATAGTTTTTATTTTTATCTTATAGATATCTCAACATTCATCCTTTCTATATAAAAATTTATTATCTTTATTTTTTCAATTTTTCATTATTTTTAAGTAATTTAAATTAAAACAATAAAACTATATTTTTATTATTAATATTTTTAATAAATTATTTAATGTTTTTAAAATTCAAAATTTAACGTTATAATCCATACTTTTATTAGATTAAAAATCACTCTATATTTTATATTATTTCGAGTAATACAAAACGAGATAATTCATAGAAATTTTATTTTATTTTATTTTAGATATTTATTTAGAATAAATACGAATCTCTTTTCTTCTTCTCTAGAATATCTTTTATTATATTATCTACTGACTTTTATATAATTGGTATTAATATTATAGAAGTAAATAATTAGATCTTAGTTATAAATTCGTTCTTTTTCTTTAATTAATCAATATATTTAAGAATTTTCATATAACTAATTTATTTTATGTTTTTCAGTAACTAAAAGATAAAAATCTTACCATTATTATTATATCATTGAATTTTCTATTATCTTTGATATTTTACATTTTCTCCAACTTTAATATTATATATAACTTATTATTTATATATACTTAATTCTCCATCTGATCAATTAACTTAACTTTAAAATTAATAAATATGTATTTATACCTTTCCAAAAGGAAGATCTTCTATATTTTTAATATTCCATATACTAAGAATTCATATGATTTTGAATATTCATTTTTTCAAAATAAAGTTAAAAATATTATAAGGACTTATAGATTGAAAAACCCATTCAATTAGTGGTAATCTATTGATTTTATAAGTTAATAAACTAGTTTGTAATTCATATCTTAGTTTCTATTGTAGTTCATTTTACACTTTTTTACTTAAATAAGTAATAAAATTGAACTGTGATTAATCGTAAATAATAAAAAAAATAAATATAAATTATTTTCTTTTATTTTATTTTGAGAAATTTTTATTACAGAATAATTAATTCTTAAAAAGAATTTTTTATTATTAATAACAAAAATAACTTGTGTAGGAATGAATTTCTTATTGATATTGAGAATTTTCATAAAATCTTTAACACTGTAAATAAATCGAGTAATAAATATGATATATTTTTAACACAGATAACTAATCCGACGATTCAGTTGTACTTTACTTTAGTACTAGATCAATTATATATTAAAGATCAATAATATTATCTCGAAATGTATGTATACTATGTATTTACAAACTTGAGAAAAATAAATCTATTACTAATCTACTATATGAATCATTAAAGCAATTGAGTTATAAAATCCTCATTTTTTCTCTTTAAATAAATTATATATATTTTATAGTCCCATTAGGTTATATCTTAAAAAGATTCTTACAGTAAGCTATATTTGGTGTGGTTCTCTCTCTTTGAGAGAACAGATAGATTGGTGAAATATTACTATTACTAATTTAGAGAAATTTCTTAACTACAATAAATTTATTAAATTTAATTCTCTCTTTGTATAGTAATAATTTAATCAATAAAATAAATTATTTCTTTATAAGAAATGAATATTTTTATAAAAGATTTCTCTTAAATATATAGAGAAAACAAAATATAAACTCTTTTAAAGAGTTATTTGTTATTAGTTACTATATATAGAATTATAATTCTTATTTATAATCAAGTAGGTACATTTAGTTATTAATAAATATACCATTATAGTCTTTACCTATAACTAAAAATGTCGCTAGTCCTAAATAGGCATTACTAAACTTTATGATAATTAATGTCAAATCTATGTAATATCTCTTTTTTTAAATAAATAAAAGAAAGTTTGAATTAAAATACACTAATTATTTTAGGATATAACTTATCTTAATAGATAAGGAAGTATCTTTATTTATCATTTTATTATTTCTTTCATTTTGTGTTTACATACATCTCTTCTTGTAAAGAAGCGATTTTAATCATATAATCGTATAAAATACTTGGATCTATTTTTTCATAATACTTTTCTAGTTTTTAATTTTTTAAAAATAAAATTTTTTAAAAATTTTATGAAATTTATTACAACTAAAAAATAAAATAAAATAGTTAAAAATTGTTAAATAAATTAAATATGTTAATAAACAACTAATATTTTGTCCAAAACAGTTTCTATATTTTTCCTTGTTATATTACATTTTTAATAAATGTAATATTAATTATTAATTAATCCTCTGATTTCTAAGATACTTTGGGAATTAAAGACTTTACAATTTGTTTTTTATTTTGGTTGAAATAACTCTCAATCACATAATAAATAATCAAATAACTAAATTTAGATAATAAAGAGATTTTATATTTACATTATCAGTAAATTAAGATTTTTTAATAAAAACAAGTAGCTTTTCAGATTTTCTGATGGAATTGGTATTAAATATAATACCAATTCCATTATCAATGTTATTTTACTAATTATTGTAATATATTGACTAATTAGTTTAAATAAAAGATAGAATTAATCAAATAGAAGTTAATAAATAAAATCCTATCTAATAAATAATTATATAGATAGTTTTTCTAAAAAGTTTAGTAAATCATATAAAATTCATTTATTATTATTTTAATTAATATTCTATAGAATTTATAATTTTTATTTAATTAATAAATATGATTAAAGATCGAATAGTATTCTTAAATAATTTTTAAAATTATCCGATTTATTTTTTAACTTAAAAGAATAATATTTATGATAATGTTATTAACGATTACTCTGCTTTTTTATAATAATCACCACTTTTAGTATCAGTAATTAACAATATGATAATTGGGGTGAGGTGTCCGAGTGGATGAAGGAGCACGCCTGGAAAGTGTGTATACGTGAAAATGTATCAAGGGTTCGAATCCCTCCCTCACCGCCATACAAAATATATTCTAACTTAAAAATTTACTTTCTTTCAAAGAAAGAAGTTTAAAAAAATAATTTCTACAAAAACTAATATAATATTGATATAAAAAATTTTATTTTTAAACAATAATTTACAGAGAAATCTAAGTTGAGTAAAGCCTTTTCATTAACGTTGATATAAATACAGTAGTAAATAAATCTTTTATGTAAAATGAACTATTTTTTCAACTATTTCCAATCTACTAAAATTGTTTAAATTATAAAAATAATCCTACTATTTTCCGATAAATTTTTAGCATTTAGAGTAGATCTAAAACAATATGTAATGGTTTGAATTTAATAATATCTAAATATTATTAATAATAAAAAATATTGTTTATAAACTTTCTTTATTTATTTTATATAGAAAAATTCAACCATTAAGTAAATAAAAAATTTTAGTTTTCTCAATTAAAAAATTTTTAATAACTATAAAAATCGGATAAAATCCTATTGAACCTTTTAAAATTTTAACATAAAGAAATTTACAAAGATTATTTTAACTAAATTTTTATCTATATTCTTTGATAAGAATCTACTAATAAATTTCTAAGATTAGTTGAGAGAAACACAATCTTATTGAGAGGAGAGTATCACATAAAAACCCAAAAATATTTAGGTTAATTTAATACCTTTTTGATATAAGGATTCTAAAATAAAATTAAAGATAAGTATTAAATATAAACTTAAAAATAATCCAGATAATCTTAAATACAATAAAATATTTTTGGATTTTTACTTTCAAAAGAAATAAGCATTATAAAATCGTAAATCTCATTCATTCTTAATTAAGAATTATAATTAAAGAAATTAAAGATACAATCTTTTACAAAAAATATTATGAATTTAAAATAACGACAGTAAGAAGAATCAATAAATACAGCAGTAAGATCATTTAATGGATATAAAATAATAATTAGTCATCGATACTTAAATTTCCAAAGCTTTTTACCAAATCATCGATAGCTTTAATCTGTTCAAGAAAAGGTTCTAATCTTGTTAATAATAGTGCTGATGCCCCATCACATTTTGCATTATCAGGATTAGGATGAGCTTCCAAAAATAATCCTGCTAAACCAACCGCCATACCCGCTCTTGCTAATTCAAAAACCTGTACACGACGACCATTTGAAAAAGAACTAAAAGGATTTCGATATTGTAATGAATGAGTAACATCAAAGATAACTGGAGAACCATTCGAAATATTCATCATAATATTGAAACCTAACATATCGACAACTAAGTTATCATAACCAAAATTTACCCCACGATCACAGAGAATAATATTTTCATTACCTGCTTCTTTAAATTTTTCAACAATATTAGAAACTTGAGCTGGACTAATAAATTGTGGTTTTTTAATATTAATAACTGAACCTGTTTTTGCCATCGCTTTAACCAGATCAGTTTGTCTGGCTAAAAAAGCTGGTAGTTGAATAACATCTACCACCTCAGCAACTATTGACGCTTGCTCTACCTCATGAACATCAGTAATTACCTTAACTCCAAATGTTTGTTTTATTTCTTGAAAAATCTTCATTCCTTCTTCAAGCCCTGGACCGCGATAAGAATGAATCGAAGAACGGTTAGCCTTATCGAAGGAAGCCTTAAAAATATAAGGAATTTTAAGCTTCTCTGTCACGGTGACATAATATTCACAAACATTCATTGCTAGATCACGTGATTCAAGGACATTCATGCCACCAAATAAAACAAAAGGTAGATTATTTGCTACATTAATATTATCAATGATGACTACTTTACATTGCATACTTTACCCTTCCTATAATGATAAATTAGTTATAAATTTTAATGATTAATGCAATATAATCTGCTGTTCTTCTATTGAATAAATTTGCATCTTTATTATTTCAGAAACAGGATCTTCTGGACATTGCTCAACAAAATAATTTAAATCAGAAATGGCTACATGATTACATTCAAGATGAGCAAAAATAAGACCTCTATCACGTATTTCATATGGATCTTTCGGATCAAAAATTAATAATGTCTCACAAACTTTTAGTGCTTCTTCCATTTTTTTTTCTTCCATTAATCCTGCTTTTATTGTAGAAAATATTTTTCGTATAATAATTTTGTGTTCAGTTTTTTCCATATCTTTTCGAGTTAAATGAGCAAAAGGGCTAATTGTTCCCTTGATCCATAAATCAAGAATTTGTTCAGTGAGCGTTTCACCATTTATTGGATTAATATACCAATAACTTCCATCGTTTCTATAAACGCACAGAATAAGTTCAGTCAAAAAAATAATTGGTGTAACCGGTAATTGTAATTGATTAGTTATATGTAAAAAAATCGTCCCTAATGAAACAGGTGCACCCTGTCTTGTTGTTAACACTTTATCCAACCAAAGTGCCTCAGAAAGCGAATAAACTCCTTTTACACCGCTAAAAAGCCAGTCTCGATAAAATAATTTTAGTAATCTAGTTACTTTCGTTTCTATATCGTCATTAGGTTGTATTGTTTTCCTTGCTTCTTCAACTAAAAATCTAAGTTGTGCATTGACCTGTTCGACAGGAAAATTTTGCTGAATAATCCGTGAAACAAATATAATACCTTCGCTAAGTGGTGCTTTATTAAATTCAAAATCAGCTATAGTGTTCATAACATTTCCATTGACCTATTGTAATACGATCATTACCACTATAATCCTGAAAAGTTATTATCTGCTGATAATGATGATAGGAAAATAAATTCCTTACTTCTCTTCCCTGTAGCCACCCATGTTCTAGCAAAAGCCATCCTTCATTGACTAAGTAATTACACGATTTTTCAATTATTAATTGAATATCAGCTAATCCATTATTATCTGATATTAACGCTGTTTTAGGCTCAAAACGTACATCACCTTGTTGTAAGTGTGGATCATACTCATCTATATAAGGTGGATTACTAACAATCATATCAAATTGCTGAATAGGTACTGAAGTAAACCAATTACTTTTGTAAAATTTAGCATTATTTATCATCAAATTATCTGCATTAAGTTGAGATAGAGTAATTGCGGCATCACTAATATCAATACCAATTATTTGAGATTTTGGACACTCTGATGCTAAAGCTAATGCCACAGCACCTATACCCGTTCCCAAATCTAATATTTTTACTGTTCGTTTATCTAATAATAATTGTAATGCCCTCTCAACTAAGCATTCTGTATCCGAACGAGGTATTAATGTAAGAGGTGAAACTTTCATTGGTAACGACCAAAACTCTTTTTCTTTTATTAAATACGCAATAGGTTCACCTTTGACACGAGAAGCTAATAAATGTTTAAGTTGTTGATATTGCTTTTTGGTTAATTCTATTTCGCCAAATGCAATAAGAAAAGTCCGTGTTTTTCCTGTTATGTATTGCAACAAAATTTCAGCATCAAGTTTAGCACTATCGCTATGACAAAGCTTATTAGCCGCATAAGTTAACCAATGGTGATATTTCATTAATATTACTCTAATAAAGCGGAAAGTTGATCTGCTTGATATTCATTAATAATAGGTTGAATTAACATATCTAATTTCCCATCCATCACTTCATCTAAGCGATAGAGTGTTAAATTAATACGATGATCAGTAATTCGACCTTGTGGAAAATTATAGGTTCTAACTCTATCGGAACGATCACCTGATCCTAGTAAATTTCTTCGCTCAGATGCTTCTGTTTGACGTTGTTTTTTAACTTCAATTGCCCTAAT